>QHSL01000079.1 GCA_003220435.1 Candidatus Rokuibacteriota bacterium | reverse complement strand
ACGTCCACCTCGATCAGCGCAAGCACATCTCTGTCTATCATGCCCTGATCCCACCAGAAACCCCGCGGAGGGTCGTGACGGAAGACGAAGAGCGTGCCGCCGCCGAACCTTCGCGCGAGCTCATCGGCCGTCTCGAGGAACTTCTCATCCTCGATAGACGCTCGATCCCCCCCGGGCGTCGGGGTTGTAGAACACCGGAAGTCGCATGAGTACGGTGACCCACCGAGTGGTACCGTCGCTCATCGACTCAGTCACCGGCGCTCGGGCCGCATCGGCTAGAATACTAGCATGCTAGGCACGGTGAGGGTCCTGAAGATCGCTACCCTCCTTGGCGAGGGTCTCCGCGCGCCGCATGGTCAAGGCCGCCAGCGGCGGCGACCTGCCGGCCCCTCCTCGCGGCCCTGAAGGAGCGCCAGGCCTCCCGCGAACGCTGTGAGCGCGCCCTGATCGAGCTGGACGCGAGCGCTCGGATCGGCCAGCGCGAGCTTTCACGCCTGGAGCGCGAGATCCGTCACCGCCTGGCTGACTGGCGAACCATGTTGCGGCGCGAGGTCCCCGAGGCGCGCGAGATCCTCCGGAACCTGATCGTTGGCCGGATCGTCTTCACGCCCCGCCCGGAGACTCGCCTCTACGAGTTCTCGGGACGGGGGTCGTTGGGGCGGCTTCTGGCCGGGACGGCCAGTCCAGTTTCGGTGGTGACCCCGGCGGGATTCGAACCCGCGATCTCGACCTTGAAAGGGTCGCGTCCTGGGCCAGGCTAGACGACGGGGTCAGCGACCGCCAGTATACCTGACCTAGGGCTGCACCCTCAGATTCGGATGTCGCAGCCAGAAGTAGCCGCTCATCGCCGCCGCCGCCAGCACGTTGGCCACGACGATCGCCGGCCACGCCAGCGCCTGCAGCACGGGTGCTGCGAAGAGCATCGCGGCCGCGGTGAACCCGAACTCGAAGAACACGAACAGCATGAGGATCCCGAAGCCGAGGCTCGGCTGCCGCTCGGCGAGCGCCAGCAGGTGCGCGGCGATCCCGCCGATCACGATGAAGGCGAGTCCGTGCACCCAGGTGAACATCAGCACCATCTCGAGATTCGGCAGGGCGTTGGCCCACGGCGCCCCGGCGCCGCGGCTGAAGAGCACGGAACCCAGCACGGTCGGCGTGTAGAGCGGCCGCCCCTGGACGGTATCCACGAGCAGGAACCAGAGGGCGACGGTGGCGGCGCCGACGAGGCCGGCGATCAGACCCTCCTGGTAGAGCTTCGTGACGTCGCGCGAAGCTTCTTCGTGGTGAACACTCTTGGTATGCGAGGCAGGCTCGGTGGTCGCGCCGGTCTGAGCGGTCATCACCCTCTCCTTTCTGGGTGGCGAACCGACCCGTTCGACGGATAGGCGGATTATACCCCCTCCACCACCCCGCCCTCGCCCGCGTAGTACAATCCGGCCGGTCATGAGCGCGCCCGTCTCGAGCCCGATCGTCGAGGAGATTCGCCGGGCGTACGCCGCGGTCGGGATCACGCTCGATCAGCCCGCCGCGTACGGCACCTATTACCGGCTTCTCTGCGCCGGCTGCGGCCACATGGTGGGCAACGTCGGCGACCGCCTGCTGCCGGGCATGGCCGCGGCGCTGGTCGACGAGCAGTTCGACCTCTACGCGGCTGGGCTCCTGGGCTGCTCGTGCGGGCACCAGACCGGGCAAACGCGTGAGCTCGACCCCACGCGCTGGCGCGCGGCGCGCGAGCGACTCGCGGAGTGAGCGGAGGCGACGATGGCGGAGTCGGCTGACGGGCGGAGCGAGATGGGCGTGATCGAGGAGGCGGAGCGCCGGGGCCGCACCGACCTGTGGCCGTTCTGGCGTAAGGCGTACGCGCAGGGCGATCCGCTCCCGCAGCTGACCTGCACGGCGAGCCGGCCCGGCTATCGCTTCGACGAGGACGAGCCGCTCCCCGAGGAATACCGCTCGCTCCTCACCAAGATGCTGCGCCACGAAGGCGAGCGCGCGGGCAACAAGAGCTTCCTCGGCTTCATGGGCACCTGCCTCGATCTCGCCGAGGCGCTCTTCCCCACGGCGGAGGCCAAGCTCCTGAAGGCCGAGTACATCGCGGAGGAGCTGAAGCACGCGATCATGTTTCACCGCATCGCCGTCGGTCTGCAGCACGACTTCGCGCTACGCGACGTTCCCTACGCGCACTACACCTTCCACCTGCCGCGCGAGAGCTGGGCCGACGACGCGTTGTTTCATTTCCTGGTGGACCTGAACGGCGCCTTCCACGCGCGCGACTGGCGCGAGTCGAGCTACGTGCCGCTGGCGAAGATGTCGGCCACGGTCGAGCGGGACGAGCTGGGCCACTCCGAGATGGGCTACCACTTCCTGCGCGAAATCGTGAGCGAGCGCAAGGGCCAGGCCCTGGTGCAGTGCCTGCTCGCCAAGTGGTACCCGGCGGCGCTCGATATGTTCGGCCGCTCGGACTCGACGAACGCGCCCCGCTTCATCCACTGGGGGCTCAAGTCGGTCGGCAACGCCGAGATCCGGCAGGCCTACAAGGGCTACGTGGACCGGAAGCTCGAGGCCCTCGGCCTCGACGTGCCCGACGAGCGAGCGAACCGCCGCTTCCTCTAGCAGCGCCTCCTGAGACCGCGGCGTCGCCTGAGACCGACGCGGCCGATCAGGGCGACTCGCGCCCGAGCGCGAAGCGAAAGCCGTTGATGCCGACGCGGAAGGCGGTGGCGTTCGGCACCACCGGCACGCGCGCCTTGAACGGAGCGCTGCTCCGCGAGCGCACCGAGCCCACGTACGGGATGCCCTGGGCGACAACCTTCCCCGAGCTGTCGACGGCCTCGGCGCTCACGTAGACGTCGGTCACGTCGACGTTGTTGTCGTTGTAGACCTGACCCGACAGCTCGACGTGCGTCGGGCCGGTCTTGTCGACGTTGTAGGTGACGCGAAAGCCCGCCGGGATCTGCTGGGCCGGCGCCGGCGCGACGACGGTGACCAGCACGGCCGCGAGCACGACGAGCAGGGCGCGACGCAAGGCGATCATCGCCGCATGATAGCAGCGCAGGTGCGGCGGCGTTACTGCTTCTTGAGCTTCACATCTTCGTACGGCGCCGAGTACGGATAGCCCTTTACGCGGTCGGCGCCGGCCTCCTCGATGCGCGGGCCGACGCCCCAGAGGGTTGGAAACTGCCCTGAGGATAACAGGAACTCTTTCGTGCGCACGGCGATTGCGGGATAGGCTGGGACTCAAGGAGTGACGGATGAGCCCAGGCGAGACGACGGTCCTGATCGTGGACGACGAGCCCAATGTCCTGCTTACGCTCCAGGACGGCCTGAGCGCCCAGGGCTACAACGTGCTCAAGGCCGCGAACGGCGAGGAGGCGCTGCGAGTCGCGCGGGCTCACTCGGGCCCGATCGGGCTGCTGCTGATCGACGTCGTCATGCCGGGCCAGAACGGGCCCAAGGTCGCCGCGCTCCTGCGCGAGCTCCGGCCGGATGCCAAGCTGCTCTACATGTCCGGCTTCTCGAACTCGGTCGTCGCCAACCACGGCCTCCAGCTCGGCGACCCGCTGATCACCAAGCCGTTCACTCTGGAAGCGCTCGGACGGAAAGTGCAGGAGCTCCTCGCCTATCGCTCGCCGTTCTCGCGTCCTCCCCGGCCGCCGGGACGCTAGCGCTCGGACGGTCAAAACACGAACGGAGTGGGGAGCGGCGGACGGCCGAACGGGCGGCCGCCCCGGATCGTGAGCACCGGCACGAGCTTCTTGGCGCCATGGCGCTTGTTGTTGCGCGTGTCCACCAGCTCCACCGCGCCGTCGACGAGCTCCATGATCGCGAGGTCGGCGGGCGCGCCCACCTGCAGCGTGCCGAGCCCCGGAACGCGCCCGATCACCCGCGCCGGGGCGACGGTGGCCTTCGCGACGACATCCTCGAGCGACATGCCGAGCGCCAGAAATTTCGACATCACCCACGGCAGCGTCGGATAGCCCGGCGTATTGATACTCACCGAGTGGATGTCGCTCGAGATCGTGTCGGGCGCCATGCCCTGTTGCATCGCCGGTTCGCACACCGTGAAGTCGAAGCTGCCGCCGCCGTGCCCGACGTCGATGATGACGCCACGCTGCTTCGCCGCCAGCGCCGCCGGCAGGAGCTTGCCGTTCTGGACCGTGTTGTTGCCCGCGCCGCTGTACGCGTGCGTGAGGATGTCGCCCGGGCGCAGCAGGTCCAGCAGATCGGAGAGATTGCCGGGCGCCGCCCCGATGTGGCACATCACCCGAACACCCTTGCCGGCGAGCTCCGCCGCCTTGATGGCGCGCCGCAACGGCTCGAGCCCATTCTGGCCCACGATCGAATCGGTGATCCGCACCTTCACGCCAAGCACGGTGTCGGGGTTCTCCGCGACCACTTTCGCGGCGCCGTCGACGTTGGCGTAGTCGATGTTCAGCATCTCGCCCGGCGCGAGGCCGCCCGCCAGCCCGATCGACGCAATGTGTACGAACGCGAACAGCCGCGTGCGCGAATGGGGCAACGCCAGATGACGGAACGCCCCCCACGTCTGCCAGCCCGCGTCGCCCGCCGAGACCGCCGTCGTCGTGCACGTGATCGGCACCAGCTCGTCGGCCGGCAACCCGATGCCGAGATGCGGGCACAAGTGCGTATGCAGGTCGATGAGCCCCGGCGTCACGAGCTTCCCGGTGGCGTCGATCCGTTGCCCGGACCGGTCTGCGGGGATGCTCGGCGCGATCGCGGCGATCTGGCCGTACTTGATGCCGATGTCACGCTTGCCCCGTAGCCTTTGGCTGGGATCGAGCACGTCACCGCCCGCGACGACCAGCTCGTACTTCAGCGCGGGATCGCCCGGCGTGAACCCACGGGGTGCGACCGCGCCGGCCTGGGCGACCAGCGTCGGGCGCGCCGGCGCGGCACTGGATGCGCCGACCGTCGTGCCGGCCGCGGCCGTGGTGGTGGAGACCAGAAAGTCGCGTCGCGAGAGGGTCATGGCCGGTCCTCCTCGGTGAGGTGAACGTGGTGAGCCGTCGAGGACCGGAACAGGTTACTAGGCTATCAGGATCTCCGCCACAACCCTGCGGACGCTCGAGCGTGTTCGTTGAAGGAGTCCTGAGCGCCGAGGGCCTCGGCGCTCAGGGTGTTGAAACCGGGCTCTACGGGTTGTTGTACTCTTCGATCACCAACGAGCGCTTGCCGGCCACCGCTCGTGTTCCGGGGTCCACCGGCGCGTTCGGGTCTGCACTCACAATGCTGTCCACCTTGATCTCGACGTAGTGCACCCCACTGCCAACATTGTTCCGGTAGAAGTTGAAATGATTCGCGTTCTTGGTTTTGAGAAATAGATCCAGCGTGATTGCGTCCGTGACCTCCACCGTGGCGGAAGAAAACTGGAGACTCACGGACTGCAGGCGGTCGCAATATACGACCTGCCCGGGTTCCGCGGGCACACCATCGACGTAGGCGGTGACATTCACGGCGGCTCTGGCCGTGGAGGTCGTCTTGCCGCCACCCTTCGTGGCCGTGGTGCTCGTCGAGGTCCACAGTGCGCACTCCATCGAGAACCCGATCAGCAAGTCGCCGACGCTCGACGTCTTCATGTACCCGGAGAGCACGACGCCGCCGCTCGGGTTAAGTATCTCGGTCGTGCCGGAGCCGAAGTACGCCTTCTGAGACGCCACGTTCTGAGCGCGGACGGTCGGCGCGGCCCACAGCATGCTGACGACCGCCATGAGCAAGACTACAAGTGTCCTTTTCGCCTGAACCATTCTGATCATCCTCCTTCGGTTGACGTTCTGGCTTGCGCGAGTCGGACGACCCCTGGCCCTGCCGGGTTAGCGAGACCTCCTTTCCTTCGTCAGTCCAGCTCTATCGGCAAGGGTCCGTCTCTCGCCTCTGCTATAGGTGCACGGTGGGTGCCAGGCCGCGACCGCGTCGGATCGCGGCGCTCAATATCAGGAAATCGTAGAGAACCGAGCGACCGGGCCGGATGCGATCAGGTTTTCGAGTAGGGCGGTCGACTGACGGCCAGATGACGCTTTCGAAGGTGAGACATGCCCAATCGGCATTCTCGACCTTCATTCTCGACCTTAAGAATCGCTTCCTACGACGTGAACCTTCGTCGACCGGGGCTTCGTTTGCAATAATGGATCGCTGGCACCCCGCCAGGCTCTGCAACGAGGAGATCACAGATGCGCAAGACGTTCGTGACGATCGCTGCTCTCACCCTTGTCCCACTCGGCGCCGTTGGATGCGTGTCGAAGAGCGAGTACACGAAGACGGTTCAGGCCGCCGAGGCAGACAGCTCGCGGCTCAAGCGCGAGCTCGCCGATGCGGGTCAGCGCAACGAGCAGCTGACGGCCGACCGCGCCGAGCTGGAGCGCACGCTGACGATGAAATCGGGCGAGCTCGGCAAGAGCATCGCTGACCAGCGCCAGCGGATCACCTCGCTCGAGGGTGACAATGCCCGGCTCACGCAGGAGCTGGCGGATGCGCAGAAGGCGCGCGAGGAGAAGGTGCGCGAGGTCAGCTCGACCTACGACCAGCTCGTCGCGAAAATGAAGGGCGAGATCGACAAGGGACAGGTGACCATCTCGGAGCTGAAGGGCAAGCTCACCGTCAACATGGTCGAAGCGATCCTCTTCGATTCGGGCAGAGCGGAAGTGAAGCCCGAGGGGCTCGTCGTCCTCGGCAAGGTCATCGAGATCCTCAAGACGGTGAACGATAAATCGATCCGCATCGAGGGGCACACCGACAACAAGCCCATCGTGGGGACGCTCACGCAGCGCTATCCGAGCAACTGGGAGCTTTCGGCCGGGCGCGCGATCAACGTCGCCCGCTATCTGGAGAAGCAGGGCATCGAGGCGGCCCACCTCTCCGCCGCCGCCTTCGGCGAGTTCAAGCCGGTGGCGGAAAACGTGACGCCGGAAGGCCGGGCCAAGAACCGGCGGATCGAGATCGTCCTGGTACCGAAAGAGTGAACGACGGGCTGCGGAACTCTTCCAATAAGGACCGCGCGGGGTAGGCTAGAGGCGATGCATACGATCGGGTGGCGAACGGTGGGCCGCACCTAGGCCGAACTCGGCCGGAACGGAGGGAAGGTCGATATAGGAACAGAAGGCCAGCTTCTGGTCGATGGAGTCATCATCCTGGTGTATTTCGTCGGCATTACGGCCATCGGGCTGTACATGGGGCGGCGCGAGAAGAGCCTGAGCGACTTTGCGCTCGGAGGGCGGCGCGTCCCGTGGTGGGCCGTGATGGCCTCCATCATCGCGGCCGAAACCAGCGCGGCCACCTTCCTCGGCGCGCCCGGCGAGGGCTACACCAACAAGAGCTTTGCCTACGTGCAACTCGTCCTGGGCCTCATCATCGGGCGAGTCATCGTCGGTCACGTCTTCCTCAAGCCCTACTTCACCTACAAGGTCTACACGGTCTACGACTACCTCGGTGTTCGCTTCGGTCCGTGGACCAAGGGCTACGTCTCGGCTCTCTTTCTGTTCATGCGCACTCTGGCGTCGGGAACGCGGCTCTTCATACCGTCGCTCGTAATGGTGCTGGCGTACCGCATGTTCGTCGCGGGCGGGCAGGTGCAATTCAGCCAACAGGCGGTCACCACGGTCGGTCCCTACCTCATCGCGATCATCGCTCTGACCATCGTGACCTGCCTCTATACGGCGGTCGGCGGCATCAAGGCCGTCATCTGGACGGACGTGATTCAGGCCTGCCTGATGTTCGGCGGAGCCTTGATTGCCATTGCCACCCTGCTCATTCACATCGGCGGACTGGGTGAGGTCATCCGAGCCGTCCCGCAATTGACGACACACGCAGGCTATTTCCTCCACGGGTTCGAATCGAGTGTCGTCACGCAGTGGCAGGAGCGCCACCATCTTGCGGCCATGGGCCTGTGGGACTACGTCAAGTTGATCCTGGCGAGCGACTACACCCTATTTTCTGCGCTCATCGGGGCGACGCTGGGCAACATGGCCGCCTTCGGCACCGATCAGGACATGGTTCAGCGGATGCTCACCGCCGAGACCCACCACAAAGCGCGCCGAAGCCTGATTACGGCGGCCTTCATGGACTTGCCGATCGCCTCGGCCTTCGTGTTCATCGGAATCCTGCTCTTCGCCTACTACCAGAAGGACCCTACCTATCAGCCGCAGGCCACGGCGGACGTCTTTGGCTCATATATCCTCAACGTCATGCCCGTGGGCGTTCGCGGCCTTGTGCTGGCTGGCATCTTCGCCACCGCCATGGGCTCCTTCTCCGCCGCGCTCAACGCCCTGGCGACCGGCGCTACGAATGACTGGTACATCCGATGGGTTCGCGGCAAGAGCGAGGCTCACTACGTCCAGGCCGCGCGCTGGTTCACGGTCTTCTTCGCCGTGCTCATGATCGTCATCGCCGGCGGATTCGCCTATGCCAAGGTGACGAATCCAGAGCTTCGAATCATCCCAGTCGTACTCGGAATCGCCGGATTCATTCTGGGCCCCATGCTCGGTGTGTTCCTCATCGGTATGTTCACCCAACGGCGCGGATCCGACGCTGGGAACATGATCGCGATTTCCGCCGGGCTTGTCGTCACAGTGGTCGTCGGCCAGCTGAACATCGTCATCCTGAACGCGGTGGCGCCCTGGTTCGGCATCGACGGGGCGTTTCAGCAACCTGGCTGGATTCCCGACGTTTCGTTCACCTGGTGGGCCATGATCGGTGCGCTCACGGTCTTCTGCCTCGGCGTCCTCTTCCGCACGCCTGACCAAGCCCTAGAATCCGCCGCCCGCCATGCCGAGGTGGCTCCGACCACCGAAGATGTTCCTCTCGCTCTGCGTGAATCGCCGGCGAAAGAGGTTGTATCGATGCCGACGACCTGACGCGATCTCGCACCTCAGGACACCTCGACCGCTCCCGCTCTGGAAAGTCTCGCCGCTACTCGCTGAAACGTGGTGAGCCGTCCGGGACTCGAACCCGGAGCGGCCCTGATTAAAAGCGAGATCGGCGATGCACGACGACCTAAGCGTACGTGATTCCGAAGGCTCGTGAGTGAGCCGACCTCCCCTCGATGCGCGTGAATCGTGGTGAGTTGGAACCAAAGCGAAACCAGGGTCTTGCGGCTAACGCTCGACGCGACACCTTCACCAGCGGATGTTGACCGTTAGCCGAAAAGACTCCTGTAGCCTCCGCAACCATCTTGCACATGGTGACGTGGGAGCGCAGCAAGGCGTGCGTACGGACTGGACGCGTGCGTTTCGCAGATGATCGAGCGCTAGCGGCCTGCCCGTATCGCCGCCGCGATCTTCTCCTTGATGCAGCCGTTCATCTCGTCGGTTCCATAGGCGCTGCTGTACGCCCGCCACCAATACGTACCGTTCGCCTCGACACGCTCGATCTGCACAGTGAGGGGAATCCGGTGCTCAGCCTGGCAGGCATGATAGGCGTCCCACACGAGATCCTGTTCGCGCGTGTTCTTCATCGCCGCGCACCCGGCAAGCGCCATTGCGAGCACGACCACCAAAGCTCTCATACCGGCCTCCTTGGGCCTTCACGGTACAACGTTCGAGTCCAACGCGCCGTCGTTGACCTTGAAGGTCAGTGGCCGAGTCCGTGGAAGTCGGGGTTCGGTGGCGTTCTCCCGTAATACTTGGGTACGTCTGATGTATTGACAACGTACATCGATCGAGGACAGACTATTTGTTACGATGCCGTGGATCCGTGGCTTCGTCTGGGACGACGAGAACGTGGCGCACATCGGGCGCCATGGGGTGACGCCGGACGAAGTGGAAGAAGCTCTTGTCGGAAATGCGCTGGTGCTTCGCGGCCCCGACAACCGTTACCTGGCCTATGGCCGCAGCGCAAACGACCGCTGGCTCTTCGCGGTCTACGTGACGCGCCCGGGCGGCAGAGTCCGAGTGATCACGGCACGCGATATGACGGATAGGGAGAGGCGCCTCTATCGGCGGAAGCGAAGGGAACGAAGATGAAAACTCAGCGGCAACGCAAGATTCCGGCGTTTCGCAGTGATCGCGAAGCGGCGCACTACTGGGCAAAGCACGATTCGGCCGCCTACGCGAAAGACTTGCCCCGAGTAGCCGTGAAAGCTTCCCCTGCTCTCCGCCGACGTGTGGCCGCACGCGCCAAGAAGCCGGTCACGCTCCGGCTCGAGGAGGGCCAGATCCTGGCGGCGAAGCAGGCTGCCCAGCGCAAGAGCCTCCCGTACCAGACGTTGCTCCGGATGTGGATTGCCGAGAGGTTGGCGAAAGAGCGCGCGGGCTAGCAGCGCGGGCGTCCGAGGCGAGCCGTGCATCGCTTGCACGGCGAAGGCCGCGCCGCCGCCTACGCGGCGAGCGCAGCCTTGCGCGCCTGGTAGGCTCGCCAGATCGGCCGCCACTCCCCCGAGGTAACCGCCGTCACGACACGACCGTGCTGGGTCGCCACTGCCACCTCGACCTCGGCAGGCTCACGCGTCTGGTTCCAAATCTGGAACCAAAATGTGGAACCAAGAGGATATCCACATCCGTATCGCGCCGGGAAGCTGTCGGAATGGTTGGTGAGCCGTCCGGGACTCGAACCCGGGACCCCCTGATTAAAAGACGAGGGTCGGTGAAGAGCCGACCCTCTCTTCTTTCCGCGAACTTGGACGTAACCGCTCGGCCAGTCTACGCATTCGCTGGCTGATCGCTCGCGACATTGAAGTACTTTCGAGACAGACGCGGATGCGAGAGCATACCGTTACGTCGGGAGTTTAGCGCAGATCAACGCAAGCCTGATCCGGATGCCCGGGCGGGCAAGACCAGGATGCCGCCGGCCGACAAGTATCTCCTAGTATCACTACTGCCGACCACGACTCTCTACACTACTCAGCACTACTTCCCCCGCTCGACCGCTTGCGTCACAGTGGCGATGGAGGGAGGTATCAGTGAGCGACACCGGGGTCGGCATTGCCCCGCAGGATCAGGAGGCGGTATTCGCCCGTCGCCGCGCTCGCGGCCGGCCCGGCGGGCATGCGGCTCTACGTGTTCACCTCCATGTCTCACGCGGTTCTCACGCTCAGGAGTGACTCATTATTCTGGGTCACTTGGGTTATTGAACAGTACGCCCAATTTGATGCTGCCATGCCCTGCCTGTGGAAAGTTCGCGGCACTCGGATTCCCAGGGTCCAGATTCGACGCGGTGTCGTCCGGTGGGAACAGCACCAGCGAATTGAGGAAGTCCAGCACGACGTTCTGGTATTCGAGTGCAAGTGCGGCGAAGGCATTTCGCGCCGCCTGCGCCTCGCCGCCGTGGCGGAGAATCACTTCCGTGAGATTGATGCTCCGTCCGTCGTGGCCATAAGGCGCGGTGGTTCCCACCCCCCACAACGGCCTGGTCAAGAACTGGGTCTGAAAGCTTCCGTCATAATTGCGCTCGGAGAAGTTCGGACCCACATCGTGACGCTTGAAGTCGGTAAAGATGTTCTTGACCAGGAAGGGCTGGAAGAGGGGCGGTTTCAGGGGCGGAAAGCTGCTGCCGTCGTTCACGAGACCTGTCAAGGTCGTCGCCGTGGCAAAGAGCCTATTGAATATCCCGCGGACGGCATCGAAGACCGTCTGCACGTCGGCTACTCGGCGGTCGCGATTGATCTGAAGATCCGGCACGTGGCACTGCGCGCAACCGATCTGCGTGAAGATGGTGCGTCCCTGGTCCGTGAACGCCGTTTCTTCATAGGTCGCCGGGCTAAAGTAGTTCAGAAGATAGAACTCCAGGAAATCAACGAGGCTCGTGGGGATCTCGTTCCCACGCACAGGGTCAGGGCTCGGTGGCGCTTCTATCTGATCGCTTGTGCCGTCCAGCACCATACCAGCCGGGGTCGTGACGATGTGCCCCGCGTTGGCGCCGGCGAGATCTGGGTCAACGGCCTGTAGCCCCATCTCGGCGTTAAGCGCGCCGACGGTGAACTCACGAATGGAGATGGTCTGGCCTTGAGCGAAGAATGGGCGAACGCGAAGATCCGGATTGACTCCCTGGACCTTGGCGGTATTCACCGAGCCCTTCGGATTCGCCGTGATCGACCCAAAACTAATCCCCTTGCTCATCAGCGGCAGGGTGACCGATTCTCCGTCTTCCTTCGCCTGGCGGATGGCCTTCTGTCGAATCTTTCGCAGGTCGGCGGTAATTTCATCAGCCAGCATCTCGCGGAGCCCGAGGCCGAACAGGTGCGGCGCATCTCGACTGTCCGGCCGGGTGGCGACGTCTCCACCGGAGCCGGCGGAGCCGCGCGGGCGACCGTGACAAGCGGCGCAACTGTCGGCTAATCCCGCGCCGATGGTGAGAGTCGTGTTGATGTTCCCGAACCCGTCGCCGACGCCCGGCCCCTGGCCCTGGGAGACGGTGAACTTACGCTGGAAGAGCTGACGGCCTCGCCGAACCGCGCGAAACGGATCGCGAGCGATGATGAACAGCGAGGAATCCGGGGTCAACACGTCGCCGCGCCCGGCACCAATCTCATTCGCGAGTGACTTGTTGATGCCAGCGTTGATCGCATTTTGGGCCTGCGTGTTGTCGATCAACTGGCCGTGAGCTGGCACGACAAGTAGCGCCACCGAAAGAGCGATCGAGAAGCAAACCACCAGAAAGCTGGAGCATTGTCGAGGGCTCATTTCTTTTCACCTCTGGTGTTACATGACGCGCCCGATACGGCGACACGCCGAACCAGCGCGCCCGCTCGCGCGGGGCCGTGCCGCCGGTTATTTCCGGAAAAGATGAGCTAGGCGAGCGGAGGGGCGCGGCCCTCGAAAGCCAGGCGTACCACACCCAAGCCGAGGCGTGCCTCGGCGTCGCGTATCGGGCCCGCCGGGGCGAGGTCAAGCGGAACAGCGTGGCCGCTTCGCGAGACCAACGTACTGGACGCCGACGTGACCAGTAGGATTACGTCGTCGTAATCTCCATCGTCGTAGATTCCGGCGATCCAGGTCGGATCGGCAGGGCTCGCAAGGGCAACCGGAGTCAGAACCACGACCACCGCGATCAGCACCACGGTGGCCACTGCCGGAGCGTGCTTCGCGCGGTCTCATCCCGGGCACTCGAGCCTCGCCAGGATCGAACGGTCCGGTGCGGTGCGTGGACTATAGGTGGCGCAAGGAGACTTGTCAAGAGACCGAATCAGAGATGCTACTGCTACATAAAAATGTCGTGGGGTAACTGCTCCGTGAAAATGTCATCTCCCCATGGAGACTTTCACGATGAGCCGGAAGGAGTTGCCCCGGGCAGGCCTGGTTGCGGCGGCGTTGGCCGGGCGGATCAGCAACCAGGACGGGGCGGTCGCGCTTGGCATAACGGCGCGGCAGTTTCAGTGCCTCAAGCAACGCTACCGCGAGGGTGGTGGTCCGGCGCTTCGCCATCAGGGCCGCGAACGGCTCTCGCACCGTCGACTCCCGGCGAGCACGACCGTGCAGGTGCAGGCGCTCCTGGGCGGCCGCTACAAGGGCTTCAATGACACGCATGCCACCGAAAAACTGCTCGAGGTCGAGCACATCGCGATCTCCCGGGAATCGGTCCGCCGTCTCCGGCGTGCGCTGGGCCTGCCGGCTGTGCATCGGCGGCGGCCGCCTCAGCATCGCAGCCGCCGGCCCCGCGAACCGGCCGCGGGCCAGCTCGTTCAGCTCGCTGGCAGTCCCTTCGACTGGCTCCAGAGCCGGGGGCCGGCGATGACCTTGCTCGGCGCCATCGACGATGCCACTTCGCAGGTCGTCGCGCTGCACTTCCGCCCGACGGAAGACCTGCACGGCTACGCCACCGTGCTGCGGCAGATGTTCACCACCGGCGGCCTGCCCGTAGCCCTCTATGGCGACGGCATCAACATCCTGGTCCGCAACGACCGCCACTGGACGTTGGAGGAACAGTTGGCGGGCATCCAGGCGCCGACCCATCTGGGGCGCGTCCTGCAGGACCTGGGCATCGGCTACGTTCAAGCGCTCCCCACAAGGCAAGGGCCGAGTGGAGCGGCTCTGGGGCACGCTGCAAGACCGACTCGTCAGCGAGCTGCGGCTGCACGGCATCGCCACGCGCGAGGCCGCCAACGCCTTCCTGCCGATGTTCCGCGACGACTTCAATCGCCGCTTCGCGCGGGGGCGGGGACGGCCCCGGCCGTCTGGCGCCGGCCGCCGCGTGATCTTGCGGTCGTGCTGAGCTGTCGCTATGCGCGTGTCGTCGCTCGCGACAATACCGTGCGACTCGGCCCGCGCCTGATTCAGATCCCGCCCGGTCCGCACGGGCGCTCGTACGCTCGCCGCCGCGTCGAAGTCCGTGAACTGCTCGATGGGCGCCTCGTCGTGTGCGCCGACGGCATCGTCATCGCCACCGGTGCTTCGCCCGGACCCGACTTTGCGCTAGTCGCGCGGCGCGCGCCCGGTGAGGATCGACGCCGAGCGCCGTCTCGCCCCCCATCGATTCGAACCGCGCTCCAGCATCTAACCACGGCGCTGCCGCGGCGGCCGGCGGCCCGCCATCCCTGGCGCCGGGCCTACGATCCTCTGCTGGCCGAACGCGCCGGTTACCCCCAGCACCGGGGATGACATTTTCACGTTGCAGTACCCACGACATTTCTATTGACCAGCAACAGAGACCGAATCAGAGACCGAATCGGGTTTGACCGAGGTGGCGGCCCGCTTGATGTGGAAATTGAGCGGCGCTCTTCCGGTCTCTCCTCGACAGCGTCACAGCAGCAGTAGCACCACGATTCCCAGGCCAGTCACTTGATGACCTGATCCGCCAGCAGCAACAATGACTGTGGCATTTTCAAGACTAGTGCTTTGGCCGTCTTGAGGTTGATCACGAACTCAAACTTCGTGGGCTGTTCCACCGGCAAGTCCGCTGGCTTCGTCCCGCGCAACACCTTGTCCACGTAGTCGTCGGCCGCCTGGCGGTACATGTCCGGAAGATGAGGACCGTATGACATCAGGCCCGATGGCCGCCTACATCGAGACCACTTTGTCGGCCGCGGCGACCTTCTCGGCAAAGATCTTGGGTGTTACGAACTGAGCGTTCTTGGTTTTCAGGTCGGCGTCAGTGACCCCCCGGGCCACCGAGCACCGCCCTCAGACCCAGATGGGGACCTTCTGGGAGACGGCCTTCTCGAGCATCTCCCTGAAGGCAGGCATCCCGACCGGCAGGACCGAGCCGGCGATCTCGTCCTTCATCAGATAGGCGGCCTCGCCGGCCAAGAAGATCTCCCGCTGGTGGCCGGCCCAAGCGCGCCCAGCGCAAAGTTGAACGGGAAGCCGGCGCGCGTGGGGTCATCACTGCCGGCGGAGCCGACGTAGAGGATCTTCGCCATGGCTGCTCCTCCTCGGGGACGAAGTATCCCACAACGTCGAGGGCAGAGACGCCGGCCGGCTCTGGCCGGCGAGCGTCAGGATGCGGACGGGGAACCGCGCATCTGGCGTATAAGGTCAGGCTGGTCGAGGCCGCCCCACTCTTCGACGAGCTTGCCGTCGACGATACGGACGATGGCGATGAACGAGACAGCGACCCGTCTGCCAGCGGCCGGAACGCCGAGAAACTCGCCGGTATGCGTGCCGCGGATCGTCAATCGGTACGCCACCCGGTCCCCTTCGGCGAAGATGTCCTCGAGCGTGGCCTGTGCATCCGGGAACGCCACGCGGAGCCTGATTGCTCGCTGCCGCTGCTCGTCTCGGGTCAGTGGTGTCGAGGTGGCAGTCAGGTGACGCTGGTAGTCGGGCGCGAAATACTTCTCGATCGTGGCGGGGTGCCAGCCGTCGCGTAGCTCTTCGAGCAAGCGACGAACGAGTGCCTTGTTCTCCGACTCGGGCATGCCCGGGACTCTATCCCTTCACGGCTCCTGCCATCAAGCTGCGTCGAATGGTGGTGAGTAGTGGTCCCGTGTGTGCCGCCACTCGGTGCTCGAGTGGTCTGTCGTCGGTCGGTGGCGATCGCCGGAACTATGCTACGGAGTGCGCCCGTTTCTCGGCACTCTTTACGCAACCATCTCCATCCGAAGGCCGTGCGCATCCAACGGCGGAATCGACGGGACGGATACCGCCTCGGCACGCCGGATGCGTTCGGCGGTCCAGAGCGCCACGAAGGCATCGACGATGTCATCCGCCTCGCACTGCAAACTCGCTCGCTTTGCGAGCGTCTGATCAATCGCCTCGCCACACCAAGTCCGAAGAAGGGACACCCTTTCCGCTCGTCCCAGCGGCTTCTTCTTGGATTCGCTCATCGGCCGCTCGCCATTGAGAAAGAAGAAGGAGAGTTCTGGATGCACTTCGCGAATGGTCTCGCGCCGAGTGGGATTGTCGCGAAGGAGGCAATCGACTTCCAGAATCTTCGGTACGATGGCCCAAGCTTGAATGGAAACGCGCTTACCCTCAATGCGATGCCGAACCCGCGACGCTTCCTCCTGGGATGTCGCAACGAGCATCGAACGAAGAGGTGCGGTAAAGACGCTGCTGCGCCGTGGTCCGAGCCGGCGGCGGGCGGCGACATCACAATCTCGTGCGCCACGTTCCAGCAAGCCGATTGGCACATCCACCGCCACGACCCGAGGAGTGACCGTGTCGGCGAAGAGATCCTCAAGGGTTTTGATACGTCTACAACAGACGGCTGCTTCCGTGGCTCGCCGAGACGCCGCGATCCAACCACCAGAACATCCATCGACTCCAACGACGTAGCTCATCGCAGCGTCGTCATCCATTGGCCGCCGCGCCGAATCTGTTCCGCGTGGAGGATCCAGACGTAGAAGACGACCAGGCCGGGCCGGCACTGCGTGAGATCGCGGACTCCGAGCGGCGGCTCGCCGCGGGTCACGATCGTCTGGATATAGGCGTTCCGCAGGCCACAACGCCGCGCCGTCTCGACGATCACGTCGCCCAGCTCCTTGAGCGGAAGCGGGCACGGGATCCGCGCCGCGCGCAAGGACAGCTCGAGGCGGTCCAGGTGCGCGGAGAGCTTGAAGATGCGCCCGTTCCAGGCCGAGGTCGTGTCGAAGACCGCGTCCCCGCGGAGGAAGCCGACGTCGAAGATCGAGATCTTCGCGTGGGCTCTCGGCACGTACTCGCCGTTGACGTAGGCGACCAGTGACTCACTGTCCATCGCGTTGTCCTCCTCTTCGACGGGAGCGCCTATTCCCTCGGCATTCTCGGCGCCGGGCGGCTGTCAAAACGGAGCTATTGGCCCGGCGCCCACGTGAGCGACGTGCGGCAGGACTCTAACGGAGTCAGTGATGTACCGCGAGCATTTCCTCGGCGCTGAGTTCATCGGGCTCGTCGTGTACGCCGACGACGCGGGCCTGGCGACCACGGAACGTCAGCGGGCGATGGCTCGACTGACGAGGTCGCGGCTGCGCACGCGAAGGTCAGCACGCCCCCGCTCCGCGTCGAAATGATCGACGAGCTCGTGACGGCCGGGGTTGACTAGTCGGGCAGGGACGAACAGCGTCGGAGGCTAGATGCGAGCGATCGGCGCTGGCACGTCGAACACCTCGCGCACGCAGCGCAAGAGCTCCGCCGGCGTGAACGGCTTCATCAACAGTGCCGCCCCGCGCTCCTCGATCCGGTAACGAATCGCGTCCCGGTCGACGTAGCCCGACATGTAGAGGACCTGGAGCCCGGGGCGCGACGCCTGCAAGCGATCGGCGAGCACGAAGCCGCTCATCTCGGGCATCACCACGTCGGTGAGGAGCAGATCGATCGGTCCCCAATGGATCCCGCCGATCAGGAGCGCCTCGCGCGGGCTCTGCGCTCCCAGCACTGCGTAGCCGTTCATCCCCAACACCTCGGCGATCACCCTGTGGAGGTAGACCTCGTCGTCCACGACGAGGACGACCTCCGCGCGTCCGGGCTGTCCGGGCGTGCTGGGGCCGCGGCGGACGGTGCTTCTCTGTCTTGCGGTCGCAGGCCCCGTGCTCCTTCGTTCCATACCATGGTGTCAACGCAGATCCGATGCCAACACCGGCCCGTAGGTCGGAAGGCCAGAACCGCCAATCGAGACAGCGTCTTAGGCGTGCGACGGTCCGAGCGCGACCGCAGCTCGTCGGTCAGTTTCGGGCACTGGAGGCGGACGATTTCTGGCCGGTCGCCCTCGACCTGCTGGGTCTCCTCACCAACTCTTGAGGAGCGGTTGAGGCTGCTGCTGCGTCGGGGTCTTTCCGGACGCCTTCTCGGCTTCTTTGAGCTTCCGGTCGAGATCCCGCTGCTGGGTGTCGTACTTCTTGAGCATTTCCTGGATTTGCTGGGGTGTGAGCTTTTCCGGACGGCGCGCGCCGGGTTGGGCCGGCGGCTCCTGCGCCCACGCCGTGTCCGGACCCAGGATCCCGAGCATCGTCGGCACTAATGGCAGGAGCGACTGCGGCTTACCGCCCGCGCCCGGCTCTGAACTTGCGCTTTCCAGCGCTTTACCAGCCCGCCGGCGCGATCCTTCGAAGACCGTCGACGCTCGGGAGGCCCCGCGGAAGGTCGCGCAGCTTCGTGCATTTCGGCTGGTGAGGGCCGCGCAGCGGCAAACGACAGGAAAAGCGTAAGTGCTCCCCTTGTCGATTCTCCGGTCTGGGCCGGCGCACCGATGCTCTGGTCGGCAGTTCAAGAGTTTGCGCGGCACCCGGATCGGCAGATGGGTTGGCACCGCCCTTGCCGTTCAGACGCGATCGTGAAACGAGCTGGTCTCTACCACGCGACGGTCAGAGATTTCAGACGCCGCCTGATCGAGACAACGCTGGAGGAGCACGCCGGCAACCGGACACACACCGCGCGGGCGCTCGGGATCCAGCGCACGTATCTGCTGCGCCTGATCCGGGACCTCGACGTGAGGACGACGCCGGCTCCGCGGCGTCAATCCGGTGGGCCACGCGTCTGGTGAGCAACCCCCCGCGCGCCGATGCCGCGGGCAATCTCCTGGCAGAACTGGAGCGGCTCGTCGCCGACCTCGGACCACCGGCTATCGCCACTCTTCTCGGCGACCTGGAGCGTCTCAAGGTTCTGCTCTGGCAGCACCTCCTCGACGCCACCGCACGTCTCAGCGCGAGCACGACGCACAAACCGACAGATCCGCTCGACGACCTCCGCCACCTCACACCCCATCAGGTCGCCGAGCGCCTCAACCTCAAGCTGGCCTATGTCCACGAGCTCTGCCGCACGGGCCGGCTGCCCGCGATCAAACAGGGGAAGTACTGGCTCATCCCGACGGCCGGCCTGCGCCGGTCGCTGCCGTATCAGAACGGCCACGTTGACTCCGGTGTTGACGCTTCCCTACACTCCCGGGATGATCGTCAACGCACCGTGGCCAATCCTGGGCGAGCTCCGATCGCCAGAGCCACGGCTCAACGACCGACCCGACCACGACGCGAGAGCCGTCGGCTCGTCTCCTCCGATCCCTGATCACCGACGCTCGGGACGAACGCTCGCGTCCGGATCCGTTTCAGGAGGGACCGTCGTGTCTGGGAGGTCGACTATCGGGACGATGGCGGCAGCCGGCACCGACCGCTCTTCTCGAGCGAGGAGGACGCCCTCGCCCACGCCGTCGCGGTTCGCAGGCAGCTCGGCCGCATGCTGCCCGTCGTCGCTGACCGCGAGGTGACGCTGCGCGAGTACGCCGACCGCTGGCTCGAGGTCGTGAAGAGCGAGATCGAGCCCGCGACCTGGCGCAACTACCGCGAGCGCCTCAACAACCACATCCTCCCGACGCTCGGTCGCCTCAAGTTGCGCGAGGTCCGCCGGCGCCACATCAAGGCGCTGCTCAACGACAAGCGCGCGCAGGGCCACGCGCCGAACGGCGTGCGGATGATGAAGGCGGCGCTCTCGTCCTTGCTGACCGACGCGGTGGACGACGAGATCATCGAGAGCAATCCCGCCCTCCAGGTCGGCCGCAAGAAGAAGCGATGGTTGGTGAGCCGTCCGGGACTCGAACCCGGGACCCCCTGATTAAAAGTCAGGTGCTCTTCCGTCTGAGCTAACGGCTCGCGCCCGAGATTCTACGCAGTTGGCGAACCGGTGTCACTCTTGAGCGATCGAGTGCCCGAAAACGTGCCCGCGACCCTCTCTCCTAACGGTCTTTGAGGACCATCCCGCACTTCTGAAGGTAGACACAGTGTTGTGTGCCCACTGATCCCCTCAGCCGTGAACAAGTGCGGTTCACGATCCGGGCGTCGCTGCTGCGGCGGGCGGATCAGGTTGAGAGACCTCGACTACCGGAAGCTGCGCTCTCCCGGCGAGGCATCTATTGCCTGCGGCAGCGCGAGGATGGGTACGCCGTCCCCCCGAGAGTCTTGACCCGCTTGGTGCGCCAACTCTGACACTTCGCTGCCAATTTTTCCCGCTGACCGTTCGCCCCGCCGCCTTCCTCCAGTCCGAGCCGACCTGCGGATCCCGACTGAGCGCTCGCTCAAAAGACCCGTTTACAACGAAAATTTCACCGATCAGTGCCGCGTCTCCGTCGACCGCGGCTTCTTTGGCACGCTGGTTGCCCACCTAGACCAAGCACCCCACTTGAGTGGGACGCAGACGCCGCCGCCCTGGGCGACGGTTTGGAGGTCGACAAATGAGACCGATCATACGAAGGCCACCGCTCCTGCTCGCCGTCCTCTCGGCGATCATTTTCTCTGTGGCGGTTTCTCCAGTCGGGGCGGAGCCACGTACGAAACTGGTGCTCTCCGTCATCGGAGACTACGACTGCTTCGGCTACGGCTCGGCCGTGTTCAAGCCGAATCCGACGAGCCCATGCGGGACGCTGCCGGGGTTCCCGATCCACGAGAACGACGACGCGGCGAACACCGATATCACCCTCGCCTGCCCGGGTCCGTCGATCATCGCGTTCACGCACACCTACACCCTCCCCCCCGGCACGATCCTGGGCGCCGTCTGGCAGATGAATGTGGGGGGGATCGAGACATCCAAGTTCAGTTCAAAAGTCTTGCTAGGCGGCGTGGTTCCGGTGAACCTTCCCGACACCGGGCCTCTCGGCACCGCCCTGATCGTGGTGCCCCTGGTCCCGCCACTGACCACGATTCTCGAGGAAGGCCAGCTGACCGTCCAGCTCATCCGCGGCAACGCGGACGGCTCGATCTGCGACGACGTGTTCGTGGATAACGTCGGCCTCGCGATCGCGGTCCAGCCCTGAGGGTTACTTTCGCCCTTCGCTGATCACTTCCTCCAGGCGCTGTCGACGGTCGCGCTCTGCCGCCAGCTCCTGTTGCAGCTTCCGGAGCTCGTCGGCCTGACGCGCTTTCGTCGCATCGAGCTCCTCGGTCGCCCGCTGACGCGCTTCGGTGGCCTGACGCGCTCGCTCGCCCCACATGAGATAGCCGACCCCGAAGCCGATCACCAGCGCGACCACGGCCGCGATGATGGCAAGCCTCATCAGAAGCGCACCCCGAGGCTCGCCGACACGCCCCAGTCGGCCGACCCGTCCGACAACCCCCGGCTCACCGCCCCCGTCACGCTCAGCGTCTTCGTGATCCTGTACTCGGCGCCGACCCGGAGCTCGAGCGGGTCCTGCTGGCTGGGATCGATCGCCGTCGAGCCCTCGAGAAACGCGAAGACGGAGAGCGGCGGCGTCACCGCGTAATCGGCGCCGATGCTCCAGCCGAACGAGTCGCGCAGGTTCTGATCGGGCGGGTCGCCGATGAAGGTGTACGCGAGGGCGAGAAAGCCGGTCAGGCGCTCGCCGAGGCGCTTGGAGAGCTCGACGCCGATGGTCTCGTCGAACTCGCCGGTGCCGAGCCCGCGATCCTCGTCCGCGGTCGGGAACTTGATCTTCACGTAGGGCGCGACCTCGGGGACGAGCCCCTCGTCCCGGAGGACGACGTAGGATCCCTTCAGCAGGACGTCGCCGACGCCATCCTCGGTTTCGCTCGAGGTGGAGGTGGTCGACGACGACTGCCCCTTTTTGCGCACGGCCACGCCGCCGCCCGTCACGACCACGTTCTGCCCGGTCTGGCGGATGTACGGCACGGTGAGGCTTAGCGTGAGCCGGTCGATCGGGGTGACGCCGAGCGTGAACGGCACATAGATGATCGTGGTGTCCTTGTCGGTCCCGTAGTCGCCCACGGAGTAGAAGACGGCCGTCCGGAAGGACCACCGCGGATCGTCGGCGTAGGCAGGCGTGACGCCGAGCAGGACCACGGTCGCCGCGCCGGCGACTACGCTCGTGCGGCTGCGCATGCGCCGGCCCGGCGTCACCGCAGGCCCTGGAACGGCGGACCGGGCGCCGTCACGCCGACGACGGCGTACCCCCGCGTCCGCAGCTGCCGATCGAGCTCCGGGCTCTTTCGCCGCTCGGTCGTCCGCTGCTCGCGCGCGGCGTTGGCCCTCTCGCCGCGGCGCGCGCCGCGCCGATCGTCGTGGCGTCGGTCCTGGACCACCTCGACCGTGTCGTCGTCGCGGAAGGTTCGCCGCAGCGATTCGTAGAGCTCCGGTCGGTCCGCCCTGACGATGAAGAGCAGTCGTCGGATCAGCTGGGCCATCCCCTAGAAGAGGCTGGACCGCGCAGACGGAAACCAGCGCAGCAGCGGCGAGTTCTCGCAGAGGATCGTCTCCTCACGCTGGGCGCCGGTCGAGATCAGGCAGAAGGGCACGCCTACCAGCTCCTCGAGCCGCTCGATGTAACGCCGCGCCTTGGCCGGCAGATCGGCCTCGTTCCGAGCGCCCACGGTGGGCGCCCGCCAGCCGTCCAGCTCCTCGTACACGGGCTGGGCCTCGGCCACCACCGTCTCGTCCTCCGGGAACTCGGTGAGGATCTCCCCGCGATGCCGGTACGCCGTGCAGACCCTCACGGTCTCGAGCGTGTCGAGCACGTCGAGCTTCGTCAGCGCGACCGTGTCGAGGCCGTTGATCCGCACGGCGTAGCGCCCCACGACCGCGTCGAACCACCCGCAGCGCCGCGGCCGCCCGGTGGTGGCGCCATACTCGTGGCCGCGCGCCTGGATCAGGTCGGCGAGCGCTCCGGAGAGCTCGGTCGGAAACGGCCCGCCGCCGACCCGCGTCGTGTAGGCCTTGGACACGCCGACCACCCCGTGGATCTTGGTGGGCGGCACGCCGGTGCCGGTGGACGCGCCGCCGGCGGTCGTCGACGACGAGGTGATGTAGGGATAGGTGCCGTGGTCGACGTCGAGCATCGTGGCCTGCGCGCCCTCGAACATCACGCTGTAGCCGCTGTCGATCCAGCGCGAGAGGAGCAGCGCCGTGTCGGTGATGTACGGCGCCAGCCACCCGGCGTAGCGCAGGTACTTGTCCAGGATCTCCTCGACCGTGAAGGTCTCCGCGTCGTAGATCTCGCGCAGCACCCGGTTCTTCTGGGCGACGTTGCGCTCGAGCTTCTCGCGGAAGAGCCGCTCGTTGAGGAGGTCGGCCATGCGGATGCCGACGCGCCCGGCCTTGTCGACGTAGGCCGGGCCCACGCCCTTGCCGGTCGTACCGATCCGCCGGTCGCCCAGCTTCGCCTCCGAGGCGAGATCGAGCGCCGGGTGGTAGGGCATGATCATGTGCGCGTTCTTGGAGATGAACAGGTTGCCGTCGAGCGTGACGCCGCGGCGGACGAGCGCTTCCATCTCCTCGATGAGCGAGCCCGGGTCCACGACGACGCCGCAGCCGATGACGCAGCGGCACCCCGGGTGCAGGATGCCCGAGGGGATCGTGTGCAGCACGTACTTCTCGCGGCCGGCCACGACGGTGTGGCCGGCGTTGTTGCCGCCCGCGAAGCGCGCCACGACGTTCACGTGAGGCGCGAGCAGATCGACGATCTTGCCCTTCCCCTCGTCCCCCCACTGCGTGCCGACCACCACGATGTTAGGCATGAGTGCCACCTCCAAAGAATCGCTCCGGATGCGAGAGCACGTCACCGACGGCCAGCACACGCTCCGTCCCGGCCTGCAGATCCATCGCCACGACTTCGCCGGCCCCGGCGCGGGCGTGACCGATCACCAGCACGTGATGGACGCGCTGGGCGCGCGCGTAGGCCACCGACTCCTCGAGCCCGCGGCTGATGATGTCGCGCGCCACCGAGGCGCCCGTGTCGCGGAGCCGGCGCGCCAGCGACAGCGCCGCCGTCTTCTCCGGCGTGAAATCGATGATGAAGAAGTCGGGCCCCGGCAAGGGGACCGCCACGCTCTGCGTCTCCATCACCGAAAGCGCCCGGCCGATGTCGAACGCGAACCCGACCGCCGCGCAATCATAGCCGAAGCGTCCGAGCATGTCGTCGTAGCGGCCGCCGGCGGCGACCGCCGCGCCGAAGCCCGCCACGTACGCCTCGAAGTACGTTCCCGAGTAGTAGTCGAACCCGCGCACCTCGCCGAGGTCCAGCAGCACGCTGTCGGCGAGGCCGTAGATCTTGAGCAGGCGGTAGACCTCGGCGAGGTTCGCGAGCGCGCGCGCCGAGCGCTCGTTGCGGGCGAACGCGGCGGCCTGCTCGAGCACCGACTCGCGCCCGAACAGGGTCGGCAGCGCCAGCAGCGCGGCGCGCACGTGCGCCGGCGGGGCGAGCTCGGCGACCAGCCGCTCGAGGGTGGATCCGTCCTTGCGCGCGAGCGTCACGCGCAGCTCGCGCCCGTGCGCCGGGTCGGTCTTGGCCTCCTCGAGGAGCCCACGGACGAAATCCGGATGGCCGAGGTCGATCTGGAACCGCTCGAGGCCGAGCGCCCGCAATCCCTCGATGGCCATCGCGATCACTTCGACCTCGGCCTCGGGCTTGTCCAGCCCGACGAGCTCCACGCCGGCCTGATAGAACTCGCGGTAGTGGGAGACGCGGGGCTCGTCGTAACGGAACACGTTCGTGACGTAGGCGAGCCGTATGGGCTTGGGCTCGTCGCGGAGCCGGGTGGCCACCACGCGGGCGATCTGCGGCGTGATGTCCGGGCGGAGCGCCAGCATCCGGCCCGATTCCCGGTCGACCAGCGTGAACATGTTGCCCTGCACGTCCACGTCGGTCCCGGCCGCCAGCACGTCGGCGTACTCGAAGGTGGGCGTGACGATCTCGCGATAGCCCCAGCGGCGGAACACGCCGAGCAACGCCGCTTCGACGTGCCGCTTGCGCTCCGCCTCGTCCGGCAGGTAGAGGCGCGCGCCCTTCGGGAGCTGTGGGTGGCGCGGCTTCACGGCGCCGCCGCCTCGAGGTGGGCGACCGTGTTCATCCGGTGCACCGTCGCCCAGCCCGGCTCGTACTCGATCTCGGTGATCCCGGCGGGCGCGGCGTCGAGCGTCCAGAGCCGGTCGAGCCCTAGCCCCAGCGCGTCCAGCACCACGACGCGCGTCACGATCGCGTGGCTGACGAGCACGACCGCCTGCCCGGCGTGCGCCCGCTGCAGCTCGGCGACGCCGGCGGCGACGCGCGCCGCCACGCTGGCAAGCGTCTCGGCGCCCGGCAGCTCCAGAAGATGCGGCGTCGACCGCCACTGCGCCCACGTCTCCGGAAACCGCGCCTTCACCTCGTCGCGGTTCAGCCCCTCCCACGGGCCAAAGGCCATCTCACTGAAGGCGGGGGCGATGCGCACCGGGAGGCGGTGCGGCTCGGCGATCAGCTCGGCGGAGGCACGCGCCCGCTCGAGGGGGCTCGCATAGACGGCGACCACCCCGCTGTCGGCCAGCGCGCGGCCGACCGCGGTGCACTGGCGGCGCCCCTCCTGGGCCAGCGGGATGTCGCGCGAGCCGGCGAAGCGCCGCTCCCGGACCCACTGGGTTTCCCCATGCCGTACAACGAAGACCCTGAGCTTGCTCACAACCGGGTCATTCTATCCCGATTCTTACCGCGCCCGGGGCCACCCTCTTGGGCCGGCCGACCGCCCCGCCGGGGCCCGGTCAGGCTGGTGAAGCGGCCGGACTACAGCTTGACGAGCTTGACGAGAACGATGTCCGGCATCGCGCGGATCTCTTGGAGCGCCGCCGCGTCCATCGGGTCGTCCAGGTTCAGGACGGACACCGCACGCCCGCCGCGGCGCTCGCGGCCGAGCTGCATGCCGGCGATGTTGATCCCGTGACGGCCGCAGAGGGTCCCGATGCGGCCGATCACGCCCGGCACGTCGAGGTTCGCGAAGACCAGCAGCCAGCCCTGCGGCAGCGCCTCCATCGAGAACCCGTCGACCTGCACGAAGCGCGGCTCGCGCTTGAAGGACACCGTCCCGGCGACCGAGACCGCGCCCCGGTTGGTCCGGAGCTCGGCGCTCAGGAGGCTCGCATAGTCCGAGCTCTCGGTGGTCGAGGTCTCCGTGACCCGCAGGCCGCGCGCCCGGGCGATCAGCATCGCGTTCACGTCGGTGACGTGCTCGGAGAGGATCGTGCCGAGCAGCCCCCGGAGGAACGCGAGCGTCAGCGTGGCCGTCGACCGCCCGACGATCTCCCCCGAGTAGGTGAGGCGCGCCTCCTGCATCCGCCCCTCCGCCATCTGGGCGAGGAATCGCCCCATCTTCTCGGCGAGGCCCACGTAGGGCGCATGCTCCCTGGACGTCTCGGCGTCGATGGTGGGCAGATTCACCGCGTTGACGACGATCCCGCGCAGCAGCGCGTCGGCGATCTGGTCGGCGATGGCGAGCGCCACCGCCGCCTGCGCCTCGTCCGTCGCCGCCGCCAGGTGCGGCGTCACGACCACCTGCTCGAGCCGGAGCAGCGGGTGGTCGGCGGGCGGCGGCTCCTGCTCGAAGACGTCGATGGCGGCGCCGGCGACGTGGCCCGACTCGATCGCGCGCGCGAGCGCCAGCTCGTCGACGATGCCGCCGCGGGCGCAGTTGATAATGCGCACGCCCGGCTTGAGCCGCGCCAGCTCGGCCTCGCCGATCAGGTGGCGGGTGTCGCCGGTGAGCGGCGTGTGCACCGTGATGAAATCGGCGCGCGCGAACAGCTCGTCGAGCTCGACCGCCGCCACGCCCAGGCGCTCGGCCGCCTCGCCCGTCAGATACGGGTCGTAGGCGATCACCTGCATGCGGAAGCCGAGCGCGCGGCGAGCCACCTCGGAGCCGATGCGTCCGAGACCCAGAATGCCCAGCGTCTTGCCGAAGAGCTCCACGCCCTGCAGGCGGTTCTTCTCCCAGCGCCCGGCCTTGAGCGTGACGTCGGCGGCGGGCAGGCGGCGGGCCAGCGCTAGCAGGAGCCCCAGCGTGTGCTCGGCGACGGCGGTGGTGTTCCCGCCCGGCGTGTTCATGACGATCACGCCGCGCTCGGTGGCGGCGTCGACGTCGATCGAGTCGACGCCCGCGCCGGCCCGCCCGACGACCTCCAGGCGGCGGCCGGCCTCGATCACCGCGCGGGTCACCTTGGTGGCGCTGCGGACGATGAGCCCTTCGAACTCGCCGACGCGGCCGGCGAGGTCGCGCTCGCTGAGCGAGCCCACCACCTCGACGTCGAGCCCGTGCTTGCGGAGCGCGTCGACCCCGACGGCCTGGAGGCCGTCGGTGACGAGGACGCGCTTCACGACTTCTCGGCGAAGATCTTCTGCGCGGCGCGGATGCTCCCGCCGAAGTCGACGGGCTGGCCCAGGTCGGCCAGCACCAGCTCGAGCGCCGAGAGCGCGGCGATGACGTCGAACTCGGCGGCGTAGCCCATGTGGCCGAGCCGGAAGATCTTCCCCTTCATCTCGCCCTGCCCGCCGGCGATCGTGATGTTGTGCGACTGGGAGTACGCCGCGAGGATCTTCTCGCTGTCGACGCCCTCGGGCGCCACCACCGCGGTCAGCGCGGGGGTCGGGGTGGCCTTCGCGAACAGCTCGAGCCCGAGCGCCTCGACGCCGGCGCGCGTGGCGCGGGCCAGCCGGTCGTGGCGCTTGAAGACGTTGGCCAGCCCCTCGGCTTCGATCATCCGGATGGCCTCGCGGAGGCCGATGACGATCGACACCGCCGGCGTGAAGCGCACGTCGTTCCGGGTGACGAACTTCCGCTCCTCGGTGAGGTTGAAGTAGTACTTCGGCAGCGTCGAGGTTCGCGTCTTCGACCACGCCTTGTCGTTCATCGCGACGAAGCCGAGGCCCGGCGGCAGCATCAGACCCTTCTGGGATCCCGACAGGACGACGTCGATACCCCAGGCGTCCATCGGCAGGTCGGCGATCCCGAGGCTCGATACCGCGTCGACGATCAGGATCGCGTCGTGGCCGCGCGTGACCGCGGCATAGGCCCGGACGTCGTGCAGCACGCCCGTCGACGATTCGCTGTGCTGGGTGAGCACCGCCTTCGCGTGCGGGTTGGCTTTCAGCGTCTCGGCGAGGCGCTCGGCGGGCACCGAGTGCCCGAACGGCGCGGCGACGTCGATGACGTCGAGACCGTACGCCGTCGCCATCTCGAGCCAGCGGTCGCCGAACTTCCCGGCGCGCACCACCACGACGGTGTCGCCGGCCGAGAGCGTGTTGACGAACGCCGCCTCCATCGCCCCGGTTCCCGAGCACGCGAGCGGCAGCACATCCGCGGAGGTCTGGAAGAGTCGCTTGAGGCCGGCGCGAACGTCGACGAAGAGCGCCTCGTACTGCGGTGTGCGGTGGTGGATGATCGGCTGCGCCATGGCGAGGAGGACCTCGCTCGGGACCGGCGTCGGCCCCGGCGCCATCAGCTGATACTTCTTCATCCAGACGGCCTCCTGGGAAGGATCAACTTAGATTCGATGGTAGCACGGCCTTCCACGGCCGAACGTCCCAGCGCGGTCACGAAGATCGCGTCCTTGCCGTCGGCGTGCGGCGAGAAGAACTCGACCACGAGCCGGTCGTAGAAGGTGAGCCCGGAGGCGCCGAACCCCTGGGCGTACGCGGCGAGATAGGCGCGCCCGCCGGCGAGCCCCGCCTCGAGGTTGGCCAGGCGGTATCCGCGGGTCCCGAACGTCCGCAGCATCGCGTCGAGCCGAGCCAGGAAATAGATGACGGCGGCCGCGTCGCCGCCGAGCGGCTGCTCGAGGCAGAGGTACGACGATCGATTGCGGAAGTCACCGGCCGCCAGCAGCTCGAGCGCGTGGACGGCAGGCTGATAGAAGTACGCGCCGGGCCGGACGCCCTCGACGGCGTTGACGACGAGATAGAGGTCGACGAGCCCGGGCGGCGCGTCGGCGTCGAAGCCGCGCGCCGCTGCCCAGAGCGTCGTGGCCAGCTCGTCGGCGGTGAGCGGCGCATGGCCGAACTGGCGCGTCGACCCTCTCCGCCGGATCGTCTCCCCCAATCCCCGGCCACTGAGCGCCCGCGCCGCCGGCAGCGTGATCGGGTCCATGCGACGCGCGTCCTCGAAGCTCGACCCGGCCGCCGCTCCCCCGGGTAATTGGGCGCCGGGAGGGCCGGGGTCGGTGGGGCGTCTGGCGCGACCCGTGTTGTCAGGTTCCGATCCGACCACCATGCTCTCGGAATCAACGCCGCGGGTTGCGGCTGGCGTGGTCGCGCCAGACGCCCCACCGACCCCGTCCCTCCCGGCGCTCAACCGCCACGCGCGAACGGCGTCAGCAGAGTCGAGCGACGAAGCGGCGTGGATCTCGCGGAGCAGCGGATAGTCGACCTCGGACGACGAGAGCGGAAGCGTTGGATGATCGATCGCGTCGAGGGCGCCGAGGGGCGGCGCCGACGTGGTCTCGGGACCGAGCGCAACGAGCTGGAGGGCGGCCTCGCGCTCGGCGTCCAGCCCGAGCAGGCGGTTCACGTCCGCATCCACGAACCCCGTCAGCACGCGCGGCGCCAGCCCGAGCACGCCGGCGGCCGCCAGCAAGTTGGCCAGCATGGTGCCGGAGTCCCAGAAGAGATGGCGGTAGCCGCGCGCCTGGTACTTCCACGTGTTGCGCCAGTAGATCGCGGTCAGCAGCACCGTTGCGGCGCGGCTCGCGAGCGACTCGTCCGCCGCTGCGGTCGCGACCGCCCGGCGGACGTCGCCGGCGCGCAGCCGGCGAAGCGCGAAGTCGCCCGGACAGAAGTGGTAGAGACCGGGGTCGAGCCCCGCGACCTCGCCCACGGCCACGTACACCTCGGTCTGGTAGAGCGCGCCCGTGGACGGCGCCGCGCGGAACAGGATCTCGCCGCCGCCGGGATACGTCTTCTTGCGCGTCACCCCGGCCGCGTAGTAGAGGACGGCCGCAAGTCCGCCGACATCCAGGCCCGCGCCCGACCTGAGCGGGCCGGCGAGCGCCGCCAGAGTCTCGGCGGCCAGTGGATCGATCTCCCGCGGCAGCGTGATCGCCGGGAGGTCCGTGTAGACCTTGAACGTGAACGGCTTGATGTCCCACTCGAGCGTGTGGCCGCTCGTGCGGACCGACGCGGGCGAGTGGATGGTCCGGTCGTGGTAGTCGCGGCCGGTCAAAAGCGATACGGCGGCCGGAACACGCCGCGCTCGGTGATGATCGCCGCGATGAGGCCGGCGGGCGTCACGTCGAACGCAGGGTTGAACACCGGCGACTCGCCCGGCGCCGTCGGCTGCGCTCCGACGCGGCGCACCTCGGACGCGTCGCGCTCCTCGATCGGGATCTCGGCGCCCGAGGCCAGCGCGGGGTCGATCGTCGAGAACGGCGCGGCGATGTAAAACGGCACCCGGTGGTGCGCGGCGAGCACCGCGAGCGAGTAGGTGCCGATCTTGTTGGCGGTGTCGCCGTTGGCGGCGATTCGGTCGGCGCCGGTGACGACCAGGTCGACGTCGCCGCGCGCCATCACCGATGCCGCGACCACGTCGGCGATCAGCCGATGCGGGATCCCCTCCCGCACGCACTCCCAGGCAGTCAGCCGCGACCCCTGCATCACGGGCCGCGTCTCGTCCACCCACACCAGTGCCACCTTGCCCGCGGCGTGGGCGGCGCGCACGACGCCGAGGGCGGTCCCGTACCCGGCCGTCGCGAGGGCGCCCGCGTTGCAGTGGGTCAGGATGCGCGCGTTCGCCGGCACCAGCGCCGCGCCGTGGGCGCCCATGGCGCGGTTGGCCGCGATATCCTCGTCGCGGATCGCCTCCGCTTCGGCGAGGAGCCGCGTCCGCACCTCGGCGATCGGCAGCGCGCGCGCGGCGAGCACGGTCTGCTTCATGCGCTCGAGCGCCCAGAACAGGTTGACGGCGGTCGGCCGGGTCGCGGCGAGTCCCTTGATCGCGAGCTCGAGGTCGGCGAGCAGGCCGTCGAAGCCCGTCGCCTGGCTCTGCCGCGCGGCGAGCGCCACGCCGAACGCCGCGGCCACCCCGATCGCGGGGGCGCCGCGGACTACGAGCGTGCGGATCGCGTCGGCAACGGCTTCCCAGCGCTCGTACGGGCGCTCCACCTCGCGCGCCGGCAGCTGGGTCTGGTCGAGGAGCACCAGCCGATCGTCGGCCCATCGCACGGGTGCGATGGTCATGGGAGCGGGTGCCGTGGAGGCCGGTTTGGACCGAGGGTGGCCTGAGAGAGGTGCGACCCGGCTCCGCCCGCCCGGTCAACCCTTGACGCGACTCGGCTGCGCAGGGTGGCTTCGTCGAGCCCGCGGATTCTCACGACTTTGTCGCGGCCGCGGGCGCCACGGACGACGCTGATGGACGAAGGCGGGACGCCGAGCGCCGCGGCCAGCAGGACGCTGACCGCGGCGTTCGCCGCGCCGTCGACGGGTGGCGCCGTGACGCGCACCCGGAGGGCACCGTCCTGCCAGCCGACGATCGCGTCGCGGGAGGCTCGCGGTTGCACGCGGAGCGCGAGCAGCGCGCCTTCAGGCCTTGGCGTCGCCCGTGTCTTCACTGAACTCCGACGACATCATCCGGTAGTAGCTCTCGAGCGTCGCGCGGAAGTCCTCGATGAGCTGGCGACGCAGGCGCCGGAGGGTCAGGATCTCGCTGCGGATCCGCGCCTCTTCGGCCCGCCCCTCCTCGATGATCTTCTCGCTCCTGAGCTCGGCCTCCCGCATCTGCAGGTCGGCCTCGCGGCGCGCGGTGGCCTTCATCTCGTCGCCCAGCCGATGGGTCGTGACCAGCGTGTCCTGCAGCGCCCGCTCGCGCTCGGCGAGGCCGCGCGATCGCTCCTCGAACGTCCCCACCTGCTCCTTGAGCTGCGCGTTTTCCTTGAGGACCGCCTCGTAGTCTTCGGCGACGTCGTCCAGGAAGGCGTCGACCTCGTGGATGTCGAAGCCGCGCAACCACTTGACCGTGAACTGCTGCTGCCGGATGTCGAGAGGGCTGATCCGCATCGACGCCTCCGAGTCCTATCTTATGTTCATCGCGAAGTCTCGCAGGGAATCGACGACCACCCACTCGGCGACCTTGAGCGCGAGCAGAACGACCAACGGCGACAGATCCAGGTTCATGGTCACCGGCAACCGGGCGCGGATCGGGCGGAGGACCGGCTCGGTCGCGCGGTGGAGAAAGCGCACGATCGGGTTGTAGGGATCCGGGCTCACCCAGGAGACAAGCGCCCGCGCGACGATGATCCAGAAGTACACCTCGAGGCCGATAGAGAGCAGCCTCGCCACGGCGAGGATGACGTTGCTCAAGAGGAACATTACGTGGGCCCCTGCCCGAGCTCGCGGGAGCGCAGGGTGGCGCGCTCGACCGCCTTGATGAAGGTCGTGCGGATGCCGCCCTCCTCGAGCGCGGCGATGCCGGCGATCGAGGTTCCCCCCGGCGAGCTGACCATGTCCTTGAGCGCGCCCGGGTGGAGGCCGGTCTCGAGCAAGAGCTTCGCGGCGCCCAGGACGGTGTGGGTCGCGAGGGTCATCGCGGTGATGCGGTCGAGGCCCATCCGGACGCCGCCGTCGGCGAGGGACTCGATCACGACGGCGACGTAGGCCGGGCCGGAGCCCGACAGGCCGGTCACGGCGTCCATCAGGTCCTCGTCGAGGACCACCACGCGGCCGACAGCCTTGAAGATCTCGCCGGCGGTGTCGAGGTCGTCGGGCTCGAGGTGCTGCGCCTTCGCGATCGCGGTCACACCCTGCAGGACCAGGGCGGGCGTGTTCGGCATCACGCGGATGAGGCGCGCGTCCTTGTTCAGCATCGACCGGATCTTCGCCGTCGAGACGCCGGCCGCGATCGAGATCAGGAGCTTCTGGCGCGTCACGGCCGGCGCGATCTCCCGGACCACGGGCTCCATGATCTGCGGCTTCACCGCCAGGATGATGACGTCGGCCCGGCCCACCAGCTCAGAGTTGTCCGCCGCGACCTGGATACCGAACAGCTTCTCGAGCTCCGCGAGACGATCGCCGCGTACGTCCGCCGAGTAAATCGACTTGGCCGGCACCACGTTCGCCTGGACCAGCCCCTTGATGAGGGCCTCGCCCATGTTGCCGGCGCCCACGAAGCCGACGGTGCGGCCCTTGATCGTCATCGGCCCTCCGCTCCGGTCTGCGGCTGCGGCGGGCGAGCGCCGAAGATCGCCGTGCCGACGCGCACCAGCGTCGCGCCCTCCTCGATGGCGACCTCGAAGTCCCCGCTCATCCCCATCGAGAGCTCCGGGAGCCCGTGCTTCTCACCGAGCTGCCGCAGCGCGCGGAACCAGGCGCGCGCGTCCTCGGGGTCCTTCGCCTCGGGCGGGATCGCCATGAGGCCGCGCACCTTCACGTGCGTGAGGCCGGCGACGGCCTCGAGCAGGCGGCCCAGCCCGTCGGGCGCCACGCCGCCCTTGGACGTCTCCCCGCCGACGTTCACTTCGGCCAGCGTGCTCACCGTGCGGCCGCGGGCGTGCGCACGCTTGTCCAGCTCGCGGGCCAGCTCGAGCCGATCGAGCGAGTGGATCACGTCGAAGAGCTCGACCGCGTCCCGCGCCTTGTTGGTCTGGAGGTGTCCCACCAGGTGCCACGGAACCGGCCGGCCGATCTCGTCGACCTTGCCGCGGGCCTCCTGCACCCGGTTCTCGCCGAGCGCCGGGATCCCCGCCGCGATCGCCTGGCGGATTCGCTCGACGTCCACGGTCTTCGAGACACCGACCAGCAGCACGTCCTGGGCCCGCCGGCCCGCGCGCTCGGCCGCCCGCGCGATCCGCTCGCGCACGCGCTGAAGGTTCGCCTGAATCTCGGTCATGGCATGGTGATTCTAGCAGGGGACCGCGGCTGGAGGTGGATCAGCGCGGCGGCGCTCCGCGGCGCTCACGGGAGCGCGGCGACCGTCACGAGGCGCCCGCGATTGCCCCTGCGGTACGAGTAGAGCAGCTCGGGATGGCACGCCGTGCACAGCCGCGGGTTGTCGATGTGGTCCGGCGCTACCCCGGCCTCACACAGCAGCGCCTCGTTGGCCGCCCACAGGTCGAGCATCACGTGGCCGGCGCGTGAGGGCTTGGCCCACGCCGTCCAGCGCTCGCCGAGAGCGCGCTCGAGCTCCGCGGTGACCGGCTCGTCCACCTCGTAGCAGCACGGGCCGATGGAGGGCGCGATCGCGACGCGCAGCGCGGCGGCGCGCCCACCGAGTTGGGCGACGGCGCGCACCGCCGCCGGCGTCGCGCCGCGTACGGTCCCGCGCCAGCCGACGTGGGCGACGCCGAGCACGCTCGCGCCGGGATCGTAGAGGACCAGCGCCAGACAATCGGCGGTGAAGATCGCGAGCGGCACGTGACGCTCCGCCGTGACGAGAATGTCGACCAGGCCGGCGAATCCCCCGCCGAGGGGCGCGCGCGCCGTGGCGGCGCCGTGCACCTGACGCGCATAGGTCACGCGGCTCATCTCGAGCCCGGCCCCCCCAAGAATCGCCGCGGCCTCGGCGCGAAACGGCGCCCGCGGCGCCTCGGGCGAGATCGGCTCCGCGAACGACGCCACCCCCGGACAATGCCGAGTGGTCAACGCATGCGGCAACCCAAGCCGCTCGAGCGACCCCAACGTGAAATAGACCGTCGGCTCCCCATGCGCCTTCAGCCCCAAGCTCATCCCTCAACTATGCCAGGCCGACCGGCCGGCGATGACAGGCATCTCGCTCGGCCGGAGCAAAGCGCTCGAGCACCCGGACGCCGGCGCGCCGGCGAGCGAAGATCAAGGGGACTGGTGGCGTCAGGCTCGCTCCGACGGGCGGGCGGGGGGCGGGCCGGGGGAGGTCACGCGGAGCTGACCGCGTCAGGCTAACAGCGATGACAGGCGGGTTGGGCGGGGGCGGGGGATGCCATCCGGGACCCGTGTAGTCAGGATCGACCCGAAGTCGCGCATGCGACTCCGACGCCGTGGGCATTGGCTAGCGTGGTCCCGGATGGCATCCCCCGCCCCCGCCCGACCCGCCCGACGCAGCGCTAGTCGGCCTGCCTCCGCAAGAACGCAGGGACTTCGAGGTCCGCATCCCCAAGCGCGGCCTCGCCTTCGGCGCGCGGGGCAGCAGCGTGACGCCGCCACGGAGCAGGGCTCGCCGCCGGGATCGAGGGACGCGCGCGTGGGAGATCGACGACCTTGCCGCTCACGCCCACCGCTTCCTTCTTGTCGGCGAAGCCCGTCGCGATGACCGTCATGCGAACCTCGTCCTGAAGCTGCGGATCGATGACCGCGCCGAAGATGATGTGCGCTTCCTCGTGCGCGGCCTCCTGGACGATGCGCGCCGCCTCCTCGACCTCGTGAATCGAGAGATCGGCGCCGCCCGTGAAGTTGATCAGGATGCCGTGGGCCCCCTCGATCGAGGTCTCGTCGAGCAGCGGGCTCGCGACCGCTTTCTGCGCGGCGTCGAGGGCGCGGTTCTCGCCCTTCCCGGTACCGGTGCCCATCATCGCCAGCCCCATGCCCGACATGATCGTGCGGACGTCGGCGAAGTCGAGGTTGACGAGCCCCGGGACCAGGATCAAATCCGAGATCCCTTGCACCGCCTGCTGCAGGACCGAATCGGCGACGCGGAATGCGGCGATCAGCGGCGTGCCGCGATCCACGACCGAGAGCAGCCGCTGGTTCGGAATCGTGATCAGCGTGTCCACGACGGCGCGCAACGCCTCGATCCCGGCCTCGGCCTGGACCATGCGCTTCCGGCCCTCGAAGACGAAGGGCTTGGTTACCACCGCGACGGTCAGGATGCCGAGGTCCTTTGCGAGCGACGCGACCACCGGCGCCGCGCCGGTGCCGGTCCCGCCGCCGAGCCCCGCCGTGATGAACACCATGTCGGAGCCGGTCAGCAGCCGCGTGATCTGGTCCGGATCTTCCTGCGCCGCGCCCCGCCCGACCTCGGGATTCGAGCCCGCGCCCAGGCCCCCGGTGAGCCTGGTGCCGAGCTGGATCTTGACCGGCGCCGGTGAGGCGTGGAGCGCTTGCAGATCGGTGTTGGCGACGATGAACTCGACGCCCGTGAACTGTGCCGCCATCATCCGGCCCACCGCATTGCCACCGCCTCCGCCGAGCCCGATCACCTTGATCTTCGCGGCCTGCACCTGCTGCTCGAGCTCGAAGAGTGGGCGGCGTGCGCGATCCTTCTCCATCACGTCCTCCTGTGAGTGTTCGCCGGAGGCGTGCCTCCGACCGCTTGACCGCATGACCTCTGAGACGAAGAGCGGCGGCTGTCGCCCGTCCCGACCCGGCCTAGAAGATGTCACCCAGGAATCCTGTCACCAGCCGGGCCAAACGGCCGACTGGAGTTCCGCCCGTTGCGCACGACGACTCGCCTGGAGCCCGCGAGCGTGAGCCGTAGATCGCCAGGCCGGCGCCGGTCGCGTAGATCGGGCTCTGGATCACGTCGGCCATTCCCCCGATGCCGATCGGCACGCCGCGGCGCACCGGCTGATCGAAGATGCCCTCGGCGAGCTCGGGAACGCCTTCCATGATCGAAGTGCCGCCGGTGACGACGACCCCGGCGGTGGCCGCATCCTGAAAGCCCGCGCGCGCGAGATCGCGCGCCACCAGCGTGAAGATCTCCTCCACGCGCGGCTGGATGATTTCCGAGAGGAGCTGCCGTGAGAACTGCCGCGGCTTGCGGCCGCCGACCGATGGCACGTCGACGGTCTCCTCGGCCGGGACCAGCGCCGTCAGCGCGCAGCCGTAGCGCTTCTTGATGTCCTCGGCGTCGGCCGTCGGCGTCCGCAGCCCGATCGCGATGTCGTTGGTGATGTGGTCGCCGCCGAGCGGCAGCACCGCGGTGTGCCAGACCGCGCCGTTGCGGATGAGTGCGACGTCGGTCGTCCCGCCGCCGATATCGATCGTCAGGATGCCGAGCTCCCGCTCGTCGTCGTGCAGCACCGCCTCGGCCGAGGCGAGCGGCTCGAGCACGATGTCCTGCACGGTCAGGCCGGCGCGGTTCACCGAGCGGACGACGTTCTGGACCGAGGTGACGGCGCCGGTCACGATATGCACCTCGGCCTCGAGGCGCACGCCGGACATGCCGATGGGCTCGCGGACACCCTCGCCGTCGTCGACGACGAAGTTCTGGGGCAGCACGTGGATGATCTCGCGGTCCTGGGGCAGGTTGATCGCCCTGGCGGCCTCGACCACGCGCTCGACGTCGGTGTCGCTCACCTCGTGGTCGCGGCCGGTGATCGGCACGACGCCGCGGCTGTTCACGCCCCGGATGTGGCCGCCGGCGACACCCGCGAACACGCCCGCGACCTCGACGCCCGCCATCTGCTCGGCCTCGCCGACGGCGATCCGGATCGCCTCGACGGTCGACTCGATGTTGACCACGACGCCCCGCCGGAGCCCGCGCGAGGGTGCCGTGCCGACCCCGATGACGTCCAGCACGCCGAGCGGCCCCGGCTCGGTGATGACCGCGCAGATTTTCGTGGTGCCCACGTCCAGGCCGACCACGAGGTCGCGCGGCCGGGCGCGCCTCACCGCGTCGCGCCCCGCTTGAACACCACCTGGTCGCGGAAGCGGAGGTCGACGGTGCGCACGTCCTGCGTCGCCACCTGGGCGAGCACGCCCTCGAGCCGGGCCAGCCGCTCCTCCCAGTCCTCGCTGCCCAGGCGCACCTCGACGCCGTCGACCGTATAGAGGACGGGTCCCTCCCGGCGACTCATGTCGATCTCCGAGATCTCGGCGGTCAGCTCGCTGCCGCTGCGGGCGATCGCGCGGATTAGCGCGATGGCCGCGCGCGCCCTCGGGCCCGGCGCGGTGCGCATCGACACGAGCTCGTCGGCCGACAGCCCGCTGATGACGGGCAGCGGCGAGGTCACCGCCTCGGCCGGCGCGCCGAGCAGCCGTCCCTCTTCGTCCATCCAGTGCAGGCGGCCGCCGTGAACGAGCGTGAACGGGCGCCGCTCTTCGATGCTGATCACGACCCGGTTCGGCAGCTCCCGCACGACGTCGGCCCTCCGGATCTCGGGGAGCGATTCCACGCGGCCGGCCACGCCGGTGGTGTCGAGACGGAAGATGTTGGCGCCGCGCGCGATCGCGGCGACCGTGAGGATCGTCTCGGGCGCGACGCGGGAGGCGCCGCGCACCTCCACGCTGGCCACCCCGAAGCGCGGGGTCGTCAGCAGCCAGTGCATGACGCCGCCGACGGCCAGCGGGACGACGGCGACGGTCAGTGCGAGTGCCGCGAGGCGGCGCCACCGCCGGCGCCGATCCGCGCGCGCGCGGCGCGGCCGGCCGACGCGCTGGCGCGCGACCAGCGCCGAACGCTCGCCGACGTCGGCGAGCACGGAGGCGCGGCTGCGCGGGGAGCCGAGCCCGCTCGGCATCTACTCTCCGATGATCCTGATCTCGTGCTCGAGCGTGACCGAGAAGTGAGCCTGCACGCGCTCCCGCGTCAGGTCCATGAGCGCCACGATGTCCGAGGAGCTCGCCCCCCCGCGATTCACGATGAAGTTGGCGTGCTTGGAGGAGATCTCGGCGCCGTTGATCCGCTTGCCCTTGAGGCCGCACTTCTCGATCATCCGGGCGGCGACGTCGCCGGGCGGGTTCTTCCACACACAGCCGGCGGACGCCAGGGCCAGCGGCTGGGCCGACTTCTTGACCTTGAGCCGCTGCTTCATCTCCTTCTGGATCTCGGCCATGGCCCGCCGGTGCAGGCGAAGGCGGCAGCCGATCAGCACCGCGCCGAGGGGCATGTTGAAGTGCCGGTAGGTGAACGCCTGCGTGCCGGGCTTGAACTCGCCGAGCGTGCCGTCCGGGTGCAGGAAGTAGACCGCGCTCACGAAATCGCCGATCCAGCCGTCGGCAGTGCCGGCGTTCATGGCGAGCGCGCCGCCGATCGTGGCGGGAATCCCCACCAGGCACTCGATGCCGCCCAGGTTGAGCGCGGCGGCCTCGCGGATCAGCGCGGACAGGCTCACGCCCGCGCCGGCGATGGCTTCCTCGCCGTGGAACTCCGCGCGCCCGAGGCACCCCTCGAGCCGCAGGATCACGCCGCGGACCCCACGGTCTTTGACGAGCATGTTGTTGCCGCCCCCGATGACGGAGACGGGCAGCTGCTCGCGCTCCGCGAACATCAGGGCGTGACGAATGTCGTCGGTGTCCTGCGGCACGACGAAGATGTCGGCGGGGCCGCCGATGCGGAGCGAGGTGTGGAAGCTCAGGGGCTCTTTGAACCGGACTTCCCCCCGGATCTCTCCTAGCATTTGGCCCTCCCAGTCTGCGAATCCCTATCGAGATATTTCAGCAGCTCCGAGCCCAGCTGGCTCACGTCGCCGGCGCCGAGCGTGATCACGAGATCGCCCGTGCGGACGGTTTCCGCGAGGTGCTGGACGATGCGGGCCCGGTCGCTGCCGAGGTAAGTGACGTCACGGTGCCCGTGCGATCGGATGCCCTCCGCGAGGTCCTCCCCGGTCACGCCGGGGATCGAGGGCTCGCCGGCCGCGTAGATGTCCATCACGACGAGCGCGTCGGCCTGGTTGAACGCGGTGAGGAACTCCTGTCGCAGGTGCAGCGTCCGCGTGTAACGGTGCGGCTGGAACACGGTCACGATCCGGGAGTCGAACCCGGCCTTGGCGGCGGCCAGGGTCGCGCGGATCTCCGCCGGGTGGTGGCCGTAGTCGTCGACCACGGTCACGCCCCGGGCCCGGCCCAGGATCTGGAAGCGGCGCTGGACGCCCGAGAACCCCTCCAGCGCCCGCTGGATCGTGGCGAACGGAATCTCGAGATCCAGGGCCACGCCGATCGTGGCCAGGGCGTTGAGCACGTTGTGGCGCCCGGGAACCTGCAGCCGGCACTCGCCGAGGATGGCGCCGCGCTGGACGACCTCGAAGCGGCTCGTCATGCCCTGCAGGTGCGGCCGCCGCGCGACCAGGTCCGCGGCCGACTCCAGGCCGTAGGTGATGATCCGCTTCTCGAGGCGCGGGATCAGGAGCTGGATGTTCGGCTGATCCAGGCACAGCACGGCCGAACCGTAGAACGGCACCTTGTTGACGAACGCCACGAAGGCGTCACGGATCGCGTCGAGCGTGCCGTAGTGATCGAGGTGCTCGGCGTCGACGGTCGTGACGACCGCGATCGTCGGCGCCAGCTTCAGGAACGAGCCGTCGGACTCGTCGGCTTCGGCGACCAGGTAGTCGCCCTGACCGAGGCGGGCGTTCGAGCCGAGGCTCGACACGCGACCGCCGACCACGATCGTCGGGTCGAAGCGGCCTTCCGCGAGCACCGCGCCGATCATCGACGTGGTCGTGGTCTTGCCGTGGGTGCCGGCGACCGCGATCCCGTACTTGAGCCGCATCAGCTCGGCGAGCATCTCGGCCCGCGCGATGGTCGGGATCTGACGCTGGCGCGCCGCCTGGACCTCGACGTTGTCGCGCGAGACCGCCGATGAGTAGACGACGACGTGCGCGCCCTCGACGTGCTCGGCGCGGTGGCCGATGAAGACCTTCGCCCCCAGCGTCGCGAGCCGCTCGACCGCGTCGTTGCGCCGCTGATCGGAGCCGGTGACACGGTAGCCCAGGTTCACGAGGATCTCGGCGATCCCGGACATGCCGCTGCCGCCGATTCCGACGAAGTGGATCTGCTGGTAGCGTTTAAACATGGGCGTGTTGTGAGATGTTCAGGAGCAGCCCCGTCGAGAGCATCGTGATGAGCAGCGCCGAGCCGCCGAACGAGATGAACGGCAGCGGGAGCCCCTTCGTCGGCAACAGGCCCGTCACGACGCCCAGGTTCACGAGCGCCTGCGTCGCGATCAGCACGGTGATCCCCAGGGCCAGATAACCGCCGAACGCGTCGGGCGCCCGCAGCCCGATCCGCAGCCCGCGCCAGATGAGGACGACGAAGAGGGCGACGATCGCGGCGGCGCCGACGAAGCCCAGCTCCTCGCCGATGATCGCGAAAATGAAGTCGGTGTGCGACTCTGGCAGGTAGAAGAGCTTCTGCCGTGAGCCCCCGATGCCCTGGCCGACCAGTCCCCCGTTGCCGAACGCGAGCCACGACTGGATGATCTGGAACCCGCTCCCCCGCGGATCCGACCACGGGTCGATGAACGCGAAGATGCGCCGCAGGCGGTAGGGCGCCGCCCAGACCGCCAGCGCGAGCGGCGGCAGCGCCGCGGCGAGGATGAGGCCGAGGTGGCGCGTGCGCCCGCCGGCGATGAACAGCAGCGTGAAGGTGAGCGTGATGAGCGTGAGGCAGTTGCCGAGGTCCGGCTGGGCGAGGACGAGCGCGGCCAGCAGACCGGCCACCGCCAGCGGCGGCAGCAGGCCCCGGCGGAACTCGCTCACCGCCTCGCCGGTGCGCGCGAGGAACGCCGCCAGATAGAGGGCGAGCGCGAGCTTGGCCAGCTCCGCCGGCTGGAACGAGATGGGGCCGAGTCGGATCCAGCGGCGCGTGCCGTTGATCGCCTGGCCGATCGGCGAGATCAAGACGAGGACGAGCAGCACGCCCACGAAAATCAGGAGCGGCACCACGAACCCTTCGAGCCGGCGGTAGTCGAGCCGGAGCGCGGCCCACAGGCACGCGGCGCCGAGCAGCGCCCAGAAGATCTGCTTCTTGACGAAGAAGTACGGGTCGTGGAACCGGTCGGCGGCCACGATCGCGCTCGCGGAGTAGACCATCACGACGCCGGCCGAGAGCAGCACGACGGCGACGCCGAACAGCCACATGTCGGGCACGAGCTTGCGGGGCATTATTCCACGTACTGGGGGGGAGCGAGCGCCGCTCCTCCCCCAGACCCCCCCACCGCTTCGGGCAACGCGTATCGCGCTCTCATCAGTCGAGGCGCTCTACTAGCTTCTTGAAGACGTCACCGCGGTGTTCGAAGTTGTCGAACATGTCGAAGCTTGCGCACGCGGGTGAGAGCAGCACGACGTCGCCGGGCGACGCGAGCGAGCGCGCGCGCTCGAGGGCCGCCTGCATGGAGTCGCAGTAGGTCAGCGGGATGGACGCGGCGGCGAGCGCAGCGCCGATCTTCTTCGCGTCCTCCCCGATCAGCACGGTGTGGACGACCCGCCCGCGCGCCGCATCGGCGAGCGGCTCCCACGCCTGGCCCTTGCCCTTGCCGCCCGCGATCAGCACGATCCGGCCGGGGAAGCTCTCGAGGGCCTTGAGCGTCGACGCGACGTTGGTGCCTTTCGAGTCGTTGAAGTACTGGACGCCCCGGAGGTCGCGCACCCATTCGATCCGGTGCGCGACGCCGCGGAAGCGGGCGACCGCCGAGCGGATCGCGGCCGGCGCCATGCCCGTCCACAGCGCGCAGGCGGTGGCCGCGAGGACGTTCTCCACGTTGTGCTGGCCGCGCAGAAAGATCTCCGAGAGCGGGCAGATCTCCTCGATGTGGCCGTTGAGCTTGGCGGCGATCCAGCCGTCGCGCACGAAGACGCCGTGCGCCAGCTGGGAGCGCCGGCTGAACCACACCACCGGCGCCACCGTCCGGTCGGCCAGGGCGCGCACCGCCTCGTCGTCGGCGTTCAGCACGGCGCAGTCGGCCGGCGTCTGGTTCGCGAAGATCCGGGCCTTCGCGTCGACGTACGCTTCGAAGCTCCCGTGGCGGTCGAGGTGGTCGGGCGCGAGGTTCAGCACGACCGCCACCCGCGGTTGAAAGAGCTCGGTGGCTTCGAGCTGAAAGCTGGACGCCTCGCACACGACGAGGCCGTCGGCCGGGAACGAGAGCGCATGCGCCGCGAGCGGCGTGCCGATGTTGCCGGCGACGAGGACCGGACGCGGCTGCTGGGCCAGCACCGCGCCGACCAGCGTCGTGGTGGTGGTCTTGCCGTTCGTCCCGGTGATCGCGATCGTGTCCGCCTCCGTCGCCCGCCAGCCGAGCTCGAGCTCGCCGATGAGGGGCACCGGCCGCGCGCGGGCGGAGGCGAGCTGGTCTCCGTCGAGCGGGACGCCGGGGCTCACCACCACCAGCTCGGCGCCGGCGAGCGCGGCGGCGCCCCCCTCGGCGCCGGTGCGCAGGCGCACGCCGATCTCGGCGAGCGCCGCCGCCTCGCGCCCGAGCGCGCCGATGGGCTTCGTGTCGATGCCGACGACATCCGCGTCGGCGGCACGCAGGAGTCGAGCCGCCGCGACACCGCTCCGGGCCAGCCCGACGACCGCGACGCGTCGGCCGGCGAGCGAGCGAAGGTACGCGTGTCCCCGAGTCACCGTGTCCACCTCGTCCAGCGGGCTCATGCGCCCATCACCGGAGCTTGAGGGTCGTGATCGCCAGCAGCGCCAGCGCGAACGAGACGATCCAGAATCGCACGACGATCTTCGGCTCGGCCCAGCCCGAAAGCTCGTAGTGATGGTGCAGCGGCGCCATGCGGAAGACGCGGCGCCCCGTCAGCTTGAAGCTCGCGACCTGGATGATGACCGATAGCGCCTCGACGACGTACAGGCCACCGATCAGCGGCAGCAGCAGCTCGGCCTTCGTCAGCACCGCGAGCGTCCCGATCGCGCCGCCGAGGGCCAGCGAGCCCGCGTCGCCCATGAAGATCTCGGCCGGGTGGCAGTTGAACCACAGAAACCCGATCGCGGCACCGATCAGCGCCCCGCAGAAGACCGTCAGCTCGCCCGCGCCCCGCACGTTGAGGATCTTCAGATAGTCGGCGGCCCGGAAGTTGCCCGTCAGGTACGCGATGACGCCGAAGGCGGCGCCGGCCATGACGATCGGACCGATCGCCAGCCCGTCGAGCCCGTCCGTCAGGTTCACGGCGTTCGAGGCGCCGACGATGACGAGCACCGCGAACGGGATCCACAGCCAGCCCAGATTCACGAACCATCCCTTGAAGAACGGGATCGCCAGCACCGGGAGCCACGTGCTGGGCGGCTGCCAGAAGATCAGCTGCAGCACCGCCGCGGCCACCAGGAGCTGCGCGCCGAGCTTCACGCGCATCGGCAGCCCCTTGCGCGTGCGCACCTTGGTCAGGTCGTCCCAGACGCCGATCAGCCCGAACCCGCCCGTCGCGAGGATCGCGACCCACACGTATCGGTTCAGCAGATTGGCCCACAGCAACGTCGTGACGATGATCGCGGTGAGGATGACGATGCCGCCCATCGTGGGCGTGCCCTTCTTCGTGCGATGCCGCTCCGGCGTGTCCTCGCGGATCGTCTCCCCGCCGTGCTGCATCACGCGCAGACGGCGAATCAACCACGGCGCGATCAGCAGCGAGATGATCAGCGCCGAGATCAGCGCCATGAACGAGCGAAACGTGAGGTAGCGAAAGACGTTGAAGACGATGTGGTCCTTCGCGAGCGGGACGAGGAGGTAGTAGAGCATCGATGTCCCTCATCGGGCCAGACGCGCCACCAGGGCATCCACGACGCGCTCCATGCGCATGCCTCGCGAGCCCTTGACGAGCACGACGTCCCCGGGCGCCAGCCGCTTCAGCAGGTGGGCCACGGTGTCCTCGAACGTCGTGGCGTGGTGCGCGTGGCCAAGGCCCGCCGCGCGCGCGGTCTCCACGGACAGCCGCGCGTGGCGTCCCACGCCGACGAACTCGTCGGCGCCGACCGCCGTCACCGCCCGCCCCATCTCCTGATGCGCCTCGTCGGCGATCGCGCCGAGCTCCAGCATATCGCCCAGCACCACCACGAGGCGGCCGCCCGCCCCGTCGGCTCCGCGACGCGCCGCGACCGTCTCGAGGGCCGCGCGGACCGACACCGGGTTGGCGTTGTAGGTGTCGTCGAGGATCCGCACGCCGCCCGCGTCGCGCCACACGCAGCGCCCCGCGACGGGCCGCGCCTCGGCGAGCCCGCGCGCGATCTCGTCGAGCGGCCAGCCGAGGGCCACGCCCGCCGTCGCGGCGGCGAGGGCGTTCGTCACGTTGTGGCGGCCGGCGAACGCGAGCGTCACCGGCGCGCGCACCCCTCCGCTCTCGAGCGTGAACGTCAGGGCGCGGCCGTTCTCGACGATGTCGCCGCTCGCCCGCACCTGCGCGGCCGGCGAGAGCCCGTAGGTGATCACCGGCGCCCGGGAGTCTCGCGCCATCCCGGCGACCCGCGGGTCGTCGGCGTTGAGCGCGACCCGCCCGTCGGCGCCGACCGCGCGAACGAGCGCCGCCTTCTCGGTGCGGACGTCGTCGAGCGAGCCGAGGAACTCGGTGTGGGCGTGGGCGACGGTCGTGACGACCGCGACGGTCGGCTTGGCGAGGGCGGCGAGCGCGGCGATCTCGCCCGGATGCTGGCTGCCGATCTCGATCACCAGCGCCTCGTGCTCGGCGACGAGCCGCAGGAGCGTCAGCGGGAGCCCCCACTGGTTGTTGAAGCTCGCCGTCGGCTTCAGCACCTGCCAGCGCGTTCCGAGGACCGCGGCGATCAGCTCCTTGGTGGTCGTCTTGCCGTTCGAGCCGGTCACGGCGACGACCGGGATGGCGAATCGCGCGCGGTGGAACGCCGCCACGGCGCCGAGCGCTTTCGTCGTGTCCTCGACGAGCACCAGCGGCACGTTGGCGGGCACGTCGTCATGGAGCGCGTGCACCACGAGGCACGCCGCGCCGCGGGAGGCCGCCTCGGCCAGGAACGCGTGGCCGTCGAGGCGGTAGCCGCGGATGGCGAAGAACGCCTCGCCGACCCCCAGCGAGCGGGAGTCGATGGCCACGCCGGTGACCGGCACACCGAGATCGCCCGCCACCAGGGCGCCCTGGGTGGCGCGGACGATGTCTTGAACCGTAAACGATGGCACTGGCGCTCCTAGGTCCGGGACTCCGACAGGACTCTTCGCGCGACTTCTCGGTCGTCGAACGGGAGTACTTCGGCCCCGATGATCTGGTACGTCTCGTGGCCCTTGCCCGCTATGACCACCGTATCAAAAGCCTCGGCCCAGCGCAGGGCTGCCCGAATCGCGGCCGCCCGGTCGGGTTCGGTGGCGTAGCGGTCGGGCGCCATCCCCGTTCGGCGCACGCCGGCGACGATTTCGTCGATGATCGTCTCCGGGCGCTCCGAGCGCGGGTTGTCCGAGGTCACCCACACCCGGTCGCACAGGCGAGCGGCGATCTCGCCCATGATCGGCCGCTTGCCGCGGTCGCGGTCGCCACCGCAGCCGAAGACGGCCCCGAGGCGCTCGCGCGTGAGCTTGCGCGCCGTGGTCAGCACGCGCTCGAGGGCGTCCGGGGTGTGGGCGTAGTCGACCACGACGAGGAACGGCTGGCCGGCGCGCACCTGCTCGAACCGACCCGCGACCGTGCCGACCGTCGCGAGCGCACGCGCGATCGCCGGCGGCTCGAGGCCTATCGCCAGCCCGGTGGCGAAGGCGCCTAACAGGTTCATCACGTTGTGCTCGCCGATCAGCGGCGACGTGAGGTCGACGCGTCCCCGGTCGGTCGCGACCGTCATCCGGATTCCCGCGAGCGAGGACGTGTGCTCCACCGCTCGGACCGCGGCGAAGGCGCCGAGCCCGAAGGTGTAGACCGTCAGGTCGAGCCCGCGCACCATCGCCTCCGCCGACGGATCGTCGCCGTTGACCACGGCGGCCCGGACCGGCTTCGGCGACTCGGCCAGCAGCTCGAAGAGTCGGCGCTTGGCGAGCCGGTAGGACTCGAGGGTCCCGTGAAAGTCCAGATGGTCCTGCGTGAGGTTCGTGAAGACCCCGACGTCGAACGCCAGACCGTCGGCGCGCGCGAGCGCGAGCGCGTGCGACGACACCTCCATCGCGACGCCGCCGACGCCGCGATCGCGCATGTGCGCCAGCATCGACTGGAGCTCGAGCGCCTCCGGGGTCGTCTGATTGGCGGGCCGCGTCTCGTCGCCGAGCACGTACTGGATCGTGCCGATCACCCCGGTCGCCAAGCCACGAGCGCGCAGCAGGGCCTCGATCAGGTACGAGGTCGTGGTCTTGCCGTTGGTCCCCGTGATGCCGACCAGCGTCAGCTGGCGCGACGGGTGGCCGTAGTAGGCGCCCGCGAGCCGCGCGAGCGACACGCGCGTCGAGGGCACCAGCACCTGCGCCACGGCGAGGTCGGCGATCGGCTCCCCCTCGCTGACGACGATCGCCGCGCCGCGCCGGACCGCGTCGGGGATGAAGCGACGGCCGTCCTGCTTGAAGCCGGGAACCGCCACGAAGCAGGCCCCCGGCTCGACGCGGCGCGAGTCGCCGGCGATGGACGAGACCGAGGCCGGCAGGGTGCCGATCACACGCTTCTCCGGGAGCGCCGCGAGGAGGTCGTTCACGGACGTCGCTCGCATGACCACCTCATCGCTCGCGCCCCGACGCGTGCGCCAGCGTGAGCCGCGCGACGGTTCCGGGCTCGAGCGGCTCGCCCGGTGCGGGCGCTTGCCGCACGACGCGGCCCTGGCCGGCGAGGCGGACCTCGACGTGGAGTGGCTCGAGGGCGCCGAGCGCCTGGCGCAGCGTCTGGCCGGTCAGGTCGGGCATGCGGCGCGTCCCGTCGGCATCCACGAGCTCCGCCGCCGTGCTCACGAGCCGTACGCGTGCCGGGACGCCGGCCTCGGTCGTCGGGCCCGTGACGATCTGGACGGGCGGCGTGTCGCGCGGCGGGATCTCGAGATAGCGGAGGATCTCCCGGCCGATCGAGCTGAAGATCGGCGCCGCCGCCTCGCTGCCCCACCGCTCGGTCTTGGGCTCGTCGAGCATGGCGAAGATGACGAACCGCGGATCGTCGGCGGGCGCGAAGCCGACGAACGAGAGGACGCCGGGCGCGTGCGAGTAGCGCCGGGTCGCCGGATCGAGCTTCTGCGCCGTGCCCGTCTTGCCCGCGACCGGGTACCCGGGGATCGCCGCGAAGCGTCCGGTACCGCCGTCCACGACTCTCACGAGCAAGCCGGAGAGCGTCTTCGCGGTCTCGGGCGAGATCACCTGACGGACCGCTCTGGGCTCGAACCGGCGAACCTCGCGTCCCTCGGCGTCGAAGGTCGACCGCACGAGCCGGGGCTGCATCAGCGTGCCGCCGTTGGCGATCGCGCCGAACGCGGCCGCGAGCTGGAGGGCGGTCACCGAGATCTCCTGGCCGATCGACATCGTCGGCAGCGACAGGGCGGACCAGCGCTGCGGGTCGCGCAGGAGCCCGCGGCTCTCGCCGGCCAGCCCGACGCCGGTCACCGCGCCGAAGCCAAACGCCTTCATGTAGCGGTGGTACCGCTCTCGGCCGAGCAAGAGCCCCACCTTGATCGACCCGACGTTCGACGAGTTCTGCAGCACCTCGGCGAACGTGAGCCAGCCGTACTTCTTCCAGTCCCGGATCGTCGTCCCGGCCAGGGTGATCGCGCCGTTCTCGGCGTAGAGGCGGTCGTCGGGGCGGATCACCCCCTCCTCCAGCGCCGCGGCGGCGAGGATTGCCTTGAACGTCGAGCCCGGCTCAAAGGGGTCGGTCACCGCGCGGTTCCGCCACAGGTCGGGCGACGAGACGTCGAGGAACGTGTTCGGGTTGAACGTCGGCCGGATCGCGATGGCCATGACGTCGCCCGTGCGCGGGTCGAGCACGACGACCATCGCGGCCTTGGCGTGCGTTCGCCGGTAGGCGGCGTCGATCTCGCGCTCGGCGACGTACTGGACCGTGCGGTCGATCGTCAGCATGATCCCCTGCCCCGGCTGCGGGGCCTGGAGCGTGTGCGGAACCTCGACCTCCCGGCCGAGGGCGTCGCGGCCGACGATCGCCTTGCCGGGCACGCCGGCGAGCTCGGTGTTCCAGGCGCGCTCGATACCCTCCAGCCCACCCTCGGCGCCCTCGAAGCCCAGGACGTGCGCCGCCAGCTCGCGGTTCGGATACAACCTGAGCGGCTCGGGGAGGAAGCCGAGCCCGGGCTCCCGCAGCGCCTTGATCCGGTCGGCGACCGACGGCGGTAGCTTCCGGCGCAGCCAGACGAAGGAGCGCGAGCCCGTCAACGCCGCGTGAACTTCCGCCTCGGGCACACCGACCAGCGGCGCGACACGTGCGGCCACGCGGACCGGGTCGCCGACGCCTCGGGGCTGGACGAAGAGCGACTCGGTCGCGGTGGAGGTCGCCAGCGGCGCACCCTGGCGGTCGACGATCGGTCCGCGCTGGGCACGAAGGACCACGGTGCGCGAGTACTGGCGCTCCGCGAGCTGGGCCAGGTCGCCCTGCTTGACGATCATCAGCCAGGCCAGGCGGCCGGTGAGGCCGCCGAACACGAGAGCCAGGGCCGCCGCGAGCAGGAGGACCCGCGTCCTGACGGCGGCGTCCTTCACCGGGCGCCCGGCGCCGCCAGCGCGGCGGCGCGGTTACGCTCCGCCGCGAGACCAACGCCCGCGGTCACGTACTCACGCGCAAGCCTGACCTGGTCCCGCCCGGGCGTGAGCAGGCCGATCTGGCGGGCACGCGCCTCGATCCGGCTGGGCGACCGGAGCGTGGCCACCTCGACTTCGAGCTGGCGGATCGTCTCGGCGGTCCGCGCCCGATCGCCCCGGAGGGCATCGAGGCGGTACGCGAGATGAACCTGCTCGAGGCGGACGCCGACGACGGTGAGGGCGCCGGCGACGAGGAGCGCCGAGGTGGCGAGCGCCACGCCGAGCGCGCGCCGGACGCGAGGGTCAGGTTCGTGGTGCAGCCGCTGGGTCTTCGTCATGGGAGCCGCTCCAGCACTCGCAGCTTCGCGCTCCGGGCGCGGGGATTGGCCCGCACCTCGTCGCCCGTGGGCTGCTGGGGCGACGGCTCGAGCTCGGCGAATCCCGCCGGCTCGAGAGCTCGGAACGTGCGCTTCACGATGCGATCTTCGCCCGAGTGGAACGAGATGACGCCCAACCGGCCGCCCGGGGCCAGCAGCGGCGGCGCGTCCGCCAGCGCCTCTCGGAGGGCGCCGGACTCGTCGTTGACGGCCATGCGCAAGGCCTGGAAGGTGCGCGTGGCGACATGCAGGCGCCGCGACCATGCCGCCCGGGGCACGGCGGCGCGGACGGCGGCCACGAGGTCGCCGGTGCGCGCCAGGGGCCGGCGGTGGACGATCGCCCGCGCGATGCGCCGCGCGTGCGGCTCCTCCCCGTACTCGAAGATGATGCGCGCCAGCTCGGCCTCCGGCAGGTGGTTCACGAGCATCGCGGCCGTCTTCGGAGCGGAGGGATCCAGACGCATGTCGAGGGGCTCGTCGTCTCGCTGGAAGGAGAAGCCCCGGCCCGACTCCTCGAGCTGCCAGGAAGAAATGCCGAGATCCAGCAGGATCGAGCGGGCGCGGTCGACCCCCTCCGCGGCGGCGACGCGCCCGATATCCCGGAAGCTCGAGTGCCTGAGCCGCACGCGATCGCCGAACACCGTCAGCCGCGCGCCCGCCCGCGCCAGCGCCTCGGGATCCACGTCGAGGCCGAGGAGGCTCACCGAGGTGTCAGTGGCGTTCAACATGACCTCGGCGTGACCGCCCATCCCCACCGTCGCATCGATCACCCATCCCCCGCCCCTCGGCCGCAGGAAGAACGCGACCTCGTCGGCGAGCACCGGAACGTGAACCGCTACACTCCCATGCCCGACAGCCGGTCGAAGAGCGAGGGCAGCCGCTCGGAGCGGTTGCGCTCGTACTCCTCGAACCGGGTGCGATCCCAGATCTCGAACCGCGGCAGCCCTCCGCCCACCAGCGTCACTTCCTTATGGAGCCCCGCCAGCTCCCGCACGTCCGGAGGGAGGAGGATGCGCCCCGCCGAGTCGAGCGACACTTCCTTGGCGCGCGAGACGTAGAGCCGGCTCACCTCGCGCACCTCCGGGTTGAACGAGGGCTGCTCGCGCAGCTTCGTCTCGATCCGTTGCCATTCCTCGAGCGGATGCACCTCGAGGCACTGGCCATCGGGTACGACGATCAGCCCGCCCTCGTAATGCGCGAGAGCGTCCCGAAATTTCGCCGGCACGCTCAAGCGCCCCTTCGGGTCGAGCGTGTGCTGATAGCGCCCCCTAAACACGGCCCGGCCGGCCGATCTCTGTCTTCATCCCACTCTATCCCACTTGAATGGCGACATTAGCGTCACCATCAAGGCGGTGTCAAGGGAAAAACTGACGATTTTTATAGGGATTAGGGGTCAGAGATGGGCCGGGCGACTGGTGGGGGGGCCTATCCCACTTTGACCCCCCGGATGGTGGTTTTTGGGGTCGGGACCTTACCCTACGAGCCGGGCTGGTAGTACTTCAGGGCCTCGGGCAGCCAAGCCTCGATCTGCCTGATCCGGGTGGTGTCGGCGGGATGGGTCGAGAGGAACTCCGGCGGTTTCTGCTGACTCTTCGACATCTCGGCCATTCGCACCCATAGATCTCGAGCAGCCGATGGATGATACCCGGCCTTCGCCATGTAGATGAGGCCGAGGTGATCCGCTTCGGACTCTTGCGCGCGGCTGTAGGGCAGGAGAATTCCGATCGTCGCTCCGGCGCCGAGCGCGGCCGTGGCGAGCTGCACGGTCGCGGGATGTCGTTGCGCGTATCCGACCTGGAACGCCGTGAGACCTCCCTGCACGGCGATTTGTTGACTCATCCGTTCGCCACCGTGGCGGGCCATCGCGTGAGAGACCTCGTGGCCGACCACGGCCGCGAGCCCGGCGTCGTCGCGGGTGACCGGCAGGATGCCGGTGTAGACCACGACCTTGCCCCCCGGGAGGCAGAATGCGTTGACCTGCTTGTCCTCGAAGACCTTGAACTCCCACTTGTAGTCGGTGCGGCCGGTCGCGGCGGCGATGCGGGTGCCGACGCGTGTCACCTGGGCGTTGAGCGCGGGATCGGCGGAGACCTTGGCTTTGCTGACGGCCTCTCGAAAGGCCGTGAGTCCCATCTCCTGCTCGGTGCTCTCCGGCAAGAGCATGATCTGGTGGCGTCCCGTCACCGGCACGGTGGTGCACGCGAAGACCACGGCCAGAGCCAGCACCAGGAGCGTCGTGGGGATGCGAGGCACGCGGGCGCTCATGCCGAGAGTGTAACTCGCCTCCTCAACGATTGCGCAGTCGTACGCGTGTGGAGAACGTCGTCGTGACCTCGCGACCGGCCAGGACCGATTCAGCCTCGGTCACCACCGTGATCACGACGGTGCGGATGTCGCTCGCGCCCGCGGTCGGCTCGCCGGCGGCATCGAGGTACTCGAGGACAAGGCTCCGCACGCCGTCGATGATCGGCTGAGCGCCGCCGCCCGCGTCGCGCCGCAGTGTCCGACCCGTGAGGCGCCAGGTGATCGTCTCGCCGACGGCGGTGACGGCGCCGTCGCCGTCGAGGTCGCGATGGAGCACGAGGTGCGTCGGCTCGGCGAGCGCGATCGCGGCGAACGACGGATGCTGAGGGCCGAGGCCGGCGATGCGAATGTCGTTGGCGAGACGCTCGAGCGCGATGCGTCCGCTCTGCTGCGACTCGGCGCGCGCCGCACCGATCGTGTACGCGCGCAGGCCTACCTGGAGCGTGCTGAACGTCGCGGCCGCGATCAGGCCGAAGACCGCGCCGGCGACGAGGAGGTCGACGAGGTGCACTGGAGCAGCGTCGCTGCCGACGCTGGCTCCGTCAATGTCCAGCGTGTGATACGTCGCAGCGCCCGCGCGCGGGCCGGAGCTACGGCAGTCGCACCACCGTCCAGCCGCGGATCTGGATCTCGGAGTCCTCGCGGGGCCGTCCGCGCCGGCCGTAGCGGCGGCGCTCCATCGCGTGGGGCGCCTCGTGCCGCCGGCGCTTCACCTCGCGCCGGTCGAGAATGACCTCGACGTCCTTCTCCAGCGAGAGCACCTGCTTGAGCGAGTCGTACAGCTGGCGCCGTCCCTGCGAGACGATGAAGAGCAATCGGTCCATGGCGTCGTCCCTCTCAGTCGACGGCAGGACGATGCTGAGCCCACGGGCGCGCGCGCTCGAACGCGGCCGAGGCGCGCAGCACCAGCACGTCGTCGAAGCGGCGGCCGACGATCTGAAGCCCGATCGGCAGCCCGTCCCTCGTGAACCCGCACGGCACCGACGCCGCCGGCTGGCCCGTCATGTTGAACGGATACGTGAACGGAATCCACGCGTAGGGCTCGACGGGCGTTCCGGCGATCTCGGTCGGGTTGTCGAGGCCCACCGGGAACGGCGGGCACGCGATCGTGGGCGTCAGCAGCAGGTCGTACTTCTCGAAGAGCGCGCGCGGATGCTGCCACCACGCGAGCCGGTCGAACCACGCCTGCACGTATTTCGTCGGCCCATTCTTGAGCGTGGTCTCGATGATCCGCCGGAGCCCGGGCTCGATCTCGTTGCGGCGATCGACGTACGGCGCCATCCGCGTCGCAATGCCGCCGCAGAAGATCTCCCCCCAGAATTCGCGCGGCGACGGCCAGCCCGGCTTGACCTCGTCGAGCCGGCAGCCGAGCTCGCGGAACGTCCGGGCCGCCTTGGCGCACACCGCGCGCACTTCCGGGTCGACGGCGTCGGCGAAGCCGAGGTCGTCGGTGTACGCGACGCGCAGGCCCTTGAGGCTGCCGCGGAGCGCCTTCACGTAGTCGACGGCGGGGGCGGGCAGCGAGTACTGGTCGCGCTCGTCGGGGCCGGCGCACACCGTCATCACCAGCGCCGCATCGGCCACCGTGCGCGTCAGCGGTCCGATGTGCGAGAGACTCCACGCGCCGCTCACCGGATAGGTGGGAATGCGTCCATACGACGGCTTGTGGCCGAACACGCCCGCGCACGAAGCGGGGATGCGGATCGACCCGCCGCCGTCGGTCCCGACGTGCAGCGGCCCGAGCCCCGCGGCGGCGGCCGCCGAGGCGCCGCCGCTCGAGCCGCCCGGCGTGCGCTCGAGGTTCCACGGGTTGCGCGTGATTCCGAAGACGAGGTTGTGGGTCGCGCCGATCCAGCCGAAGGTCGGGGTGTTGGTCTTGCCGAGCATGATGCCGCCGGCGGCCTTCAACCGCTCGACCATCGGCGCGTCCTCGGCCGGTACGTTGTCCCGGTAGAGCGGGGTGCCGAACGTCGTGCGCACGCCCCGGGTGATCACGAGGTCCTTCACCGAGAACGGGACGCCGTGGAGCGGGCCGAGCCTGGCCCCGCGCTTGCCGAGCGCGCGCTCGGCGGCCTTCGCGTCGCGCCGCGCTTGCTCCGCCGTCAGCGTCACGAACGCGTTCAGCCGCGGGTTGATCCGGGCGATGCGGTCCAGGACCGCGTCGACCACCTCGACCGGCGATACCTTCTTCCTCCGGATGAGCGCAGCGAGCTCGGTCGCGGGCAGCCAGGCGAGATTCGTGTCAGCCATCGGCCAGCCTCCTTATTTTCTAGACGCGCCTCGCCCGGCGGGGCCCCAGCCCCGCGACGGCCTGCGGCGCGCACCGCGTTCTATCGTCGCGTTCTCACGAGCCGCGGAGCCGGGGATCGAGGGTGTCACGAAGCGCGTCACCCAGCAAGTTCGAGCCGAAGACGGCGAGGCTGATCGCGATCCCCGGGAACAGCACGAGGTGGGGCGCTTTCTGGGCGTACTCGGCCGCCGAGACCGACAGCATGCGGCCCCATGACGGATACGGCTCGGGGACGCCGAGCCCGAGGAACGACAGCGTCGCCTCGACGAGGATCGCGCTGCCGAGCTGCGCGGTGCACAGCACGATGAACGGCCCGATGGTGTTGGGCAGGATGTGACGAAACGCGATGCGCAGGTGCCGCACGCCGAGCGCGCGCGCCGCCTCGACGTACTGCATCTCGCGGATCGACAGCACGCTCGAGCGGATCACGCGGGCCGCCCGCGGGATGATCGGGATCGAGATCGCGATGATCACGTTGTGGACCGCGGGGCCGAGGGCCGCCGACATCACCAGCGCCAGCACCAGCAGCGGCAACCCCTGCAGGATGTCGAGGATCCGCTGGGTCACGAGGTCGGTCGTGCCGCCGGCGTAGCCGGACAGGAGCCCGATGATCCCCCCCAGCACCGAGCCCAGCAGCGTCGAGGCGACGCCGACGATGAGCGAGACGCGCGCGCCGTGGACGATGCGCGAGTAGATGTCGCGGCCGAGATGATCGGTGCCGAGCCAGTGCTCGGCGTTCGGCGGGCCCAGCGTGTAGGCCGCGTTGGTGGCGATGGGATCGTGGGTCTGGAGGAGCTCCGCGAAGACCGCGGTCAGCAACATCACGAGCATCAGCGCGCCGCCGGCGGCGCCGAGCGGCTTCTTGCGGGTGAAGCGGGCCACCGCGGCCGCGGCGCCGACCCGCGCGCCGCCCGCCACCGGAACGGTGATGGCGCTCGGTCTAACCGCCATAGCGGACGCGCGGGTCGAGGACGCCGTACAGCATGTCGACCAGCAGGTTGGAGAGGATCACCACGATGGCGATGAACATCACGAGGTTCTGCACGACGGGATAATCGCGCCAGAGGATCGCCTGCACCAGGAACCGGGCGACGCCGGGCAGGTTGAAGACGGTCTCGGTGACCACCAGGCCGCCGATGAGGAAGGCGAACTCGATCCCGATGACGGTGACGACCGGCAGCATCGCGTTCTTCAGCGCGTGACGCCAGATGACGATGCGGCCAGTCTGGCCCTTGGCCCACGCCGTGCGGATATAGTCCTCGCGCATCACCTCGAGCAGCGACGAGCGGGTGATGCGCATGATCAGCGCCGAGGAGCGGTAGCCGACCGCGAGCGCCGGCAGCAGGAACTGGACGGCGTGCAGCGTGAGGTTCTCCGCCGGCGACACGTAGGTGAGCGGCGGGATCCACGCGAACCACGTGACCAGCCCCAGGATGATCACCATGCCCAGCCAGAACGCCGGCATCGAGAGCCCGGCCAGGCTGAACACCCGCAGGGCGTAGTCGAGCGTCGTGTCCTGCCGCACGGCGCTGACGACGCCCGCGGGCACGCCGAGGAGCACCGCGAAGAGGATCGAGAGCGCCGCCAGCTCGAGCGTCACCGGCACCAGGGGCCGGATGATCTCCCAGGCGGGCTGGTCGTAGCGGTAGGATTTGCCGAGGTCGCCGACGGCGATCTGGCGGAGCCAGTCGAGGTACTGGACCCAGTACGGCCGGTCGATCCCCAGCTCCTTCATGAGCGCTTGCTTCTCGGCGGGGCTGACGTAGCCGGCCGTCGCGAACAGGATGTCGACGATGTCCCCGGGGGCGAGCCGGAGCAGGGCGAAGATCACCGCCGACATGCCGAGCAGCGTGAGGAGGGCGATGACGAGGCGCTGAGCGAGATACGTCTTCACGCGCCCGCCGTCGCCCGCGGGTCTACTTGTCGCTCCACACGTCCTGCATCCGGCCGAAGTTGTAGATGGACTGGTGCGGGATCAGGTTCTTCACGTGCGGCCACACCGTGAAGTAGTCGAGCTTCCAGTCCAGGATGGGCCGCGCGGCGTCGGCCTCCAGCTTGCGCTGGATCGCGTAGTTGAGCGCCAGCCGCTTCTGGCCGTCCAGCTCTTGCGATTGCGCGTCGATCATCTTCATGACTTCTTCGCTGCAGTACTGGCTGTAGTTGCGCGGCGAGCCGCAGGCGTAGTTCTCGTAGAGGTTCGCGTCCGGGTCGTCCGGTCCGATGCCGGTGAGGTTCGCGCCGATCTGGTAGTCGCCACGGGTCGCCATCGCGTGCCACTGCGCGGTCTCGATCTGCTTGAGCGAGGCGTCGATGCCGATCTGCTTGAGCTCGTTGATGACGAACGACGCCATGTCGACGTAGACGGCGATCGCGCGGGTGACGATCTCGACCCGCAACGGCTTCTCCGGCGAGAAGCCGACCTCGGCCATCAGCTTCTTGGCCCGCGCCTTTTCCTCGGCGGGCCGCGCGGCGTAGCCGGGCAGGCCCAGGAGGTCCTTCTCGGGGAGGCCCCAGAACCCCTGGGGCCTGGGCGCGAAGGCGGCGCCGACGACGGCGCCCCCCTGATGCACCGCCTGGATGAGCGCGCGGCGATCGATCGCATGGCTCACCGCCAGCCGCACCTTCACGTTGTCGAACGGCGGCTTCTTCACGTTCATGATGATGTTGTCGCTGACGTTTTGACTGAACGGCGTGATCACGAGCTGCGGCACCGCCTTCTTCAGCTGCTCGGCCGCGGTCTTCGTGGTCTCACCCGGGAACGAGACGTCGAGCTTGCCGGCCTGCAGCGCCGCCTGCCGCGTGCCACGCTCGACGATCGCGAAGTACTTGAGCCCGTCCAGGTACGGGCGTCCCTTGACGAAGTAGTCGGGGTTTCGGACCAGCTCGACGTACTCGCCCTTCCGCCACTCCTTGACCTTGAAGGGCCCGGTGCCCACGCACGTCGTCCGGTAGCTCGCGGGCGGCACGTGGGCGGCGTAGACCGGCGTGTAACCGGATGCGAGCATGAGCAGCAGCGACGGCTGCGGTTTCTTGAGGCGGAACACCGCGGTGTACGGGTCGGGCGCCTCGACCGCCTCGATGTTCGCGTACCAGTCCTTGCGCGGGTTGATGCGGAGCTTCGCGGGCGCGTCGGGCGCCTCGCGGAGCAGGTCGAAGGTGAACTTCACGTCCTTCGACGTGAACGGCTGGCCATCGTGCCACTTGACGTTCCTGCGGAGGAAGAACACCAGGTTGCGGAAGTTGTCCTGCCACGACCACTTCTCGGCGAGCTCGCCGACGATCGTGTCGACGCTCTCGGTCTTCCTCAGTGGGTCGAAGAGCACGAGGTTGTTGAAGCAGGGCATCGCCGGCCAGACGGTCGAGATCGTGGACGTCTCGTGGATCGCGAAGCCCTGCGACAGGTCTTCGCGCAGCATCATGTTGAGGACCCCGCCCGATTTCGGCGTCGGCGCCGAGGGCGTCTGGCTCGCGGCCGGACTGCTCAGGACGAACCCGACGAGAAAGGCGATCAGAAGCGCCGAAACCGGCGCGAGGCGCTCACGCGACATGGAGACCTCCCGCGAGAATTTGCGCTTCGAAGTCTACGTGAAAACCCCTCGCCCGACAACGGTTCCACCTGCTGTCGATGGCGAACACCCGGTTCCACGTGCTGGCGCAAAGGCGGCTTGGATTCGACG
>QHSL01000117.1 GCA_003220435.1 Candidatus Rokuibacteriota bacterium | reverse complement strand
CTCGGGCAGCGTCAGGGCCGACGCAAGAACGCGCGCGCGGGCGCCGAGCCCAACGCGCTCGACGACGCCGCGGGCGCATTCCAGGGCGTCCGCGGTGCGCGGATGGCGGGCGAGCGCGCCGACCCGCACGTTCTCGAGCACGGTCATGCGCGGAAACGGTCGGACGATCTGAAAGGTGCGCGCCAGCCCCAGGCGCGAGATCGCGTGCGGCGGCATCCCGACGATCGAGCGCCCGTCGAACCGGATCTCGCCGGCGTCGGCCGCCAGGAACCCCGACAGGAGATTGAAGGCGGTGGTCTTGCCGGCGCCGTTGGGACCGATGAGCCCGAGCATGTCGCCTCTTGCGAGGACGAGGTCGAGGCCGGCGACGGCCTGAACGCCGCCGAAGCGCCTCGACAGCCCTCGCGTCTCGAGCAGGATTGTTGGAGCGAGGATTGTTGGAGCGGAGGCCTTGAGCCCGGCTTGGACCGAGGGTGGCCTGACGTAGGAGCGAGCTGGCTCCGGACGCCCGGCCGAACGGTCGGTGGTCCTGCCGCGGGCCAGCGCGCGGCGGAGGCGCGGATAGGCGCCTTCCGGCAGGAACAACACGACGCCGATCAGCAGCAGGCCGTAGGCGATCAGGTGCGCGCCGTGGAGTCCTCCCTGGCCCAGGTAAAGCCGCGAGAGCTCGGCGAGCGGTGTCAGGATGAACGAGCCCAGAATGGGCCCGAGCAGCGTGCCGGCGCCGCCGATGATCGGGCGGATGACGATCTCGACGGAGAGCGGAATGCCGAACAGCGTGTTGGGCTGGAGCGAGAAGAGGTAGAACGCGTAGAAGGTTCCGCCGAGGCCGGTCAGGAACGACGAGACGACCATCGCGCGCATCTTGTACGCGAACGCGTTCACGCCGAGCGCCTCCGCCGCGCCCTCGTCCTCGCGAATCGCCGCCAGATAGACGCCGAAACGGCGACGCTCGATCGCCCACGCGGTGGCCGTCGCCAGCAGCATGAGGGCCAGCGCTAGATAGTAATAGGCGCGGCCATCGCGGAACTGCATCTGACGCGGGTTGCCCGTGAAGGTGATGTAGAGCCCGAGCGCGCCGCCGAGCGCGTCGATGTTCGACACCGCGATGCGGCACACCTCGGCGAACGCCACCGTGAGCAGCACGAAATAGAAGCCGCGCAGACCGAAGCGGAAGCCGAGGTAGCCGATCACCGCGCCGAGCACCGCCGACAGCGCCGCGCCGACGAGCATGCCGAGCCACGGCGTCAGCCCGAGCTCGATGGACAGCACCGCGGCGGTGTACCCGCCGACGCCGACGAACGCCGCGTGGCCCACCGAGAGCTGTCCGGCGTAGCCGCCGACGACGTTCCACGCCTGGCCGAGAAATCCGTAGAAGAAGGTCAGGATGAAGATCGTGACCGCATACGAGCTGAGCACCGCCGGCAACGCCAGCAGCGCGGCGAGCGCCGCGAGGAGCGCCCACCTCATGACGCGCGCTTGCCGAAGAGCCCCGCCGGCCGGAACAGGAGGATCACGATCAGCAGCGTGAAGCTGAACAGCTCCTTCAGCGACGGCTTGAGGAACACGGCGCCCAACGACTCGGCGACCGACACCAGCAACCCGCCGACGAACGCTCCGACCAAGCTGCCCATACCGCCGATGATCACGACGTTGAAGGAGGTCACCGACAGCGAGAGCCCGGTCGGCGGCTGGAACGGCAGGATCGAGGAGACCAGGGCGCCGGCGGCGCCCACGCAGGCGGCGCCGATGCCGAACGCGACCGCGTAGACGCGCCGCACGTCGGTGCCGATCACCAGCGCGCCGTAGGTGTTGTCGGCCGCGGCCCGGATGGTCCGGCCCAGCTCGGTCCGGAACAGGAACACCCACAGGGCGAGGGTCAGCGCGACGGCCACCGCGAACGCCACCAGCCGGTTCACGTCCACGAATACCGGCCCCATCCAGAGCGTTGCGGCGGCCAGCGACGACGTGACGCGCGTCGGCTCCGGCCCGAACACCATCAGCGCGACGTTCTCGAGCACCAGCGCGACCCCGAGCATCAGGAGGATCTGCATCTCGTGGGGCGCGTCCACGATACGGTCGACGAGCCCGCGCTGGACGAAGAGACCGAGCACGAACAGCGCGGCCGCGCAGAGGGCGAATCCCGCGTACGGATCGACGCCCGCGCGCGTCGCCAGCATGTACGCCAGGTACATGCCCCAGACCATCATGTCGCCGTGGGCGAAGTTCACGACGCGCATCACGCCGAAGATCAGCGTGAGCCCCACCGCCATCAAGCTGTACACCCCGCCGAACAGCACCCCGCTGATCAACCCCTGACCGACCAGCGTCAGATCCACGAAGCACCCAGTCGAGGAAAACAACGGAAGAAACGCCCGGGCTCTCGATTGCTCCACGCCGACCCCAACATGCCAACGCGTATGGACGGACGACGGGCAGGTCGGGCTTGCACAAACCGGGGCGAGTGGTCGTGTAGGCGGCCGAGCAGTGGAGGACGACAGACCGACGCCAATGGCGACCCGGGGCGGCGAGCGGGCGGGGGTGGGAGGGGGCGACAGGACCCGTTCCCGGCAGGCGAGCGGCGGGCGCCGCGCGCCGTGATGGAGCCCAGCCGCCGCGGGGCAGCGAACGCGTGCCGCGTGGTCCGGTCGCTCCCTCCCACCCCCGCCCGCCCGCCGCCCCGGCCGCCCTAGGCCTTGCGCCGAGGGAAGACGAACTTCTGCACAGCCGCTTCTCGAGGCCACACCGCGACGGGTTTTCGCGAGAGGATCTGGATCATCGTCGGAATCGCGTTGGCATTGTCCCCAACCTCGTTGAAGACGATCGGGCCGCCGTACTGCATGAGGCCGCCGGCGTAGTTGGTCTTCTTCATCGCGTCGACGATCGCGTCGGGATCGTCGAGGCTGGCGGTGCGCTCGAGGATGTCGGCGATCACGAACATGCCGTCGTAGGAGTAGCCCGAGTTCGTGTCGAACGTCTTGCCGCTCGAGCGCTTCCGGAACTCCTCGGCCACCGTGTTGGTTTTTGGGTTCTTGAAGTTGGGCCACGGCACGCTCGTCATCACGTACTCGAGGTTCTGCTTGAGCTGGGCCAGCTGGCCCGCCTCGTAGAGGCCGGGGCCGCCGGGCCCGACGATGCCCAGCATCTCGACGCGCTGCTTCGCGATCTCGGGTAGCAGCAAGAGCGCGGAGGCGGGACGGGTGATCGGCGCGATCACGTCGGGCTTGGCGGCCTTCGCGCGCGATACCTCGGTGGAGAGATCGGACGGCGGCTCCGGCCAAGGAATGACCTCGACGATCTCCCACGTCGGGTTGGCGGCCTTGTGGGCCGCCTGGAAACCGCGCGCCTGGTTCTGGCCGAAGAGGTCGTTGCAGTACATCAGGACGACCCGCTTCGGCGACACGTTGGCTTCCTTGAAGATCTCGGTGAAATACTGCACGGCCTTGCGGCCGAAGCTCGAGCCGGTCGGGAAGTTGCGATAGACGTACTGCACCTTCTGCTCGCCGTCCCGAACCGACTTGGCGACGTTGGCGGTGATCGGATCAGCGGCCGCGATGTCGATGAGGCACGGCACGCGCTTCTGCTGGGCGACCGACACCATCGCGCTCGTGGAGCCGGAGTCGAACGAGCCCATCAGCATCTGGGCTCCCTGGTTCACGACGCGCTCGGCCTCCACGCGGCCGTTCTCGGGCTTGGTCTGTGTGTCGCCGACGATCAGCTCGAGCTTGAGGCCGCCCTTCGACTTGATGCCGCCGGCCGCGTTGATCGCGTCGGCGGCCATCTGCGCTCCGAGCCGGCAGGCCTGACCCGGCTCGGCGAGCGGACCCGTCACCGGGTGGACCACGCCGATCTTGAACGTTTTCGGCTGCGCACGAAGCGGCAGCGGAAAGCCGCCGACGGCGCCGGCGGCGGTCGTGCCGAGAAACGTGCGGCGGCTCAGTCGCGCCTTCGTCATTAAGCGTCTCCTAGGCTTGCGTTCTTAGCCCCTGCAACGCGCGACACCGCGGTGCTCACTCGACCACCGTCGCTCGAGGCGACAGCGATGCCGGAAGCGTGAGGCCGAGCGTCTTTGCATCTCCGCCGGCGACGATGCCGCGGACAGGCTGAAGACGGCGCTCGCGGCGGCGCAGGCCGCGACTATCGCGCGAGCGCATCGCCCCAGGGCGAGTTCCTCCTCCTGATCCTCACGGCCTTCCGGCTCACCAACCGATCAAGGCCACGTGATCACGCGCCCAGGAGCTCTCGGGCGATGACCATGCGCTGGATCTGGTTCGTGCCCTCGTAGATCTGCATGATCTTCGCGTCCCGCATGTACCGCTCGACCGGGTACTCGCGCGTGTAGCCATAGCCGCCGAAGATCTGGACCGCGTCGGTCGCGACCTTCATCGCCGCGTCGCCCGCCCAGCACTTCGCCATCGACGCTTCGTACGTGTTGCCGCGGATGCCCAGGTCGACCTGTCGCGCGGCGTGGTGGACCATCAGCCGCGCGGCGTGGACCTGCATGGCCATGTCCGCGAGCATGAACTGGATCCCCTGGAAGGCCGCGATCGGCTGGCCGAACTGCTGCCGCTCTTTCGCGTAGGCCACCGCGGCGTCGAGGGCCGCCTGGCCGATGCCCACTCCCATGGCGCCCGTCATCGGCCGCGTGATGTCGAGCGTCTGCATCGCGATCTTGAACCCCTCGCCCTCGTCACCGAGGCGCTGCTCGACGGGCACCGCGCAGTCCGTGAAGTGCAGCGCCACGGTCGGCGAGCAGCGGATGCCCATCTTCCGCTCCTTCTTGCCGATGGAGAAGCCGGGCATGCCCTTCTCGATGAGGAACGCGGTGATGCCCTTGGCGCGCTTCTTGGCGTCGACGGTCGCGAACACGGTGAGCACATCGGCGTGGTCGCCGTGCGAGCACCATTGCTTGGAGCCGTTCAGGACGTAGTGATCGCCTTTGCGCACCGCGGTGGTGCGGAGGCTCGCGGCGTCGGAGCCGGCGCCCGGCTCCGAGAGCGAGTAGGCGGCCATGAACTCCCCCGTAGCGAGACGCGGCAGGTACTTCTTCTTCTGCTCCGCGGTGCCGGCCAGCAAGATGGGCAGCCCTCCCAGCGGGTGCGCGCCGAAGTTCGTCGTCGTGCCGGCGCACGCCCATCCGAGCTCTTCGGCGACCAGGGAGAGCGCGAGGCAGCCCATGTTCGTTCCACCGAACTCCTCCGGCACCCAGATGCCGAACAGGCCGGAGTCGACGAGCGCCCGCATCGATTTCTCGGGGTAGCTCTCCGCTTCGTCGTACTCGGCGGCGTGCGGCGCGATCTTCTCGCGCGCGACCTTGCGCGCGAGATCACGAATCATTCGCTGGTCGTCGGTGAGGTAGAAGACGTCGTTCATTGCCGCATCCTCTTATCGTCGCGCACCTGTCTCAGACGATCCGTCGCCGCTGGAGCTCGGCGACGGCCGCGGGCGTCAGGCCGAGCGCTTCGGCGTAGATTGTCTCATTGTGCTCGCCGAGCCGCGGCGGAAAGCTGAGCGGCGGCGGCGCGCCGACCGGCGGCGCCGGCAGCGTGAGTCGACGGCCGGAGCGCGGGTCGGTGACCTCGACGAGCTTCTGAGCGATCAGCGGATCGGTCGCCACGTCCGCGAGCGTGCTGACGCGAGACACCGGGACGCCCGCGCGCCGGAGCGCCTCGAGCGCCTCGTCGGTGGAAAGGCTCGCGAAGCCGGCGCCCAGCTCGCGCTCGAGCCGCGCCACGTCGGCGATGCGACCGGCGTTCTTCACGTATTCCGGCCGCCCGAGCGCGGCGAAAGCCGGGACGGCGGTCAGCGACGCCCACTGCTGGTCGTTGCCGACCGCCACATACACGTGGCCGTCGCGCGTGCGGTGCACCCCGACCGGCGCGAAGAACTGGTGGCGGTTGCCCCGGCGCGCCACCGTCTCGCCGAGGCTGGCCGAGAGCGCGATCGGCGCGACCATCCACGACACCGCGCTGCGCAGCATCGACACGTCGATGCGCGCGCCCTCGCCGCTCGTCGCGCGGCGGTAGAGCGCCTTCAGCACCTCGCTGTAGCCGTGCTCGGCGGCGCCCAGGTCCACCATCGGCAGGCCGAAGACCGTCGGCGGCCCGTCGGCGTCGCCGGTCAGCGCCATGAACCCGGCGCGCGCCTGCAAGATCGGATCGTACGCGGCCTCGTCGTGGTCCGGCCCGAAGCCGGTGATCCCGAGCCAGATCAGATCGGGCTTGGCGGTCATGAGCTCCGCCGGCTCGATGCCGAGCCGGGCGTAGCTGCGCGGCCGCTGGTTGCACGCGAATACGTCGACCCGCAGCCCGATGATGAGCCGGCGCAGCAGGGCACGGCCTTCGGGATCGCCGAGGTTGAGGGTGATGGCCTCCTTGCCGCAGTTGTTCGGCAGGAAGTAGCTGCGCATCGCGGGCTCACCGAGGACGTCGTGGCCCACGAACCGGTTCGGGTCGGGCCGCTCGGCGTTCTCGACGCGGATCACCCGGGCGCCGTCGCACGCGAGCCGGTACGTCAGGAGCGGGAGCGTGGTGGCCTGCTCGAGGCTCAGGACCGTGACGCCCGCGAGGAGACCGCTCACCGTCGCGGCCGGCGGTCG
>QHSL01000029.1 GCA_003220435.1 Candidatus Rokuibacteriota bacterium | reverse complement strand
GCGTGTTGCCCGGGACCACGACGACCGGGATCGGGTCGAGGCCCATCTCTTTCGCGAGCTGCTCGGCGAACTCGAGCTCGATCCGCGAGAGCGGGATGTCCTGCGCGGCGAAGCCGACCTTCACCTTCTTGCCCCCCGACTGCTCCTTGATGAAGCCCAGCGCGAAGCGGCTGTCCCACTTGGAGCCGAACGACGTCGAGCAGAAAATGAGCGGGCTCGCCGGCGGGAACGCCTCGCGGGGACAGACACCGCCGCCGAACAGCAGCGGGATCTTCTCGCTCTCCGACTCGGTCATGAACGGCTTGTAGGTGGCGGAGGTCGACGCGTTGACCATGAGGATCGAGCCCTCGCCGAGCTTCTTGGCGTTGGCCGCCGCGCGCTGAGGCTCGCCGCGGTCGTCCTCGTAGGCGATCTCGACCTTCTGGCCGTTGATGCCGCCGGCGTCGTTCACGCGCTGGAAGTAGACCTTGTACGCCTCGTAGGTCGGCGCGTAGGTCGACGACGCGGGGCCGGTGATGGCCGCGCTCATGCCGATGCGGTACTGGGCCGCCGCCGGTTGCGCCAGCGAGACGACGGTGAGGAGCGCGACGAGCAGCGAGAGCCAGGTCATCTCAATCCTCCGTCTGGAGCTCCGCCACCTCGGCGGCGATCCTCTGTTCCTCGTCGTCTCCGTACATCGACTCGATCAGCTCGCCGTAGCGCTCGGCCATCAGCCGCCGTTTCACTTTTCGCGTCGGCGTCACCGGTTCGCCCTCGAGCTCGGGATCGAGCTCGCGCGGCAGAAGCCGGAACGCCTTCACCTGCTCGACACGCGTGAGATCGTCGTTCGCTCGGGCCACCTCGGCTCGGATCAGCGCCTGCACGTCCGGGTGCGCCACCAGCGACCCGTAGCCCGTGTGCACGAGGCCGTGCTCGCGCGCCCACTCGCCGGCCGTCTCGCCGTCGACCTCGAGCAGCGCCACCAGGTAGCGCCGGCCCTCGCCGAACACCGCGGCCTCGCTGATGTACGGGCTCGATCTCAGGAGATTTTCGATGCGCGAGGGGCTCACGTTCGTGCCGCCTGCCGTGATCACGATGTCCTTCTTCCGGTCGACGAGCTTGAGCGCGTGCTCGGCGGTCCACTCGCCGACGTCGCCGGTGAGGAGCTTGCCGTCGCGGTACAGTGCCTGCGTCGCGTCCGGGTCGCGCCAGTAGCCACCGAAGAACTCCCGCGCGGCGACCAGCACCTCGCCGTCGCCGTCCAGCTCGATCTCGATGTTGGGCGCGCCGGTGCCGACGTCGCCGGGACGAGGATACGGTCCGCGCTGGCCGGTGACGAGCGCGCCGCCGGTCTCGGTCTGGCCGTAGGCCTCGCAGAGGTTCACGCCCCACGCCTGCCAGAGCATGGCGACGGGCGGCGGCAGCGGCGCGCCGCTCGAGATCACCAGCTCGACCCGGGCGAAGCCCACCTTCTCCAGCAGCCAGCGAAAGACGGTGGCCCGCGCCAGCGCCGACGAGAGCCGCCACGGGGCGCCGATGCCGTCGCCGCTCCAGCGGAGCTCGAGCGCCCGCCGGCCGCCGGCCATCGCCGCGCGGTAGGCCGCGCGCTTGATCCAGGAGCTCTGGTCCAGCCCGACGAGCAGGTGCGCCGCGAACTTCTGCAAGTATCGCGGGACCGTGAAGACGAACGTCGGCTGGATCTCGTAGAGCGCCTCGGCGAACGCGTCGATGGACTCCGGATAGTGCGGCACGATGGCGGACATGAGCGGCATCGTGATCGCGAGGTTCCGGCCCATCGCGTGACAGAGCGGGAGCATCGCCACGGCGCGATGCTCGCGCTCGGACAGGAGCGGATAGTGGGCGATGATGTTGGCGCAGGCCGCCAGGTGCGGGCCGTGGCGGTAGACCGCGCCCTTCGGATGTCCGGTCGTCCCCGACGTGTAGATGATCGTCGCCGCGTCCTCCGACGACACCGCCCGCGCCAGGTGGACGAGCGCGTCGGGCTCGCCGGCCAGCGCCTCGCGGCCGAGGCGCTCGACCTCGGCCAGCGGGCGCACCAGCGCGTTCCGGTACATGAACAGCGCGCGGGTGTCGATCACCAGCACCGCGCGGACGCCCGGGCACTCGTCCAGCACTGCCAGGGTCTTGTCGAGGTGCTCCTGGTCCTCGGCCACCACCAGCGACGCGCCGCCGTGCTGGAGGAGGTGGCGCACCTCGCCGGGCGCGCTGGTCGGATAGATCCCGTACGTGATCGCGCCGAGCGCCTGCGCCGCCAGGTCGGCGATCGCCCACTCCGGGCACGGGTTGCCGATGATCGCCACCGTCTCGCCACGCGCCACACGGTACTCGCGCGCGAAGCCCACCGCGACGGCGGCGACGCGCTCCGCGTACGCGCGCCACGTCGTCTCCCGCCACACGCCGAGCTCCTTCGAGCGATACGCGACGCGGTCGGGACGCGTCTGCGCCTGGTCGACGAGCAGCCCGGGCAGCGTGCTGGCGCGCAACGCGCTGAAATTCATGCCGGGCGGATTATACCGGAGGGATTATCCTGAGGCCGTCATGACGCGGGAACAGCAGGTGAAGGCGGTGGGCCTCAAGGCCGGCGCGCGCGTGGTCGGCATCGCGTCGGTCGAGGCGTTCCGCGAGAAGGTGCCGGAGGGCTACCGCCCGGAGGACATCCTGCCCGGGGCGCGGAGCGTGGTGGTCGCCGGCGGCGACGGGCCGACCGCCGGGGCGTGGCGCTCCCCGGACCATCGCGTGATGGAGATCACCGGCTACGACCTCCGCGAGAACGTCGCGGTCCACGCGATGTGCGACTTCATCGAGGGCACGCTGGCCCACCACGCGATCCAGGCGCCGTCGCTGCCGGTCCACGGCCACGAGCCGCCGATGTCGATGATGCACGCCGCCGAGCTGGCCGGGCTCGGCACCCGCTCGCTGGCCGCGCACATCATCCTGAACCCGGAGTACGGCCTGCTCTACTACGCGGCGCTCATCACGACGCTGCCGCTCGAGCCCGACGCGCCGCTGGCCGAGCCCGCGTGCCCGCATCCCGGCTGCGTCGCGATGTACAAGCGCATCGGGACGACACCGTGCCTACGCGTGTGCCCGGCGTGCCTCAGCGGGACCGTGCAGGACGCGCGCATCCAGCGGTCGACCTACGATCGCGAGAAATGTCACTCGCGTGCACAGACCTACGGCATCGGCTCGTTCCAGAAGGGATTGCTCCAGATCGTGAACGAGGACGACCCCGAGCGCCGGCGGACGATGATCTACAGCGACTTCTTCACCAAGAGCCTGCAATCCCTCGGCTTCTTCCGCGACTCGATCGCCCAGTGCTTCGAGTGCATGCGCGTCTGCCCCGTCGGCCGCAAGTACAGGAAGCTCGAATGAAGCCGGCACGCATCTCTTTCAGGCCACCCTCGGCGGTGCCGGCCTCACGGCACCCGCTACAATAATGCCGGGACTGCCGCCCAACGCCGCCGCTACGCTCAAGGCCGTCGCGCTCAAGGCCGGTGCGACGGTGTGCGGCGTCGCGGACGCGACCGCATTCGACGCCCACGCGCCCGAGAAGCACCGGCCCGTCGATCTGCTTCCAGGCGCCCGAGCGGTCGTGGTGGTCGGCGGGGCGCAGCCGCGCGAGGGCGACTGGGCGGCGACCTCGCCGTGGGTCATGCAGACGATGGGCACGACCGAGCGCATCCAGTCGGTGGGGCGCCGGCTCGCTCAGTACATCGAGAGCGAGCTCGGCTACTACGCGCTCTACGTGCCGCCCGGCACCGCCAGCGGCGACACGCCGTTCCTCTCGCTCATGCTCGCCGCCCAGCTCGCCGGCCTCGGCTCGAAGTCGTTGGCCGGCCCCGTGCTGAACCGCGAGCACGGCTTCATGTACTGGAGCGCCGTGATCACCACCGCGCCGCTCGACGCCGACGGTGTCGAGACGAGCGCCGCCTGCCCGGCTCCGCCCTGCCGTGACATGTGGGAGCGCGAGCGGACAACGCCGTGCCTCAAGACGTGTCCCGCTTCCGACGGAGGCTGCCTCTCCGGCAAGCTCGAGAACGGCCGCGCCGTGCAGACCTTCTACGACGCCGCGCGCTGCAACACGCGCGTGCACACGCACTGGGTCGGCGGCTTCCAGAAGGTGCTGGAGGAGACGCTCAACGAGCCCGATCGCGACAAGCGCAAGATGCTCCTCTACGGCGACTTCTTCACGCGGAGCCTCTGGGCCATCACCTACTCGTCGACCAACATCGCCCAGTGCTTCGAGTGCATGCGCGTGTGTCCCGCCGCCCACGGTCTCAAGGAGATGAGGTCGCAATGAGCGTCTTCAAGCTCGATCCCGAGGTCTACAAGCGCTACAAGGACGAGGTGCTCAAGCTCTGCAACTCGTTCCAGAAGATCGACCAGCCCGGCCTCTCCGACCAGCAGATCGCCGAGCGCCTCGGCCTCGACGAGCGCACGGTGACCGAGATCCGCTGCGTCGCCGAGCGCGACTGCTACTCGCTCGACGAGTGGGAGAAGGCGATCGAGTTCAAGAAGAAGGCGACGCTCGAGTGGTCGGCGCTCGCGCTGAAGCGCCCCGACCTCAAGCCCAAGTGACCCTCTACTTCTTCGAGCGCATCGCCGACGACGATTTCATCGGGCCCGTGATCATCGCCGCGCCGGACGAGGACGGGGCGTGGCGCTTGCTGGCCGGCCGCGAACGGTCCGACGTCGATGCGCTCAAGACCCTCGGCTGGCAGATCGCCCAGGACCTCGCCGCCCTGCCAGCGCGCCCGACGATCGTTTATCCGAGCCACTACCGTCGGGCCATTCTGAGCTAGGGCCGATCGAGCGCTGAGTCCCCTTCACGTCGCTCTCGCGCTGCTGGTCGTCCTGATCTGGGGGCTGGCCTTTGTGGCGACCCGGCTCGGCCTCGACAGCTTCTCGCCCGCTCAGCTGACCGCGCTCCGATTCCTGATTGCCGCGGTGCCGGCCCTGGTTCTGCCGCGGCCGCGGCTGGCGTGGTCGACCCTCGTCGCGATCGGGCTGACGCTCTACGCGGGCCAGTTCTTGCTCCAGTTCTTCGCCATCGCCAACGGTCTACCGCCGGGCCTCGCGTCGCTCCTCGTCCAGACGCAGGCGCTGTTCACGATCCTGTTCGCGGCCATGGTGCTGCGCGAGACGCCGACGAGACGTCAACTCTTGGGCGTGGCGCTGGCGTTCGCCGGGCTCGTCCTGATCGTCCTCACGATCGGCCACGATCTGACCGCCGTCGGCTTCGGCCTCGCGCTGGGCTCGGCGATCAGCTGGGGCGTGGGCAACGTGCTCCTGAAGCGGATCCGCGACGTCGATATGCTCGACCTGGTGGTGTGGCTGAGCCTGGTGCCTCCGCTCCCGGCGCTGGCGCTCTCGCTGATCGTCGACGGGCCGCCCGCGCTCGTCCGATCAGCCGCGAGGGGGGCCTGGATCAGCGTGTCCTGGGTCGGCGTCGTGTCGGTTCTCTACCTCGGCCTGGTTGCGACGATCCTGGCCTACGCGATCTGGGGCCGGCTGCTGCGCCGCTATCCCGCGGCCACGGTGACGCCGTTCGCGCTGCTCGTGCCGTTCGTGGGCGCGTACTCGTCGGCGCTCGTGTTCGGCGAGCGATTCGGCGCGCTCCGGCTCGCGGGCATGGCGCTGGTGCTGCTGGGAATCGCGGTGATCGTGCTCTCGGCGCGCGCGTCGCGTCGCATGGCCGCCGGGGACGATCACACGCTCAGCGTCGTGCCGGCAACGCGAGCCGACGCGCCCGGCGTCGTCGACCTCATCGGCCGCGTGTACGCGGAATACCGCTTCGTCTACGAACCGCGCGCGGAGGTGCCCGATCTCTTTCGCTTCGACGAGCACTACGCGCCGCCGCGCGGAGCGTTCTGGGTCGTCCGAGACGGGGGTCGCGTCGTGGGATCGGTCGGCGTCGAGCGGCTCGACGGCGCCGCCGCCGAGCTCCATCGCCTCTATCTCGACGCCCACCTGCGCGGCCGCGGCACCGGCCGGGCGCTGGTCGAGGCCGTGCTCGCCTGGTGCCGCGCCGAGAAGATCTCGCGCCTGATCCTCTGGTCGGACACTCGCTTCGACCAGGCCCATCGCCTCTACGAGCGCATGGGCTTCGAGCAGAGGGGCGAGCGGACGCTGCCCGACGACCTCAACCAGACGCGCGAGTACGGCTTCGAGCGCCCGGTGTGAGCCCTAATACCCCTTGCGCTTGTCGATCAGCGCGATCAGCGGCTGGCCGCCCCGCAGGCGGCGCAGGTTCTCGCAGAACGTCTCGATGACGCGGCCGGCCCGCCGCGGCGAGCCGCCGGCGATGTGCGGCGTCACGATCGCGCGCGGGTGATTCCAGAGCCGATGGCCGTCCGGCAGCGGCTCCGGATCGGTGACGTCGAGCCCGGCGCCGGCGATCATCTCTTCGTCGAGCGCCTTGAGCAGATCGTCGCCGTAGACGATCGCGCCGCGGGTCACGTTGACAAGGTACCCGGTCTTCTTCATCTTGCGGAAGAGGTCGCGGGTGAAGAGATGGTGGGTCGCCTTCGTGAGCGGCAGGCAGATCACCACCGCGTCGGACGCGCCCAGCAGGTCCCCCATCCGATCCGGCTTCCAGATCGCCTCGACGCCGGGCTCCGGTGTCACGTCCTCGATGTCGACCGCCAGCACGCGCATGCCGAAGCCGAGCGCCCGGCGCGCGACCTCGCGGCCGGTGCCGCCGAAGCCGACGATCCCCATCGTCAGGTCGTAGAGCTCGAGCTGCCGGATGCGGATCGGCTCGCGCAGGCTGTAGTCCGGCTTGCGGATCGCGGTGTGCAGGCCACGCGTGAGCGCCAGCAGCAGCGCGAACGCGTGCTCGGCCAGATGGATGCCGACCCCGCCCTTCTCGCTGGCCAGCGGCACGTCGCTCTCCACCAACTCCTGGGTGAGGATCGAGTCCACGCCGGCGCCGATCGACTGGTAGTAGCGCAGGCGCTTCGCGAGGCCGAAGATCTCGGGCGACACCCGGCCGAAGAGCGCGTCGGCGTCGACGATCTCGCGCCGCTGGGTCGCCGCGTCCTTCGCCTCGACGAAGGTCGAGCCCGGGCCGGCGGCCTCGAGGATCGCGGCGCGCTGCTCCGGAGACACGGACGGGACGATCATCAGCGGGGTGTAGAGGATCTTCATCATCGGCTCCGTTTCTTGGATCGGATATTGTCCATCGCGCGCCGGTGCTCGTTGGACTCGAAGCACGCGGCCAGGGCGGCGTTCATCTCCCGGCGGAACGTCTCGAAGTCGAGGTCGAAGGCGCGCGTGCTCAGCCGCTTGCTCGCCGACACGCTCACCGGCGGCAGCGCCAGGAACTTCTCGACCGTCTCGTCGAGCGCCTTCGCGAAGTCCGCCGGCGCGACCACGCGGTTCACGAGGCCGATGCGCTCGCCCTCGCGCGCCGAGATCGGCTCACCGAGCAAGATCAGCTCCTTTGCCCGCGCCAGGCCGATGAGCCGCGGCAAGCGGTAGAGCGCCATCGACGGGATCAGGCACTCCTTGACGGCCGGCAAGCTGAGCAGCGATTCCTCGGCGGCCAGTCGGTAGTCGCACACCAGCGCCAGCTGCAGCCCACCGCCGACGCAGTGCCCGTTGATCCCCGCGATGAACAGCTTGTCCATGCGCTCGATCGCGGTCATCGCGTCTTCCCATCGGATCAGATCGTCGATCCGGAGCTCGCCGGCGGCCAGCGCCGAGAGGTCGACACCGGTCTGGAATGCGCGCCCGGCACCGGTCATGACCACCACGCGCACGTCGCGCAGCGCGCCGAGGGCGTCGACGACCTCGCCGAGCTCGGCGGCGAACCGCGCGTTGCCGGCGTTGAGCACCTCCGGCCGGTTGAAGGTCATGCGTGCGAGGGGGCCGTCGACGTCGAGGCGGACCGTTTGTGGCTGGGTCATGGGCAATCGGTTGTACCATGAAAGCCCTCGTGACGTCCCTGACCGGCCTGCTGTGCCTGATGACCTTCTCGAGCACATTCGCGAGTGGAGCGTTTCCCGCCGTTCTTCCCGAGATCGCCCGGACCGGCGCGCTGGCCGACTGGCAGCTCGGGATCGTGGCCGGCGCCTTCGGCTTCGCCCGCATGGTCGCGGACGTCCCCATCGGCCTCTTCCTCACGCAGCACTTGCGACGGGCGCTGTGGGTCGGCCCGCTCGTCATGGCGGGCGGCGTCCTCCTGCTCACGAGCGGCGGTGGCTTCGGGCTTCTGGTTCTCGGTCGGTTGCTCATGGGCGTCGGGCAGGCGCTCGGCATCATGGCGTCGATCACCGCGATCCTGCGCTTCCAGACGGCGAGGAGCCTCGCCTCGTCCCTGAACGCGAACGAGTTCGCGGCGATGATCGGCATGCTCGGCGGCACCGTCGCGATCGCCTCGCTGCCGTCGCAGCTCGAATGGAACATCGCCTACCTGCTCACGTGCTCCCCTCAGCTCATCGGCCTCGCCCTCGTGCCCGCGCTGCTGGTGGAACTGCCGGCGGCGTCGAGCGCCGGCGCGTCGTCGCGCCTCCCGGCAACGAGCGGCATGGTGACCGACGAGTACCCAGCGGCCGGCGCGAACGGACGACGCTCGATGGTGCCGCTGGCGTTCGCGGCCGGCGCGGCGGTCGCGATCGCCTACTCGACGATGGAGCAGTTCCTGATCCCACTGCGCGCCAGCCGCGAGTTCGGGCTCGAGCGCTCCGGGGTCGCGTGGCTGCTGATGGTCGCGCAACTCTTCGACCTCGCCGCGCTGATCCCCGCCGGCCTGCTGGCGGATCGGCAAGGCGCCGCCCGCGTGCTCGTCGTCAACCTCCTGCTGATGGCGACCGCGAACGCGCTGGTCGGCTTCGGCGGGTTGCCGGTGGTCGTCTTCGGGTGCGCGCTGTTCGGCCTCGCGATGACGGGCTGGATGCTGCCGCTCAGCGTGCTGCGGCAGGAGACCGCGCCCGAGCGCATCGCCTGGCGCACCGGGCTCTATCGCGTCTGTGTCGACGCCGGCATGTTCCTCGGGCCGTTCCTCGCCGGCGTGCTGGGGACACGCTTCATCGGGCTCCTGCCCGTCGCCTGGACGGCAGCGCTCGCCCTCACGGCGCTCCTCCTCCTCGCGCGCTCGCAGAGCTCGGGTACCATGGCGATGCATGGCTGACGCGGGACTGATCTTCACGTGCTTCGGCTGCTGCTGCGGACACACCAACAACGGCGCCGCGCGCTTCTCGCCCCCGGCGATGCGGCGCGCGTTCGACGCCGCCGGGCTCCAGGGACGCGTGCGCCTCGCGTTCTCCGAATGCCTCGGACCGTGCAGCGAAGCGAACGTGGTCTTCGTCTACCTGCACGGCCGCCCGCTGTGGTTCAAGCGGATCAACACGCCCGATCTCTTTGCCGCCGTGTTCGCCTACGTGCGGGCAGCGGTCGCGGCGCCCGACACGTCCCTGTCCGACGAGCTGATGGCGCACTCGTTCTCGTGGACCGGGGGCGGCGTCGGTCTCGAGCTCGCCTGAGGAGAACCGCATGGACTACGCCGACTACAAGCACCTGACGTTCGAGCCGAGGCCGAACGGCGTGCTCCTCGTCACGATCAATCGCCCCGAGGTCCTGAACGCCGCCAACGCGCGCCTGCACTGGGAGTTCACCCAGGTCTGGTTGACGGTCGACGCCGATCCGAAAACGCGCGTGGTCCTCGTCACCGGCGCCGGCAAGGCGTTCTCGGCGGGGGGCGACCTCGGACTGGTCGAGGAGATGGCCGGGAATCCCGACGCGCTCATGCGCACGATGCGCGAGGCGTCCGACCTCGTCTACAACATGATCAACCTCGACAAGCCGGTCGTCTCGGCCATCAACGGCGTCGCGGTGGGCGCCGGGCTCGTGGTCGCCCTCCTGGCCGACGTCAGCATCATCGCCGAGACCGCGCGGTTCACCGACGGCCACACGCGCCTCGGCGTCGCCGCCGGCGACCACGCGGCGATCCTCTGGCCGCTGCTCTGCGGGATGGCGAAGGCGAAGTACTACCTGCTCACCGCCGACTTCATCGACGGCAAGGAGGCCGAGCGGATCGGCCTCGTGAGCCTGTGCGTGCCCCCCGATCAGCTGATGGCGAGGGCATCGGACGTCGCTGACCGGCTCGCGCAGGGCAGTCAGCCGTCGATCCGCTGGACCAAGCGCGCGCTCAACAACTGGCTGCGGCAGGCCGGGCCGATCTTCGACCAGTCGCTGGCGCTCGAGATGCTGTCGTTCACCCACCCCGACGTGCGCGAGGGCGTTCGGGCGCTCCGCGAGAAGCGCGCGCCCGCGTTCCCGTCGGCGAGATAGCGCCATGCCCGCAGAGCCTCCGACCCGCTCCGGCCATCCGTATCACATGCACGACGCGATCTACGCCCAGCCCGGCGCCCTGCGGCTCGTCGCCCGCGGCCAGGGCGAGGCCATCGAGGCGGCGGCGGCGCGCCTGCGCGAGATGGACCGCGTGCTCCTCACCGGCATCGGAACCTCCTGGCACGCCGCACTCGTCGCGGAGCTGCTCTTCGCCCGGGTCGGCCGCCTCGGCCTCCGCGCCCGCGCCTTTCACGCGTTCGAGCTCGCGAGCTACTGGAGGGAGCCCGAAGCGCGCACCGGCACCGTCGTGGTGAGCCACGGGGGAACCAACCGCTACGCCGTCGAGGCGCTCGGCGGGGCGAAGGCCGGCGACGGTGTCGGCGTCGCGATCACCGGCAAAGGCGCCGACAGGCTCGCCGTCGCCGACTGGACTCTCCGCACCGTCGACCAGGAGCGCTCGGGCGCCCACACGGTGAGCTACACGTCGGCGCTGGCGCTCCTGACGACGCTGGCGGCGGCCATCGGCGGGAACGGCGACGTTGTCCACGAGCTGGACGCGATCCCGGACATGCTCGCGCTGCTTCTCGGCCAGGAGTCGTGGGAGGAGCTCGCCGGCCGCTTCGCCGATCGCCATCGCTACTGGTTCGTCGGCGGCGGGCCGAACACGGCGACGGCGTACGAGGCGGCACTGAAGATGGGCGAGGCCGCCCATGCGACGACGGCTGGCTTCAACTGCGAGCAGTTCCTGCACGGCGCCTGGGCAGCGCTGGAGCCCGCGGACGCGGTGTTCCTGGTGGCGCCGCCCGGGCCCTCGCACGAGCGCTGCCTGGCCGTCGCGCACGTCGTGAAGGAGATCGGCGCGCCGCTGATCGCGCTCGCGCGCGAGGACGATGGGGCGATCGCGCCGCTCGCGGCAGAGACGATCGCGATTCCCCAAATCGACGAGCTGCTCTCACCGATCCTCACCGTGGTGCCGCTGCAGCTCTTCGTCTACCACACGGCGCTCCGCCGGGGCGTGAATCCCGACGCGATCCGGGCCGATCAGCCGGCGTACGGCCGGGCGCGGGCAGCGCTGGCGCTCTAGCCCGGGCAAGAGGCCCGACCGACTGTCCTTGGTCGCCTCTACCCCTCGATCCAAGTCGGCAGAAACATTTCTGGAGGTCATCGCCGTCGCTTGGCATCGGCGCTGCATCCTGGCGCCAGACGAACACGCGACGGGCGCCTCGAACGAGGCGAGAGGACGGAGGACGACGATGATGACGCGAAAGCTCAGGCGGCTGCGCAGACGGTTGCTCCAGGCCGGCTCGCGAGGCGCCGGCCCTTGGCTCGCCGGCATCCTGAACGCGAGCGGCGGCTTTCACGAGCGCCGTGGCGCATACGCGCTGGCCGAGAAGCACTACCGCGAGTCGATCAGGATCCTCAGACGGGCCGCTGGACGACCCGACAGCGCCAAGGCGCTCGTCCAGTCTCTCGGCCGTCTGGCACTGGTCCTACGCGCCCGGGCAAGATACGACGGCGCCGAGCGGCTACTCCTTGGGGCCCTCACGGTGGCCGAGAAGGCGTTCGGTCCCGAGGGTCTCATGGTCGCCGGCCTGCTCAACGACCTCGGAGTGGTTCACAAGCGTCAGGGCCGCTTCGCCGACGCCGAGGCGGTCTATCGGCGGGCCCTCGGCATGACCGAAAAGTCGATGGGCCAGGACCACCCGGCCGTCGCCACGCTCTATCACAACCTCGGCAAGCTCGAGCACGCCCGGGGGCGGGGCGCGCTCGGCGAGCCCCTGGCGCGGCGCTCGCTCGCGATCCACCGAAAGGCGCTCGGGCCCGATCATCCGCGCGTCGCCGACGACGCCGCGGCCCTCGCGTCGATCCTCGACGGGCTGGGCCGCCACGACGAGGCCGCGACCTTGTACCGGTGGGCGCTGCCGATCTTCGAGCGACAGCACGCGAGGGGAAGTTTGCCGGCCAGGAGCCCCGACTAAACCGACGGATTCTCGGGCCGCGCGCCTCCGCCACCACCGGGACGGCGCCCGCGGCGCCGTCGACGCCCGCCACCGCCCGGCCCGCCCTCGCGAGGCGGCTGCGGGGGCTGGGGCGGCGCGGACGCGGCTCCCCCGTGATCGTGACGGGGCCGCTCCCCTCCGCCGCGTCCGTGCTCGGGGCCGCCGCGCCCATGATCGCGGCCGCCGCGCCGTCCCCGGTCGCCGAAGCGGTCGCGGGCCGCGAGACGGGCGCGCCGCTCTTCGGCGTAGCGCCTCCGCTCCTCCGCGGTCGGCTTGATCTCGGCTTGGAAGAGATCGTCGTCCGCCCATTCGACCGCGATCTTCTGGCCGATGAACTTCTCGATCGCCTCGAGGTCGAGCGCGCTCGCTTCGTCGACGAGGCTGATCGCCTTGCCGCCGGCCCCGGCGCGCGCGGTGCGGCCGATCCGGTGCACGTAATCCTCGGCGTCCTGAGGCAGGTCCCAGTTGATGACATGGCTCACCGCCTCGATGTGCAGACCGCGTGAAGCGACGTCGGTCGCCACCAGGACGGGGAGCCGCCCTTCCTTGAAATCGTTCAGGATCTTGAGCCGACGCTTCTGGTCCACGTCGCCGGTGAGCGCGCGGGTCTCGTAGCCGTTCCGCGTGAGCCGGTCCTCGAGGCGTCGCGACTCCTCGCGCGTGTTCGAGAAGATCAGGATCCGATCGCCGCCCTCGCGGCGCATGAGCCCCAGCAGGAGCGTAAACTTCTCGTCGCGGCCCACGTGGAAGAGCGACTGCTCCACGCGCTCGGCCGTCTTCTGCTGCGGCATGATCGTGATCTGCGAGGGGTTGTTCATGAACTCCCAGGTGAGCTCGAGCACCCGGAACGAGAGCGTGGCCGAGAACAGGTACGACTGCCGCTTCTCGGGCGGCGGCAGCCGGCGCAGGATGAACCGAAGGTCGGCGATGAACCCCATGTCGAACATCCGGTCCGCCTCGTCGATCACGAGGACCTCGATGTGGCGGGGCGTCCACACGCGCTGCTTGAGGTAGTCGATGAGGCGTCCGGGCGTGCCGACCAGGAGGTCGCAGCCCGCGGCCAGCGTCTCGCGCTGTTTCGCATAGTCGATGCCGCCGTAGACGGCCAGCGTCCGGAACGGCGTGAACCGCCCGAGCAGCCGCGCGTCGGATTCGATCTGCACGGTGAGCTCCCGCGTGGGCGCGATGACGAGCATGCGCGGCGCGCCCGCGCCCGGCGCCGCCGTCGGCGCCGGCGTGCGCAGCATGCGCGTGAACGCCGCGATCAGGAACGCCGCGGTCTTGCCGGTGCCGGTCTGCGACTGGCCGGCCACGTCCTTGCCGCGCAGCGCCAGCGGCAGCGCGGCCTCCTGGATCGGCGTGGCGGTGACGAACCCCGCCTCGCGGATCCCCTGCATCACAGGCTCGGGCAGATCGAGGGAGCCGAAGTCCATCTAGGCGGTCTCGGCGGGCGCCGGTTCCGGCGCCGGCGCGCGCTTCTTCCCGAAGATGCGCGCGCACACGATGCCGACCTCGTAGAGGATGATCAGCGGCCCCGCCATCAGCGTCTGGTTGAAGGCGTCGGGCGTGGGGGTCAGGATGGCGCCGGCGATGAACGCGCCGAGGATCGCGTACTTGCGGTTCTTCGCGAGCATCTTCGCGTTCACGATCCCGACCCGCGCCAGCAGCGTGAGGGCCAGCGGCAGCTCGAACACGGCGCCGAAAGCCAGCGTGAACTTCAGCAGGAAGTCGACGTGGTTCTGGATCGTGATCATCGGGGTGAGCCCGGGCCGCGCGTAGCTCAGCAGGAATGCGATGGCGTAGGGCGTGACCACGTACAGCGAGAAGGCGCCGCCGAGGATGAAGAGCGCCGAGCCGATGATCACGAACGGCAGCGCGTACTTCCGCTCGTGCGCGTGCAGCCCCGGCGCGATGAAGGCCCAGACCTGCCAGAGGATCGCGGGGGAGGCGATGAAGACCCCGGCGATCAGCCCGACCTTCATCTGCACCCAGAACGCCTCGGCCGGCGCCGTGAACACCAGCGTGTAGTTGAGCTTGGTCACCGGCTTGGCCAGCCAGTCGACGATGTACTGGCTGAACGGCAGCGCGATCACGGTGCCGACGAGGAGGGCCGTGAGGGCCCGGACGATCCGGGTGCGAAGCTCGCCGAGGTGCTCCAGGAACGACATCTTGCTTTCGTCGACGGACCCCGTCATGCCCTCCTTACCAGCTCGTGACGAAGTGCCGGAGGGCGCCCACGCCTCGGCCGGCCTGGAACCCTTCGCGGATCGCGGCGGTCACGAACGCCTTCCCCTCGCTGATCGCGTCGCGCAGCGCGTGGCCGCGCGCCAGGCACGCCGCGATCGCCGACGAGAGGGTGCAGCCGGTCCCGTGCGTGCTGGTCGACGCCAGCCGCGGTCCGGTGAAGCGCGTGAGGTCGCGGCCGTTCCACAGGATGTCGGTCGCAGAGTCCCGCAGGTGGCCGCCCTTCACCAGCACGTTCTTGGGACCGAGGGCGAGGATCCGCCGCGCCGCCTCCTCCATGTCGGCCTCGGTCGCCACCTCCATCTCGGCGAGCGCCGCCGCTTCGGGGAGATTCGGCGTGACCACGAGGGCGAGGGGCAGGAGCTCCTTGGCGAGCACCGCGCGCGCGTCGGGCTGGAGCAGCGCGTCGCCCGACTTGGCGATCATCACCGGATCGAGGACGATGCGTGCGGTCTCATGCCCGCGAAGGCGGTCGGCGACCACGCCGATGATCGGCGCGGTCGAGAGCATCCCGATCTTCACCGCGTCGGCACCGAAGTCCGAGAGCACCGAATCGAGCTGGCGGCCGACGAACTCGGTCGGAAGGTTGAAGACGCCCTGGACGCCGACGGAGTTCTGGGCGGTGACCGCGGTGATCACGCTCATCCCGAACACGCGAAACGCCGAGAAGGTCTTGAGATCCGCCTGGATGCCCGCGCCGCCGCCGGAATCGGAGCCGGCGATGGTGAGGGCCTTCGGAATGCTCATAGCCGCTCGAAGTATACACGCTGTGTATCCGAAGCCCGGCGTTGACGCTGGCCGCCGCGTGCCGCTACCCTGACGCCAGAAATGGCAGGCTCGCGAATCCGGACGCGACGCTGGACCCGGCAAGAATACGACCGGCTGATCGACATCGGCCTCCTCCAGGAAGACGACCCGATCGAGCTGATCGAGGGGCGCCTCGTCGTGGCCGAGCCGCAGCACGACCCGCATGCGCGCGCGGTCGAGCTCGTCGTCGAGGCGCTCCGTGCGGTGTTCGAAAATGGCTGGCGCATTCGCGTCCAACTGCCGCTGGCGCTGGGCCCCGACTCGGAGCCCGAGCCCGACGTGTCGGTCGTACGCGGCAGTCCCCGTGACGCGCCGGTAGGCCCCCCAACGATCGCCGACCTCGTCGTCGAGGTCGCCGACACCAGTCTCCGGCTCGATCGGGGTCCGAAAGCGAGGGTCTACGCGCATGCCGGAATCACCGACTACTGGATCGTGAACCTCGTCGACAGAGTGGTCGAGGTCTACCGGTTGCCCGGGGGAGCGGGAAGCGGCCGCTCGGGATATCGCTCGGTGGCCAGGCTTCGCTCCGAGGGCGCCGTAGCCCCTCTGTCGATGCGGCACGCGCGGATCCCGGTGGCGGATCTCCTGCCCTAGCTATGAGCAATCCGCCTATCCGCACCCGTCGGTGGACGCGCCACGAATACGAGCGGCTGATCGACCTCGACGTGCTCCACGAGGACGAGCCGGTGGAGCTGCTGGCCGGTCGCCTGGCGGTCAGCGAGCCGCAGACCACGCCACACGCCGTCGCGATCCAGCTCGTCGAGGACGCGCTGCGAGCCGCGTTCGGTATGGGATGGTCGATTCGAGTCCAGCTGCCGCTCGCGCTCGATCCCGACTCCGAGCCCGAGCCAGACGTCGCCGTCGTCCGGGGCGTCGCCCGTGATCATCTCCGCCGGCATCCGGCGGATCCGGTCCTGGTGGTCGAGGTCGCGCACGACAGCCTGCGGCTCGACCGAACGATCAAGGCGCGCCTCTACGCGCGCGCGGGTATTGCTGACTACTGGATCGTGAACCTCGTCGATCGCGTGGTCGAAGTGCATCGCGAGCCCATCGCCGAAGGCCGTCGTCGCTGGAGATACGGGTCACTGAGCGTCGCCCAACCCGGCGAGATCCTCACACCGTTGGCCGCAGTCTCGGGCCGCATTTCGGTCGACGACCTGCTGCCCTGAGCCGGGCGCGCCCCCGCCTCAAATCGCCGGGATGATCAGCGTGAACTCGCCGCGCGGCTCGGCGGCCGTGAGGCGCGCGACGTGAGCGGAGGCGGTCGCGCGCACAACCTCCTCGAACTGCTTGGTCAGCTCGCGCGCCACCACCAGCTCGACGTCACCGTAGACCTCGCCGATCGCGGCGAGGGTCGCCAGGACGCGATGGGGCGACTCGTAGACCACGACCGTCGTCTCGAGCTCACGGAGCGCCTTGAGGCGATTGACCCGCCGGCCGGGCTTCACCGGCAGGAAACCTTCGAACACGAAGCCGTCGGCGGCCACACCCGAAGCCGACAGCGCGGCGACGACCGCCGACGGGCCCGGGACCGGCACCACCGTGAAGCCGCCGGCGCGCGCCTCCCGCACCAGCAGAACGCCCGGGTCGGAGATGCCCGGCGTGCCGGCGTCGGTCACCAGCGCGATCGAGCGCCCGGCCGACAGCTCGCGCATCAGCTCGCGGCCGCGCGCCAGCTTGTTGTGCTCGTAGTAGCTGATGGTCGGCTTGTGGATGTCGAAGTGCGTGAGCAGGGCGCGCGTCCGCCGCGTGTCCTCGCAGGCGATGAGGTCGGCTTCCCGGAGGACGCGCAGCGCACGCAGGGTGACGTCCTCGAGGTTGCCGATCGGGGTCGCGACTACAAAGAGGGTGCCGCTCAGGCCGTCTGTTCTTTCGCTTCGGTGACTAAGATCGGCCGCTCGCGGTTGAGGATGACCTCGCGGGTGATCACGCACTCCTTGAGCCCCTGGATGGAGGGCAGGTCGTACATGATCTCGAGCATGACCTCTTCCAGGATCGCGCGGAGCCCGCGGGCGCCGGTGCCGCGCTTGAGCGCCTCGCGCGCGATGGCCGCCACCGCGTCGTCGGTGAACTTGAGCCGCACCTTCTCGAGGTCGAAGTATTTCTGGTATTGCTTGATGATCGCGTTCTTCGGCTCGCGCAGGATGCGCGTCAGGGCCTGGTCGTCGAGGTCGTGGAGCGTCGCGATCACCGGCAGGCGGCCCACGAACTCCGGAATCAGCCCGTACTTCAGGAGGTCTTCCGGCTGGATCATCGCCAGCAGCTCGCCGATCCGGCGTTCCTCGCGGCTCTTGATCTCGGCGCCGAACCCCATCCCGGAGCGACCGACCCGGCTCTCGATGATCTTGTCGAGCCCCACGAAGGCGCCGCCGCACAGGAACAGCACGTTGGAGGTGTCGACCTGGATGAACTCCTGGTGCGGGTGCTTGCGGCCGCCCTGCGGTGGCACGTTGGCGACCGTGCCCTCCAGGATCTTCAGCAGCGCCTGCTGCACGCCCTCGCCGGAAACATCGCGCGTGATCGACGGGTTCTCGGACTTACGGGCGATCTTATCGATCTCGTCGATGTAGACGATCCCCCGCTCGGCTCGTTCCACGTCGTAATCCGCGGCCTGCAGCAATCGCAGGATGATGTTCTCGACGTCCTCACCGACGTACCCCGCCTCGGTCAGCGTGGTCGCGTCGGCGATCGTGAACGGGACGCGGAGCATCTTGGCGAGCGTCTGGGCCAGCAGCGTCTTGCCGGAGCCGGTCGGGCCGATCATGAGGATGTTCGACTTCTGCAGCTCGACGTCGTCCGCCTCGTTGCCCGACTCGATGCGCTTGTAGTGGTTGTGCACCGCGACGGCCAGCACCTTCTTGGCGCGCTCCTGGCCGACCACGTACTGGTCGAGGACGGTCTTGATCTCGGAAGGCTTGGGGAGGCCGCGGATCTCGCGCGACTTCTCCTCTTCCCACTCCTCCGCGATGATGTCGTTGCAGAGCTCGATGCACTCGTCGCAGATGTAGACGGTCGGGCCGGCGATCAGCTTGCGGACGTCGTTCTGACTCTTGCCGCAGAACGAGCACCGGAGGGTACTGCTGCCTTCGCGTGTACGGGCCATCCGCTCCCTACTTCTGGGTCGAGAGTACGACTGGTTCGCTCACCGAGCGTGTCGTCGGCTTGGACGAGATGACTTCGTCGACGATTCTATATTCCCTCGCCTGCTCCGAGGTCATGAAAAAGTCGCGGTCGGTGTCGCGCTCGATCTTCTCCATGGCCTGGCCCGTGTGGTGGACGAGGATGCGGTTCAGCTCTTCGCGCATCCGGAGAATCTCGCGGGCCTGGATGTCGATGTCGGTCGCCTGGCCCTGCACGCCGCCGAGCGGCTGGTGGATCATGATCCGCGCGTGCGGCAGCGAGAAGCGCTTGCCCTTGGCGCCGGCGCACAGCAGGAGCGCGCCCATCGAGGCCGCCTGGCCCATGCAGATCGTCGAGATCGCCGGCTTCACGTACTGCATCGTGTCGTAAATCGCCATGCCCGCCGTGACCGAGCCGCCGGGTGAATTGATGTAGAGGTAGATGTCCTTGTCCGGGTCGTCCGCTTCGAGGTAGAGCATCTGGGCGATTACTAGATTCGCCAGCTCGTCCTCGATGAAGGTCGGCAGGAAGATGATCCGCTCCTTCAAGAGCCGTGAGTAGATGTCGAACGCCCGCTCACCGCGCGGCGTCTGCTCGACGACCATCGGCACCAGACCCATCGGAGATCTCCGCCTGTTCACGAGCTCCCTCCGCGTTGTCATCCGGCTCTCACTTTCGCGTTCGCGACGAGCAGCTCGAGCGTCATCCGGTCACGCAACCCCTGCCGGAGCCCGTCGAGATCGCCGCTCTTCTCCATCATACGCCTGACGGCGGGCGTCGGACGCTGACTCGCTTGCGCGAGCCGCTCGACCTCGGCGTCCACCTCCGTCTCCGAGGGCGCGATCGCCTCGCGGTCGGCGATCGCCTCGATCAGGAGGGCGCGGCGCACGGCCGTCTCGGCGCCGGGCCGCAGCTCGGCGATCAGCTTCTGGTAGTCCCACGGCAGCTTCTCCGGGTCGAGCCCCTGCCGGCGCATGGACTCGCGCGCGTGCTCGATCCGGTGGGCGACCTGGCGCATGATCAGCGCCTCCGGCACCGTGAACTCGTGCCGGGCGACGAGCACGTCGACGATCTTCTCCTGGAGCGCCCTCCGCTCGTCGTGCTCGCGCCGCGCCTCGAGCTGTTTCAGCACCTCGGCGCGCAGCGCCGCCAGCGTCTCGTACTCACCCAGCGTCTTCGCGAAGTCGTCGTCGAGCGTCGGCAGCGTCTTCTCCTTGACCTCGATCACCTTCACGGTGGCCTGGCCGCCACGCCCGCGCAGGTCCTCGCGCCGGTGGTCGTCGGTGAAGCGGAGCGCCACCTGCCGGTCGTCGCCCGCGCGCAGGCCGATCACCGCGTCGTCGATCTCGGGCAGCACCGTCTTGGCCCCCACCAGGAACTCGTAGCCGGTCTGGCTCGACGGCTCGTGCCCGTCGATGGTCAGCGTGTAGTCGACGACCACCAGGTCGTCGGTGGCGGCCGGCCGCTCGACGGCGTGAAACTGCGCCTGCTGCTCCCGCATGTTCCCGAGCGCGCCGTCGACGTCCTCGGCGGTCACCGGCTTCGGCGCGTGCTCGACCTCGACGCCCTTGTACTCGCCCAGCGTGATCGAGGGCTTGACCTCGACGACGGCGACGAAGCTCAGCGGCGCGCCCTCTTCCAGCCGCACCTCCTGGAGGTCGGGCTCGTTGACCGGATCGAGCTTCGCCTCGGAGAGCGCCTGCCGGTAGACGTCGGGGATCAGGTGCTCGGCCACCTCACGGCGCACGTCGTCGGAGAAGTGCACCTTGACGAGCGAGCGCGGCACGTGGCCCTTCCGGAATCCGGGCAGGCGCGCCAGCTTCTGCACGCGGCCGTAGGCCCGCTCCCACTCTTTCTGCACGACGTCCACCGGCGCCTCGATGGCGAGACGCCGCTTACAACCCTCGATCGGCTCGACCGCGACCTTCATCGACGCTCCGGTGTGGTGCGATTCAAGATCTTCGGAGTCTATCACGCCACGGTCGGGACACCATGCCGACCGAACTCTCTGGGAATTCCCCGATTGCGCCGGGGCCGTTCTTCTGACGACTATGGAACGTATGGGCGAGGGTCAGCGTCCGGCGGAGCGCTCGTACGCCCTCCTCGCGGTGGTGGCCCGCGAGGAGCTGCTCGCCTACACGTCGCTCCGGCGCAATTTCGTCGCCGCGACCATGGAAGTGGTCCTCGACCGGCGAAGCGGCCAGCGCCGCGGAGCAGACGCCCGGGTGACGACCGAGCGGCGGCTTTGGGATCGACGCCGGCACGATATCACCACAGATCTTCAGACGGCCGGTTGGGTCCTGGTGCGCCGCGACGCCGGCGCCACCTCCGATTCGACCCGATGGTCGCTTATTCCCGGGATGGTGCCCGCGCGCGTGCGGAGCGAGGCGCTGCTGCCGGTGAGCAACGAGACGGACGCCCTCGGCGCTCGCGAGCGGGGCCGCGCCCTCGCGGCCAGTATCGGCATGTCACCCACCGAGTCGGCGAGCGTCGTGGCGGCGGTCTCAGAGCTCGTGCGGAACCTCATCACCTACGCGACGCGAGGCGAGATCATCTTTCGCGCAATCGAGAGCACACGCGCGCGCGGGATCGAAGTGGTGGTGATCGACGAAGGCCCGGGTATCCCCGACGTCGGGCTGGCGCTCCAGGACCGCTTCTCGACGTCCGGCGGCCTCGGCCTCGGGCTGCCCGGAGTCCGGCGCCTCATGGACGAGCTCTGGATCGCGTCACGGATCGGCGAGGGAACTACGGTCGCGATCCGGAAGTGGCGGAGCGAACGCTAGGGGGTGTTGGTGCGAGAGGGGGGAGTCGAACCCCCAAGGGCTTTTGGCCCACTGGATCCTAAGTCCAGCGCGTCTGCCAGTTTCGCCACTCTCGCAGAAGCGGCCTCACGCAGCATACCCGAATTGTCCGCCCGGACAGTATAGGCTAGGCTCCCGCCATGCTCGCGGCGATCGCCGGATACTTCCGCGCGCAGATCGCCGAGATCGAGCGCGACGACGCGCTCCGCTGGTACGGCGCGGCGCTGGTCTTCCTGCACGTCGTCACCTATCTCTACTGGATCGACCAGCGCGTCGCCCTCTTCCTGCACGCGCAGGCCGAGCCGATCTGCTGGCCGCTGGCGCCCGACTGTCACGCGCTCCGGGTGCTGCCCCTGGCCGGCGTGACGTTGCTGCTCCGCGCGTATTTCGCGGCCGCGGTGGGCGTCGGCGTGCTGATCGCGGTCAACGTCCTCAAGCTGGCCGTCATGCTGCTCGACTACCGCCTGCGCATGAACCAGCACTACATGGCGTTCGCGGCGACCTTCGTGTACCTGCTGGTCCCCGGCAAGCGCCAGGCGCTCCGCGTCCTGATCACGCTCTTCTACTTTTGGGCCGGCACGCTCAAGCTCAACTGGGAGTGGATCTCGGGCGGGGGGCTCTATCGTCCGATGTGGCCGTTCTCCGGCGTCGGCGTGGTCATCGCGTGCGCCTACGTGATCGTCCTGGAGCTGATCGTCACGTGGGGCCTCCTGGCGAAGCGGGCGTGGATCTTCTGGGCCGCCTTCGCCCAGTTCCTCCTGTTTCACGCGCTGTCGTGGCAGGTCGTCGGCTTCTTCTACCCGTTGCTCATGTTCGCGATCCTCGCGATCTTCCCGCTGAGCCGCGCCGTCGCGCCAACGGATCCGCCGGGCGGCCTGCTGGCCGCCCTGTGGACGGGCCGCGCCCGTCCCTCGGTCTACGTGACCGCGGTCGGATTCTCGCTCCTGCAGCTGGCGCCCTACACATTCCCGGGCGACCACGCGCTGACGGGCGAGGGGAGGCTCTACGCGCTCCACATGTTCGACGCCCGCCCGCTCTGCGAGGGCTGGGCCGAGCTGCGCCACCCCGACGGCACGACGACCCGTCGCGACCTGAAGCTGCGGCTCGACACGCGGATCGCCTGCGATCCCATCGTGTTCTTCAACCGCGCCCGCAACCTGTGCCGCCAGCGTGAGGCCGGGCTCGTCGCCTTCCAGGACCTCGACCTCTTCCTCTCGGCGCGGCGGGCGACCGACGAGCAGATGCGGCGCGTGATCGCCACCACCGGCTTCTGCGCGCGCCGCGAGCGCTACGACCCCTTCCGCCACAACGCCTGGATCCTGACGGAGTGACGGCGCCGGGAGGCGGCGGACGTGACGCTCAGCCGAGCGAGCCGACGACCAGCCGCTCGTGGAGCGCGCTCAGGATCTCGTCGGCGCCGGCCGACGCCCAGACGCGGAAGAACGACGACTGCTGCAGCTCCAGGAACTCACGGTCGCCCCGCGTCCGGGTATCGTCCTTGCTCTCGCCCGCGCGCGCCGCGCGGATCTGAGCGACCACCCGGTCCTTGTGATAGATCGCGGGGTACTCGGTGTAGTGGTAGAGGTACTCGAGGTTTCTCGTGTAGAAGACCGCGACGGGGATCGACTGCCAGGTCTGGCCGTTCTTCGCGTTGAGGAACTCCGCCATGATGTCGGCGTTGCTATCCGGCGCCTCGGCGAGGGTCGGATGGTGGCTGGCGCTGAACCGATGACCGTCGCGGCGGAAGATCCGGAGCTCCAGCCCGCCCGCGTCCGCGAGCCGCGCCAGCATCGGCACGTCGCGGCGGCAGTCCGACGACCACTCCTCGGCGATCACCAGCACGTTGGCGGGGCCGTTCGGGCGGCCGGCCAGCCATTTGATCGCCGCCGCCTGTGAGTCCGCGAGCCTCAGCGCCTCGTAGCTCGCGCGCAGATGGGCGCTCCAGTCGCGGCGCGGCGTGCCGCCGGAGCCTTCACGCTTGAGGTTCTCGGGGGTGGCCACGTACGCGACGTACTGGTCGAACGTCAGGCCGGAGGCGAATCGCTCGGCCGTGACCACGCTCTTCGTGCGGTCCATCGTGTCCTCCATCGTCGGGTGGCGAATTGCGCTAGCGCGGGACGTCGACGGCGAGCCCCGGCACGATCGTCGCGTTCGGGATCCGCCGGAACACCTCGGGCGCGATCTTGATCTTGGACGACCGGCTGCCGCTGCCCAGGATCACCCACGGAAGCTCCATCAGCCGGTCGTCCACGTAGATCGGCAGGTCCGACGGCAGCGCGAACACCGTGACGCCGCCGAGCATCATGCCGGTGAGCGCCTTCGTCTCCTCCGCCGAGGCGAACGAGACCTTGGAGACTCCCATCAGGCTCCGGACGGCCCGGTTCACGTCGAGCCGCGTGGTGGCCTTCACGACGCACGCGCTATACTGCCGCGGCTCCTTCTTCGAGGCGACGACGATCGTGTTGCCGGCGCTCTCGAGGGGCAGCCCGTACTTCTCGCAGCAGGCGGCGGTGTCGGCAAACGCCGGATCGATCTCCATCAGCTCGTACGGCACGCCGAGTCCATCGAGGGCCCGGACGACGTGGGGGTCGATCATGGCCGGATCAGCGTGATGCCGTGGTCGGCCAGCGTCAGCGCCACCGCGGCGCCCGGCGACAGCGGCGCGTCCACGGCGGGGCTGGTGACGAACAGCTCGCCGATCTCGGAGGCGATCGAGTACTCCATCCGCGAGCCGAGGTACGCCGCGTGGCTCACCGTGCCGCGCAGGGCCCCGTTGGCGGCGGCGCCGCGCTCGATCAGGATCGCCTCGGGCCGGATCGCGACGTCGACCACGCCGTCGCCCAGGCCGCGATGTGGCAGCGTGCAGCGGAGGCCGCCGATGGCGACGCGCCCGGTCCGCTCGTCGAGGCGGCGCAGGACGCCCTTGACGCGATTGGCCTCGCCCATGAAGCCCGCCACGAAGACGTCGGCCGGCGCCTCGTAGAGATCGCGCGGGGGCCCCTCCTGCGCGATGACGGCCTGGTTCATCACGATGATCCGGTCCGAGACCCCCAGCGCCTCCTCCTGATCGTGCGTCACGTACACCACCGTGATCCCGAGTCGCCGCTGGAGCGCCCGGATCTCCTCCCGCATCTGCCGGCGCAGGCGCGCGTCCAGGTTCGACAGCGGCTCGTCGAACAGTAGCACGCGCGGCTCCAGGACGAGCGCGCGGGCGATCGCGACGCGCTGCTGCTGGCCGCCCGAGAGCTCGCTGGGCAGCCGCGTCTCGAGCTCGGCCAGCCCCACGCCGGCGAGCGCCTCCCGCGCGGCCCGCGCGGCCTCGCGGCGCGGCTGGCCGGCGACGCGCGGCCCGTACGCGACGTTCTCGAGCACGGACATGTGCGGGAACAGCGCGTAGCTCTGGAACACCATGCTCACGTTCCGGTCGGTCGCGGCCAGCCTCGTCACGTCGTCGTCGCCGATCAGGATGCGTCCCGACGACGCGATCTCCAGGCCGGCGATCAGCCGCAGCGTCGTCGTCTTGCCGCAGCCCGAGGGCCCGAGCAGCGTGACGAGGCTGCCGGCGTCGACCGTGAAGCTGACGTCGCGCACGGCGGCCACGTCGCCGAAGCGTTTCGTCACCCGCGAGAGCTCGATGCGCGCGGCGCGGCGGCCCGGCGTCATCCCGCGCGCTCCACGGGACGCTCCACCACGGCCCCGACCGCGTGCGATGATGTCGGTCGTCCACGAGCGCGGCGCGTCATCGATCCGCCTCCCGCTTCGTTGCGGCTCGCGGTATTCTGCCACACGGGAGGAGTGCCATGACCCTGGAAGAGCTACGCGACCGGATGCGCGCCGCGCGCATCGAGATCCCCGAGAACCGGCTCGAGCTCGTGCGCCGGCTGCTGACCGACGCGCTCCAGCCGATTCACGCGCTGGACTCGCGGGCGGTCAGGACGCTCGAGCCCGCCGTCACCTTCGACGCCGAGCGCGCGCGAGACGACCATGGCCGCTGAGGAGCTCTGCTACGCGACCATACGCGAGATCAGCTCGCGGCTGCGGCGGCGGGACCTGTCGCCGGTCGAGCTGACGCGCGCGCTCCTCGAGCGCGTCGAGCGCCTCGACCCGCGGTTGCACGCGTTCGTCACCGTCACCGCCGATCGCGCCCTGGCCGACGCGAAGGCCGCCGAGGCCGCGCTGAGCCGCGGCGTGCACGCCAGCCCGCTGCTCGGGATCCCCGTCGGCTACAAGGACATCTACGCGACCCGCGGCATCCTCACCACCGGCGGCTCGGCGCTGCTCGCCGACTGGGTGCCGGACGAGGACGCCACGTGCGTGAAGCGCCTGCAGCGCGCCGGCGCCGTGATGCTCGGCAAGCTGATCACCCACGAGTTCGCGTTCGGGATCCAGTTCCCGGGCCACCGGTTCCCGGCGGCCCGGAACCCATGGGACCTCGAGCGCATGCCCGGCGGGTCCTCGAGCGGCTCGGGGGCGGCGCTCGCCGCCGGGCTCGCCTTCGGCGCGCTCGGCTCGGACACCGGCGGCTCGATCCGAGGTCCCGCGTCGTTCTGCGGCATCGCAGGGCTCAAGCCGACGTACGGCCGCTGCAGCCGCGCCGGTGTGCTGACGCTCTCGTGGACGCTCGACCACACCGGGCCGATGGCGCGCACCGTCGAGGACTGCGCGTACCTGCTCGAGGCCCTGGCCGGCTACGACCCGGCCGATCCGGCGTCGAGCCGTGAGCCGGTGGGCGACTACGTGACGCCGCTCGGCCGCGGGGTGCGCGGGCTGCGGGTCGGCGTTCCGCGCGAGTTCTTCTTCGAGGGCATCGACGTCGAGGTCGACAAGGCGTTCGAGCAGGCGCTGGCCACGCTGCGGCAGCTTGGCGCCACCGTGCAGGACGTGCAGATCCCCAGCATCCAGGCGGCGGGCGCCAACATGGTCATCCTGCTGGCCGAGGCGTTCGCCTATCACGAGCAAGATCTAAGAACGCACCCCGAGCGCTTCGGCGAGATCCTGCGCGAGCGGATGCTGGCGGGCGGGCTCATCACCGCCTCTGAGTACGTGCAGGCGCAGCGCCTGCGCGCCCGGCTGCGCGGCGAGATGACCAACGTGCTGCGCTCTGTCGACGTGCTCGCGACGCCGACCAGCCCGAAGCCGGCGCCCACGTTCGCCACGGTTTACGATCCCGAATACGGCTTCCCGCGCGGTAACACGTCGCCGTTCAACCTGACGGGCCTGCCCGCCCTCGCGGTGCCGTGCGGCTTCACCGCGTCCGGGTTGCCGCTGTCGATCCAGATCACCGGCCGGCCGTTCGACGAGGCGACGGTGCTGCGCGTGGGTCACACCTACGAGCAGGCCACCGGCTGGCACACGCGCCATCCCAAGATTTGACCGCTCTCACGCTGGGGACGTGCGCGCCGCAGGCCGGCGCGGGGCTGGGGCCCCGCCGGCCGAGGCGCGGCTATGAAAGGAGCGAGCGCATGGCGTTCGACCGACTGAAGATGCCGCTCGGCGAGGCGATGTTGACCCAGCGCTCGGTCCGGCGCTTCAAGCCCGACCCGATCCCGATCGAGGACATCCATCTGATCATCGACGCCGCCGTCAAGGCGCCGAACGGCGGCAACCGCCAGATCGGCCGCTTCCTGGTGCTGACCGATCGCCACGCCATCCGAGAGTTCGGCAAGATCTACCATGAGGCGTGGTGGGCCAAGCGCAAGGAGGAGAAAGGCTGGACCAAGCGGGCGGACATCCCGCCGGAGGAGAAGAACTACAAGCTCGCCAGCGAGCTGGCCGACGAGATGAAGGACGTGCCGTGCGTCGTGTTCGCGTGCGCGGTGCCGCCGGGCACCGCCAACTCGGTGATCCCGGCGGCGCAGAATCTCATGCTGGCGGCGCACGCGCTCGGCATCGGCTCCGTGCCGACCACGCTTCACCCCACCGTGATGGACCGCTTCCGCGCAATGTTCGCGATCCCCAAGGACGTGGCCTTCCACTTCTGCATCCCGCTCGGCTATCCGCGCACGGCCTATGGCCCCAGCCGGCGGCTGCCGACCGCGGAGACCACGTACCTCAACCGCTGGGGCGCGCCGGTACCCTGGACATGAGGCGCGTCCTCGTCTATCGTTCCCGTCCATGTCACCTTCGAACCTAGAGAGCCGATTCCAGACCCTCCACGAGGTCGTCCGAGCGGCGCGTATGAATCTGGCGCCGGGCCCGTGGGACTATCTCGCCGGCGGCACCGAGACCGAGACGACACTGCGCCGCAACCGGCAGGCGCTCGATTCGCTCGCGTTCCGGCCACGGGTGCTGCGCGACGTCTCGAAGATCGACACCTCCTCGACGCTGTTCGGGCGGCCGGTGCGCATTCCGGTGATGATCGCGCCCGTCGGGTCCGTCGAGAGCTTCGAGCCCGGCGGCGGCGCCACCGCCGCGAAGGCGTCCGCGGAGTTCAACGTGCCGCAGATGCTGAGCTCGGTCTGCAACCCCGGCCTCGAGGCGGTGGCGGCGGCGGCCGACAACTTCCGCATCTTCCAGCTCTACGTCCGCGGCGATGACGCGTGGGTGGACGATCACGTGAAGCGCGCGCAGGACCACGGCTACGCCGCGTTCTGCCTCACGGTGGACACTGCGGTCTACAGCCGCCGGGAGCGCGACCTGGCCCGGCGCTTCGTCAAGCCCTGGCGCACGCGCGCGACCGGACACGAGTTCCAGGCCGCGCTCAGCTGGGACCACGTGAAGCGCTTCAAGGACCTCCACGACATCCCGCTGATCCTCAAGGGCATCGCCACCGCCGAGGACGCGGCGCTTGCGTGCGACCACGGTGTCGATGGTGTCTACGTCTCCAACCACGGCGGCCGGCAGCTCGACCACGGCCGCGGCACGATGGACATCCTGCCCGAGGTCGTCGCTGCCGTGCGCGGCCGCGCGACGGTCATGGTCGATGGCGCGTTCATGCGCGGCACCGACGTCGTGAAGGGCATCGCCCTCGGCGCGCAGGTCGTCGGCATCGGGCGCCTGTCGTGCTGCGGTCTCGCCGCCGCCGGCCAGACCGGCCTCGTGCGCGTGTTCGAGCTCCTCGAAGAGGAGGTCCGCCTCTGCTGCGGACTCCTCGGCGTCAACCGCCTCACGGCGGTCGACCCGTCGTATCTCCATCCGGCGGCGCCGGTGCGGCCGGCCCACGTGACCAGCGCGTTCCCGCTCCTGGAGGAAGAGGGTTACTAAGCCGGCGCTGCCCGAGCCCCTTCCCGAGGACCCGCTGCCGCTCCTGGTGAGCTGGCAGCAGGAGGCCTTCGCCGAGATCAGGAACGCGCACGCGATGACGCTCGCGACCGTCGAGCCCGACGGTCGCCCCTCCGCTCGACTCGTGCTGTGCCGCGGCATCGACACGCACGCCGGCTGGCTCGGCTTCTACACCGACCGCGAGAGCGCGAAGGGCCGCGCGCTCGAGGTCAACCCGCGCGCGGCGCTCGTCTTTCACTGGGACGCCTTCGAGCGTCAGGCGCGGATCGAGGGACCGGTGACGCCGGCGCCCGACGCGGACTCGGACGCGTACTGGAATTCGCGGCCGCGCGACGCACGCCTGGCCGCGACGGCGAGCGACCAGAGCCAGCCGATCGCCTCGCGCGCGGCGTACCTGGCGAAGATCGCGGAGGCGACGAGCCTGTTCGCCGACGACGTGCCGCGCCCCAAACGCTGGGGCGGCTACCGCGTGTGGGCTGAGCGCGTCGAGCTGTGGGTGGGCCAGCCCGCCCGCGCCCACGATCGCGCGCTGTGGACGCGCGCGCTCGCGCCCGCCGCCGACGGCTTCAGCGGCGGCGCCTGGCGCGCCACACGCCTCCAGCCCTAGCCGGGCGCGTCCACATCTCCGGAAACCCTTCCGGAGCGATCAGAAACACGTCACGCGAGAAGAAACGATCCGACCCAATCCGCGCCACGCGCGCGGGGCCGGTTCCCCAACACCCCGACGAATCGCCGCGTCGCGCGGGCCCCCCGTGGCACTCGTCTTGCGGTCTCGCTTCTCCGGACTTTCGTCAACCCGATTTCCGGAGGAGATGGCATGGACACGTTCACGCGGTCGAGCCGCCCGCGCGGCGCTCTCGGAACTCTCCTGCTCACGCTCGCGGTGCTGGCGTTGCCGACGGTGGCCCGATCCGAAGAGCCGCATGCCGGTGTGGTCACGAAGGTCGTCGGGACGGCGACGGTCGCGCGCGCCTCGCTCCCGCAGCCGGCGCCGCTCCATTTCAAGGACGACGTTCGGCTTCACGACCGGATCACGACAGGCGAGAACTCCGCGGTGCGCGTCCTGCTCGGCGGCAAGGCGACCGTCACGGCGCGAGAGCGCTCGGTGCTCACGATCACCGAGATCCCGGGGACGGCGACGGTGCGCCTCGCCGCCGGCCGGGCGGCGATCGCCGTGGCCAAGGAAAAGATGAAGTCGGGCGAGATCGTCGAGATCAGGACGCCGAACGCGGTCGTCGCCGTCCGCGGGACCGTCGTGATCGCGGAGGTCGAGCCCGTGATCGACGGCCACCGGTCGACGATCACGATCCTCAAGGGCTTCGTCGACGTCACCAAGCTCGACGGCGCTGGACGGCTCACCGGCTCCGCGGTGGACGTCAGAATGCTCGAACGGGTGATCGTGACCACGTCCAGGCCCATCGGCGCGCCTCAGCAGATCACACGACAGACCGCCGAGAGCCTTGCCGTGCTATTCAGCTTCGTGCCGCAGACCGGCCCGGCCGCCAGCACGGAGGCCCTGAACGCGCAGGTGAAGGAAGCGGCCATCAACGATGCGATCCAGGCCGTCCCCGGCACCACGCCCGACACGCGCATCGTTGCCCCGGTCGTGAACACGGTCACGACGACGGTGAACACCGTGAAGAATCCGGTTACGCCGAACGTCATGAAGACCGTCACCAACAGCCTGCTCTCTGGCGTCCGTAACTAAATTAGTCGCCCTCGGATTCGGCGCGCAGCGCACGTCTCATAGCGCGGCGCGCCGCCCGCGCCCTTAGGGGCGCGCCGGCGGGACGTAGCCGAGGAGCAGGACGCTCAGGTGCACGAGCAGGAGCTTGTTCCAGGCCTGGCTCGCCTCGAGCGCCCTCCCCGCATCGCCGAGCGTTTCGCGGAAGAGGCGCGCCAGCGCGGTCTGGGCAAGGCTCATCGCGCCCACGACGAAGTGCGGGGGCACCACGCCGCCGCGGCTGTCGGCACGGTGGCTGTGGGAGAGCCCGACCGCGAGCAGGTAGTAGGAGAATTCCTGGGTCGTCGCGACCTCCGCCGTCTCGCGTAGCCAGCGCGCCAGACTGTGCCGCCGCCGCTCGAGCTTCGCTGCATCCGGCCGTCCGTCGTCACCCAGGAAGAACCGGGCCGTCGCTTCGAACTTGAGGAAGTGGTCGTAGAGCGCCCGGGTGAACGCGTCCTCGTGCGCGAGCACCACGGGCGCGGTGCGACGAATCGCCTCGATGTCGTCGTCGCTCAGCGCGACGAACTCCATCAGCTCGCGGATGAAGCGCGTCATGTCGGTTCCCGGCAGGTACGAGCTCACGCCCGGACTCTACACCATGCCCTCGCCTTGCCAGGGCCGATCCGATCGGCTAACGTTCGAGCGCTGAGAGACGACGCTCGTTCCGGGACGGAAAGAGTCAGGAGCCGTAGCACATCGTCGAGGAGATCCCGCATGCGCGGCCCCGGAGATCTATCGGCGCGCCCGCGAGCGCGGCCGTCAGCTCCCGCCCGGGCTCGAATACGTCAGCAGCTGGGTGGACCTCGACTACTTCCGGTGCTTCCAGCTCATGCGCACGGACGAGCGCTCCCTGTTCGACGGTTGGATGAAGGCGTGGAGCGAGTGCGCACCTCGGCGGAGGCGGCCCAGGCGATCGCCGACCGCTCGTGATGGCGCGATCCGCCAGGCGCGCCGGATCGTCGGCCGAGTGACGACTCAGGTGGTCCAGTGGTCCCACGCTCGCGCCGCGAGCGTGACGGCCAGCTCGATGTCTTCGTCGAGCATGTAGCGCTCGCGCGCGAGCGCCGCGGCGGCGTGCCGAACGCGCCCGAGATAGTCGTCGCGCGAGCGATAGCGCTCCTCGAGCGACGCCCGCGGGTCGCCGGCCGCCTCGCGCTCGCGGCGCGTGCGGGCGAACGGAATCGTCGCGCCGGCGAAGACCAGCCGCTGCTCCGCGCCGCCGATCTCGGGATGCCGGAGCGTCCAACCGGTGTGGGTGCCGAGCGGCACCGCCACCTCGGGCAGCACGATGCCGGCGACCTCGTTGCCGTCGGCGTCGACGTCCGACACAAGCGAGCCGCACGGAGGCCCGGGACGCGGCGGCAGCGACGAGAAGTCGAGCCGGCACGGCCGCGCGTGGTGGCGCGGATAGGCGGCGCCGGGGATGCGACCGAACACCTGGCTCAGCATCTCGAACGGCACCGCGGTGCCGTCGACGAGGCGCGGGTGGCGGCTGGCCGGCGGCTCGACGCCCTCGGTGACCCAGCGGTCGAGGTTCACCAAGCACGCGCGCAGCAGCGGCGCGTAGTCGATCGTGTTCCGCAGATTCTGCGAGTGCTCGAGCGGCTCGGACGGATCCGCCGCGGCCACCCGCCGGTCCGTCGGCGGCCACACGCCCAGCCCGTGCTCGGTGCCGGCGAAGTGGTAGACGCGCGCCGATGGCCCCGACGAGACGTCGCGCATGCCCTCGGGGTCGGTGTGCACCAGCGAGGCGTCGCCACGGTGGTATTCCGCCGAGCTGTTCGTGTAGAAGACGCGCAGCGGGCTCCGGCGCGCGGCCAGCCGGCGATGTAGCTCCTCGGCGGTCGACGGCACGACGCCGTCCATCATGTGCGGCCGGTCCTTCGAGTTCTGGCCGAACCGCTGGTTGAACTCGCCGCGGAGCCCGCCCGCGACGTTGGCGATGATGCCGTCGAGCGCTTCCTGGCCGCGCTCGTCCAGGTTCAGGTCGTGGTAAATCAGCGTCCTCAGGAGCCGGCCGGTCTGCGAACGGCCGTACGCGTACGCGTGACGCAGTCGGCCGGGCGCGGGGTTGTCCTCGCGCGCCGTGCCGTGCTTGAGCCAGGCTGCCGCGTCGCGGAGCGCGGCGATGCCGGCGCCGAGTATCGGGGCGCCGCGCGCCGTATAGACCACCTGGTAGAGGCGCCCTTTCTCGAAGCCGCCGTCATACCAGACGTAGTGCGGGTCCGCGACGAGCTGGCCGCCGGCGACGCGCGCGAAGCGCCACCGGGCGCGCGGGATCGTGACCGCCGGGCCGTCGGGCTGATCGCGCACCGTGAGGATGGCGTCGCGCTCGTCGAGATCCGCCGCCGGATAGGGGCGGTGGCCGCGATCGGACAGCATCATGCACGAGACGGCCTCCGGGCTCTGGAGCTGCGTGTAGACGCGCCCGGTGAGGCGGCCGCCCTGGAGATCGATCGCCTCGGGCGCACGCAGGCCCAAGAGCCCGGGCACGGCTGGAAGATCGCACTGCCAGCCGCACGAGAGGACCACGAAGCCGCGTCGCATCAGGAACCCATCGCCGACGTCGACCGGTGGATCGGGATCCGCGCCCGGGCGAAAGATGGGACGCGTCGCGCGATTGAAGTTGGGGACGGCGACCGTGTTGCCGCGGTTGACCACGTCGAGCAGCACGCGCCCGCTGCACCGAGCGCGGTCCACCGGCAGCAGGATCGAGACGTCCGACTCGAACTCGACGCGGCCTCCACTCGCGCGCGGCGCCAGCACCAGATCCGTGATCCGCTCGTTCGCCTCGTGCTTGGGGTCGGCCGAGAAGCGAAGGGCCCCCTTCAGCTCCTCGTAGGCGCCGGCATCGCCGAACGACGCGCCCCCCGCGAGCGGACGTTTCAGCCGGACCTCGAACCGGGTCACCGGCACTCGGCGCTCTCCACGAGGCGGGGCAAGAGCTCGGAGATCGAGCCGCGGAGCACCACATCGGCCAGCTCGTCCATCTCCGTCGGCTCCGCGTTCAGGATCACGACCCGCGCGCCCGCCCGCTTGGCGACCGGGACGACGCCGGCGACCGGGTAGACCGACAGCTTCGTGCCGACCGTGAACATGAAATCGCAAGCGGCGGCCGCCCGCTGGGCGCGGCGCAGATCGTCCTCCACGAGCCCCTGCCCGAAAGAGATCGTCGCCGACTTGAGGATTCCGCGGCAGGTCCGGCACGGCGGGTCTTCCTCGCCGGCGCGCACACGCGCCAGTGCCCGCTCCATAAGTGCCCGCTGTCCGCACGCGAGGCAGACGACCTCGTGCATGGTGCCGTGGATCTCGATCACACGCTCAGGGGAGGAGCCGGCCTTCTGGTGGAGCCCGTCGATGTTCTGGGTGATCAGCGTGTCGAGCTTGCCCCTCCGCTCCAGCGTGACCAGCGCGCGGTGGCCGTCGTTGGGCTTCGCCTGCCACGCCGGTGAGTCGAGCCGGCTGCGCCACGCCCGCTTGCGCACCTCGGGGTCGGCGACGTAGTTCTGCAACGTCGACATCTTCTCGGCTTCCGGATTCTTCGTCCATACGCCCTGTGGCCCCCGGAAGTCAGGGATGCCGGAGTCGGTCGAGATGCCGGCGCCGGTCAGCACCACGATGCGCTCGGCCTCGTCGATGAACCGCCGGACCTTGTCGATCAGCGCGCCAGCTCCTTGGCCACCGCGTCCTCCACCACCGTGCCCTTGAAGAAGTCGGGGTTGAGGCTCGTGTGCAGGCGGGCGGCGTTGCCGAACACGAACTCGCGGAAATCGTCTTGCGTGATCAACCCGTGCTCGACCAGCTCGTGGGCTTCCTCGAGCACCTCGGTCATGTCGGTCACGTCGAAGTGTCCGACGTCGGAGCTGAAGATCGGGTGCAGGCGGTGATGGCCGCGCGTGTCGAAGGCCCACGCGGTCGTCGGATCGTCGGCCTCGCAGCCGAAGTAGAAGTGCTCGGCGAACTGCCGGCGCAGCGCCTCGGCCGAGCCGACGTGCGCAGCCGCGAAGTCGTCGAGCTGCTCGCGGTACTCGCGCTCGGTCATCTCCTCGACCGAGCGGAACGGCGGGACCAGGCTGAGGCAATTCATCAGCTCGTCCATCTTGTCTTCGTACGCGTGCCCTCCCCAGCGGGCGAACAGGTCCTTGAGCCGCTGCCGGTCGAGGTTGGTCGGGCGGGTGTGGGCTTCCATCGCGCGGCCGTTGCGCTTCTCCCAGTGCCCGATCAGATCGGTCACGAGGTTGCAGGCCCAACCCACCCCACCCTCGAGCATCGCGAACCGGAGCGACGGGAAACGGTGGACCACACCGCCGAGGATCAGGGCCTTCGCGAAGGCGTGGCTGGCCGTCGCGAAGTGGCCGATGTGGTTGAACGTGAAGCTGCCGACCGATTCGCGGCCCATCCAGCCCATGCTGCCGGAGTGCGCCGTCACCGCCACCTTCAGCTCCACGCACTTCGCCCAGAGCGGGTCGTAGTCGTAGGCGCTCTCGAACGCGAGCGAGTCGACCCAGTGGCGCACCTGCGTGGCGTCGGCGGCCTGCCGCGCGAACGCGGGGACCGGCCGCCGCACGTGGTTGGCGATCATGATGACCTTCATGCCGAGCTCGCGCACCGCATACGTTGCTTCCTCGATCGCCTCTTCCGGGGTGTGCACCGGCACCACCGCCGCCGGCGCGACGCGGTGGGCGTACGGCCGGAACATCTCCGCGTTCATGTGGTTCACGGCGCGCGCGATGGCCCGGCGCAGCTCCTCGTCCGGGTTGGCGATGTGGAAGAGGCCGAGCGAGGTGTAGAGCAGCGCGAAGTCGATCCCGAAGTCGTCGAGCCGCTCGTAGAAGAGCTTCGGCACCATCGCGGTCGCGCGATCGAGCGTGCTGGCCGGCTCACCCCACCAGGTCGGCCGGGTGGGCCGCCGATCGAGCCGCTCGGCCGGCGTCATCGTGTACCAGCCCCGCTCGATGTGCTCCCTCGCCGTCTTCGTAAAGCGGTCGACGACCGACGGGCCGGCAACCTGGCGCAGGTAGTCGAGAAAGATCGGGACCGGCTCCAGCCAGTGCCCGTCGCCGTCGATGACCGGATGGTCGAGCTGCGCGCGAACCGCTGTCGACTTCGAGTCTGTCGAATAGGCCATCGGATCCTCCCTCGCAGTACGCGGATCGTGATGCATCCGCGCGAATGAGTCAAGCGAGCGCCGAGGGGCGGCGGCGCTGGGTCAGCCGGAGAGGGCGCAGCAGGGGTCGAGACAACCACGCGGCATGCGTCCGCATACCCTTGCGGCTGGGCTCCATCCCGGCGCAGAACGGTCCGTCGCCGCGTGGAGGGAACGGGTTCCTTCGACCCCTGCCGCACCCTCACCGCCTGACCCAGCGCCGTCTCTCGCTCAGCGGTCCAGCTTCGCAGCGAGCCGTCACCAGTCTCTCGCTCAGGAGTGAGCCACGCTGCGGAGAACCGGTCGTGTGGTCGACGGTGCGGGCGTGACAGGGTCGAAGGGACCCGTGCCCTGGTAGCGGCGACGGACGTCGTCGCGCCGGGATGGAGCCCAGCCGCAAGCGGCATGCGGACGCGTGCCGCGTGGTCGTCTCGACCCTGTCACGCCCTCGCCGTCGAACCCACGACCGCCGGAATGGTCAGCGGTCGAGCCAGGCGGCCATCAGGCGTCCGCCGTAGTCGTGGCCGA
>QHSL01000078.1 GCA_003220435.1 Candidatus Rokuibacteriota bacterium | reverse complement strand
CTTTTGTCGAAGCGCTTGTGAGATGAGAGCATCCACTCGCGTGAAATCGGAGCCGACGTACCGCTGACCCTCCACTGCGAAAGCGGGATAACGCCAGAATCTTCGGATCAGCGACTTGAAGAACCCCTCGATGGACACCGCGTCCACGAGCCGGACGTTGACGGAGCCGCCGAACTTCTCCGGAAGCGTGTGGGCCCACTCCGAGAGCTGGTGGAACTCCGCCTTGAGATCCTCCGGGAGCCCGGAGCTCATGAGCTCCCGCTGCACTTTCTGTCGAAGGCCCATGACCTGCCAGGTCACTTCGCAGTGCTTTCAGTGGTTGTACTGGGTGGGAACGTAGGTGATCACTTCGACCTGAACAGGTCGGTCCACGGCCGTCGTCGACGTCATCGCCCCTCCCCTCGAAACACTCATCGCCGCATGCCGAACAACTCTCGAAAGTACAAGGACTTACGCAGATACTATATGTTCGGGATGCGAAACTGCAAGTCCTCGGGAGGGCGCCCACGATGCGCGACGCCGACTGGCAGCATCTCGATGACGAACCGCTGGAACGGCTCCTGGTCGAGCGCTGGGTCTACCGAGGCATCCTGCTGGGGGTGATCTTCCTGGCCGCGATCATCACCACCTACCTCGGCGCTCGAGGGCTCGTCGACCGCGCGGACCAGATCACGATCGTCGCCCTCCTGGCCCTGGCTTTCGCTGCCGGCGCGGTGGCCTTCACCATGCGACAGCAGGATCTGAAGATCCACCGCGAGCTGCGCCGGCGACGCGCTCGCCCCTCAAATCCTTGACACCCCTGTGGATAGCTGGCTAGAGTCCACGGAGGCCTTCGCCTTGCGCTTCTCCGACCGCCGGCTCGAGTCCGTCTGGGATAAGGTCCGAGGGGGCGCGCGCCTCGACCGAAACGACGGGCTCGCGCTCTTCGAGACGGATGACCTGCTCGGCCTCGGCCGGATGGCTGACCACGCCAAATCGGCGCGCGAGGGCGATCGCGTCTACTTCGTCCTCAACCGTTACATCTCGCCCACCAACGTCTGCGTGCTCTCCTGCTCGTTCTGCGGCTTCGCGCGGAAGAAGGGCGAGCCCGGCGCGTTCGAATATTCGGTCGAGGACATCATCGGAATGGTCAGCGACGAGGTCCGAGAGGTCCACATCGTCGGCGGACACCATCCGGACTGGCCGTTCGAATACTACGAGCGCGTGATCGGAGGCCTCCACGCCGCGCGCCCGGCGGTCCAGATCAAGGCCTTCACCGCCGCCGAGATCGACTACCTCTGGCGGCGCTGGAAGATCGAGCCGCGCGAGGCGCTGACGCGCCTGAAAGCGGCGGGGCTCCAGACGATGCCCGGCGGCGGCGCCGAGATCTTCTCCTCGCGCGTCGCGAAGCAGCTCCACTACACCGGCAAGGCCGACGCCGACCGCTGGTGCGAGATCCACGGGATCGCCCACTCGCTCGGGCTCCGGACGAACGCGACGATGCTCTACGGTCACGTCGAGACGCTCGCCGAGCGGGTCGATCACCTGCTGCGCCTGCGCGCCCAACAGGACGCCTCCAGCGGGTTCCTGACCTTCATCGCGCTGCCGTACCAGGTGGGCACCACCAAGCTCGTGCCGCGCTCCACGCCGCCGGCGGACAACTTGAGGACAATCGCCGCCGCGCGCCTGCTCCTCGACAACTTTCCCCACGTCGAGGCGTACTGGGTGCTCCTCGGCGAGGACACCGCCTCGGTCGCGCTGCACTTCGGCGCCGACGACGTCAACGGCACGCTGGAAGACGAGCGCGTACAGCACATGGCGGGCGCCGAGACCCCGGCGGGCCTGGCGCGCGAGCAGCTCTTCCGTATCATCCGGGACGCCGGCAAGATCCCGGTCGAGCGCGACGCGCTTTACAACATCGTGCGGGTCTGGGACGTGGCAGCGTGAGCCGAGGCGGTGCCCCCGCCGAGGCGAACCTTTCAATGATCGACCGGATCCGCGACAGGGTTCTCGACGGCAAGCGACTCGACCGCGCCGAGGGCCGCTGGCTCCTGAGCGACGCGCCGCTCCTCGAGCTGGGGGCGCTGGCGGCCGAGGCGCGATACAAGCGCTTCCCCGAAAAGGTCGTCACGTTCGTGATCGACTCGAACCCCAACTACACGAACGTCTGCATCACGGATTGCCAGTTCTGCGCGTTCTACCGCAAGCCCGGCGACCCGGAAGCGTACACGCTGACCGTCGAAGAAGTCCTGGCCAAGATCGAGTTCGCGGCCTCCCGCGGCGCCACGACGGTGCTACTGCAGGGCGGCCACAACCCGGCGCTGCCGCTCGACTACTACACGACGCTCGTGCGGGAGACGCGCCGGCGCTTCCCGCAGGTGACGCCGCACTTTTTCACCGCCTCCGAGATCCGCACCGTCGCCGACGTCAGCCGCCTGTCGATCGTCGAGGTGCTCGACCGCCTCTGGGAGGCCGGGCAGCGGACACTGCCGGGTGGCGGCGCCGAAGTGCTCTCGACGCGGGTGCGCCGGCGCATCGAGCCGAAGAAGGGGGGGCCGGAGAGCTGGCTCGAGGTCCATCGCGAGGCGCATCGCCGCGGCTTCAAGTCGACGGCGACGATGATGTACGGCCACCTCGAGGAGACCGACGACCTGCTCGACCACCTCGACGCGATCCGCGAGCTCCAGGACGCCTTCGGCGGCTTCACCGCGTTCGTGCCGTGGTCCTTCAAGCCCAACAACACGCTGCTCGCGAAGTGGATCAAGCACTCGAAGGGCCCGAATATGTACCTCCGGATGCTCGCGGTCTCGCGTCTCTACCTCGACAACTTCCCCCACGTCCAGGCGTCGTGGTTCTCCGAGGGCAAGCGGACGGGCCAGATCGCGCTCCACTTCGGCGCCGACGACTGGGGCGGCACGCTCCTCGAGGAGAACGTGCACAAGGCCGCCGATTTCGTGAACACGATCGGTGTCGAGGAGATCGTGACGCTGATCCGTGAGGCCGGCTTCACCCCTGCCCAGCGCACCACCGAGTACGAGATCCTGAAGCGGTACTAGAAGATGGGCCCGACCGAGGGCCAACCGCTGGCGGCGCGGCCGGTGTCTTCGATGAACTGCCTGGCGTAAGGCCGGCCGCCGTCCGGGCAAATCCACTTGCCCGTCTTCTTGCCGTCGATGCCTTCTTCGACCAGTTGGGTTTTGGCGCCGCCCTCCCGACCATCGATGTAACGCTCCAGGCACAGCGGACAGATTCCAGGATGATCGAGATGCACCTGGGAATGCTTCTTGCCAAACTCCATGAACCCGACTGGGTCGCGCATCGACGTCAGGCGAGCACCCGCTTCTCCCTCGATCAAACCGGGTCGATCGGCGGGATCGCCGGGATCAGGCCCTTGGCGTGGGCCATCCCGAACAGGCGCTCGATCGCGGCGCGGCCGTCGCGGCCGAGCGCCAGCGTGAAGTCGTTGACGTACATCAGGACGAAGCGGCGGCACGTCTCCTTGTCGATCCCGCGCCCGTAGCGCATCGCGTACTCGATCGCCTCGTCGACGTTCGCGTGAGCCCACGCGATCGAGTCGCGGAGCCCCTGCGAGAGCGCCTTGTGGAGGTCCTCGCCGAGGTCCCGGCGCATCACGTTGACGCCGAGCGGCAGCGGCAGGTTCGTGTCGCGCTGCCAGGCCTCGCCGAGGTCGAGCACCTTCACCAGCCCCATCTTCTGGTGTGTGATCTGACCTTCATGAATGAGCAGGCCCAGATCGGCCTGGCCGTCGAGCACCGCCTGCGGGATCTTGTCGAACGCGACCTCGATCAGCGGCGGATCGCCCACGTAGAGCCGTAGCAGGAGCGCCGAGGTGGTGTGCTTGCCCGGGCTCGCGACGACGTGGTGCTCGAGCTCGGACGCTGGGATCGGCTCACGCGCGACCAGGATCGGCCCGTAACCCAGCCCCATCGACGCGCCCGGATCCATCATCCGGTACTGGTCGGCGATCAAAAGATAAGTCGCGAAGGACACCGCGGTCACCTCGAGCTCGGCGGTGCGCGCCCGGCGATTGAGCGACTCGATGTCCTCGAGCACGTGCTCGATCGTGACCCCGGGGATCTTCACCTTCCCGGCCGTGAGGGCGTAGAACATGAACGCGTCGTCCGCGTCGGGGCTGTGGCCGATCCTCACCGTTGGCATGCCGAGGCTCGCGTGACTAGTCGGTGGCGAAGCCAAGCCGGAACTCACCCGCACGGATCGCGCGAATGATCGCGTCGCGTTTGCGCGGGGCGTCGACCTCGATCCACGCCTGGCCGAAGTGGATGGGCCCGTGGGCGTCGTCGGTCGCGATCTTCACGAGCGGGATCTCGGCGGACTCGTAGATCGGCCGACGCTGTCCGGTCTCCGTGACCTCGATCGCGTCGAGGTCGAGGCCGCCGGCACGGATACGCCGGATGCGCTCGACGGTCTGGGCGACGCTCAGCTGATAGCGCGCCGGATGGTTGAGGACGTGGAGCGTCTCGCGGTCGCCGATGACCTTGCCGATGTGCTGATCGAAGCGCGGCCAGTTCAGCTCGACGCCGTGGAACAGGAGGAGCTTGGACGCGAGCCTGGGCAGCGCCTGCCAGTAGCCGTCGTCGACCCAGTTCTCGTGGTCGGTGATCGCCAGGAAGTCGTAGCCCAGAGCCTCGTACGCCGCGATGAGCTGGTTCGCGTTCTTGACGCCGTCGGACCAGGTCGTGTGCGCGTGCAGATTCCCACGGAGCCAGGGCATCAGCGGGGCCACTCCCCGGCGGCGCCGGGCATCATCGGCTCAGCGGGTGGCAGCAGGAGGTCGAGCGGGCGGCGGGCCGTCCCAGGTGATCGAAAAGCCCACCGCAAACCACCCCGTGACCTCACCCCAGCCCGAAACCGGGGAGCCGACCGGCGTGTTGGGAGACACCCAGCCCGCGATTCCCATGCGTCCGGTGGACGTCGGCGTCGAGCGCCGGGTGGACAGCGACCCGATGAAGGCGGGGTCATGCTGCACCAGGCCGCCCCGCGGATAGTGGTCGGCGTCGCTCGGCCGCGTCTGATCCGAGAGACCAGGCGCGATCACGTCGCGCTCGCGGTCGCGTGCCGTGGGTGGGGACGGTTTCTGGATCTCGACCTGCTGGGCCAGCGCCGGCGTCGCGAGGAGCAGCATGAGCGCTGCGGCGACGATGTACTTCATATATCCATTGTACCGGATCGACGCGCCGACCACTAGCGATTGGTCGCGACGACACCCGCCGAAATCCGGAAAGGCCCGCCGTCACGCGCGGCAAGCGCGCATGAGCGCGGACACGTCGGCGAGCGACTCGAGCGCGAGGGCGGCGCGCTCGACCGCGTCTACGCGGTCGGCCCCGAGCGCGCGTCCGGCGTTGGAGCGGAACTTCGCGACGATCGCGGCGGGCTCGAGCGGACGCGCCGGGCCGCCGCGGCCGTCGGGCTCGCGCGCCTCGAAGACCCGACCGTCACGGAGTCGCACGCAGACCCACCCGGGGAACCCGTTGGGAAAGGTCGAGGTCGGGTCCAGCGCGTGGTCGACGCGGGAAGCGAGCGCCAGCACCCGCTCGTCCCCGATCCGGTCCTTCGTGTAGGTGTCGAGGTCGACCCGCCCGTCGGTCAGCGCGGCGGCCACCGAATACGCCAGGCTGAACTGGGCATCGTACGGGGTGCGAGGGCGCAGCTTGGCGTCGCGCGGCTCGCACACGATGGGAATCTCCCCGGCCGGCACGCGGCACTCGATCCGCTCGATCGAGTCAGGCTCGAGCCGGTGCTGATCCCTGAGCGCCAGCGCGCAATCCAGGTAGGCGTGATTGTAGTGGCAGCACGGGTAAGGCTTGAACCCGACCTGGAGCGTCTCCCACCGCTTGCCGAGGGTCTCGAAGGGCTCGCGCGCCGGCTCGGCGCGCAGGAACGTGCGATAGAAGCCGAAGCGTCCCTCGAGGATCGTGGCCGGCCCGGTGAACCCGCCGCGGGCGAGGCCGGCCGCGACGATGCCCGAGTGAGCCGCCCAGCCGGGATGGATCCGCTTCACCCACGAGCCGTCCTCGAGATGCTCGATCACTCCCGAGGCGAAGCTGCCGGCGATCCCGAGCGCCGCCGCGAGCCGCTCCTCGTCGAGACCCTCGAGCCGGCCGGCAGCGAGCGCCGCCGCGAACGTGCCGCACACCGCGGTCGCGTGCCAGCCCCCCGCGTGGAACGCCCCGGGCGCCGCCATGCCGAGCCGGGCGATTGCCTCGTAGCCCGCGACCGCGGCGGTGACGACCGCGCGTCCACCGTACCCGCCGGCCTCGCCGAGCGCGAGCACGGTCGGCAGGACGACCGCGGACGCGTGGGTGATGGACGCCGCGTGGGTGTCGTCGAAGTCGAGGCCGTGCACCAGGGCGCCATTGGCGAGCGCGGCGAGCGGCGGCACCGCGGTCAAGCTCGAGCCGACCACGCTGCACGCCCCGCCCTGGCCCCAGCCCTGCAGTGCGCCGAAAACCGACGGCGCCAGCTCGGAAGTCGACGCGGCCAGCGCGATGCCGAGGATGTCGAGCGCGCGCAAGCGGACGCTCGCGACCACGTCGGGCGGCAGGTCGTCGAACCGCAGGCGATCGGCGAACCCCGCGAGCCGCTGGGCCAGCGTCACGGCGCCAATGATACGCTTGCGTCATGCGGAGGGCTCTGGCAATGCTCGCGCTCACCGGCCTCCTCACCGCGTGCGCCGACCCGGCTCCGCGGCGAGAAGTGATTCCCGTCCGTGCGTCAGACTTCAAGGCCAGCGAGATGCGCCAGCCGGTCGTCTTCGCCCAGATTCGCTTCGGCGCCGGCGAGTACACCGGCGAAGAGCGGAAGGCGATGGAGCAGGAGCTGGAGGGAGCGCTGCTCGAGGAGCTGAACTCCCGCGCCCTAATCGCGAAGGAAGTCCGGGTGTCGGTCGCCCGTGGCGACGCCGAGCGTGATCCGGGCCCGGCCGTGGCGCGCGCCCGCGAGCTCGGCGCCGACCACGCGGTCCTCGCCGAGCTGCGGGTGAGCCGGGGTCCGCAGGTGTTCTGCCAGGGCACGCGCAAGCGGTTTCAGGCGAATGCGACCAGATGGGAGCAGACCGCGGAGGTCGTACGCGCGAGCGACGGGAGTGTCCGGCTCCGGATCGTGCCGGGCTCGATGCTCCCGGTCGTCGACCTCGACGCTGACTGCGACAACCCGCGCGAGTCGCGCCGCCTCACGACGGGCGAGGCGGTCGCCGACGCGGTCAAGCGGATCCTGACGCGGCTCCTCGCGCAGTAGCGGGGCCGTGCGCGTCCGGGCTAGCCGGGCAGCGCGACGTTGCCGTCGGGCTCGCGGATGTTGCCGTCCGGCTCGCGGGTACGGATCGCGGTGACGCTACGACCCTCGGCGTCCTTGACCTCGAACACCTCGGCGAGCCCCGCGCCGATCAGCTGCTGGACCAGCGCCTCCCGCTCGGCGCCGATCGGGGGAAGCTGGTGGGACTTCCAGCGCATCACGAAGTAGCCGCGGCTCACGTGCGGCAGGCGGGCCTCGGCCCGCTGAAGCTCCTGGAGCGCGCGCTCGAGCACGACTTCGGAGGCCGGCAACACCGCCGGCCGGGCCAGCCGCGACGGCGCCATCCGGGTCGGAGCCCGCTCGAACACGCGGGGACGCTCGACCCGGAACGCCCCGACACCGTCGCTCAGATGAATCTGGCCGAAGCAGCGGACGCGGAGATCCTTGGACAGCTCCTCGGCCGACCACGTCGCCACCCAAACCTGTCGTCCGAGCGCGTTCACCGCCTCGACGGCCGGAACGAAGTCGTCGTCGCCGGAGACGAGCACCGCCACGTCGAACGCGCCGATCGCGGCGTATTGGATGATGTCGGCGACGAGCCGCGTGTCCACGCGCTTCTCGGTCGTGTATTCGTAGTCGCCGCCGCACGCCGGGCAGCGCCCGGTGCGCCGCACGCGCGGCTCGCGCTTGACGAAGTAGCCGGGACGGAGCTCGAGGCCCTTCAGGAAGCCCTCGACCAGGGGCGGCGCGTCGGCGGACAAGCCGACGTAGTAGTACGCGCCGCCGAAGATCGCGGAGGGGCCCCCGACGGCGTGGGTGATCCAGGTGGCCAACCGATCGTAGTCGACTCGGAGCGCTTCGTCGTAGCGCTGCAGGGATCGGTAGAAGTTCTGGCCGTCAAAGAAGATGCTGACCTTCATCCACGCTCCCGAGCAATCACATCGTTAACCGCAGTTAATGGTGGACGATACTGGACTTGAACCAGTGACCTCTGGCATGTGAGGCCAGCGCTCTGCCAACTGAGCTAATCGTCCGTGGCCGGGAAGTTAACCACTCGGGGGGCGGCTGTCAAGCGGGGTGTATTCCCGGCCAATCGCCCGAGCGCACGCGCGCGAGAAAATCCTCGACGCTCATCACGGCGGTGACGAGAGGCTGGAGGAACGGATCGGGGATCCGCGTCAGCGCGTAGAGCGGCTTGCTCCGCGCGTACGCGTAGCCGATATCCATCGCGACGCTGCGGCCGACGTAGCCGTCCTTGTCGTAGACGAAGATCCGCTCTGCCCGGTCGATCCGATCCAGGTGCGCGAGGATGGCGGCGCGCGCCTCGTCGCCGGTCATCGTGGCGGGGTCCCGATGGAGCTCGGGGGTAGGCCACTCGCAGGGCGCTCCGCCGGCTAACAACGCCTCGCGGAGCGCGAGCATCTCGGCCCAGTGTCGGAAGCTCCCGCAGAGGCACACCGTCTGCGCCATGGCGCCGCCGAGTCTACTCCAAGACGCGCCACCGGGCATAAGGAGGAGGGCCATCGTTCGCTGGGCGCCGGGGCCATATATCACGCCGTGATGGTCTAGCTATCACGTCGTGATACAGTGCTTCGGTGCCTGCTCGCATCCGCACGCGCCCCCCGGCCGCCGGGCGCGTGGACTACGAGACGTTGGCCGATCTGCGCTATCAGGTGCGCCGCTTCCTGCGGGTCCGCGAAGAGTTGGCTCGGGCCTCGGGGCTCGAGCCGCAGCAGCACCTGCTCCTGCTCCAGGTGAAGGGCTTCGAGCGCACGCGGGTGCCGACGATCGGCGTGCTGGCCGAGCGCCTGCAGATCCGACACCACGCCACCGTCCAGCTGGTCGACCGACTCGTCGACCGCGGCCTGGTTCGGCGCCGCCGTGCCGAGGCCGACCGACGCGCCGTCGTCGTGGAGGTGACGCCACGTGGCGAAGCCGTCCTGAGGAAGCTGACCATCCATTCACTGGCCGAGCTGCAAGAAGGCGGACCGGCGCTGGCGGCGGCGCTCGGCCGTCTCATCGGTGATAACAGCTCCCGGCGTGGGCGGCCGGCGCGAAGGGCGAGCCGCCGTCGATAAAACTTCCGGAGTACTGAGGCTTCCGGAGAGGATCGAAGCCAAGGAGGGTCCAGTGATGAGAAGCATCCTGACAGTGCACGCAGCTCTGCTCGTCCTGTTGCTGAGCGGGTGCGCGAAGCAGCCTGTGGCAACGAGTCCTCAATCGTCGGCGCCGTCGCCTAGCGGCATGCCGAGCGCGGTCAGCCCATCGTCGCAGCCTGCCTTCAGCCAGTCCACGCCGTCGCCCGCGGCCAATCCGCCGGTCGTCGGCCGATCCGACAGCGGGTCGGTCAGGCCCGCGATCAGAGAGTTTGCGGAGAACGCCGCGCTGAGGGACATCTACTTCGAGTTCGACAAGTACGACCTGCGTCTCGGCGATACGAAAGTCCTCGACGCCAACGCCGGCTGGCTGAAGGCCAACCCGAGCCACCAGATGTTGATCGAGGGACACGCCGACGAGCGGGGCACCGACGCCTACAATCTGGCGCTCGGCGAGCGGCGTGCGCAGGCGGCGATGAACTACCTCGTCGCCCAGGGCATCCGCGCGACCCGGATCTCGATCGTGAGTTACGGCAAGGAGCGCCCGGTTTGCAATGAGAACAACGAGGCCTGCTGGGCCCGGAACCGGCGCGATCACTTCCTGTCGAAGGCCCAGTAACACCGAGCAAGGGCCGAGTCGCACGACCGCCATGCGCTGAGAAGTCGGGCGGCCAGCGCGGGCCGCCCGGCTCAAGCCACGCCGGGGGCGAAGCGTATAATCCCGCCCATACCCCGGCGAGGAGGCGACATGGCGATCCCTGAAAGCTCCGCCCCGATCCCGAGCGGCCGCGCGGCCGTCGTGCGGCAGGACCTCGACAACGTGCTCCACCCCGCGGTCGCGCATCGGCAGCTCGAGGCCGAGCCGATGGTGATCGTCGAAGGCCGCGGCTCGACCGTCGTCGATGCCGACGGCACCGAGTACCTGGATGCGATGGCCGGCCTCTGGTGCGTCAACATCGGCTACGGCCGGACCGAGCTGGCCGACGTCGCCGCCGCCCAGATGCGCGCGCTGCCGTACTATCCCCACACCGCGATGAACGCGCCGGCCGCCGCCCTCGCCGAGCGAGTGAACGGCCTCCTCGGCGGCGACAACCACGTCTATTTTGTCGCCTCCGGCTCGGAGGCGAACGAAGCGGGCTTCAAGATCGCCAGGCAGTACACCAAGCACGAGAGCCCGGGCCGCTATCGCTACAAGACGATCAGCCGGTACCTCGGCTACCACGGGACGACCCTGGCGACGCTGGCGGCGGGCGGGATGGGCGACCGGAAGGTGAAGTTCGAGCCGCTCGGGGGCAACGACTTCGTCCACGTGGCGCCGCCCTATTGCTATCGCTGCCCCTTCGGGCTCACCTACCCGTCCTGTGAGCTCGCGTGCGCGAAGAACGTGGAGGCGACGATCCAGGGCGAGGGCCCGGACACGGTGTCGACGATCCTGGTGGAGCCGATCATGAGCGCCGTCGGCGTCGCGGTGCCGCCCGACGAGTACCTTCCGGAGGTCGCCGCGATCGCGAAGAAGTACGGCTGCCTCCTGCACATCGACGAGGTCATCAACGGTTTCGGTCGTACCGGCAAGATGTTCGCGCACCAGCACTATGGTGTTCGGCCCGACATCGTCGCGATCGCCAAGGGCCTGGTGAGCGCCTACCTGCCGATCGCCGCCACCGTCGTCCGCAACGACGTGTTCAAGTCGTTCGTCGGCGAGCCGTCCGAGAACCGGCAGGTCTTCCAGATCTCGACGTACGGGGGCCACCCGGTCGCCGCCGCCGTGGCCAACCGCAACATCGAGATCCTCCTCGAGGAGCGTCTGGCCGAGCGCTCGGCCGAAAACGGTGCCTATCTGCTGGACGGGCTCCGCACGCTCGCGCGACATCCGTGGGTCGGCGACGTGCGCGGCAAGGGACTCTTCGCCGGCGTCGAGCTGGTTCGCGATCGCATGACCAAAGAAGCGATCCCGCCCGAGCGCGTGAAGGGCGTGGTCGACTTCGCGAGACGCAACGGCGTGATCGTCGGCCGCTCCGGCGGTGGCCGCCATCTGGGCAGCACAATCGTGCTCTCGCCCCCGCTGATCATCACGCGACCCGAGATCGACCGCGTCGTCGGCGTGCTCGACAAGGCCATCGCCGAGATGGGCAGCCTGCTGGGCGCGAGCTGACGGTGGCGGTGCCGCGCTTCGGCCTGAACCGCTTCGACGCTCGCTCGGTCGACGCCTTCGCGGCCGACGTGCGGCGCGCGGAGTCGCTGGGGTGGGAGGCGGCGTTCCAGCCGGACTCGCAGCTGCGCCGCCGCGACACCTACGTGCTGATGGCGGCGGCGGCGCGCGTGACCGAGCGCATCGTCCTCGCCACGCTGCTGGCGAACCCGGTCAACCGCCACCCGAGCGTCACCGCGTCCTCGATCGCGACCGTCGACGAGCTGGCACCCGGTCGCACGCTGCTCGGCTGGGGCGTGGGCGACACCGCCGTCCGCCTGATCGGGCTGCGCCCGGCGCGCGTCCACGAGCTCGAGGCGAGCGCGCGCCTGATGCGCAAGCTGCTCGACGGCCAGGCGGTCGACGTCGGCGCGCGCGAGCCGGCCCGCCTGCCGCATCACCGGCCGGTGCCGATCTGGATCGCGGCCGGCGGGCCGCGCACGCTCCGCATGGCCGGGGGCGTCGCCGACGGCGTCTTCATCCGGGTCGGCACGCACGCGGCCAACCTCAAGAAGTCGATCGACGAGATCCACGCGGGCGCCGCCGCCGCCGGGCGCGATCCGTCGTCGGTCCGCCTGGGCGCCGTGTTCCACACCGTGCTCGTCGAGGACCGCGCCCGGGCGCTCGCGATGGGCAAGTCGATGGCCGCCGGCTACTACGAGTACTCGCCGATGCTCTTCGACCCGCCCGGGCTCGTCTGGTCGGGTCCGGATCCCGAGAAGCTCAAGCGCGAGCGTGGGGTCTTCCCGGACTTCCACCACGCCACGGATCTCGAGGCGAGTGGCCGCGTCGTCGACTTCCTGCCGGAAGCCGCGGCCGACGCGTTCTGCCTCCGGGGCGGCGTATCCGAGATCGTCACGCAGCTGGTCGCCGTGCTCCGGGCGGCACCGGCCAGCTTCGACTACGTCTGCCTGCACCCGATCCCGAACCCGACGGCCCCGGACGATCCCGAGCGCGGCTTCATGGCGCGCGTCGCCAGCGAGGTGCTGCCGCGCGTGCGCGCCGAGCTTGGCGCCGGCGCCTGAAACGGAGACCCGCAATAGCGACGCCACCTCCCGGCCTCAAGGTGCGAGCGGGACAGCCGGTCTCGGCTCGCTCGCGTCAGGCCGAGCTCCCCCCGGCCTGCAGAAATACCTCGAGATGGGTAAGTCGTCTTCTACTACCGAATCCACAGCCCGGTGATCCTCATCGAGTTCGATCACCAGCGGGGTATTGCGTTCGACAACGACGCGCCGACGCGGCACCACATCCACACGGTGGTCCGCACGCCGAACGGGAACGACTACGGGGATCTCCTGCGCCAGCACCACGCCCGGTTCGACCACGCCCACCCCGACCACCGTCACTGACGGCGCTCGGGGTGGTGGGACGCCGCTCAGTCGCGGTAGGACGGATCCGTGCGATCGAGACGCCGCAGAAGCCCCGGCCAGATCGCGGCGCCCCGGCCGCGAGGCCTCGCCAACCCCATCGGCGTGTAGGCGGCGTCGAGGACCTCCTTGCGCACGGGAATCAGCTCACCGCCGCCCGACTGGGCGCGCACCTGGATCGCGCACGAGGACTCGAGGAAGTACATCGCCACGAACGCGTCGGCCACGGTCTCGCCGACCGTGAGCAGCCCGTGGTTGCGCAAGATCAAATGCGTGTTGTCGCCGAGGTCGGCGACCAGCCGCGGCTTCTCCTCGTCCCGCGTCGCAATCCCCTCGAAGTCGTGATAGCCAAGGCTAGGAATCACCGACATCGACTGTTGCGAGATCGGCAAGAGTCCCTCGCGCTGGGCCGAGACCGCGATCCCGCTCACCGTGTGCGTGTGGAGCACGCAGCGCGCGTCGTGCCGCGCGGCGTGGATGGCGCTGTGGATCACGAAGCCCGCCGGGTTCACGCCGTACGGTGAGTCGTCGAGCTTCTTGCCCTGGAGGTCGATCTTCACGAGGCTCGAGGCGGTGATCTCGTCGAAGAAGAGCCCGTACGGGTTGATCAAGAACTGGTCGTCGGCGCCGGGCACCCGCATGGTGATGTGCGTGAAGACCAGATCCTCCCAGCCGTAGCGCACCAGCAGCCGGTAGCAAGCGGCCAGGTCGACGCGCACGGCCCATTCTTCGGGCGAGACTTTGTCGCGGAGCGATGTCATCTCGGTTCCTTTCTGTTACCTGCTTCTCAACGGCTGCTCAAAAGGGTCCAGATGCGAGGCGGCGCCGGAGGCCGACCGAGGCGTATGCCACATACGCCGCAGGGAGGGGCCGCCGGCGCCAACGAAGCAGATGGGCCCTTTTCAGCAGCCGATGCGGTAAAGCTTCGCCGCGTTATCGCGCGTGATCTTTTTCTGGACGCGCTCCGGCAGCCCACCCAGGTTCTTCTCGAGCGTGCTGTGCGAGTTCGGCCAGATGCAGTCCGGATGCGGATAGTCCGCGCCCCAGATGATGTTGTCTTCGCCGATGAGCGGGATGATCGGCTCCAGGAACTGATCTTGTTGATAGGTCACGTAGCCCTGGCGGCGGAAGTAGTCGCTGGGCTTGAGCGAGAAGCCGAGGGACCGCGCGCGATCCTGGTACTCGGTGTCGAGGCGGTCGAAGACGTACGGCAGCCAGGTCACGCCCGACTCGCCGAGCACGAAGTTGAAGTCCGGGTACTTCTCGCAGGCGCCGGACGCCAGGATCGAGACCAGGACTTCCATGGTGTCGAGCTGGAAGAGGGCCGAGCGCACCAGACGCCACTGGGTCAGATACTGCTGCTCCATCTGCGGCGTGTCGGGCGCGCGCAGGGCCTTGAAGCCCGTCGAGTGGAACGCGATCGGGAACCGGCACTCGGCGGCCGCCTCCCAGAGCGGGAACCAGCCGTCATGGTAGAGCGGCGGCGACATGCGCTTGAACGCGAGGTCTCCGCCCCGGAGCCCCAGCTTGGCGCAGCGGCGCACCTCGGCGGCGGCTTCGCCGGGATCCGTGTTCGGAATGATCGCCAGCGGGAACACCCGTTCAGGGTTGGAGCGCTTCGCGAAGTCCGCGGCCCAGTCGTTGTACATCTTGTCCGCCCAGGCGCGCATCGACGCGTCACCGATGAGGTCGTTGATCATCAGGCAGCCGTACACGACCTCGGCGTCGATCCCGTCGCGATCCAGGTCGGCCAGCCGCAGCTCGGGCGTGGTCGGCCGCGGCCGCGCGCCGCGCTGATAGTCCCACTCGAAGCCGAGGTCCTTCATCTCGTCGATGTGGCCGAACATGCCCCGCTGGTACTTGAGGAACCCCGGCCCGACGCCGTTCCACATGCCTTTGTCCTGGGCGTCGACGAACCAGTGGAGCCCGTCCTCCAGCTCCTCGACGCGCGGGACCATGAGCTTCCACTTACCCGGCGCCTGCGACGACCAGAGATCGGTCGGGAGATAGGTCAGGTCGATGTGGTTGTCGCCGGAGATCAGCCGGTATTCCATCTATTCCTCCCTTAGCCTTGCCGCCGGAGCTTCGGATCCCACGCATCCCGGAGAGTATCACCGAACAGGTTGAAGCCGAGCACCGCCAGGCTGATGGCGAGCCCGGGAAAGATCGCGAGCCACGGCGCCTGCTCCATGAACGCCCGGCCCGTGCTCGACAGCATCAGCCCCCACGACGGTGTCGGCGGTTGGGTGCCGACGCCGAGGAACGAGAGCGTCGCCTCGATCAGGATCGCGTTGCCGAGCCAGATCGACGCGATCACGAGGATCGGCGCCGTGACGTTCGGCAGGATGTGGGTCGTGATGATGCGTGGATGGCGACAGCCGAGCGCTTGCGCCGCCTCGACATACCGGTTCTGTTTCGCCGAGAGCACCGCGCCGCGAACGATGCGCGAGTTGCCGGGGATGATCACGATCGCGATCGCCAGCATCGCGTTGGTGGTGCTCGGCTTCAACACCGAGACGATCGCCAGCGCGAGCACGAGCCCCGGAATCGCCTGGACGGCGTCCATGACGCGCTGGGCGATGAGATCCAGGCGCCCCTCGCAGTAGCCGCACAGAAGACCGATCACCATGCCCGCCGCGGTCCCGATGCCGACGGCGAGCAGCCCGACCCAGAGCGAGATCCGGCTGCCGTAGATGATCCGGCTCAACACGTCGCGGCCGATGTCGTCGGTGCCGAACGGGTGGGCGCGGCTCGGCGCGGAGAGCCGGATCTCCGGCTGGGTCGCCAGCGGATCGTAGGGCGCCAGCACGTCGGCGAAGATCGCGGTGAGGACGAGCACCACGAGGAGCGCGGCCGAGGCCGCGCCCAGCGGCTTGCGCTTCATCGTGAGCCAGAGCGCGTGTGCCCGGCTGATGGTGGCACCCGCCGGCTCCTCCAACGTCACGCGCAGGGGGACCGTCGCCATCAGCGCGTCACTGGTAGCGGATCCGCGGGTCGAGCCACGCGTAGGTGAGATCCACGATCAGGTTCAGCGTGACCAGGGTCGCCGCGACCAGCATCACGTTGGTCTGGACGACCGGATAGTCGCGGTACAGGATCGCTTCCACGGTGAGCCGGCCCATCCCCGGGAGCGCGAAGATCTGCTCGATGACGAAGGTGCCGGCCAGCAGCGTCCCGAGCTGACCGCCGATGATCGTGACGACCGGGATCAGCGCGTTCTTCAACGCGTGCTTGTACACGACGATGCGGCCGGCCAGTCCCTTGGCCCACGCCGTGCGCACGTAGTCCTCGCGCAGCGTCTCGAGGACCGTCGAGCGGGTCATGCGCATCGTGGCCGCCGCGAGGCGGTAGCCGAGCACGGCCGCCGGCAGCAGAAACTGCTGCAGGTTGCGCCACGGCGAGTCCCAGAAGCTCACGTACCCGATCGGCGGGATCCAGTGGACCCAGATCGCGGAGAAGGTGATGACGAGCGTCCCCAGCCAGAAGTCGGGGATCGAGAGGCCGGAGACGGCGACGACCCGCCCGGCGTAGTCGGCGGTCGTATCCTGCCGCGTCGCCGACAGCACGCCGATCGGCACGGCGATGCTGATACCGAGGATCATCGCCAGCGCCGCCAGCTCGAGGGTCACCGGGATCGCCTTCTTGAGCGAGACCGGGATCGGCTCGTTCGTGAAAATGGAGTCGCCCGGGTTGAAGCTCGCCATTTGCCAGAGCCAAAGCAGGTACTGCTCGTGGTAGGGCCGGTCGAGGCCGAGATCGTTGCGGAGCTTCGCCAGTTCCTTCTGGCCGATGTTGCCGGACTCACCCATCAGGGCGATCAGCGCGTCACCCGGCATGACGCGCATCAATCCGAAGACGATCAGCGAGGAGATGAGCAGGACGGGAATCGCCAGCAAGAGCCGCCGGATCACATACTTGTGCACGGCGGCTCCTCGTTCTCCCGCATCGGCCAGAGCCCCCTCGCGAGCGCCTCCCTACTTATCGAGCCACAGCCGGGCGATGGTCGGCGACCCGTAAGCATCCGTGCGTCGGATGGCGAGAGCGCCGCCGTTTCGCACATGCGGCTGCAGGACCAGGAAGCCGTTGTCGTACGGCATCCACATTCTCAGGACCTGGTCGTACTCTCGATCGACGATCCGCTTGGCGATCTTGGCCTGCTCGGCGCGGTCGGGCGTTTGCCGCAGCTTGACGGTCAGCTCGTCGATGAGGGGATCGTTGACGCGGAAGAAGTTCTTCGTGGACTTGGAGTGCATGTACTGGTACGTCCGCTCGTCGAGGCCTACCGCGTGGCCCGACTGGAACCCCCAGGACATTCCGTCCCACTTTCCCTCGACGTAGCGCCCATAGTACGTCGTGTAGTCGAGCTTCGTGATTTTGATGTTGATGTTGAGGTTCTTTTTCAGCTCCTGTTGGATCAATTGCACCTGCGACGTCATCTGCGGAAAGTACTCGTAGTAGAACAGCGTCGTCTCGAAGCCGTTCGGGTGACCGGCCTCGGTCAGCAGCTTCTTGGCCTCCGACGGGCGATATTGCCACCACGGTCCGAGCTGAGACGCCGTCGGCATCGTGTCCTGGTAGTAGATGTACGGGACACCCCAACCGAGGATGCCGTGGCCCTCGTACACCGTATCGACTTGCTTCTGACGATCGATGGCCATCGAGATCGCGCGCCGGACCCGCACGTCGTTGAACGGCGGCTTGTCCTGCGCGAGGGCCAGGCCGAACGGGGTGAGGACGTTCTTGTACGCCTGCACGACGGCGGCGGGGTTGGTCTTGCGGACGGTCTCCACCTCACTCAGACTCGCCAGCGCGATCATGTCGCTCTGTCCCGTTCGGAACGCCGCCAGGCGGGTGGCGGCATCCGGCGTCGAGAGGATGACGTACTCGTCGACGTATGGACGGCCCTTGTCGTAGTAGTCGGGGTTGCGCTGGAGCACCACTCGTACCTTGCGGGTGTGCTCCTTGAGGATGTAAGGCCCGGTGCCGATCAGCCGCTTCTTGAGATCGCCGTCCTCCTCCAGGACTTCTCGGGAAAAGATCACCGTGACCGACTCGGCGACGTTCTGCGGGAACAAGACGTTGGGCGTGTGGAGGTGCACGCGCAGCGTGTACTTGTCGGGCGTCTCCATCCCCTCGATCTCGCGGAACGCGAACGACTGGACTCCTTCTTTCGCGTATGCCTCGAAGCAGTACTTCACGTCGGCGGCGGTGAGCTCGCGCCCGTTCAGCGGCGGGACGCTCTGCCACTTGACCCCCTGGCGCAGCTTGAACGTCCACACCCGGTTGTCCGTGCTCGATTGCCAGGACTCTGCGAGATCGCCCTTGAGCGTGAGGTCGGTCGTCCCGGTCGCTTCGTCGGGGAACGCGTACCGGATGAGGCGGCTACTCGTGAGGCCGGCGAACTGGAAGAGCCCGACCGATTGCGTCAGTCGAGGGTCGAGCACCGGCGGGTCCCAGGCCGAGGCCCGCGTCAGGACGCCGCCTCGCTTCGGCGCCTTCGGGCTCGCCGGGATCCAGTCGGGGTACGGCGAGGTCGCGCTCGCGGCCCGTCCGGGGCGCGCGCCGACGAGCAGCGTGGTCGCACCGGCGCTGGTCCATCCCACACGCTTGAGAAAGGCACGTCGCGTTAGGTCCCGACGGGGCATCGAGGCTCTCCTTCTACCCGTCCCGTGCAGGAAAACGGGCCACGAGTGCGGCGAAACTCCCATACGCAAAAATGGATGTCAAGGGAATCTACTTGTCGATCCAGAGGCGGGCGATGGTCGGCGAGCCATAGCCGATCGTGCCGCGCAGGACGCCGCCGGCCACGTTTCTCAGGTGTGGCTGGAAGAGCACGAAGTTCGAGCCATGGGGCATCCACATCCTCAGCACCTGGTCGTACTCCCGGTCCACGATTCTTCGGGCGGTCGCGCGCTGCTCGCCTCGGTCGGGCGCCTGCCGGAGCTTCACGGTCAGCTCGTCGACGAGGGGATCGTTGACGCGGAAGAAGTTCTTCGTCGACTTCGAGTGCATGTACACGTACGTCCGCTCGTCGAGGCCGACCGCGTGTCCGGACTGGAAGCCCCAGGCCATCCCGTCCCATTTGCCCTCGACGTATCGCCCGTAGTAGCTCGTGTAGTCGAGCTTGCTGATCTTGACGTTGATGTTGAGGTTCTTTCTGAGATCTTGCTGGACCAGCTGGACCTGCGACGACATCTGCGGGAAGTACTCGTAGTAGAACAGCGTCGTCTCGAAGCCGTTGGGGTGCCCGGCGTCGGCCAGCAGCCTCTTGGCATCGGCGGGACGGTACTGCCACCAGGGGCCGAGGTCCTTCGCCGTCGGCTTCGCATCCTGGTAATAGATCCACGGCACGCCCGCGGTGACGATGCCGTGGCCCTCGAAGACCGTGTCGACCTGCCGCTGGCGGTCGATGGCCATCGAGAGGGCGCGGCGGACGCGCACGTCGCTGAACGGCGGCTTGTCCTGGGCCAGCGCCAGGCCGAACGGCGTGATCACGGGTGTGAGCGCCTGCACGACGGCGGCGGGATTCGTCTTGCGGATCGCCTCCACCTCGGACGGGCTCTGCAGCGGCAGGAAGTCGCTCTGGCCCGTGCGGAATGCGGCGGCGCGGGTGGCGGAGTCCGGCGCCGAGAGGATGACGTACTCGTCGACGTAGGGCTGACCAGCGTCGAAGTAGTCGGGGTTGCGCTGGAGCACGATGCGCACCTTGCGCGTGTGCTCCTTGAGGACGAAGGGCCCGGTGCCGATCATGCGCTTCTTGAGGTCGCCGTCCTCCTCGAGGACCTCGCGCGAGAAGATCACGGCGACCGGCTCGGCGACGTTCTGCGGGAACAGCGCGTTGGGCGTCCGGAGGTAGACGCGCAGCGTATGCGTGTCGGGCGTCTCCATGCCTTCGATTTCCTGGAACGTGAACGCCTGCACGCCCTCTTTCGCGTAGGCCCCGAAACAGTACTTGACGTCGGCGGCGATCAGCTCACGCCCATTGAGCGGCGGCACGTTCTGCCACTTGACGCCTCGGCGCAGCTTGAACGTCCACACGCGCTGGTCGGGGCTCCCCTGCCAGGACTCGGCGAGGTCTCCCTTGAGGCTGAGGTCGGTGTAGCCGGTCGCCTCGTCGGCGAACGCATAGCGCAGGAGCCGATTGCTGACCAGCCCCGCGAACTGGAACAGCCCCACTGATTGCGTGAGACGCGGGTCGATCACCGGCGGGTCCCAGGCCGAGGCCCGGGTGAGGACCCCGCCTCGTTTCGGCGGCCTGGGGCTCGCGGCGATCCAGTCGTGATAGGGCGCGGCGGCAGAGGCCTTTTGCCGGCCCGCGCCGGCCGCCAACGCGGTTATCCCGGCGCTGGTCACGGCTGCCCGCTTGAGGAAATCACGTCGAGTCACGCGGCGACGACTGGTCGGGCGAGGGTCGGTGGCGGGCATCGAGGTTCTCCTTCCGGCAGCGGCCTCGAGTGCGGCGAACCTCCCACAGGCACCGCGTGAACAATCCCTTCTCAGGGAGGTAGATTGAATATGCGGTCCTCACGTCGCCGCATCACGTTGTTGTTCACGGCCACCGTCCTGATGCTCGGCGCGACCCAGGAAGCTGCCGCCCAAGCGGCGCCGGCGGGCGAGGCAGTCATGGCCTGGCACGTCACCATCGCCCCGAGCTGGTTCGATCCGTCCACCGCGCCGCCGCAGATCACGCCCTTCGGGTTGCTCTACGCGATCCACGACGCGATGCTCCGCCCGCTACCCGGGCAGAAGATGGGGAACAGCCTCGCGGAGTCGTGGAAGGAAAGCCCCGACGGGAAGACATATGAATTCAAGCTGCGCCGAGGACTCAAGTTCCACAACGGCGACTCCCTCACCGCCGAGGACGTGAAGTTCAGCTTCGACCGCTACAAGGGAGCGGGGGCCAAGACGTTGCAGGAGCGCGTCCAGCAGATCGAGATCGTCGATAGCTTGACCATCCGCTTCCATCTGAAGGAGCCCTGGCCGGATTTCCTGACCTTCTACGGCACTTCGGCCACGGCCGCTGGGATCGTCGTGCCCAAGAAGTACCTGACGCAAGTGGGGGATGACGGTTTCAAGAAGCATCCGATCGGCGTCGGCCCCTACAAGTTCGTGAGCCACAAGGCCGGGATCGAGGTCGTGCTGGAAGCCAACCCCGGGTACTGGCGAAAGGTGCCGCACATCGGCCGACTCGTCATGAAGAGCGTCCCTGAGGGCACGACGCGCGCCGCGATGCTGAGGACCGGCGAGGCGGACATCGGCTTCGCCCTGGATGGGGAGGACGCAGCGACCGTGAAGCGAGATCCGCGTCTCCAGCTCGTGCCCTCACGGCATGCGTCCATCTACTGGATCGAGTTCGCCGACCAGCTGGACCCCAAGTCCCCGTGGCATGACAAGCGCTTGCGGATGGCGGTCAACCACGCGCTCGACCGCAAAGCCATCAGCGAAGCCGCGTGTCTCGGTCTCTGCCCTCCGGCGGGGGTCGTCGTGCCCCGCGTGATGGACTTTGCCCTGCAGGTCGAGCCGCCGGCGTACGACGCCAAGAAGGCCAAGCAGCTGCTCGCCGAGGCCGGCTATCCCAACGGCCTCGACGCCGGCGACTTCGTGCCGATTCCCCCGTTCTTCGCGACGGCCGAGGCGGCAGTGAACTATCTCAACGCGGTGGGGATCCGAGTGAAGATGCGGGCAATTGAGCGACCGGCCTTCTACGCCCAGTGGCAGGAGAAGAAGCTACACGGCCTCTTCATGACCGCCATGGGCAACGCGGGCAACGCGGCGAGCCGCGTGGAGTCGTTCATCTATTCCAAGGGCGGCTACGCCTACGGCGGGTATCCCGACATCGACGACATGTTTCTCCAGCAAGCCCGTGAGCGAGATGTCCGAAAACGCGAAGCGTTGCTCCACAAGATCCAGCAGCTCACGATCGATCGGGCGATGTTCGCGCCCATCATGGATCTGCGCGCCCTGATGGGCGTCGGGCCAAAGGTGGCCGAGCACACGATCAACTCGCTCCACCTCGTGCCGTTCCCCTCCTGGGAAGACATGAAGCTCAAAGGAGGAACACCATGACGCTGGATCGCTACGCGAAGATCGTGCTGACCGTGATCGCCGTCGCGCTCGTGATCATCGCCGCTCGCCCGTGGCTGCCCGAGTCGTTTTCGCCGGACACGTTCCGGACGACCCCGGCGCTGGCGCAAACGAGCGCTCCCAAGTACGGCGAGCTCGTCGTGCCGAAGGCGTGGGGCAAGTACATCGCCTACAGCAACAACAACCTGCTCCTGGAAGCGCCCGACAAATCCCTGCGCGTCGTGGACCTCGACGGCAAGGCGCCGGAGTACCCGAGGCTGAAGGTGATCGTCCACTGGGGGCAGTAGCTCCCCAGGAGCCGCTCAGGCCGGACAGCAGGCGCTCACGGCGGCGACGCAGAAGTCCGGGAAATTCGTCCGGAGGCGGCGGATGTCGGGGAACAGCTGCACGTCCGCGAACCCCGCGGCCTGCATCGCCCCCTGCCACTGCTCGGGGGTGAGAAACCCACCGTTGGGGCGGTAGCTCGGGTTCAGCACCGGGGCGCGGAACGTCTCCATCAGGTTGAAGATGAACTCGACGTAGATCACGTGCGCCGGGACCGTGCGGACGCACTCCGAGACGACGAGGCGGCCGCCGGGCGTGAGGGCGTGGAAGATCTCCTGCAGGGTGAAGTCGAGATCGCGCGCGACGTGTAGCGTGTTCACGGCGTAGACGAGCGAGACGCTCCCCGGCGCCACGCCCTGGTCGCCGAACGGCCGGTTCATGTCGAGCGGCGCGAAGCGCAGGAACGACGCGTCCGGGAACCGGGTCTGGAGGGTGTTCTGCCCCCGCCGGAGAAACGCGGGGACCAGCTCGGTGAACCGATACTCGCGGATCCCAGGCCAGCGTCCGGCGCGGCGCAGCGCGTCCAGCACGGCGGTCGCACCGCTGCCGAGCCCGCCGCCGAGCTCGACGACGGTCACCGGCGCTTGCGGCAACCACTCCTCGACGGCGCCGGCGCCGACGGAGTTGTTCACGGCGTAGAGGCCGTTGTCGTTCGAGAAGAAGTCGACCCACAGCCGCAAGCGGGCCGGCGAGAACAGGATCTCCTCCCCCGCGCGCTCGCCGCGCAGGAACGCCGGATAGTCCCCGGCGACGGTCTCGGCCAGGACGTACGACGGAAGCCAGGACGGATCCAGCCGACGCTGCTCCTCCCGCACCGACACCGGATCGAGCTCCGGGAGTTCGGCGCCCAGCCGAAAGCGCGTTGGGCCGCCGCCGTCGCTCCGCTCGAGAATTCCACGGCGACCCATCCGTCGCAGGATCCACTCGACGGGCACGCGGGCGCGGGCGGGCTCGAACCCCGCGCGCGCGACGATCTCGTCGGCGGTGCCCCCCTGCCGCGTTGCCGCCGTCAGCCCGACCGCGCGGAACACCGAGAGCACGAGACCATCGACGTATTCATCGAAGAGGGTGCTGGAGCGGACGAACGCGCTCGTGAAGGGCGCGCTGATCCGTGGGGGCAGGACCTTGGCCAGCTGCCGGGCCATCTCGTCGGCTTCGGCGACTCCTAGCACCCGAACGGATTCCATATGTCGAAGAAATTGAACCACTGGGTCGGCTTCTCGGCCACGACGCGCTCGAGGTTCGCCACCCAGGTCCGCAGTCCGTCCTCCTCCGCTCCGCGCACGACGGACACCGGATCGAGCACGCGGATGACGTATTCGCGGTCGGCTCCGAGCGTGCAGAACGCCGGGACGAGCGGGACGGCCGCGGCGCGCGCGAGCTGGAAGGGCCCCACTGGAAACGGCGCCGGCCGGCCGAAGAAGGGCACCATCACGTCGCCGCGATTGCCGAGCGCGCGGTCGCCTTGCAACGCCACGGCTTCGCCCCGTCGCAGCGCGGCCATCAGCGTCAGCGAGACCGTCGGGTGCGAGCGAGCCACGAAGCGGACGCCGGCGCCGTCGCGCCGCAGCCACCGCTCGAGGGCGCGGGCTTCCTCCACTGCCACCACCACGTGAGCGGGGCGCGCGGAATGCCGGGACAGCAACCGGCCGGCCAGCTCCCAGTTGCCGACGTGGGCCGTCAGGGACACGACCGCGCCGTCCTGGCGAAGCAGGTGCTCGACGCCTTGCGCGGCTCCCATCTGTGCCGAGACCCGGGCCGGGCGGCGGCCGGCCACGACCAGGTCGCTGAAGCACATCGCGAACTCGCCGAAGACGTCGCGGGTCAGCTCGTCGAGCCTCGAGCCGACGGCGCCGGTCATCACGGACAGCGTGCTTCTGACCGCAGCGCGCTCGGCCGGCAGCACCCGCGGGGCCAGGCGTCCGACGCGTTGGGCCAGCTCCAGGCGAATGCGCCGCGGGAGCCATCGCGTCGCCGCGACCAGCCGGTAGAGCTCGGCGCGGTTGTATCGGTGGGCGTACCAGCGCGGGAGAGGCGCCGAGACGGCGGACGGGCTTTCCACGCGAGCCATCCTAGCGAGTGGTCACCGGCGCGGCAGGAGGCGAGTCGTGGCGTCGCGCCGGTCGGGATGTCCCTTGTCCATGCTCCCGCTCTGGCGGACGTGCCTGTCGATGCGGGCCAGCGAGCGGCGCATCTCGAGCAGCATGAGAAGGACCTGGCCACGGAGCACGAGCCGTGAGCCGATCGCGATGCCGAGCAGGAACACGCCCACCGCCACCAGCGCCGGGACGAACCCGCGCCACTCCGCGGACACCCACGCGGGAGGCTCGACGGGCCACCACAGGAACGCCGCGCCGGCCGCGACGGGGCCCAGCACCATGAACAAAATACCCACCGCGACCTGACTTCGGGCGCAGGCGCGCACGAACCCGAACCGTGCCATCACGGTGCAGTCTAGCCAGCCCCGGCGCGCCGAACAAGGTACGATGTGCGTGGATGTGCGCGCCGCAGGCCGTCGCGGGGCGGCAGTGCGAGCTGCAGGGCCGCCCGGGGGCTGGGGCCCCCAGGCCCGAGGCGAGCGATCGGAACAATCCCCGCCGGACGAGGCGCGACTATGACGCGACTCTGAACAGATGACGCGCGTCCTGATCCTCACCGCCAGCTACGGCTCGGGCCACAACGCCGCGGCCCGGAGTCTCGCCGCCGGCTTCAAGCGCGCGCACACGGCGGTGACCGTCGTCGACCACTTCGCCGAGCTGGTCCATCCGGTCTTCGATCGCATGAGCCGCTCGCTCTACTACTCCCTCCTCCGCCGGGCGCCGCTCCTCTGGGGCCTCGGCTACGCGCTCGGCGACTGGATGGCGAGCGACTCGTCACTGACGCTCGGCGTGACCCACCTCGGCACGCGGCCGCTCGCTGCGCTGCTCGGGCGGCTCGCACCCGACGTCGTCGTCACGGTTCACGCGACGCCGGCGGCGGCGATGTCGACGCTCGCCCGGCTCGGGACCAGGGTGCCCCCCCACACCACGGTCGTCACCGACTTCGTCGCGCACAGCCAGTGGATCGCGCGTCACATCGACCGCTACTGCGTCGCCGCCGGCGAGGTGCGTCACGAGCTGATCGCGCGCGGGATCCCGGGCGAGCGCGTCGTCGTGACCGGCGTGCCGCTCCGTGACGAGTTCGGCGAGCCGCTCGCTCCGGCCGAAGCGCGCGAGGCCCTGGGCCTGTCGGCGCAGGTGCCAGTCGTGCTGGCGATGGCGGGCTCGCACGGCTCGCTGGGCCGCCTGCCCGACGTCGCCCGCGCCCTTCTCGCGCTGCGCCGGCCGCTCCAAGGGCTCGTCGTCGCCGGCCACGACCGGCAGCTCCACGCCACCCTGTCCCGGCTGACCGACTCCACCCGGGTCCGCGCGCTCGGCTACGTGGCCGACGTCCATCGGCTGATGGCGGCGGCCGACCTCCTCGTGACGAAAGCGGGCGGGATGACGCTCGCGGAGGCGATGGCGACCGAGACTCCGCTGCTCCTCTACGGCTCGCTGCCCGGGCAGGAGCGCCGCAACGAGCGATTCGCGGCGCGCGCCGGCGTCGCGCTCGCCGCTCGCTCGCGGTCGGAGCTCGCCGCGCTGCTCGAGCACGCGCTCGCCGAGCCCGAGCTACTCGAGCACCTGCGCGGGCGCATGCGCCGCCTCCGGCGCCCGGACGCGACGGCCCACATCGTCAGCGCCGTGCTCGAGCGCGGAGTGCGCGCTCCATGATCCTCGGTCGGCTGGCCCTTGCAGCCGCCGGGGCGTGGGCGGCGTACGCCTGGGGCGCTCACCTGTTCACGCCCGGCTGCATCTGGCGCGGGCCGGCCGCGCGCCGATTGATCGCGCTGACCTTCGACGACGGCCCCGACGCGGCGTGGACCGAGCGGATCCTCGACATCCTGGCCGAGAAGCGGGTTCGTGCGTCGTTCTTCCTGGTCGGCGAACGCGCGGCCCGGGTACCGGAGACCGTGCGACGCATCGCGGCCTCCGGACACGAGGTCGCCAGCCACGGCTGGTCGCACCGGAGCCTCTGGCTCTGCGCCCCCCGGCGAACCGAGGACGAGATCGCCCGCGCTCACCAGCTCATCGCTTCGCTGACCGGCCGGGCACCCCGCCATTTCCGACCGCCGTGGGGCATGGTCAACGCGGCGATGTTCGGTGCGCTCCGCCGTCATCATGAACGCTGCGTGTTCTGGTCGGTCCAGCCCGAGGGGTTGCGCTCAGTGCCGGCCGCTCAGCAGGTACGCGACGTCCTGCGCCGCGCCCATCCTGGCGCGATCGTCGACCTGCACGATGCCGAGGGTACGCGCGGGGCGCCCGTCCGGCTCGTCGCAGCCCTGCCGCCCATGATCGACGGCCTGCGCGAGATGGGTTACGGGCTCGTGACGGTGAGCGAGCTCCTGGACGGAGGCGAGACGAACGAGCGCCCCGTGAGCGAGGCCGATGCGAGCGCGCCCGGCGACCCCGTCGGGCGCGTCGCGGCTACGCCGACGAGTGGCGGCGCGCCAGGAACCGCACGAACTCGGCGCCCTCGGCGAGGCGGCGGCGGCACAGCGCGCCGTCCCGCGCCATCTCCTTGAGGAACGCGAAGATCTTCCGCGGCCGGAAGTAGAAGCGGCGGTAGAAGCTCTCGACCGACGCGAAGATCTCCGTGCGCGAAAGGTGCGGGTAGCCGAGCACGCTCGCCTGCACGCCGCCTGCGTCCACCAGCTCGCCCGGCTCGAGCCAGCCGCGCTCGAGCGCCTCCCGGTAGAGCGCCGTGCCCGGGTACGGCGCCGCCAGCGACACCTGGAGCGAATCGGGGTCGATCTCGCGCGCGAAGTGGATCGTCTGCTCGATCGTCTCCCTGGTCTCGCCGGGCAACCCCATGATGAACGTGCCGTGGATCTTGATCCCGAGCGCCTTGGCGTTGCGGGTGAACTCGCGGGCCAGGTCGAGGCGCACGCCCTTCTTGATGTTGTTGAGGATCGCCTGGCTCCCGGACTCGTAGCCGACCAGCAAGAGTCTCAGGCCGTTGTCGCGGAGCACTCTCAGCGTCGAGGCCGGTACGTTCGCCTTCGCGTTGCACGACCACGTCACGCCGAGCCGGCCGAGCCCGCCCGCGATCGCCTCCGCGCGCGGGAGGTCGTCTGTGAACGTGTCGTCGTCGAAAAAGTACTCCCGCACCTGCGGGAAGTGGCGCTTGGCCTGGGCGATCTCGCTCACGACGTGGTCGACGGAGCGCGTGCGGTAGCGGTGGCCGCCCACGGTCTGGGGCCAGAGGCAGAACGTGCACCGCGAGCGGCATCCGCGCCCCGTGTAGAGCGACACGTACGGGTGCAGCAGGTAGCCGATGAAGTACTGCTCGACCACCAGGTCGCGCCGGTAGACGTCGACGACGAACGGCAGCGCGTCCATGTTCTCGAGCGGTCGGCGCTCCATCGTCCGCTCGAAGTGCCCGTTCACACGGTAGCTGAGCCCGGCCACCGAGGCGAGCGGCCGGCCCTGCGCGACCTCCTGGATGGTGAAGTCGAACTCGTTGCCGGCCACGAACTCGATCGCCGGCGACGCCGCCAGCGCGCGCTCGCGCTGCACGGCCACGTGCGCCCCGACGAAGCCCACGCGGATCCGGGGGTTCTGGCGCTTGAGCGCCTCCGCGACGCGCACGTCGTAAGCGAACGAGGCCGCGCTCGTGTGGAGCACCGCCAGCTCGTAGTCGCGGGCGAGCGGCACGACATCGGGCAGCGTGAGCCCGGCCGGCGGCGCGTCGACGAGGCGGCTGCCGGGCACGAGCGCCGCGGGCTGGGCGAGCCACGTGGGGTACCAGAACGACCGGATCTCGCGGCGCGCCTGATAGCGAGCGCCGGCGCCGCCGTCGAAGCCCTGGAACGACGGCGGGTGCAGGAACAACGTTCGCAGGTAGTCGCCCATGCGCCGTTATCTTAGCTCATTCACCCAGAGGGCCCGTCCACCGGTCACGGCGAGAAGGCGCGCGCCCGGCAGATCGGAGACGACGCTGCGCGCGGGACTCCGCACGCTCACGACCCACACGCGCCGGCCGCTGGTCCACGCCTCGCGCAGCCGGTCGGCGCCCCAGAAGACGTCGCGCGCCTCCGGCCGCTCGGCGCCGAAGCCCAGCACGCTGCGCCGGCCGTCGACGATCACGGGCCTGCGCCCGGCGTACCATTCGAGCGCGCCCGAGTTCTCGAGCGGGCCCTCGTGGACCAGGAGGTCCTCGGGGGCCATCAGGCGGGCCACGTCGCGGGCCAGGTCGCCCACGGCGCGATGGGACGCCACCAGCGCGAGCGACGCGGCGGCCGACGGAAGCGCGCCGACCATGGTCGCGATGACGACGAAGACGACGAGACGCCGCGCGCGCTCCGACCGGCCCGCGAGCACGGTCAGAAGGCTCGTCAGGAGCGCCCCCGCCGCGAACACGACGGCGTTGGCTCCGAGGATCGGCCGGAATTCGGTGAACGGTGGTACGGGTGAGGGCAATCCGGCCACGGAGCTCTTCAGCGAAGCGACGTCGGTCGTGCCGACCACCGAGGAGAGGAATCGCGAGCCGTCGCTCACCCACGCCAGCGCCGAGCCGAGGGCGACCAGCGCCAGGAACGCGGCGTGAGCCAGCGCGAATCCGCGGCCGTCGTGGCTCTGCCAGCCGCGCGCCGCGAGCAGCGCGAGCGCGAACGAGGCGGGCAGGCCGTAGTGCGGCAGGCGGAACGGCGACAGCGCCGTGAGCCCGAGCACGCCGACGACCCAGATCGCCAGCGCCACCCACACGACCTCGTGGGGGTCGCGCCACGCCCGTCGCCGCACGAGGGACCAGATCGCGACGCCGGCGGCGAGCGTCCACGGGGCGGCGCCCAGGATCGCGACCGCGAGGAACTGCAGCGCCGACAGCGGCACGTCCTCGTCGGGGAAGTGGCGGGCGCGCGCCACGTTCAGGAGATGGTTGTCGATCGCGGTGTACCAGCTGAACCCCGGCGTGCGCAGCTCCGTGCCGACCCACCACCCGAACCCGATGACCAGGCACGCCAGAGCGCCCGACCACGGCAGCCACGCGCCGACGGGGCGCGCCCTCCCGGCCAGGACGAGGGCCACGCCGATCGCCAGCGGCGGCAGCAGGGCGCCGAGCGGGTCCTTCGCCAGCGCGGCCACCCCGAAAACGGCGAGGCCGGCGGCGCAGAGGCCGCGCCGTCTGTCGCGGATCCCGACGAGGCACAGCGCGAACCCGCCGGCGAGCGCCGCGACGAAGAGCGTCTCGGGGCGCACGTAGCGGCCGAACGCGAAGAACCCGACACTCGTCAGCAGCGCCAGGCCCGCCACGACCCCGCCCACGCCGCCGAGCAGCCGCGCGCCGAGCCACGCGGTGGCCCCGACGGCGGCGAGCGCGCTCAGCGCCGGCACCGCGCGCGCCACCGCTTCGCTCGGACCCACCATCGCGAAGCCAAAGGCGGTCAGCACGTAGAGCAGCGGAGGCTTGTCGACGTAGCGGATGCCGTTCAGGGTCAGCGTGAACGGATCGCCGGACGCTGCCAGCTCGTGCGCGATCTCCGCGTGCATCCCCTCGCCCGGATCGTCGAACGGCGTGGAGCCCAGGCCGCCGAAGAGGAGCGGGGCCGCCGCGAGCGTCGCCAGCGCCGCGGCCAGGCACGCCGCCGTCAGAGCGATTTCCTGATCGCCGCGAGCAGGCTCTTCTCCACGCTCTGATCGGTGGTCTGGATCGGCTCGTCGTTGTCCATCCATAAGATGCGCTCCCGCTTGAACACGGTACGCTCCACCGAGAGGGTCGTCCGGTTCGTGCCGGCCGCCTTCAGGTGGATCACCAGCCGATGGCGCGTGCCCTTGGCGTAGACACCGTAGTCTTCGCCCTCGACACGGCGAGAGTCGGTGGTGATCCAGCCGATCGAGCGGTCCGCCTTCTCGACGTCCCAGCCGAGCTGCTTGAGGACGGCCTCGGTGACGCTCCAGGCTTTCTCGAGCGGGACCCCGAACGTCTCCGACACGGGCTCGACGGCGAACGTGATCGTCACGAGGCTCAGCACCAACGCAAGAGCTCCCAACACTCGGCTCATGCGACCTCCTCTCTGAGCGAGATCTGCCGCGCGACGTGCGTGCATCTACGGTGACTCGAGCGCGCCGTCCCGCAGCCGGTACACCATGCCCGCACCGACGGCGGCCTCCGGCCGGTGGCTCACCACGACGACAGCCGCGCCGGCGCGCGCCCGCCCGCGGATCGCCGCGAGGATCACCGCGCCGTTGGCGTCGTCGAGGCTGCCGGTCGGCTCGTCGGCCAGCAGCAGCGGCGGGTCGTTCAGGACCGCGCGGCAGAAGGCGACGCGTTGCTGCTCGCCGCCGGAGAGCTGCGGCGGAAAGTGATCCTGGCGATCCGCGACGCCGACCTCGGCCATGAGATCGAGCGCTCGCCGTCGGGTCGCCGGCCCGGCGCGCCCGACGTAGCGGGCCGCCAGCAGCACGTTCTCCAGCGCCGTGAGCGACGGCAACAGCAGGAACGACTGGAACAGGAAGCCGACGTAGCCCCCCCGCGCACGGCTCTTCGCGCCGCGGCCGAGCGCGCTCACTCGCGCGTCCTCGAACCACACGTCGCCGCCGTCGCCGTCCTCGAGCAGCCCGAGCACGTTCAGCAGCGTGCTCTTCCCGGACCCCGACGGGCCGGTGACGACGACGAGCTCTCCCGGCTTCACGCTGAGGTCCACGCCCGCCAGCACGCGGATCGGCGCCCCCGACGGAGCCCGGTACGACTTGACCAGCCCGACGGCGCGCAGCATCAGCTGGACCGGCGGATCGCCTCGGCCGGCGAGACGGAGACGACGCGGGCGGTCGCGTACGCCGCGGCAGCGGTCCCGAGCAGGACGGAGAACGCGAGCGCGCCGCCGAGGAGGCGCGGCGAGAAGTGGAAGAGCTGCTGGTTCGAGCCCGCAACGTAGCCGTCGATGACCCAGCCGAGGGCGAGGGCCAGCGCGATGCCGGCGACCCCGCCGACCAGCGTCACCGCCAGCGCCTCGCCCAGCACCTCGCGCCCGAGCTGCAGATCGCTGGCGCCGAGCGCCCGCTTGACGCCGAAGTCGCGAATACGCTCGAAGACCGCGGCCGCGACGGTATTCGCCAGCGAGAGGCCGCCGATGACGAAGGCCAGGACGCCGATGCCGGCGAGCAGCGCGGAGAAGAAGGCGGTGGACGATTGCAATAATTGGCTCAGCTCGCTCGGGAGCTGGACGTTGACGGCGGGCACGCGCTCCCGGATGCGCAGCGCCACCGCGTCGGGGTCCTCGCCGTCGCGCCAGCCGACCGCGGCGCCGGTGTTGAGGTCGGCCGCAGTGAGCGCCATCGCGCCTGAGGCGAGCACGGTTCGCAGGAGCGCGTCCTTCGCGACCCACTGCGCCCGCGCGTCGGCGATCGGCACCATGACGAACCGATCGGGCGCCGTCAGCATCCGGTCCAGGACGCCGACCACTTCGTACGACTCGCCCTCGAGCGTGAGCCGCGAGCCCACCCCGAGGCCGCGCGAAGCCGCGAACGCGGCACCGAGGACGGCGACCCGGCGGTCGCCTTCCAGCAGGAAGCGCCCGGCACGCACCGGCAGCGAGCGGTAGTGGCGGTTCGGCATCGGGACCGAGAGGTCGAAGCCGAGCACCAGCTCCTGGGTCAGCGTCATGAACTGCGACGTGCTTGGGTTGAGCGGGAGCATCACCTGTGGCTGGACGCCCGCCACGCCAGGAACGGCGGCGATGGCGCGGATCGCGGAAGCCGGCAAGAGGCCGCCGGCGGTGAATCCGGTCCCCATGCCCATCCCACGCCCGGCGACCGAGATCTGCCCGAGGACGAACCGGTCGCCGCCCTCGATGAAGCGCACGATGCGCTCGCTCATCGCGCCGAGCGCCACGAGCCCGGCGACGCCGATCGCGATGCCGAGAACCGTGAACAGATATCCGCGGAGCACCCGAAGGAGCCTCACCACTCGAGTCGCGACTCCACGGGCCGGCCGGCGCGGCGGCGCACCCAGACGTTCACGCGCGCCGCGGCGAAGAGGACCTCGAGCGCCAGCCGCGTGCGCCAGCCCATCTTCAAGAACGCACCGCCGGAAAGCACACGGAGGACGGCGTGCAGAACGAAACGCGTCCGGGGCCGCATGAACGTCTCGAGGAAGGCCGGCTCGTAGTACTTGTGGATGAAGCGGAAGAAGGGCTGGAGGCCCCGCTCGATCGTCCTCTGATACGGGGTGAACCGCGCCGCCGTGAACCGGCCGTCCGCGAGCGCCTCGTCGATCGCGCGGGCGGCGAGCTCGCCCGACTGCATGGCGATGTGCACGCCGGTCGAGAAGATCGGGTCGACGAACGCCACCGCGTCGCCGACCGCCAGGAACCGGTCGCCGACGATCGGCCCGTTCGTGTAGGAGAAGTTGGCGGCCCGGTGGATCTCGGTCACCCGCTCGGCACCGACCAGCCCGAGGGCGACGCGCTCGCACCGGCGGATCATCTCACCGTAGAGCGCCTCGAGGCTCCTCGACCACTCGCGCACGGTCCGCGCGTGCATGACGCAGCCGACGCTGGTGAGGTCGCCGGCGAGCGGAATCCACCAGAACCAGCCGTCCGCGAAGACGTGGATCTGGATGTTGCCCTCGTCGCGGCCCCGGGCGCGCTCGGCGCCGCGGAAGTGGGCGAACAGCGCGACCTTGCCGAGGTTGGGAATGCGCTCGCGGTGTCCGAGCTTGGTGGCCAGCAGTCCGTCGCGTCCGCTCGCGTCCACCAGGAACCTCGCGCGCGCGCTGAGCGACTCTCCGTCGTGGCGCGCCGACACCGTCACCCCGTCGGGGTCGAACGCCACCGACTCCACGCTCGCGCGCTGCCACACCTCGACGCCTTGCTTCGCGGCGTGCTCGAGCAGGACCGCGTCGAAGTCGGCGCGACGGACCTGGTACGAGTACCTCGGCCAGGGCTGGCCCCTGAGGAAGTAGAACGTGTGCTCGATGGCCGATTCCTGGTCGTAGAAGGCGGCGCCGTATTTCGTCTGGAAGCCGCGCTCCGCGACGGCCGCCAACGCGCCCAGCCGCTCGAGAATCGGCAGCGTCGCCGGCAGCAAGGACTCGCCGACGTGGAATCGTGGAAACTCCTCGCGCTCGAACAGGAGCACGCGTCGACCGGCCCGGGCGAGGAACGCGCCGGTCGTGGAGCCGGCTGGCCCTCCCCCGACTACGATGACGTCGTGGGGCGCGGCCATCACCGGTGCGGGCCGACCGGGTTCGCGACGGTGGCGAGGGGCTGGGGCTCGGCGTCGAGTCGGTCCTGCGAGCAGAACCAGCGCACGAGCGGCGAGACGAAGTCGGGCATCCGGCGCGGCGCGAACGCCTGCATCACGAGGAGCCCGAGCAGGAGGGGCGCGGCGACGGTCGCCTGGGCGGCGACCAGCGCCCGGCGGGGCCGGGGGTCGCGCCGCCACAGGTTGACGCGGTTGACGACGTGCTGGATCGCCGAGCTCCCGATCGACAGCGCCCACAGCGCCGGCGCGCCGGCGTAGATCGCGGCCTGCTCCATCGTCACGGCGTGCCGCGCCCGGCGGCGCTCGCCCAAGAACGGCTTCACGAGCGCGCCCACGAGGGCCCCCGCCTCGATGGCCCAGCGCACGGCCACGCGCCCGGCGAGGTAGCCGCCGATCGCGACGCCGTCGCTGACCGGGCGGAACCGGCTGCGCTGACGGGCCCGTGGAAGCGTGGTCACCGGGACCTCGTGGACGTGCCAGCCGCGCGCGACCCCGGCGACCAGCACCTCGGTCTCGAACACGAACCCGCCGTGACGAGGCCGGACGTCGTCGAAGAGCCCGATCGGGTAGGCCCGGAAGCCCGACTGGGTGTCGTCGACCCTGAGCCCGCACACCCAGTTGACGAAGAACCCGGCCACCATCATCGCGTTCAGCCGGTCGGGGGTCAGGCCGCTCGTCGGATCGCGACGGACGCCGATCACGATAGTCCGCGGCATGGCCCGCGCCGCGGCGAGCAGCGCGCCGAGCTCCGCCGGACTGTGCTGCCCGTCGCCGTCGAGCGTCACCACGACCGATGCGCCTCGAGCCCGCGCCGCGGTGACGCCGGTGCGGATCGCCTCGCCCTTGCCGAGCCGGTACGGGTGACGGATCACCTCGGCGCCGGCGCGGCCGGCGATGTCGGCGCTCCCGTCGCGGGAGCCGTCATCGACGACGAGCACGGCGCCGTGCGCCTGCGCCGCGGCCACCACCTGGCCCACCGTGTCGGCCTCGTTGAAGACGGGAACGATGATCAGCGCGCTCAAGGAATGAGAGCCGTGGCACCGGCTCGGCTGGCGCTACGCACTACGATCGCGACCTGGTTGCCGCCGCGGGCCACCGCGTGGACGAGCGCAAGCCGGTCGCCCGCCTCCGACGCCGCGCTCGCGACGGACTGCGCCGCCAGGCCGGAGTGGCGGCCGGCCGGCACGCTCGGCGACTGGTACGGCGGGCGGTGCGGCGCCAGCGCGGCGTCGACCAGCGCGCGCTCCCACTCCTCGCGGGGGCCGTCGCCGTTCGCGCTCGTGTAGACTCGGCCGACCTCGGCCGCGTGCCCGCCCGCCTCCTCGAGCGCGGCGGCGATCGCGCGCGAGCTCGCGGTGCTCCCGATGCGGTGGGGACGGGCCGGCACCGCACGCCAGGCAGCGCCGACGATCTCGCCCAGGACCCGCGCGCCCCGCGCGCGCGCGCCGTCGAGCGCCTCGAGCACGACGAAGCCCGCACCGGCCGCCCGGAGCTCGGGCGCGGCGCCGGCCTCGCCCAGCGCGCTCATCACGAGCGGGGCGGGCTCGTCGGCGCCGCCGGCGAGGCACGCGCCGACGCGGCCCGCGCGGATCGCCGCGGCCCCACGCGCGATCGCCAGCTCGCCGGCGACCGTCAGCGCGCTGAGGGTCAGCGAGAGGTCCTTCGCCGAAACGGCGATCGCCGTCGTCGCCGCCATCGTGTTCATGACCGTGTGCGGGAACAGAAGCGCCGAGAGGCCTCCCGGCCCCCGGCTCAGGTACCCGTCGACGAACGAGATCGTCGAGACCATGTCGCCGAACTCGGTGCCGACCAGCACCGCCAGTCCGCCCTGGGCGTCGAGGTCGGCGTCGGCCAGTGCGCGGCGACCGGCCGCCACGGTCAACTGGCATATGCGCGAGAGGCGCCGGGCTTCCGCCTCATCCGCGAGCCAGCTCGCGACGTCGGGAGTCCGCTCGTCCACGACGGCGACGCCGGTGATGGCGACCCGCTGCCTCATCACCCTGCGCGTTTGAACAGGAGCGTCACGTTCTGGCCGCCGAAGCCGAACGAGTTCGAGATGGCGAACTCCACCGCCGCCTCGCGGGCCGCGCGCGGCACGCAATCGAACGGAATCTCCGGGTCCGGCGTTTCGAGCTGCGCGGTGGGAGGCACGAGCTCGCTCACGAGCGCCAGCACGGTCGCCACCGCCTCGAGCGTGCCAGCGGCGGCCATCGTGTGGCCGATCATCGATTTCGTCGAGCTGACGAGCAACCCGCCCTCGCCGAAGACGTCGCGCATCGCCCGCGCCTCGATCCGGTCGTTCTGGGGCGTGGCCGTGCCGTGGGCGTTCGCGTACCCGACCGACGCGGCGGCCACGCCAGCCTCTCGCAGGGCGATCCGCATGGCCCGCGCCATCCCCTCGCCTTCCGGGTGCGGCGAGGTGACGTGGAAGGCGTCACCGGTCATCCCGTAACCGACGAGCTCGGCGTAGACGCGCGCCCCGCGCGCTCTGGCCCGCGCGCCGTCCTCGAGCACGACGAACGCCGCGCCCTCGCCGATCGACATACCGCGCCGGTCGCGATCGAAGGGGCGACAGGGTGCCGGGTCGAGGAGGCGCAGGGCGTTGAACCCCATGAAGCAGATCCGAGTCAGCGCGTCCACTCCGCCGGCGAGGGCGAGTGGGACGACGCCGTCGCTGATCAGATCAGTCGCCATCGCAAGAGAAGCGGCGCCGGAACTGCACGCGGTCACGACGGTCTCGCGCGGGCCCGCGAGGCCGAGGGTGCTGCCGATCACGTCGGCGTGCGCCGAGGGGAAGCTCGAGGCGAGCGGCCGCGGCACCGGCTCGGCGCTACCGCGCATGCGCCGCCAGTGCCACGCCTCGGCCTCGAGCATGCCGCCGCCGACCGCGCCCACGATCACGGCGGCGTCCTCACGATCGCCGCGATCGACCCCGGCGTCGTCCAACGCCTCTCGTGCGGCGGCAAGCGCCAGCCGATCGGCGCGGGAGCGACGCGCCGAGCCGGCGATGGGACGGGGCACCTCGGCGGCGATCCGACAGCGGAACCCTTCGGTATCGATCAGAGTGATAGGCCGGATCGCACAAACGCCGCCGCTGAGCCCCTCCCAGTACGCCTTGACGCCGGCGCCGAACGGGCTGACGACGCCGAGCCCGGTGATCGCGACGGGCTTCACGCGCGCGTCGTCCTCGACGCAATGTAGCGCGACAGCGTATCGAACGACGCGAAGTGCGGGGCCAGGTCCGCCGACTCGTCCATTACGATGCCGAACCGCTCCTCGATGGCGATCGACAGCTCGATGAAGTCGAGCGAGTCCAGCCCGATCGAGTCCTCGACGCCCTTCGGCAGCATCGTCTCGAGGGTCAGGTCGACGGCCCGGCGCGGATCGAACTTGAGCCGGGTCACGAGGATCGTCTTGAGCTCGTCGAACGCCTCTTTGGGTTCCATAGCCCTCCTAGGACCTAGACGCCTACCGCCACTGCAGCCCGGCGCGGCGGCCGCGCCACTCGCCGGTCACGCTGATGGGTCCTATCGTCCCACCATCACGGGCGAGCGCCAGCGCAATCAGCGGCGCGCACGCGAGCGTCTCCCCGGCACGGGCGAGCGCCAGGGTCTCGAGCGCGGCGGGCGCCCGCGGCACGTTGTACTGCGCGGACTGCGCGCCGGGGACCAGCAGCGCGCACGCGGCGGCCTCGACGAGCGGCCGTCGGACGAGCCAGCGGCCGCGCGCGTAGAGCCCTTCGCATTCTTGGAAGGTCTCCACTGCCAGCACGAGCGCGCGTGTGCAGCGACCGGCGGCCAGGAGCCGCGTCGCCTGCCAGAGGGCGTCGATCGCCGCCACCGCACCGCCGATCAGGATGCCATACTGCCCGGTCAGCCCGAACTCGATCGCAACCTCCCCGGCCATCGCGCTCGGCGCCGTGTACGGGAAGTGCAGCGCGCCGGCCCACGCCTGAGCGTGCCTGGTCTCGCGAGCGTCGCCCGCCGGCGCGCCTGACGATCCGGCGATGAACGCGGCGTTCGAGGCGCCGTAGGCACCACCGGTGACGTAGACCAGCGCGGTCGAGGTGCCTCGGATCGCGTCCCGCGGCATCCCGCCCTCGCGGAGGAGTGCATCGACCGCCGCGACGCCCAACAGGCATTCCCGCGTCGCGCGGCGGAAACGGTCGCCCGCAAGGTCGGGGCGAGGAATCGGAATCACGGGGCGGCCGGCCGCGGCCCGGGCAGCATCCGCCGGAAGGGCGCTGATCCCTTCGCCCCATCCCGTGAGCACCGCGACGCGCTCGACCGTCGTGCCGGTCACGCCTCGGTTCCCTCGAGCACGAGGGCGGCGTTGCAGCCGCCGAAGCCGAGCGACGTGCTGAGGCTGATTCTCGGGCGGAAGGCGCGTGGTGATTCCATCACGAGGTCCAAGTCGCAGGCGGGATCCGGATCCTCCAGCCCGAGGGTGTGAGGCACGACGCCCTCGCGCGTAGCCAGCAGGCACATGATCGCCTCGAGCGTGGCGCCCGCGCCCATCGTGTGGCCCAGGCCCGCCTTGATCGAGTTGACGGGAATCTGGTGAGCCCGAACGCCGAGCGTGCGCTTGAGCACGTCGGCCTCGATCCGATCGTTGAGCGGCGTGCCGGTTCCGTGGGCGCTCACGAAGTCGAGGTCATCGGGCGTGAGCCCGGCCTCGTCGATCGCCGACCGAACAGCCAGCTCGAGGCCGCGGCCGTTCTGGTCCGGCGCCGCGATGTGCGCGGCGTCGCTGGCGCTCGCGTGGCCGAGCAGCCGACCGAGCTTCGGATCCCCCGACCTCTCGTCGCGCGTCATCAGCACGAGGGCGGCCGCCTCGCCGAGCAGCAGGCCGCTGCGCCGGCGGTCGAACGGACGCACGCGCTCGCGCGTGAGCGAGCGCAGCGCGTCGAAGCCACGCATGACGAATCGGCAGAGCGCGTCGTAGCCGCCGGCGATCACGACGTCGGCCAGGTCCGCGCGCAGCAGATCGGCCGCCGCACCGAGGGCCGTGGCCCCCGCAGCGCAGGCGGTCGACACGGTGACGACCGGCCCCCGCGCGTCGACACGGCGCGCGAGCGCGTGCGTGGGCGTGTCGTAGAAGGCCGCGGCGGCGTGGCGCGGGCGGCCCTGGGGCGCCAGGGCTCGCTCGAGCTGCTCGACGCCGCCGAGCGCGGTGCCGACGACGACCGCCACCCGTGACGGCTCTGCGCTGATCTCGGCGCGGGCGAGCAGGTCTTCGGCCGCGGCCAGCAGGAGGTGTGTGGCGCGGCATCCAGGCTGACGTGGGGTCGGCAGCGGCCGGAGCTTCTTGATCTCGCCGCCGCGCCCGACCCGCAGGTCGGCCACCGGGAACCGCTCGATCGCCGAGATCCCGTCGCTTCCCGTGACGAGCCCGGACCAGAAGGCGTCGAGATCGGCGCCCAGCGGCGTTACGGCGCCGGCGGCGACAAGCGCGACGGGCTCAGCGCGCAGGCGCGTGGCTCCAGCCATCGCGGGCGCCGTACCGCCGCGCCGGCGGGCGCGCGACGGTCGTCGTGAGCGGTCGTGTGCGCCGCAAGCCGTCGCGGGGCTCGGGCCCCGCTGGCTGAGGCGCGGCTAGGAATTGCGGAAGCATCGTCACAGCAGCGGAGAATAGTACATGCGGAACGCTCGGATCGGCCCCGGCTCCGTGTCGTAGAGATCAGTCGCCCAGAATCGGCGGGCGCCATGGTCGAACGTCATGACGCCGGGCTCGGACGGATTGTTCGGATCCCACACGACGAACTCGATGCCATTTTCCGCCGAGCGCGACTCGAAGACGACCACCGTGTGGTTCAGCTCCGGCTTCGGCCAGTTCGTCACCAGGAGCTGGACCAGCCGGCCGGCGCGCAGGTCGTCGATGATCTCGCGAGCGACCGCCTCCTGGTGGCTCCTGGTCACTGGAAACATGACGCGCCAGTTGGTCCAGTGCACCCAGGTCCAGAACCGACCGCCGAGCCCCTCCTTGACCGCGAGCTCTTCGGCGCGCGAGAACTCGCGCAGGTTCGCGTAGCCGGGGATGACGACCCGATCGTCGGGGGAAAGAGCCGGCTTCCACACCGACCGGTCGGCGACGCGCTGGACGCGCTCGACGTAGCCGGCCCGATCGAGCTTGGGCAGAGCCGGGTCGAACCGCGCGAACTGGGCGAACTGGCGCAGCCCGCGCGCCAGCACGAAGCAATAGTGCGCGTAGATATCGGGTTCGTCCGGGTGCCGCGCGCCGATCAGGTTGGGAAACGTGAACGTGTCGGCCCCGAAAGAGAACGACGGCGCGGCGATCCGCTGGTCGAGGCGGGGCGGCGGCGCGTCACCCGTCCCCAGCGTGGTCGCGCAGGCGGTGGTGAGAGCTATGATGCTGACGAGAGCTGCGCGGCGCCAGTTCACGATGAATTTCAACGTCTTACCCTAAATGGCACCGTCGCCATCGTCAAGAGCGCGTGTTATCCTCCGGCCGGTCGTCGCGAATGAGCCGATCGATCGCAGCCCTCTACCGGTTCTTCTACGACGACCTCCTCTGCCGCCTCCCCGAGCCGGCCGCGATCGCTCTTGGCCAGAGCGTGCTGCGCCTGCTGCCGCTCGACCGACTCGGCGGCTTCCGCCTCGAGGATCCGAGGCTCGCCGTGACGCTGGGGGGCGTGGCCTTGCCCAATCCCCTCATCCTCGCCGCGATGTACTACGATCCGCGGATCCTGTCGCGCGCGATGGGCCTGGGTTTCGGCGCCGTCACTGCCAAGTCGATTACGGTCGACCCTCGCCCCGGCCATCCCCAACCCAACCTGATCCGGACCCGCTCCGACGCCGGGCCGGGCCTCGTGAACTGCAACGGCTTTCAGAATCCTGGCCTCGCGGGGTTCCGGGCGGCGGTGGCGCACATTCCCCAGCGCGTCCCCCTGATCATCAGCGTGGCCGGCGAGTCGATCGATCAGTACGTGACGCTCGTGCGCGAGCTCGGCCCGCTCGGCGACCTGGTCGAGTTCAACATCTCGTCCCCCAACACCAAGCTGGTGTACGAGTGGAGCCGCAAGCCCGGCGAGCTCGCAGCGCTCCTGCGCGAGGTTCGCGGAGCCACGTCCAAGCCACTGATCGTCAAGCTTTCACCCGACTTCGACGAGACAAATCAGTCACAGATCATCCCGGCCGCGCTCGACGCGGGCGTGCGAATCGTCAACTACGGCAACACGCGACGCATCGAGGACCCACGGCTCTCTCAGGGCGCCGGGGGTCTCTCCGGACCTGACATCTTCCCGGCGACGCTTGCGAATCTGCGCCGGACGCGAGGCGCGTTCGGCCGCGATCTCGAGATCATCGCAACCGGCGGCGTGGACTCTCCCGACAAGGCGCTGCAGCTTCTCCACGCGGGGGCGAACGCCGTCGGATACTTCACCGGATTCGTCACTCGCGGGCCGATTCTGGCTCGCCGGATCCTCGAGCGCGTTCTTGCGGAGCGCTGACCCGCTCGAACGGCAAGGAAAATGCTCACACGTTATCCACTTGTCCACCGCTATCCACAGACGACAAAATCGCACGGTCTGACGCGATCTCACGAGGGCGTCGTCGAAATATGACGGTCCATTCGTCCACGGAGAGCGCACCCCCCAAGATCCCCGGATTCCACGCGGGCGCGCTTCGTGAAGCGTTGGCGCGCACGCATTTTTTGCGGGCAAACGAGACCTTGACACTGAAATCAGCGCGCTCGTAAGGTTGGCGCGCGATGTCACCTGTTCAATTCAAGGCTGCGCCGCGGTCGCCACGACCGGTCCCCTCTCCTGGAGGTACACAGCGCGATGGACGGCAGTAGAAAACCGCTTGCGAAGGTGGAGGGCCGGCGACGCCTGCGTATGAGTGGCGTCACTGTGGCCTGGCGGGGCACACCCAATCTCGACGATTGGGTGGCCTACATCGTCGACGGTACCCGCTCGAAGAAGCTGATCCTGGCCGATCATTCCTGTGAGAGCAAGGTGAAGTCGCTGCTCTCGCGCCTCCAGACACTGCCTCGAAAGGAAATCGAGAAGCTGGCGAAGAGCTGACGCCCGGGCCGGTCCTAGATGATCCCCCTTTCGGCGAGGCTGACGAAGCGGCCGTGCCCGATCACGAGGTGATCGTGGATCCGGAGGTCCAGGAGACGCGCGCACTCGACGAGTTGGCGCGTCAGCCGGATGTCCTCGCGGCTGGGCGTGGGGTCGCCGCTCGGATGGTTGTGCAGCAAGATCACCGACGCGGCCGACTCGAGGATGGCCGGCTTGAACACCTCCCGCGGATGCACCAGGCTGGCCGACAGCGTTCCCTGCGAGATCACGCGGTCCCTCAAGAGACCGTTCTGCGCGTCGAGTAGCGCGACACGGAAGACCTCGCGCGGGAGGTCTTCCATGAGCGGCCCGAACGCGGCGTAGACCTCGGCGGGACCGGATAGGACCAGCCGGGCTCCAGGGGTGCGAGCCCGGAGACGCCGGGTCAGCTCGAACGCCGCGACGAGCCGGGCGGCCTTGGCCGGGCCCACCCCCGTGACCTTCGCGAGCTCGATCGCGTCGCGGCCCGCGACCTCGGCGAGCGAGCCGTAGGCCGCCAGCACCTCGCGCGCGAGGTCGACCGCGCTCTTGCCGCGCGTGCCCGATCCGAGCTGGATGGCCAGGAGCTCGGCGTCGGCGAGTGCCTCGGGGCCGTTCCAGTAGAGCCGCTCGCGCGGGCGATCGCTCTCGGGCCAGCGTTCGACGGCCATACGGCTGTCGTACGCGGCGGGCGCGGGCGCGTCAACGCGCTGATTTCGATACGGGAGGACGAGCGGGTGACGCGGTCACGCGCGGATCGTGATCAGGCGCGGCTCGTCGCCGACGCCACGGATGCTCACATGGATCGCGTCGGGCGGCAGCAAGGACGCCAGCTTGTCGGCCCACTCGATCAGGGTCACCCCTTCACCGCTCATCAGCTCGAGAAGGCCGAGATCCATCAGCTCCGTCAGGCTCTCGGTCCGGTACGCGTCGACATGGTAGACGGGTACACGGCCCTTGTACTGGTTGACGAGCACGAAGGTCGGGCTCGTGGCGCGGACCGCGGAACCGAGACCCTGAACGAGACCTTGGATGAAGCACGTCTTGCCCGCGCCGAGCTCTCCGGTCAGAGCGACCACCGCGCCGGGCCGTAGGACACGGCCGAGACGCTCGCCGGCGGCCTCGGTCTCCGCCGGGCTTGCCGAGGCAATCTCAGTCTGCGTCGACACGGAGCCTCGTGAACGCTTCCGGGATCGCCGCGATGACGTCCCGCGCGATCAGCGACTCTTCACCGACGCGCTCGGCGGCGATGTCCCCGGCGCTGCCGTGCAGGTAGACGCTCGCCTGCAGCGCGGCGCCGGGCTCGATGCCGCGCGCCAGGAAGGCGCCGAGCATGCCGGTGAGCACGTCGCCGGCGCCGCCGCTCGCCATCCCGGGGTTGCCCGTGGGATTCACGAACACGCGGCCGTCCGGCGCACCGATCACGCTCCCGGCGCCCTTGAGCACGACGTGTGCCCCGTGGCGCGTGGCGAACGAGCGCACGCACTCGATCCGGTCGCGCTCCACGTCGGCCACGCTGATCTCGAGCATCCGCGCCATCTCGCCGGGATGCGGCGTGAGGCAGCGCGCCGCCGGCGCCGCGCGCAGCGTCTCGAGGTGGCGGGCGAGCGCCGTCAGCCCGTCGGCGTCGACCGCCAGCACCTTGCGTAGCTCGGCGACCAGGCTCCGCGCGACCTGTTGAGTCTCCGCATCGAGGCCGATGCCAGAGCCGATGGCGACGGCGTCGCGCGATGCGGCCAGCTCGGCCACGACTTCGCGCGCCTTCAGCCCGAGCGTGCGGGCGGCCGTCTCGGGCAGCGGCTCGGTCATCGCTTCCACCACCAGGCTCGCGACGATCGGCTGCTGGCTGAGAGGCGTCGCGACCGTGACGAGCCCGCCTCCGCAGCGCATGGCGGCCAAGGCCCCCAGCGCGGCCGCGCCGGTCTTGCCGAGCGAGCCGGCCACCAGCAGCAGATGGCCGTAGGTCCCCTTGTGCGCTCCGCGCGGGCGCGGCGGAAAATGCCGCCGGACGTCGCTCCGCTCGAGGAGAAAGGTCGTGACCGTGCGCGCGACCTCGGCATCGGGCACGCCGATCGGGATCACCTTCACGCGTCCGGCCAGCGAGGCGCCCGGGCCCGTGACCAGCCCGCGCTTGAGCCCGGCGAACGTCAGGGTCATCACCGCGTGGACGGCGACTCCCTGATGAGCTCCGCCGTCGGCGGAGATCCCGGAGGGAATATCGAGCGCGACGACCGGTCGCGCACTCCGATTGATCAGCGCGATCGCCCGCGCGACAGTCCCTTCCGGCGCGCCGCGCGAGCCGGTCCCCAGGAGCGCGTCGACCACGACGTGGGCCCGCGAAAGCTGAGCCGCGGCCGCCGCGTCGTCCTCGAGCTGGATGGGACGAATTCCCGCGCGTCTGAGCTCCGCGAGCTTCTGCCCGGCGTCGCCGCCGATCTCGGCGGGCGGGAAGGCGAGCACCACCGAGGGGCGCGCGCCGTGGCGCTTGAGCCATCGGGCGACGACGAAGCCATCGCCTGCGTTGCCGCCCTTGCCGCAGACGACGACCACCCGCGCGCCCCGCAGCGGCGCGCCGAGCCCGGGGAGCGCGGCGGCGATCGCGTCGGCGGCGCCGCGACCGGCGTTCTCCATGAGGGTCGCGCCGGGGATGCCCAGCTCGGTGATCGCGCGCCGGTCGAGCCGCCGCATCTCCTCGGCGGTGAAGACACCCTGCACGGGGCTACCTTCCGGCGGGCAGCGAGACCGCCTGGGCGAGGAAGTCGGCGAGGATCGCGGTGTAGGTCTCCCGCCACTCCGTGCGCGCGCTCCGCGGCAACTCGATGTGGAGCGCGCGCCGTGCCAGCGCCAGGACGCCGTCACGCTTCGCGCCCGACGCGGCGTAGCGGATGGTGTCGGCGGGCTCGACGAGCACGGCGAGGCTCGGCGCCTCGCGATTCACCCGCAGGTGAGCGTCGCGGATCAGCTCGAAGAGGGAGCGCAGCTGGAGCGCCTCGTCACGGTCGACGCCGACGGTCGCGATCTCGATCCGGTTGGCGGCGTCTCGATCGTCGTTCCCGTGGACCTCGGCGTAGAAGCCGAGCGGGCCCTGGGCGGCGTCACGAACCTTTCGTTCATAGACCTCGTACACCTGTCGCGCACGATCGGTGGCAGCGTCCTCGGACGGCGGGCGTCCCGGCACGCCCTCGTACGGTCGGTTGACCTGGTAGCGCCGCCCGGCCTGCTCGGGCGTGTCGGGCTCGAGGTTGAAGCCGCGGGCGACGACCACGCTGAACCCGGTGCGCCGGCCGATCTCGGTGACGATGTCGCCGGTGCGCGCATCCGAGGTGCCGTGCGGAGCCGCGATCACGACCGAGCGCCGACTCAGCTTGCCCGCGATCGTGCCGGGCAGGCCCTCGCTCTCGTGGAACTCGACCGGCGCGGCGCACGCGGCGAGGATGGCGAGTCCGATCACCAAGCTAGTCGCCCACCAGGATCGCCTGCGCGAGCGCATAGTCTCCTTCGTGGGTCAGCGAGAGCAGCATCCGGCTCCCGCCCCGAAACAACCCGATCTCCCTCGACCGCCCCGACAGGATGAGCGTCGGCGCCTCATCCCGCTCGCGACGGACCTCGAGCTCGCGCCAGCGGACGCCGAGGCGCCACCCCGTTCCCAGCGCCTTGAACCCCGCCTCCTTGGCGGCGAAGCGCGCGGCGAAGTGCGGCGCGGGATCGCTTCGCCGGCGGCAGTAGGCGATCTCGCCCTCGGTGAACACGCGCTGCAGGAAACGATCCTGCCAGCGGTCGATCATCGCGCGCATCCGCGGGATGCTCACGAGGTCCACGCCGATGCCCGAGATGTTCACGCGTCGCCGATCTGGGTGCGGATCAGCCCGGCCAGCTCGTCGGCCATCGCGCGGATCCGCGTGCCGTCGGCGCCCTCGATCATGACACGGGCCAGCGACTCGGTGCCGGAGTACCGGATCAGCACGCGCCCGCGGCCGCTCATCTCCCGCTCGAAGGCGCCAACGCGCTCGCCGACCCCGGCGATGGTCTCGATCGGCGGCTTGGACCGCACCGGCACGTTGATGAGCACCTGCGGGAACTTTCGCAGGCACGCGGCCAGCGACGCGAGCGGCTCGCCGGTCTCGACGGCGACGCTCAGCAGCGCCAGCGCCGAGAGGATCCCGTCGCCGGCCGGCGAATGGTCGAGGAACAACAGGTGGCCCGACTGCTCGCCGCCGAGGTTGGCGCCGAGCCGCTGCATCTCCTCGAAGACGTAGCGGTCGCCGACCTGCGTCTTGACGACGCGGATCCCGGCCGCCTCCAGCGCCTGGTCGAGGCCGAGGTTCGCCATCACAGTGGTCACCACGAGATTCTGCTTGAGCCGCTGGCGCGACGCCAGGTGGCGGCCCGCGATCGCCAGCGCGTAGTCGCCGTCGCGGATCTCGCCGGTGTGGTCGACCGAGATGAGCCGGTCGCCGTCACCGTCGAAGGCGAAGCCGATCGACGCGCCGCTGGCGCGGATCTTCTTCTGGAGCTTCTCCGGATGGAGCGCACCGCCCCCGGCGTTGATGTTGGTGCCGTCCGGGCGCGCGCCCATCGTGACCACCCGCGCGCCCAGCCGCCGGAACACGCGCGGCGCGACGCGGAAGGTCGCGCCGTGGGCGCAGTCGAGCGCGATGGTGAGCTTGTGCAGATCGAGCGGAAAGCAGCCGCACAGGAAGTCGACGTACTCGGCCTCGGCGCGCTCGTAGTACACGAGCTCGCCGATCTGCGCGCCGCGGGCGCGGGGCGCCTGGTCCTCCGCGTCGAGCCGCCGCTCGATCTCGGCTTCCCACGCGTCGGGAAACTTGGTCCCCTCCGACGAGAAGAGCTTGATGCCGTTGTCCTCGAACGGGTTGTGCGAGGCGCTCAGCACGATGCCGCCGTGGGCCTCGAGCCGGCGCGTGAGCAGGGCGATGCCTGGCGTGGGCAGGATGCCGACCGCGTAGCAATCGGCGCCGGCGGAGAGGGCCCCCGCGCTCAGCGCCGCCTCGAGCAGCGGGCCTGACCGTCGGGTGTCGCGGCCGATGACGAGCCGCACCCGTTCGGCCCCATGCTCCGCCTGGACGGTGGCGACCAGCTCGCGCCCGAGTCGGAACGCGAGGTCGGGCGTGAGATCCTCGTTCGCCACGCCCCGGATCCCGTCGGTACCGAACAAGCGCGTCATTGCGTGGTCACCCTTTCGATTATAGGGCGCGCGCCGCTTTCCGGATGCGTTCGGCGACCCGTACCGCGTCGACCGTCTCGGCCACGTCGTGGGTGCGGATCAGCGTCGCCCCGTTCCACACCGCTAGGGTCGTGGCGGCCAGCGAGCCGGCGAGCCGCTCCTCGGTTCGCTGCCGGCCCGTGATCGCGCCAATGAACGACTTCCGTGACACGGCGACACAGATAGGGCGGCCGAGCGAGCCGAGCGCCTCCAGCCCGCCCAGGATGCGAGTGTCCCACTCGTCCCAGCCGATCGCTTCGTTCCTGAAGAAGCCGATGCCCGGGTCCAGGACGATCCGCTCTTCCGGTATCCCGGTCGCCCGCGCGCGCTCGAGGGCCTCCGCCAGCAGCCCCTGCACGACCGCGACCGGTTGCCCGCCGCTGGTACCGGCCCCGGGCGACGCCATGAGGATGACGCTCGCGCCGTGCTCGCTGACGAGCCGCCCGACGGCGGGGTCACGAAGACCCGAAACGTCGTTGATGACCCGCGCGCCGGCGTCGAGGGCGGAGCGGGCCGGTCCGGGACGGGCCGTGTCAGCCGACAGCGGCACGGCCACCTTGGGCGCCAGGAGCTCGATCGCGCGCTCCAGTCGCTCCGCTTCGGCCTGCTCGCTGACGGCGGTATCGAGGTATGGCGCGGTGGAGCGGGCCCCGACGTCGATCAGCGCCGCGCCAGCCTCGACCATCGCGAGCGCCGCGGCGACCAGCTCCTCGCCGACCGTGTGCACTGAACCCGCGTGGAAAGACTCGGGACTGACGTTGAGGGCGCCCATGACGGCGACGGGGCTGCCGCTGCCGACGGGGACGCCGCCGAGGAAGGCTCGATGCGCCAAACCGAGCCGGGAGCCGTTACGCGGGAGCGCCGGCTTCCTGGAAAGGACGGGCGCGGAGGATCCGGGCGATCTCCTCGCCGTCGAGGGACTCGCGCTCGAGCAGCGCGCGCGCCAGCGCGTGGAGCTTCTCGATGTTCTCCTCGAGAATCTGCTTGGCGCGGGTCGCGCACTCCATCACGATGCGCTTGATCTCGGAGTCGATGACCAGCGCGGTGTCCTCGCTGTAGTCCTTCGCGCGCGCGACCTCGCGCCCGAGGAAGATGTGCTCCTCGTTCTTGCCGAAGGTCAGCGGTCCCAGCCGGTCGGACATCCCCCACTCGCACACCATCTTGCGCGCCATCTCGGTCGCCTTCTCGAGATCGTCCCCGGCGCCGGTGGTCTGCTGGTTCAGCACGATCTCCTCGGCCGCCCGACCGCCCAGCAGGATCGTGATACGGTTGACGAGATAGTCCCTCGAGTAGTTGTACTTGTCGTCCACCGGCAGCTGCTGCGTCAGGCCGAGGGCGCGTCCGCGCGGGATGATCGTCACCTTGTGGACGGGATCGGTGCCCGGCAGCACGTCGGCGACGAGCGTGTGACCCGCCTCGTGGTAGGCGATCGTCCGCTTCTCGGTGTCGCTGATGATCATCGAGCGCCGCTCCACGCCCATCAGGACCTTGTCCTTGGCGTTCTCGAAGTCGGACATCTCGACGAGCTTCTTGCTCTGGCGCGCCGCCAGCAGCGCCGCCTCGTTCACGAGGTTCGCCAGGTCCGCGCCCGAGAACCCGGGCGTGCCGCGCGCCAGCACCTTGAGCTCGACGTTCGGCGCCAGCGGGATGCGACGCGAGTGCACCCGGAGGATCTCCTCGCGCCCCTTCACGTCGGGCCTGGGCACGACGACCTGACGATCGAAGCGTCCGGGCCGCAACAGGGCCGGATCCAGGACGTCGGGCCGGTTCGTGGCGGCGATCAAGATGACACCCTCGTTCGTCTCGAACCCATCCATCTCGACCAGGAGCTGGTTGAGGGTCTGCTCTCGCTCGTCGTGGCCGCCGCCGAGCCCGGCACCGCGATGGCGCCCGACTGCGTCGATCTCGTCCATGAAGATGATGCACGGGGCGTGCTTCTTCCCCTGCTCGAACAGGTCCCGCACCCGGGAGGCGCCGACGCCGACGAACATCTCGACGAAGTCGGAGCCCGAGATCGTGAAGAACGGGACGTTCGCCTCGCCGGCGATCGCCTTGGCCAGCAGCGTCTTGCCGGTGCCGGGAGGCCCGACCAGCAGAACGCCCTTCGGGATCTTCCCGCCGAGCTTCTGGAACTTCTGCGGATCCTTCAGGAAGTCGATGATCTCGCGCAGCTCTTCCTTCGCCTCGTCCACGCCAGCGACGTCCTGGAAGGTGATCTTGTTCTGCTTCTCGGAGATCAGCCGAGCTCTCGCCTTGCCGAAGCTCAGCGCCTTCGCACCGCCGCCCTGCATCTGGCGCATGAAGAAGACCCACACGCCGATGAAGAGCAGCATGGGCACCCACTGGAGGAAGATCGAGTACCAGGGGTTGGAGTCGGGCGGCTTCACCGCGATCCGCACGCCCCGGTCCTTCAGGGTCTTGATCAGGTCTGGGTATTCCACGATGTAGGTGCGCTGGGTCTGCGCCGAATCCTTGAGCGAGTAGGTGACGAGGTTGCCGCGGATGACGACCGACTCGACGCGGCCCTGGTCGACGGCCTTGAGGAAATCCGAGAAGTTCGGCAGCTCCTGGCCACCCTGCTGGGCGCCCTGGAACACCGTGAACAGGAGGATGACGATGAGGCCGATCACCATCCAGAGGGCGAGGTTCTTGTAGACCTGGTTCATGTTGGCCTTGCCATTATAGCACCACGGGCCGCTGACGCGTTGCGGCGTCAGGTCGCGTCGAGCGCCGCGACGTAGGGGAGGTTGCGATAGAGCCCGTCGTAGTCGAGGCCGTATCCGACGACGAACACGTTCGGAATCGTGAACCCGACGTAGTCGACGGTCACCTCCGTCTGACGCCGCCCCCGCTTGTCGAGGAGCACGCACGTCCGCAGGCTCAGGGGACCGCGCGCCTCCAGTGTGCGCTTGAGCACCGCGAGCGTGAGACCGGTGTCGACGATGTCGTCGACGAGGAGGACGGGACGGCCCTTGATGTCGACCGTCAGATCGGAGAGCAGCCGCACCGCGCCGGACGAGTCCGTCCCGGAGCCGTAGCTGGACGCGCGGAGGAAATCCACGGTGAGGTCGAGCGGGAGCTCGCGCATGAGGTCGGCGAGGAAGGGGACCGCGCCCTGGAGCACGCCGACCAGCACCGGATTGGCCCCGGCATAGTCGCGGGCGATGGCGCCACCGAGCTCCGCGACGCGCGCGGCCAGCGCCTCTTCGCTGACCAGCACGCGCCCCGGACGCGCAGGCGCCATCTCACTGGGTCGTGACGTAGGCCGGCAGCGCGCGCTCCCGGCCGATCCGGTCCGCGATCTCCTGCGCGGCGCTCCGCGTCGTGAACGCGCCGACCCGGACGCGGAACCGGACGCCGCTGGGCGCGTCCAGCTGGGCGACGTACGCCTCGAGCCCCGCGGCGGCGAGCCGCGAGCGCAGCGCGTCCGCGGGCTCTCTCGACCTGTATGCCCCGACCTGGACGGTGAAGCTCGCGCCCTTGCCCTCCGCGGTCGCCGCGGCATCCGGCTTCGCCGTCGCGTCGGGCTTGTCGCTCCTGTCCACGCGCGCAGGCCTCCCGGGCTTCGCCGAAGGCGGCGGCGACGTGAGCGGCGCGGTCAGGTCCTGGTAGAACGTGAGCGTCGGCGCGGGCTCCGACGGTCGGGTCGAACGGTCGCCGAGCCGAGCCGCGGCCGCCTCTTTGGAACCTTTGGCGAGCGTGGAGGTCGGCGCCGACGGCTCGCGCGGCCAGAAGCGCCCGGCCATGACGCCCAGCATGAACGTCGTGCCGAGCACGGCGAGGCAGCCCACGACGAACAGCAGCGAGGCCAGGCGGCTCGGCGGACGCCGACCCCGCCCGGTCATCGCATGCTCTCCGGAGCGGTCACGCCCAGGAGCTCGAGGCCGTTGCGGATCACCGCGCCCACGGCCGCGCAGAGCGCCATGCGCGCGTGCATCAGAGGCACGTCGTCCTGGATCACGCGATGGTTCTTGTACCAGGCGTGAAACTCGCCGGCGAGCTCGTGGAGCCAGTAGGCGACGCGATGCGGCTCGAGCGCCAGCGCCGCGCCTCGTACGAGCTCGGGAAACTGCAGCAGGCGCTTGATCAGCGCGAGCTCAGCGGGCTCGACGAGCGGGCTCGTATCCACGCCGGCGGGTGTCGGCGCGGCGATCCCCTGCTCGGCCGCCTGGCCGAAGATGGAGCGAATGCGCGCGTGCGCGTACTGAACGTAGTAGACGGGGTTGTCGCTCGTCTGCCGGGTCGCCACCGCCAGGTCGAAGTCGAGCGGGCTGTCGTGCCGGCGCATCAGGAACGTGAAGCGCGCGGCGTCCCGGCCGACTTCCTCGAGCAGCTCGTCCATCAGCACGAACTCGCCGCGGCGCTTGGACATGCGGACGGGCTGACCGTCGCGCAGCAGCGTCACGAGCTGGACGATGAGCACCTCGTACGCCTCGGGCGCGTGGCCGAGCGCCTGCAGCGCGGCCTTCATGCGCCCCACCGCCCCGTGGTGATCGGGTCCGAGGAGGTCGATGACCCGGTCGGCGGCCGCGAACTTCACGTAGTGGTGGAACGCCATGTCGACGGCCGCGTAGGTCAGCTCGCCGTTCGACTTGCGCACGACCCGGTCCTTGTCGTCGCCCAACGCGGTGGAGCGGAACCACAGCGCGCCGTCGGCCTCGTAGCTGAGCGCGCGCGACGCGAATTCCGATAGGACCTTCTCCGGGAGGCCCCGGTCCCGGACGTCGCGCTGCTCGGAGGACCACACGTCGAACTCGACGCCGTAGTCGCGCAGGACCTTGCGCTGCGCCTCGACGATGCGCGTCACCGCGTAGCGTCCGAAATGCGCGATGCGCTCGCGCTCGGAGGCGGTGGGCAAGAGGCCGCCGCCCTCGGCGCAGTACTCCTTGGCGAGATCGACGAGGTACTCGCCCGGATATCCGTTCTCGGGGAGCGTGGCGGGCTCGCGCAGCTCCTGGCGCACCCGCGCCTCGAGCGAGCGTGCGAGCGCCTCGAACTGGTTGCCGGCGTCGTTGACGTAGAACTCCGTCGTGACCTGCACGCCCTGCGAGCGGAGCAGCCGCGCCAGCGAGTCACCGACCGCAGCGGCGCGCGCGTTGACGATGACCAGCGGTCCCGTCGGGTTGGCCGAGACGAACTCCAGACGGACGCGCCCGCCGGCATGGCTCTCGGCGCGGCCGTACGCGGAGCCCGCCGCCAGAATCTCACGAAGCGCGCCGGCGCACCACGCCGGCGACAGGAACACGTTGAGGAATCCCGGGCCGGCCACCTCGAGCCGCTCGACCTCGTCGAGCGCGGGAAAATTTTTCACGATCAGATCGGCGATCTGGCGCGGCGCCCGCTTCGCGGCGCGCGCCAGCACCATCGCCGCGTTGGTCGCGTAGTCGCCGTGCTCGGCCTGCCGCGGGATTTCCCACGCGCACTCGTCGAGCGACGGCAAGCCCGCCTTCGCGAGCGCGGCTCGCAGCCCGTCGGTGAGCGTCTCCGTCAGTCGCATCGCGTATCAGGGTACTCGTCGGCGCTGCGACGCGGCGAAGAAAAAGCTGGCGGATTTGCCGCCGCGCGCGCTCGGCGAGCGCGCCAGGAGCGTCGTGCATGGTGATCGCGTCGCCGCGTCTTACCCGAGCCGCTCACGAGCGTGAGCGATGACGCGGGAGACGCCGAATCCACGAGCCGCGCGACGTCGCTCGAGGCCACGCGCGCCGCGACCTCGGCCCAGCGACGGCGCGGTCTCGACGAGAGCCTCGTTGGATCCCCGGGGCGCCCGACCTTCGGCCCCAGGCCTCCGACCCGTCGATGCGACTCCTTCGGTAGCCAAACGCCGCCCGACGCGCGCCAGGCGCGCTGCCCGAGGGGCGTGGCCGGCGGGTGCCAGCAAGCGAGCGCTCGCCCTCGAGACGGAGCCCGCCCCTGGCTTTGAATCCGACCTCCGGTGCAACCTGAGGCGCAGATCCGTAAGTGCGTCTAGACCGGTATTAAATGACGGTCGCGATGTGTCGAGGTGAGCGCCCCTCCAGACCTCAATGGTTGGCAAGGCGCCGGGGCCGTGGTATGGAGCGACGTCGAGTCACCTCGTGCTCAAGCTGGTCAGGATCGCGGTCAGCCACTACAGCGAGCTCGTGCTGGCGGGCACGTTCGCGACGATGATGGCCTGGGAAGTTTTCGAGCTGACCGTGCTGGAAACCGCTCACGGCGCCTCGCTCTCCCTGGCGCTCCTCGTTCATGCGCTGCAAGTCGCCCTCATCCTCGCGGCCACCGCGATCGCGCTCCGGGCGTGGCGGGAGAAGACCGTCCGCGAGCGTGCGCTCGGCACGCTCGTCGAGAAGGTGGTCGTCGCGCAGGAGGAGGAACGCCGGCGCGTCGCGTACGACGTCCACGACGGCGTCGCCCAGCTTGTCGTCAGCGCCAAGCAGCACGTGGACACCGCGACCGACCTCTGGATGACCGATCCCCGGCGGGCCGCGGGCGCGACGGCGATCGCGGCCGAGCGGTTGGCGCAGGCGATCGCCGAGACTCGCCGGATCCTCGCCGCTCTGCGCCCGCTGGCCGTGGACGCCGGCGGGCTCGGCGAGGCCGTGCGCCGAAGCCTCGACGACGTCGCGCGCGACGCCGGATGGTCCGTGAGCTTCGTCGAGGACCTCGGCGATGTCCGCCTGCCGTCGCCCGTCGAGACCGCCGCGTTCAGAATCCTTCAGGAAGCCCTGTCCAATGCGCGCAAGCACGCCGGCACGGCACGCATCGAGGTCGTCCTCACGCGCGAGACGGACCACGTCCACCTCGACGTGCGCGACTACGGGGTGGGCCTGGGCGACCCGGCCGCGGCGAGCGGCCTCGGTCTCCTGAGCATGCGGGAGCGGGCGCGGCTCCTCGGCGGCTCCTGCGTAGTCGAGCGCGCCGCCGGCGGCGGCACCCGCGTCCACGCCCAGCTGCCACTCGGCCATGGCCTCGTCGCCCGGTCCTGATCCGGCACCCGTTCGCGTCATGATCGTCGACGATCATCCGATGGTCCGCGAGGGACTGCGGACCATGCTCGACGGCGCCCACGTCAACGTGGTTGGCGAGGCAGCCACCGGCGAGGAAGCAATCCAGGCTGCCGCGCTGTGCGCGCCCGAGGTGATCCTGCTCGACGTCGAGCTGCCCGACGGCGACGGGCTCACCGTGCTGCGACGGCTCAAGTCCACGGAACGCCGCGTGGCCGTGCTGGTCGTCACCATGCACGACGATCCGGCGTTGGTCCGGCGCGCTGTCGAGAGCGGCGCCTCCGGCTACGTGCTGAAGGGCATCGGCCGTCGGGAGCTCCTGGCGGCGGTCGAGGCCGTGCGCCACGGCGAGTCGGTGCTCGACCCCGCGCTGCTCCGGGCCACGCTCGCCGGGGGCGCGTCTGGGGCGAGACGAGCGATCGACGATCCGCCCGGCGCGTCCCTCACCGCGCTCGAGCAGGAAATGCTTCGACTGGTCGCACAGGGCATGACGAACCGCGAGATCGGCGCGCGACTCCGCTGGAGCGTGGGCACGGTGAAGAAGTACCTGCAGCGGGCGCTCGAGAAGCTCGGCGCGTCCGACCGCACCCAGGCGGCCGTCGAGGCCGTCAGACGCGGACTCCTGCCGTAGCTCCCGCGTGGCCACCCGGCCATGCGGTTCGTGGCCAGGTGGGGATTCTTTTCCCGGCGCTCCGGCCTGTATTGATCCGATGAAAGACCATGCGCCCGCTCGATGCTCTCGTGTGCGCCGTCGTGGCGATCGCGCTTGCGTGCTCGACGACGCACGCTCAGCCGCCGACGGTGTACCCCCCGGGACCGCAGGACGACCCGACCCGCCTGCCGGAGCTGACCGTCACGGCTCCGGCGCGCCTGCCCGGCGCGCCACTGCCTCTCTCGAGCGTTCCGGCCACCGTCAACATCGTGCCGGGCGATCGGCTTCGCGGGAGCGGCGCCGTGACGCTCCAGGAGGCGCTCTCTCGCCTGCCGGGCGTGACCCTGAACGATCAGCAGGGGAACTCGTGGCAGATGGACCTCTCGTTCCGCGGCTTCCGGTCCACCCCGGTCACGGGCGAATCTCAGGGATTGAGCGTCTTCGTCGACGGGGTGCGCGTGAACGAGCCCGGGATCGAGGAGGTCAACTTCGACCTGCTGCCGCTCGACGACATCGAGCGGATCGAGGTGATCCGCGGTCCGGCGGCGGTGTTCGGCCGGAACACTCTCGGCGGAGCCATCAACATCATCACGCGCCGCGGCGCTCCGCCGGCATACGAGGTCATCCCCGAAGTGGAGGGCGGAAGCTTCGGGCGCCAGAAATACCGCCTTCGCCTGGGCGGCGCGTGGGCCCCCCTCGACTACTACGTCAGCGGCACCTTCTTCCGGGAGGACGGCTGGCGCGACGTCTCGTCCTCGCGCATCGAGAAACTCTTCGCGAAGCTCGGTCTCAAGGCGGGCGGGACGGACGCTGCCCTGTCGTTCCAGCGCGCCGAGAATCGCATCGAGCAGCCGGGCTCGTTGCCGTTCTCGGACCTGCGGCGCGACCGCACGCTGAACTACACCGGCGGCGACTTCTTCAAGCCGCTCGTGAACGTGGCGACGCTGAGCGTTCGCCAGGAGCTGGGCGCGAGCTTCGCGCTCTCGTTGATGGGGTTCGGCCGGTGGCTCGACGCCGAGCAGTTCAACGTGAACCAGGCCCGCGCCAACACGCGGGCGTTCACCACGACCACGTCGTCAGGCGGGACGGCCCAGCTGAGCCACGAGGGAACCCTGCTCGACCGCGCCAATCGCCTGCTGCTCGGCGTCGACTACGCGCACCACGACGTCCGGGTCCGGGTGTTCCGGGAGGAGGATGGAGCCCGGGGGCCGGAGTCGGATGTCCGCGACAAGCAGCCGGCGGTCGCGGTGTACCTGCAAGACACGCTCGACATGGCCCGCCACATCCTGCGCGAGGGCGATCGGCTGATCGTCACCGCCGCGGTCCGTTGGGACTGGCTCCGGCACGACATCGAGGACCTCAACCCCGAGCAGCGGGCGAGCTCCAGCGGCGTGAGCGAGTTCCATCGCGCCAACCCGGCGATCGGGTTCAACTACAACCTGTCCCGCACGCTGGGGTTCTACTTCGGTTACTCGGAAGGGTTCCGGGCGCCCGCGTTCCTCGAGCTGACGTGCGCGGGACCCGGCGCGGTATGCCCGGGACTTCAGGCGGGCGTGGCGCCGGACCCTCCCCTGAAGGCGGTGAGGGCCCGCAACTACGAGCTCGGGGTGCGCGCTGGCCCGGCGCCGTGGCTCGACGGCGAGCTGGCCCTCTTTCGGACCGACGTCACCAACGACATCTTCTCGGTCGCGCCGACGGGCACCACCGGCCTCTTCTTCCAGAACGTGGGCGACACACGGCGCCAGGGCGTCGAGCTTTCGATCGGGCTCAAGCCGTGGAAGGTCCTCGAGGCTCGGCTAAGCTACACGTACACCGAGGCGACGTTCCAGGACGACCTCGCGCTGGCCACTCCGCGGTTGACCCCGGGCTGTGCCGCGCCGCCGTGCACCCAGAGCGTGCGGACGGGCAACACGCTCCCCCTGGTGCCGCGTCATCGGCTGAACGCGAGCCTCGACTGCCACCCGATCTCGTGGCTCACCCTTTGGGTCGGTGGCTCGTACGTCGGCTCCCAGCGGCTTCGGGGAGACGAGGAGAACGTCGAGCGGAAGCTCGGGGACTACGCGGTCCTCAATGGCGGCGTCCGCGCGGAATGGAAGAAGCTCGAAGTCTTCGTGACCGTCAACAATCTTCTGAACAACGCATACGAAACCTTCGGAACTTTTGCACCGAATGCCAAGGTGGCCGGGGCGCCGGTCGAGCGCTTCCTGACGCCGGCGGCCCCGATCAACGTGCTGGCCGGAGCGAGTTACCGGTTCTAGCTCCGGAGCCCCAGGAGCCGCCCGCCGGTGAGAACGGCGGCCGCAGTCAAAACCAGACTCACCACCGCTGCCGCTCGCAGCACCCGTAGCGCCCGCTCGATGTCCGCGGCGACCGGCAGCGCGCCGTCACCCAGGCGATAGGCACCGGGCTTTTCGAGGACAACGGCGAGGGCACCAGCCATGGCGGCCATCGTCCACCCGGCGTTGGGGCTCTGCGTGCGGCCGCGGTCGCGCCTCAGGATAGCCACGGCTCCGCGCGCGCTCTCGCCGGCGAGGGCGGCGCCGGCGACCAGGCTCAGCGCCGCGATCCGCGCCGGGATCAAGTTCAACAGGTCGTCGAGTCGTGCCGCGGTCTTGCCGAAGTACTCGAGCACGCCCTCGCGGTACCCGAACATCGAGTCCGCGGTGTTGACCGCGCGGTAGACGGCGGCCCACGCGAGCCCCCCGACGAGATAGCAGCATGCCGGCGCCAGGAGCCCGTCCGTGAAGTTCTCGGCGACCGACTCGATGGCGGCGGAGGCGACGTGTCCCTCGTCGAGCGTTGTGGCCGACCGGCTGACCAGGTGATAGGCGACCGTGCGTCGAGCCGTGCTGAGATCGCCGCGGTCGAGGTCCGCGGCGACCGCGCGCGCAGCCGTGACGAGCCCGCGGAGCGAGAGCAGGCACGTCAGCGCGAGGGCTTCGAGCAGTATGCCCGCCGGGCCCAGTCGCGTGGCCAGCGCCGATGCGAGCGCGGCGGCGAGGCCGGCGGCGATGGCCGCGCCGATCGTCAGTGCAGCGCCGCCGGCGAGGAGCGCCGCCGGCGAGCCGCGGCAGAGCAGGCGGCGGCCCGCGGCGAGCAACCGGCCGATCCAGGCGACGGGGTGGTAGCGACTCGGCGGATCGCCGAGCGTGAGGTCGACGGCAAGAGCGAGCAGCAGCGCGATCGACGTCGCGGCGTCGGGACTCAGGGCCTGGGGAATGAAAGCCCCACGAGCTTCGCGACGGCCGTCAGGTCGACGGCCCGCGCCACGGCGTCGGCGAGGCGCTCGTAGGGGTCGGCGCGGGGCGCGCCCCAGCGCGGGTGGGCGTCGATCCCCTTCTTCTTCGCCAGCGCGCCGAGTAGCGCCCCGCGAAGCCCGTCGTTCGCAAAGAGGCCGTGCAGGTACGTGCCGAGGACGGTCCCCGCTCCGTTCACGGCTCCGTCGTGCTCGGTGACCGGGCGGCCGCCGCGCTCGACGATCGTGAACGGCGACGGGGAGCCCGAGCCCGTCCGACCCGCGTGGATCTCGTAGCCGGCGATCTCGGTGCCGACCGCGGCGGCAAAGAGCCAAGACGCCGGCGTTGCGCGGGCTCTCACACGCACGGTCGTCTTGGCCGGCGCGAACGTCGTGACCACGGGGAGCAATCCGAGCCCGGGCGTCGATGAGGCCGCCGATTCCACGCGGTCGGGATCGTCTACCGCGCGGCCGAGCATCTGGTAGCCGCCGCAGATCCCGATGACCGGGCGTCCGGCCGCCGCCGCTCCACGGATCGCCTGACCGAGCCCGGACGCGACAAGCCATTCCAGGTCGGCGACCGTGCTCTTGGTCCCCGGCAGCACGATGAGATCGGCGCCGTCGAGCTCGCCGGCGCTTCGCACGAACCGAACGCTCACTTCAGGCTCGGAAGCGAGAGGCTCGAAGTCGTCAAAGTTCGAGATGCGCGGCAGTCGGACGACGGCGATGTCTAGCGAGCCCGGCGAGCCCCAGCGCCCGGAGTCGTCGAGATCGAGCGAGTCCTCCGCGGGCACGAGACCGGGCTCGAGGTACGGAACGACCCCGAGCACCGGCACGCCGGAGCGCGCCGTCAGCTCGGCGAGCCCCGACGCCAGGATCGCCTCGTCGCCGCGGAACCGGTTGACGATCAGCCCGGCGACCCGCGCGCGGTCGTGAGGCTCCAGCAGGTCGAGGGTGCCGAGCAGCGCCGCGAACACGCCTCCGCGGTCGATGTCGCCGACCAGCAGCACGGGCGCGTCGGCCATGCGGGCCACCGGCATGTTGACGATGTCGCAGTCACGGAGGTTGATCTCGGCCGGGCTCCCGGCGCCTTCGATGATCACCAGGTCGAAGGCGCCGCGCAGACGCGCGAGGCTCTCGGCGACGAGGGGAAGGAGCCCGGGCTGCATTCGCGCGTACTCGCGCCAGGTGACGCTGGCGACCGCCCGTCCCAGCACCACGAGCTGCGATCGATCGGCCGGCTCGGGCTTGAGGAGAATCGGATTCATGCCGACGGTGGGCTCGATTCCCGCGGCCGCGGCCTGGCCGGCCTGGGCCCGTCCGATCTCGCCGCCGTCCATTGTGACGGCCGCGTTCAGCGCCATGTTCTGAGCCTTGAACGGCGCGACGCGATAGCCTGCGCGCGCAAAGAGCCGGCAGAAGGCCGCGGCGAGCAAGCTCTTGCCGACGCCCGAGGCGGTGCCCTGAATCATGAGGCACGGAGCAAGGACGCTCATTTCCCGAACCGGACGCTCACCCCGGCGCGGAACGCGTAGTCTGGTCCGGGGCCGGTGAGCGCGGTCTCGACCGCCGTGTCGAGGGCGAGGCGCCGGGTCAGGAAGAACTGGACCCCGGCGTCGACGCCGACCACGTCCCGGCTGCCGCGCTCGGCCGCCGAGGCGTAGAACACCTCGACGAACGTCGACCAGCGCTCGCCGAGCTCTCGTTCGAGCGCGGCCGAGACGAGTCCCTGGACCAGATAGCCACTCGGACGTCGCTGGCCGAGCGCGGCGAGCCCGGCGTTCACATCCAGGCCGAGCTGCCAGGGCAGGTCGAAGGTCGCCAGGCTCACCAGCCCGAAGTCGGGGCGATCGGGACCGTGGGGCGCGTGGGCCACGGGCAGCGTGACGAACGGCTGAACGGCCAGCGCGGGCCAGGCGCTTCCCTCGCGGCTGTCGAGGAACCGATATTTCCCCTTGAGCGAGACGTCGCCGTTACCCGTATCGTCTTCGGCGCCGCGCAGGCGGACGAACGGCTCACCTTCGATCCCGACTTCGACGCGCTCGGTGATCCCCGCGCGCAGGGTGACGTCGAGGGCGAAGCGGCGCTCGTCAGGCCCACCGCCTACCCGGGCGCGCGAGTACTCCAGGCCGCTCTCGATCTGGAAGGCGCCCCGGGGAACCGTGCTCGCGCTGTTCGAGACGCTCGGACGATCGGTCACGATCCGGTCGATCTCGTCGGCCAGCGCGTCGGGGGCACCGAAGGCCACGGCCGCGCACACTGCAACGACGCCGCGCGCCTGTGACCACACGATCAACCGCCGGTGTACCGCCGCCGAAGCTCCTGCCAGAGCTCCGTCTTCTCCCAGCGGGGCTCCGGGAGCCGCCGCCAGCTTTCATCGAAGTGCGGGCTTGGGAACAGCACGGTGATCATCTGCTCGGCGCGCCCGTTCCAGAGCCTGAGCCCCCACACCGTCGGCACGTGCGACCCGCCCTCGCTCCGGAAGAACGCGGCCCGGGCCACGCGGCGGATGCGGGCCAACTCGGCGCTCGGGCTCCCGCGGTGATCGTTGACGCAAAGATGGAAGTGCCAGACGCCGGTGTCGATCGTCAGGTAACCGTCGAGCGTCGTCACCTTCGGCGGCGCGGCAAACTGGATCTCGTACGCGGCGCCCTCGATCAGCGGGCCCACGGTGAGCCGCGCCCAGTGCTCCGTGAACAGCTCGGTGAGCAGGCGCTCGATCCGGTCGCCCCGCACGTCGACGTCGTAGTACTCGGTCGTGACGCCGTCGAGCTCGCGCTCGATCGTGCGGACCTTCTCGTCGTCCATGCCCACCTCCTGTGAGAGCCGCGCCTCGGGCCGGCGGGGCACCCGATCGGTGAGCATACTACTGCAGGTCGAATACCACCGGCAGCCGTACCGTCAGCCACCTCGGCCTCAGGTTTGCGGGGAACGGCTGAGGCGAGAGACTGCGCACCGTCTCCAGCGCGGCCTCGTCGAGCAACCGATGCGACGATGAGGCCGCGACGGAAACGTTGCCGATCGCACCATCGGGCCTGATGAGAATCTCCAGGTGGACGGTGCCCATGAGGCCGCGCCGCTGCGCCACCGATGGATAGCGTAGTGATTCCTGAATCCGCTGTCTGATGCGGGCGTAATACCCACCGTATTCGGACCCGGGCTCGCCGCCACCGGAGCCGGACGGCGCGACCGCCACGTTGGTTCCGCCCTCGCCACCGCCCACGGACGCCGAGTGCTGGGCTGTCCCGCGGCCGGCGCCTCCGTCGGAGGCGGCGCCGCCCCGCGCGAGATCAGAGCCCGTCGCTCCCGCGACGGCCGACGGGCTCGGCGCGCTTCGCGCCGCGTCGGTGGCCGATTCCTCGCGGATCACCGACACTTCGGCGACGCGCTCGGGATCTCGAGCCGGCGTCGGCGCAGGAGGCACCTCTCGTTCGGGAGGGGTCGTCGGCGCCGGAGCAGGGAGTGGAGCGACGGCGGCGGCCGTGGCCGAGGCGAGGGGCGAGGGTCGCGGCGCCGCGGGAGACGCCGCTGGAGTGGCGGGGGGTCCGGCGCTGGCCCGCGCCTGCCTCGGCCCGCTCGCGATGGCCGCCGGCTCCAGCTCGGACAGAACGATGAAGAGCCCGCTCGGCAGCGACTCGCCCGACGCAAACGCCAGGAGCGCGACGGCTCCTCCGTGAGCGGTCAGCGAGGCCAGCATCGGCAGCAGCGGCCCGCGCGGGCTCACGGGTGCTCCTCCTCCATCCAGCGGCGGATCCCGGCGCCCAGCGCGGTGCGCGACGCGCGCGCCACCACCCATCCGATATCGCTGATGGGCCCGCCGAACCGTTGACGTGGGCCGCGGCCGGTCGCCGCGACGACGATCGCGTCGGTCGAGGTGCCGCTGGCCACGTGACCATCGGCGCACCGGAGGTCGGCGGCCGCCAGCAACGAGGTCTTGACCTCGGTGACCGTCATCACCGCGTTGACGAGCGCGGCCGGATCCGGCGCGCCGTCGACGACGACGATCACGTTGATCGTCGACGGCGCCCAGACTCCGATCGGCGTCGTACCGGCGGCTATCCGGTTCGAGAGTCCGACCGTCACGATCGCGAGCGCGGCCACGCCGTGGTCCCGCGCCTCGGCCAGCTCGGCCCGCTCCGTCCACGCCGCGGTCAGCAAGCCGACCCATGGGCCGGGAAGGCGCCGGCGATCGACGAAGTCGAGCAGCAGGTCGTCCGAGTGCTCTTGCCGGAGATTCTTCGGGACGTGGAGATTCACGATCGTGCGAGCCGCGGCGAATCCGCCCCTCACGAAGGCAGAGGAGAGGACCGCCAGCGGCTCGCGCGCCGTGACGACCACGGCGTCACGATCCACCGTGGTCTCGATTCCTTCGATCACGCGTGACCCCGAGTCAAGCCGACCTCATTGGAACGTGACGCGGAGGCCGAGGAGGCCGTTGATCCCGAGCGCCGGAAACCCGCGCACTTCGGCGTAGCCCTCGTTCAGGAGGTTCTGGAGGCGGGCGAACAGGTCCACGGACTGGATGAACTCATATCGCTCGAAGATCCGCCAGGTGCCGCCCACGTCGACGGGCGTGCGGCCGCTGTTGAAGACCCCCTCCCCGCCCCCGGTCGGCTCGAACTGCTCGGAGACCACGTGGACCTGCGTGAAGAGGTCGAGCCGCGGATGCGGGCGCCAGTTCAGGGCGATGTTCCACCGGTGGACGGGCTCGCGAGCCAGCGGCCGGTCGGTCTTGAAGTTCTTCGAGTCGGTGTACGTGTAGTTCACCGACGCGGTGAGCGTGTCGAGCAGGTCCGCCTCCGAGACGAACTCGATGCCGGCCGATCGCGCGCGTCCGACGTTCACGCCCTTCACGAACGGCGCGGTGCTGGTGAACTCGAAGGATATCAGGTTCGTAAACTCGTTCTGGAAATAGGTGAGCCCGAGCCGGATCCGATCCTTCCACAGCTTCTGATCGGCGCCGAAATCGTAGCTGAAGCTCTCCTCCGGCTTCAGCGTCGGGTCCGAGAAGCCGGGGAAGAACAGATCGTTGAAGGTGGGCGCGCGGAACCCCGAGCCGGCGCTGCCGTGGAGGCGCGTGCCCCACGCGCGGATCAGATAGGCCAGCGAGCCGCGCTCGGTGGTGTGAGTGCCGTACTTGCTGTTGTCCTCGACGCGGAAGCCCGCCGACATGAAGAGCCGGTCGAGGAACCGGAGCTGCTGCTGGAAGAAGACCGACCGGGTGGCGCTCTCGGCATCGAAGGGCGTGGAGCCCTGGGCCACGCCCTTCTCGTCGCGGTACTCGAGCCCGACGGAGCTGGTCGACCACTTGCCGATGTGGAAGTGGTTCAGGAGCTCGGCCTCTCGCCGCTCGACCGTGGAGCGCGACGGGAACTCGCAGGGCGGGAACGGGCACTGCTCGGCCGGGTCGGGGAGGTCGGTGAACCTGAGATAGTTCAGGTAGCGCCCGAGGCGCAGCTCGGGCTCCCACCAGGTGACGGGGTGAGTCCTCGCGGTGAGCGCCATGACCGACGTCTCGCTGTACTGCCGGTTGTTGACGTCGATGATCGGCACGATCGGCAGCGGGGGCGGGCTCGTGGAGATGAACTTGATCGGGAGCCCGATGTCGTTCCGGTTATAGCGATAGATGAAGGCCAGCGCGCTGTCCCACGGCAGCGAGAGCCCCAGCCGCGCATTGAACGCCCTCTTCTCGGAGTCGTCGTTCCGGAACTGGCCGTTCGATTCGAGGTGCGAGATCGAGAACGCGTAGTCGAGGAGCTTGTAGGCGCCGCTGGCCGTCGCCCGGCCCTGGTAGGTGTCGTAGTTGCCGGCCGCCCCTTCGACAGTGGCGGAGACGGGGCCCTTACCTTTTTTGGTGATGATGTTGATGACGCCGCCCATCGCGTCGGCGCCGTAGAGCGTGGACTGGGCCCCGCGGATCACCTCGATGCGGTCGATGAGCTCGGGTGACACGTCGGACAGGTCGATCTGCCCCGACATGGGGCTCTTGACCCGCACGCCGTCGATCAGGACCTGGACCTGGTTGGGGTTGGCGCCGCGGATGGAGATGCTCGAGATCTTTCCCACGCTCCCGGAGCGCCTGATCTCGACGCCGGGCACGGTCCGGAGCGCATCCTCCACGGTCTCGTAGTGATAGGTCTTGAAGTCGTCCTCGGTCACGACGCTCACCGATGCGCCGAGCTGCTCGGCGGGCGTCTCGGTCTTGGTCGCCGTCACGATCACGGGGTCGAGCTTCTTCGGCTCCTGAGCGTACGCCGCCCTCGGAGCGACGAGCAGCATCGTCAACAGCACCATCCGAATGATCCGCGCCATGTGGCTTCACTCCTTCTGCCGCGAAAAGGGTTGGAAGCTAGCGTCCCGGAATAGGTCTCCTGACTCGTGGATCGTCGCGCGCGCCCACCTTCCCATCCGCGCTCTGCGGACAGTGGTCACCCGGGCGTCTGCTCCCCACTCACAGTGGCGGGTCCGTGCCGGACTCGGCCCTCGGCGGCCTCACCGGCTTCCCTCCATCCGGAACGAGATCGTCGCTACGCTCGACTGCCGCTCTCACCTCCCCCGCGCCAGGCGCGCGTCGTCGCTCGCGCGCGCCACGCCAGACGGATCACCGGCCGCCCGACTCCCTCGCTCTTGTCCACGATGACCTCGCACCCGAACACCGAGGCCAGGAGCGTTTCCTCCAGCACCGCCTCGGGCGCGCCGAGCGCGGCCGCGCAGCCGCCGGAGAGCAGCAGCAACCGGTCGCACACTTCGGCCGCCAGGTTGAGGTCGTGGGAGACGAGCATGATCGTCATCCCGCGCTCCTGGTTCAGGCGTCGCATGAGCGCCGCGGCTTCGGCCTGATAGCGGAGATCGAGGTGGGCGGTCGGCTCGTCGAGGACAAGCAGCCGCGGCTCCTGGGCGAGTGCCCTGGCGATCATCGCGCGCTGGCGCTCGCCGCCGCTCAGGTCGTCGAACGGGAGCTCGGCCAGCTCGAGGACGCTGGTCGCCGCCATCGCTTCCTGCGCGAGGGCCCGGTCCCGAGGGCTCTCGAAGTAGCGGCCGGGACCGTGCGGATACCGACCCATCAGCACCAGCTCGCCGACCGTGAACGGAAACTGCGACGGCGCGCCCTGTGGCACGACGCCCACGCGCCGCGCCAGCTCCGCGCGACCGATCCCCCGCAGCGGAGCGCCCTCGAGGAAGATCTCGCCTCCGGTCGGCTCGATCACGCGCGTCAGGAGCCGGGTCAGCGTCGTCTTGCCCGCGCTGTTCGGCCCGATCACGCCGACGATCTCGCCCTGGCCGATCCCGAACGAGACCTCCGACAGCGCGAACGAACGCTGGCGGCCGTTCGCTGGATACGCAAAGCTCACGTTGCGGAACTCGGCGAGCATCAGAGGTTGGCCCGGTAGCGGGTGCGGAGCAGGTAGATGAAGAAGGGCGCGCCGCAGAACGACGTGATCACGCCCACCGCCAGCTCGGCGGGGGCCACGACGTTGCGGGCGACGGTGTCGGCGAGCAGGAGAAAGATGGCGCCGCCCACGAACGACGTGGGCACGAGGAGGCGATTGTCGGAGCCCAGGAGCATGCGGAGGGCGTGCGGCACGATGAGCCCGACGAAGCCGATGGGCCCCGCGAAGGCCACGACGCTGGCGGTCAACAGCGCCGCGCCGGCGAAGATCGTGAGCTTGAGACGCTGGGCCCTGACCCCGAGCTGAACGGCGGCCTCCTCGCCGAGGGCCAGGAGGTTCAGCGCGCGCGCGTGGCTCACGATGAGCCAGAATCCGATCGCCGCCAGCAACGCGAACAGCACCAGGGCGCCCGGCGGGATCGGTGCGAGGTTGCCGAGGAGCCAGTGGACGACGCCGCCGAGGCGGTTGAAGTCCATGAGCGAGATCACTACGGTGATCGCTGCCGAGAAGAAGATGCCGACGATGACGCCCGCCAGGAGGAGCGTCTGAATCGACAGCCCCGGGCCGACGGCCGCGATGAAATAGACCGCCGCTGCCGCGAGGAGCGCGCCGGCGAACGCGAATCCAGTCAACCCCGCGGCCTCGGCAAGCGTCAGCCCGAGGCCGAGGCTCTGCCCGATCACGACGCCGAACGCGGCGCCGCCGGAAATGCCGAGCACGGACGGCTCGGCGAGCGGATTCCGGGTCAAAGCCTGGAACCCGACACCGGCGACGGCGAGCGCGCCGCCGGCGAGCGCGGCGACGGCGATTCGCGGCAGCCGGATGGCCAGCGTCACGACCCGCTCGACCGACTCCGGCGCCGCGCGGCCCGACACCGCGGCCAGGACTGCGCTCGGAGAGATCGACGCGCTGCCGACGAAGAGCGCGCCGCCGGCCGCCAGGAGCAGCGCCGCCGACAGGGTGACCAGCACCAGGAGCAAGCGTCGACTCGGGCTCACTGAAATGCCTCGGGATGGATCGCCCGCGCGAGCTGCTCCAGGCCGTCGACGAGCCGCGGGCCGTAGCGATGGAGCAGATCGCCGTTGACCGAGCGGAGCCGCCCGGCCTTGACGGCGGGCAGCTCGCTGAGGTTCCGCCACTTTTCCATGGCGATCGGGCCGCTGTTGGTCCCATGATTCGCCAGCAGAATCACCTCCGGACTCCGGGCTACCGCCGCCTCGAGACTGTAGCGGGGATAAGCGTCGGCGTCGTCCGCGGTGAGGGATCGGCCGCCGGCGAGCTGGATGAGCTCGGTGACGATCGCCCCGCGCCCTGGCACGATGAGCGGCTCCGGCCAGAGCACGTAGAGGACGCGCGGGCGGCCGAGGAGGACCACGGCCTTCTGCACCGCCGCGATCCGCTGCTCTATCTTGGTGACGAGCGGCCCGGCCGACGCCTGCCGTCCGGTCAGCTCGCCGAGGCGCGCGATCAGATCGGTCGCGTCCGCGACGCGGTGGACCGCCACCAGGTAGACCGGGATCTTGAGTCGCCGGAGCTGGATGACCGTCTCCTCGCGAGTCCCCTCAGTGGTGGCGATCACCAGATCAGGCCTGAGCACCACGATCGACTCCAGGCTCGGCCCGACCATGCCCCCGACGTGCGGCTTCTGCCGCGCCTCGGGGGGAAAGTCACAGAAGTCGGTCACGCCGACGAGCCGGCCCTCGGCGCCCAGCGCGTACACGATCTCGGTGACGCTCGGGACGAGCGAGACGATGCGCGACGGCGGCGCGCCGAGCGTGACGTCGTGGCCCAGCATGTCGCGCGTCGCGAACGCCGACGCCGGCGGCGCGAGCGTCGCGACCAAGACGAGCGCGAGCGCGATGGGGCTCCGCACGGCTTCAGGCCCTCGTGCTCACGCCCGCGGACTTGAACGTGGCCATCTCGGTCCACACGAGCGCCGCCGCGCGGGCGAGGTGGATGAACAGCGCGGCGCCCGTTCCCTCGCCGAGGCGCAGCGAGAGGTCAAGGTACGGCTCGAGCCCGAGGTGACTCAGGACAACGGCGTGACCCGGCTCGGCCGAACGATGCGAGGCGAAGAGCGCGTGGCGCGCCGCCGGCGCCAGCGTGACGGCGACCAACGCGGCCGCCCCGGCGATGAACCCGTCGAGCACGACCGGGACCCGCCGCGCGGCGCCGGCGAGGATCACCCCGGCGAGGCCGCCAATCTCGAAGCCGCCGACCTTCGCGAGCACGTCGAGCCCGTCGCCCCCGTCGGGCTGGTTGACGTCGAGCGCGCGGCGCACCACCGCGACCTTGCGCGCGAGCGTCGCGTCGTCCACCCCGGTGCCGCGGCCGGTGACGCGCTCGGCGGGTGCGCCCGTGACCGCGGCGGCGATCGCGCTGGCCGCCGTCGTGTTGCCGATCCCCATCTCGCCGGTCCCCAGCAAGTCCGCGCCCGCGTCCAGCGCTTCGTCGGCGAGCCGGGCGCCCGTCTCCACCGCCTGGATCGCGATCTCGCGCGTCATCGCGGGCCCGACCGCCATGTTCGCCGTGCCCGGACCCAGGGAACACGCGACGAGATCCGGCGTCCGGCCGATGGAGCTGGCGACGCCGAAGTCCGCCACCACGACGCGCGCACCCGCCTGGCGCGCGAGCACATTCACCGCGGCGCCCCCGCGCAGGAAGTTCTCCACCATCTGCGCCGTCACGACCGGCGGATACGCGCTCACCCCCTCGGCGACGACGCCGTGATCGGCCGCGAAGGTGAAGATCACCGGACGAGCCACCGCCGGCGCGCGCCCGCTCAGGAGGGCGAGCCGCAGCGCGATCTCTTCCAGCCGCCCGAGGCTGCCCGGCGGCTTGGTCAAGCTGTCGAGGTGGCGCTGCGCCTCCTGCCGGCCGCCCGAGCTCGGCGGCGCGATCGCGCTAAGGAGCCGGGACAGTCGCGTCATCGGGGCGCGGGATCGGGGTCGCCGACTTCAGGGTGAGGGGCAGGCCGGCGACCATCAACACGACCGTGTCGCAGGCGGCCGCGAGGCGCTGGTTGACGGTGCCGAGCAGATCGCGGAAGCGGAGGCCGACCGCGGTGTCCGGGTGGACACCTGTTCCAACTTCGTTCGAGACGATCGTGAAGCTCGACTGCCGGCGGCCGATCAGCCGCGCGAGCGCGGAGGCTTCGTCGAGGATCGCGTCATCGAGATCGCCGCGCAGAAGGCGGTTCGATACCCAGAGCGTGAGGCAGTCGACGATCACGCCATCACAGGCACCCTCGAGCTGGCCCAGACGCGAGACGAGCTCGAGCGGCTCCTCGACCGTCCGCCAGTGGTGCGGGCGCTCGGCACGATGGCGCTCGATGCGCCGCGCCATCTCCGCGTCGCGCGCCTCCGCGGTGGCGACGAAGACGATCCGTCCGCGATGAGGGAGCTGCGTGACCGCGAAACGGCTTTTCCCGCTCCGCGCACCGCCCAGGATGAAGAGCGATATCGCCACTTGCCCGGATCCTCCCGCGAAGACCGGTTTCGCGTTCGCGTCCGGGCAGGTCTCCTGGCTCTCGGATCGTCCTACTCCCCGCGCCTTCCCGGCCTCGGCCAGTGGCACTCGCGGGTTTCGTCCCCGATCACAGTGACGGGGTCGCGGCGGCTTTCTACCGCCTTCCCTGGGCCCTCGTGGGCATCCCGGCGCGACTGCCGGCAGACGCTAACAGATTTCCGCATTGATCGCAACGGAGCCGGCAGAACTTGACTTTGCGCGAGCCGGCTAGCGACACTGAGTCTTCGAAGTGAAGAATTCGAAGAATCCATCGAACTCGTCGTCTCGGCCCGCGCTGACCAGCGGCCAAGCGGCAGTGCATTGTCAGGTCTCGACGCCGACGCTCAAAAGCTGGATCCGCGAGGGGCGGCTCCACGCGTTCCGGACCCTGGGCGGCCACGTTCGGATCGCGGTCGAGGACTTCCAGCGCTTCCTCAGGAAGCACCACATGCCGGGCTATCCCATTCCTCCGGAGCTCTCGGGGGTGCTCATCGTCGACGACGAGCCGCAGATGGTCGACATGCTCGTCGATTTCCTCACACCGCATCCGCGGGGCTTCAAAATCGAGAGCGCGACGGACGGCTACGAGGCCTTGATCAAGCTCGGCTCGTTCAGGCCCGCGCTGGTGATCCTCGACGTCATGATGCCCAAGCTCGACGGGATCGAGGTCTGCCGCCACCTCAAGACGAACTCCGAGACGCGGGGGACCAAGATTCTCGGGATCACCGGATATCCACACCTGGTGCCGGGTCTGCTGGCCGCCGGCGCGGACGCCTGCCTCACCAAGCCCCTGGAGCTCGACTCCCTGGACGTGGAGCTGGCGCGCCTGCTGGCGCCGCCCAGCGGAGCATGATGGCCCGCGGCGAAGGGGTGGTGCAACGCACGGCGGGAAAGCCGTCGGCACGCCTGCTGATCATCGACGACGACGTCGGGATGCGCGAAACCATCGGCGACGTGCTCCAGGCCAAGGGGTACTCCATCCACAGCGCGACGCGTGGAGCCGACGGCCTCGCGCGGCTCCAGCGGTCTGCCTGCGACGCCGCGATCGTGGACATCAAGCTGCCGGACATCTCCGGTGTCGACCTCCTGCACTCGCTGCGGACGGCATGCCCCGATCTCGAGGTCATCTTCATCACGGGCTACGCCTCGCTCCCGACGGCGCTGCAGGCGATCAACGGAGACGCGTTCGCGTACTTGATCAAGCCGTTCGAGATGGATCACCTGCTGGCGACCCTTGACAAGGCGCTCGACCGCCAGCGGCTCGGCCGTGCCCTGCGCGAGTCCGAGGAGCGTTACCGGCTCATCGCCGAGCACATCAACGACGCGGTCTTCCTCACGGACCTGGAGGGTCGTCTCATCTTCGCGAACGGGCGGGCCGAGGTCATCACGGGCTATACCTCCGATGAGCTCGCCGGACAGCGCGTCTTCAACCTGTTGACGCCCGAAGGCTCGCGCCGGGCCCAGGAGCGCCTGGCCGCGGCCGCCAGGGGGCGGGAGCCGGCTGCGGTCCTCGAGGCGCCGTTGCGCCGAAAGGACGGCACCCTGATCTGGATCGAAGCGAATATGGCCAGCGTGCGGAGCGAGGGCCGCGTCGTGGGGCGACTCGGAGTGCTCCGCGACATCTCGGAGCGCAAGCGGGCCGAGCAGCAAGTTCGCTTGCAGGCCAGCGCGCTGGACGCGGCCGCCAGCGGCATCGTCATCACGGACCGTGAGGGAGCGATCATCTGGGCAAATCCCGGGTTCACCGGCATCACCGGGTATCGCGTCGAGGAGGTGGTCGGCCAGACGTTCCGCCTTCTCAAGTCTGGCCAGCACGACGCGGCCTTCTACCAGAGCCTGTGGGAGACCATCCTGGCCGGGCAGACGTGGCGGGGCGAGATCATCAACCGGCGCAAGGACGGCTCGTTCTACCCGGAGGAGCAAACGATCACGCCCGTCCGGGACGAGCAGGGCGAGATCACGCACTTCATCGCGATCAAGGAAGACATCACCGAGCGAAAGCGCCTCCAGGAGCATCTCACCCAGAGTGAGAAGCTCGCGGCGATGGGACAGCTCCTGGCGAGCGTCGCGCACGAGCTGAACAATCCGCTGTCGGTCCTGACCGGGCATGCGGCCCTGCTCAAGAGCGCCAGCGATCCAAAAGTCGCCGAGCGAGCGCTGAAGATGATCCACGCCGCCGAGCGCTGCGCCCGCATCGTTCGGAACTTCCTGACCCTCGCCCGCCAGCGGCCTCCCGAGCGCACGCGGGTGGACCTGAACCAGGTCGTACGCGACGCGCTGGAGCTGGTCGCGTACCCGCTGCGGGTCGACAACGTCGAGCTCCGGCTCGAGCTGTCGGAGCGGCTTCCCCGCCTCACCGCCGACGGCCATCAGCTCCACCAGCTCGTCATTAACCTCCTGACGAATGCGCAGCAGGCCTTGCGCGAGACGCCGAGGCCGCGACGCATCACGGTCGTCACCCGGGCCGCGGCCGACGATCGCTCGATCGTGCTGGAGGTCGCCGACAACGGACCCGGCATCTCTCCGGACATCCAGGCGAGGCTCTTCGAACCGTTCTTCACCACGAAGCCGCCGGGCGAGGGCACGGGCCTGGGGCTCGCCATCTGTCAGGGCATCGTCAACACGCATCACGGCACCCTCAAGGTGGCGAGCGCCCCCGGTCAGGGCGCCAGCTTCCGGATGGAGTTGCCGGTCGAAGCAATCGAAGCGGCGCCCGACACTGAGCAAGAGCCCGAGTCCGTCGCCGCCGGCAAGAAGATTCTCGTTGTCGACGACGAGCCGGAGATCGCCGCGCTGCTCGCCGAGATGCTCACCCGCGACGGGCACCAGGTCGAAACGGTGGAAGATGGGCTCATGGCCCTCGACAAGCTCGGGGCCGGAACCTACGATCTCGTCATCAGCGACCTGCGCATGCCGAAGCTCGACGGCCCCGGCTTGCACGCCGAGGTCGCCCGCCGCCACCCGCACCTAATGCGTCGCATGGTGTTCGTCACCGGCGACACGCTCGGCCCCGAGAGCGCCGAGTTTCTCCGGCGCACCGAGGTCGCCACGTTCGGCAAGCCGTTCGTGCTGGCCGACGTCCGGCGCGTCGTCCGTCAGGCGCTCGAGGATCGCTGAGGGCTCGCGCGCTTCCCGCCTGGATGGTAAGGTCTCGCATCATCCTCACCGCCGGGAGGGAGCCATGGAGATGGTCCGCCGCGATTTCTTGAAGCTCACCGCCGGGGCCCTCAGCGTCAGCCTCGCCACCGATCGGGCTTGGGCGCAGACGGCCAAGACCGAGGTGCACTGGCTCGGCCAGGCTGCGACGAAGATCACGACGCTCACCGGCAAGGTGATCGTGATCGATCCGTTCCTCACCAACAACCCGAAGACCCCGCAGCAGTACAAGAACCTCGACGCGCTCGGCAAGGTCGACGTGATCCTCGTGACCCACGGTCACGGCGACCACACCGGTGACGTGTCAGAGCTGGCGAGGCGCTCGGGCGCGACGGTGCTCGGTCCAGCCGGCCTCATCGCGACGATGGTCGACCTCGGCTGGGTGACCCCGGAGAAGGCGGTACGCTTCGGCAAGGGCGGCCGCGTGAATCCCGCTGGACCGCAGATCACGATCACGCAGGTACGTGCGGAGCACTCGTCCGAAGTGACCGTCACCGACCCCGCGACGAAGAAAAGCACGACGTATCCCGGCGGCGAGCCCTGCGGCTTCATCGTCGAGGTCGAGAACGGATTCAAGATCTATCACATGGGGGACACGGGGCTTTTCGGGGACATGCGCCTGATCGGCGAGTACTACAAGCCCGATCTGGTCATGATCCCGATCGGCGGTCACTTCGTGATGGATCCACGGGACGCGGCCTACGCGACGAAGGAGATGCTCAAGCCGAAGTTCGCGATCCCCTTCCACTACGGGACGTTCCCGGTGCTTCGCGGCACACCGCAGGAGTACCAGGCTGCTCTTGGCCAGACGACCACGCAGCTCTTCCCGATCAGCCCCGGCGACAAGTTGACGTTCTGACTGATCACATGGGGGGCCTCGACGGGCCCCCCATACCCCCCGCGCTCACAGCGCCCCGGCCCCGCCGCGGCGCTGCTCGATCTCCCTTCCTCGCCGCGGGGCCTCGACGGGCCCCCCATACCCCCCGCGCTCGCCGGTGCCGGGCTCGGGATTACGCGTTCATGGCGTTTTCGAGGTCGCGGATGCGGCGGGAGAGGCCGATGAGCATCTGCTGCGTCAACTCTGGGACAGCGCGGATGAGCTCCCAGAAGTGGGCGCGATTGATCACCAGCACGCGCAGGTCGGTCTCGGCCTTGACAGTGGCCGAGCGCGGCTCGCCGTCGAGCAGGCTCATCTCGCCGAAGAACTCGCCGGGGCGAAGCCGGTGCTTCTTGTGCATCGACAGCGTCACCAGCGCCGTTCCGTCGACGATGATGAAGAACTCTTCTCCCGGCTCGCCTTGCCGGGTGAGCACGGTGCGCTCCGGAACCTCCACGACTTTCGAGATATCGGCGACCGCGCGCAACTGCCGGGTGCTGCATCCCTCGAAGATGGGTACCCGCTCGAGGTGCTTGATCTTCTCCTCGCGGGCGGTCCGAAACCCGTCGAAGACCTCGCCGATGAGCTTCATCGTGGCCTCGCTTCCTCGGAAGCGTAGCTGACCGCCAGCCCGGCCCCCGCGTCCGACTGGATGCCGTAGGGCGGCACCGGGTATCGCAGCCCGTTCTTGTCGAGCGCCGCCAACCCCTCGATCACCTTGGGCAAGAAGCGCGGCGGGATCGCCATCAGTAGCTCGTCGTCGGCCACGCCGCCGTACCGCCGCTCCGCGTAGCACGGGATCGTCAGAGCGGGCTCCCCGGTCTTGAGAGCCTTGCCCCATGAGTCGGCGCACGCCGACTCACCGACTGACGTAAAGCTGAGCTTCCGGTATCCGGTCCACTGGAGGCCATTGATGAAGAAGATCATCTGCCCGGGCGTCCCGTAGATGAGACAAATGTCGGGCGGGTCCAGCCGCCCCGAGGTCAGCGGTGAGACGGCCATGGCCCGGTAGTGGCCGTGCGGGACACAGTCCATGGCGTGCTGGTGCAGGCTCGCATCCTCTTTGGTCTTGAACCAGACGCCCGCCATCCGATGCCCGGAGAGCCACTCGCTATCTTGAGGATGGAGCCCGATGACCGCGCCGCATTGGGCGCCGATGAGGTCCGCCATCGTGATCCCGACCGTCCAGCCGAGCTGGCGCGCCTGAGCGACGATCTGATCGGTGGTGTGCCGCAATTTCGGGCGTCGGATCTTCGGGATCGCTTCCATCGCCTCGACCGTCTCGAAGAGCTTCATGCCGATAGGGATCGAGCGAAGACGGATGTAGCGGTTGAGGCCGTCGACGATCGCATTCCAGTCATACTGTTCCATCGCACGCTCCGGCGCTCGGGTTGACTATAGCTCTCGCCGCTGGGTTCGCCCTACTTCGCCTATCGTCCTCTCAGTCTGCTGAGCTCGCGGCGCTCGCGCTTGGTCGGGCGGCCGGAGCCGGGGGGTCGCCACGGCGGCGGCGCCTGGCGAAGGCGCGGCGGCTCGGGCGGCGTCAGGTCTTCGTACAACGTCCTGGCGGCTGTCGCGGAGCCGCGCCGATCGTCGAGCGTCGCGACCTTCAGGATCCGGCGTCGCCCCTGCGCCAGGGTCACCTTCACGACGTCGCGGGCGTGCAGGCTTTTCGCCGGCTTCGCCGCCTGATCGTTGACGTCCACCTTGCCGCCGTCGCACGCCGACGCGGCGAGGCTGCGGGTCTTGAAGACGCGTGCCGCCCACAGCCACTTGTCGACGCGAATCGAATCAGACTGGCTACGCACGAGGAGACGGTATCATAGGCTCGAGGAGCCTCGGACAATGGCACGGTTCGTCGCGCTCGTGCTGCTGCTGGCGTCCGCCGTTGCCGCCTGGGCGGCCGACGTCGTCGTCGTCGAAGACTGGAAGAGTCAGCAGATCGGGGTCACCGGCGTCCCCAACAGCTGGCAGGGCGGGCAGACGTGGGGCTTGCCGCAATACAACATGACCGTCGTCGAGAACGACGGCCACCGCGTGCTCCACCTCAAGAGCAAGATCGACAGCTCGACGATCAGCAAGGACATCAAGGGCAAGGTCGACCTCAAGCAGACGCCGATCCTCGAATGGAGCTGGAGGGTCGTCGAGCTCCCGAAGGGCGGCGACTGCCGGAAGAAGAACACCGACGACGAGGCGGCTCAGATCTATGTGACCTGGCCGCGGTTCCCGCAGGCGGTCCGGTCGCGAATCATCGGTTACATCTGGGACACGACCGCGCCGACCGGCAGCTTCGTGCCGAGCCAGAAGACCGGGATGGTCCACTACGTCGTGGTGCGCTCGGGGACGACCGAGCTCGGCAAGTGGTTCACCGAGCGGCGCAACGTGGTCGAGGACTACGTGAAGATCTACGGCGAGCAGCCCGATAACCCGGGCGTCGTCTCGGTGGCGATCGACTCGGACGACACGCTGTCGTCCGCTCAATCCTTCTTCGGAGCGATCCTCTTCCGGAAGCCCTGACCGCCGCTCAGCGGTGGTCGCCCACGACCTGAGGAACGGCGGTCGCGAGTTCCCGGGCGGTGGCCGTGGCGGCGACGTCGACCGCGGCGAGCAGCGCGCTGTTCATCAGGCTCATGTACCACTGGCCCGCCTCGGACTCCACGAACTGCACGTACTCGCTCAGCTCCTGGTTCGTGAGGCTACGGTAGGCGAGGAGCATGCTCACGAGACACGTGCCCCGGATCTGCTCCAGCGTGCGACTGCGGGCCCGCGCGATCTGGTCATCGAGCTGGACGTTGCTGACCCGGGCGGCCGCCGGCAGCACGGGCTGGAACGCGCGGGTCAGGCTGCGAACGATGAAGAGGGTCACGTCCACGGTCGTTTCCGACGCGCCGCCGCTGGCGTCCAGGCGCTCGACGAGCGCGATGCGGTGCTGCGAGGCCTGCTTCCGCTCGATACTCACGGCGCTGTCCCAGCCGTTCTCGAACGCCAGCGCCATCAGCTCGAGCCCGGTGATGCGCTTGCCGAGCGGCGAGCGGTACCACGCAAGCGCGTCGGCGAGCTTTCCAGCGTCGAGGTTGCGCTCGAACTCGACCTTGATCCGCGAGTAGATCGCGTCAGCGTCGAAGTTTGTGGACGCGATGCGGTCGATCGTGGCCCGGTCCTGGCTGCTGATCCGGCCCTGACCCCGCAGGAACTGGATCCGGACACCGGCCGACAGGCTCTCCAGCTGAACGCGAAGACCGGAGCGCTCGAGCAGCTCGTCCAGACCATTGCGCTCGGCGACGGACAGTGGCCCGGAGGCCGTCATGGCTCCGGAGTCTGATCCGTTCGCGACGGATGCGGTCGCGGGTGTTCCGCTGAAGACGAGCACTGTGCCGAGCGCCGCGAGGATCGTCCATTCCCGAGCCATCACTTTCGCACCCCTTGTGCGCGCCATGCGCGCCTACAAGGGCTTGGTGCAGGATCGGTGCCTAGCTAAACCTTAGCAATATCACCGTGATGGCTAGGTGGTGGTCTATCCTCCTGGTCCAAAATCGCCCGGTGCCCGGGACTTTCTCACCAGGGTCCAGGCTAGATCGCCAGGGCGTAGCCGTCGCGCCTGGGGTCTGCGCCGGCCATGAGCACCCCGGATTCGGGATCGCGCACGATCCCCTGGCCTCCTCCCACGACCCACGACCAGTCGGCGAGTAGGTTGACGTCATGGCCGCGCTCGGCCAGACCCGACCGCGTGTCGGCCGTAATCCGGGACTCCGCGTCGATCTTCCGGTCGCGATAGACGCGCACGCGCGGCGCCTCGATCGCTTCCTGGATGTTCATGCCGAATTCGAGCAGGTTGAGGAGCATCTGGGGGGTGGTCTGGAGGATGCCGTACGATCCGGGGGTGCCGATCGACACGCTGAAGGCGCCGTCCAGGAAGACCTGGGTGGGCGACATCATCGTCCCCGCCTTCCGCCCGGGCCGCACGACGTTGGGCGAGGCCGGGTCGCGATCCATCCACTTGAGGATGTTGTTGAGCACGAGGCCAGTGCCGGGGACGGCGAACGACCTCTCGCGGGCAGGTTCATGGCTGTCCTTTCGCACTCCCTTATAGCATCGGCAGTTCGTTAAGGTGTCGCAGGTGCCACGCCTCGTCGACGCGCTCGAGAACCGTCAGCGCACCGTAGCCCTGACCCAGCGCCAGCAGCCGACTGCGCGGGAGGCCGAGCGCGCGACAGATGAGCGTCCGGTTCGTTCCGCCGTGCGCGACGACGGCGATCGCCCGGCCCACGTGCGCGGTCGCGATCGATTCGAACGCGGGCCAGGCACGGGCCTCGAGGTCCGGAATGCTCTCGCCGTCCGGGAACGGGAATTCGCCGATGCTCGACATCCAGTCGGCGAACCGCTCGGGCTCCCGCTGCTTGATCTCGGCGGCGGTGAGACCCTCCCAGCGCCCCATCGCCATCTCACGGAGCGCCGGCACCACGGTGGGCGCCAGCCCGTGGGGCGCGCCGATGATTTCGCCCGTCCGCCGCGCGCGCCCCAGATCGCTCGCGAACACCGCGGCCACCTTGACCGTGGAGAGCCGGGCCGCCTGCGCAGCGCTCTGGCGCTCGCCCCGCGCCGAGAGCGGCACGTCGAGGTGGCCGATGAACCGGCCCGTCTCGGCGAGGACGACTTCGCCGTGACGGAAGAGGTAGATCAGGCTACCAGCCGCGACCACGCCGACACCGTCAGGAGACCGGCCAGCTCCGTGACCTCGATCGCCGCGCCCAGGACGTCGCCGGTGATGCCGGCGACGCGTGTCGCCACGAACCGCGCGACGGCCACCGCGCTCAGGAGGGAGACCGCAACCACCAGGACGCCGAGCGAGCGAAGCGCCATCGCCGCCACCAGCAGCGCGAGGGCCAGCGCGATCGGCGCCGCGCGCCCGCTGACGCTCGCGCGGAACGCCGCGCCAAATCCCTCGGACTTCGCCGCGGGAAACAGCAGCGCGAGCAGCGGGGGCGTCGCGCGCGCGACGACCGGCACGACGAGCAGCGCGCGCGCGCGCACGCTCGGCGGCAGCTCGACGACCGCGCCGATCTCGAGGAGCAGAAAGAGGATGAGACCGATCGCGCCGAACGCGCCGATGCGGCTGTCGCGCATGATCGCGAGCCGGTGCTCGGCGTCGCGTCCGCCGAGGCCGTCGAGACAGTCGGCGAGGCCGTCGAGATGCAGGCCGCCGGTCACAAGCTTCCAGGCCGTCACGGTGAGCAGCCCGGCCAGGAGCGACGGGAAGAGGACTCCGGTAATCTTCTCGACGATCACCAGGTAAACCCCGACGCCGAGTCCAATTACCGGAAACCAACCGGCAGCTCGGCCCAGGGCGTCGGGGTGCGTGGAAGTGGGCCCGGGAATTGGCACAATCGTCAGATAGCGCGCGGCGACGAACAGGCCCGTCACGCCGCGAATGCTAGCATGTTCTTCTTGACGCACCCGCGGCGACAGGGCGACAATTTTACACACGAAGCAACCCATCCCGACCGACGCGAAGGGGTCCCTATGAGTGTGACCGGCGTGGCCGAGAAGTGGGTGGAAGAGGCGGCCGGACTGACTCGGCCCTCTCGCGTCGTCTGGAGTGATGGGTCCAAGGCCGAGTACGACGCGCTGATCGAGGCAATGCTGCGGGACGGGACGCTCCTGCCGCTCAATCCGCGGAGCTACCCGAACTGCTACCTGCACCGGAGCCACCCGTCGGACGTCGCCCGCACGGAGCAGCTCACCTTCATCTGCAGCCGCGAGAAGGACGGCGCGGGGCCGACCAACAACTGGATCGCGCCGACCGAGGCGAAGTCGAAGGCCGGCGCGCTTCTCCGTTCCAGCATGAAGGACCGCACGATGTACGTCATCCCCTACCTCATGGGGCCGTGCGGCTCGCCGATGAGCCGCGTGGGGCTGATGGTCACCGACAGCGCGTACGTGGTCGCGAGCATGCACCTGATGACGCGCGTGGGACAGGTGGCGATCCAGCACATGCGCCGCGACGACGACTTCATCGCCGGCTTGCACTCGCTCGGCGACCTCTCGCCCGATCGCCGTCTGATCCTCCACTTCCCCGAGGAGAAGCTGATCTGGAGCGTGGGCTCGGGGTACGGGGGCAACGCCCTCCTCGGCAAGAAGTGCCATGCGCTCCGCATCGCGTCGTCGCAGGCGCGCCAGGAGGGCTGGCTGGCCGAGCACATGCTGATCATCGGCGTCGAGGATCCGGAGGGGCGCGTCACCTATCTGGCGGCGGCGATGCCGAGCGCCTCGGGCAAGACGAACCTCGCGATGGCGGTGTCGCACCTCCCGGGCTGGCGCATATGGACCGTCGGCGACGACATCGCGTGGATGTGGGTGGACGCCGGCGGCCAGCTCCGCGCCGTCAACCCCGAGCGCGGCTTCTTCGGAGTCGCGCCCAACACGAGCCCCAAGACGAACCCGAACGCGACCGCCATGGTGCGCTCGAACACGATCTTCACCAACGTGGCGCTCACGCCGGACGGCGAGCCGTGGTGGGAAGGGCTCACGCCGTCGGCTCCGGCCGGGCTCGCGGACTGGCAAGGACGGCCGTGGAAGCCGGGCGACGGGCCGGCCGCGCACCCCAATTCGCGCTTCACCGTGCTGGCCGAGCAGTGCCCGTCGATCGCGCCGAACTGGGAAGAACCGCAGGGCGTGCCGATCTCGGGCGTCATCTTCGGCTCGCGCCGCTCGGCCGTGGTCCCGCTCGTCTTCGAGGCGTTCGACTGGGTGCACGGCGTCTTCCTCGGATCGGCCATGAGCACGGAGACGACGGCGGCGATCACCGGGAAGGTCGGGGTCGTGCGCCGTGATCCGATGGCCATGATCCCGTTCTGCGGCTACAACATGGCCGACTATTTCGCGCACTGGCTGGCCATGGGGCCGCGCCTGGCCAAGCCGCCCCGCATCTTCCGCGTCAACTGGTTCCGCCGCGACGCCGCCAACCGCTTCCTGTGGCCGGGCTACGGCGACAACGTCCGTGTGCTCAAGTGGATGGTCGAGCGCATTCGCGGGACGGGCCGCGCGGCGGAGACGCCGATCGGCTGGGTCCCGGCGCCCGGCGCGCTCGACACGAGCGGACTCGACGTGACGGCCGATGGGCGAGTTCTACAAGGACTTCGGCCCGCGGCTGCCGGAGCCGATCGCCGAGACGCTCGCCACGACCCGGCGGCGCTTCGGCGGCTGAGGCGGCGCCGCCCGTCCCACCGCTCGATCAGACCGGACAGACGCCGTTTCGGCGCGCCGGGAACTCGTGCGCCTTGGTCTGGGCGTACGCGAGGCGCTTGATCAGCTCGTCGCGGAGGGCACTGCCGGGCACGATGTCGTCGATCAGCATCTCGGAGGCGAGCCGGTAGGTGTCGACGTCCTGCGCGTACTCGTCGCGCTTCTGCTTGACCCACGCCGCCCGCTCCGACTCCGGCAGCTCCATGATCTTGTTGTAGTAGACGGCGTTGACCGCCGGCTCCGGCCCCATGATGGCGATCTGCCCCTGCGGGAGCGAGATCGCGGCGTCGGGCTCGAAGGCCGGGCCGCACATCGCGTAGAGACCGGCGCCATAGCACTTGCGCACGATCACCGAGATCTTCGGCACCGTGGCTTGCGCCGTGGCGAAGATCATCTTGGCGCCGTGGCGGATGATCCCCTGCTGCTCGACCTTCGTGCCCACCATGAAGCCGGCGACGTCGGCGAGGTAGACGAGCGGGATGTTGTAGGCATTGCACAGCCAGATGAACCGCGCCGCCTTGTCGGACGAGTCCACCATCAGCACGCCGCCCTTGACCTTCGGCTGGTTGGCGACGATCCCGACGGGGTGGCCGTCGAGGCGTGCGAAGCCGACGATGACCTCCTGGGCGAAGAGGCGCTTGATCTCGAACCACGAGCCCGCGTCGATCAGCCGGTCGATGACCTCGTACATGTCGAAGTACTTGCGCTGGTCGTACGGCACGATCTCGTCGATGGGCCGGCCGGCTGTGGGCGGAGCGGCCGTGGTCGCGGGCGGGAGCTCGCGGTACGACTGCGGCATGTAGCCGAGGTATCGCCGGGCCAGCTCGAGCGCGTCCTCGTCGGACTGCGCCAGCACGTCGCCGCACCCGGAGACCTTGCAGTGCATGCGCGCGCCGCCCAGCTCCTCCAGCGTCGTCTTCTCGCCGATCGCCATCTCGACCATGCGCGGGCTGCCGACGTAAAGGGAGGCCTTGCCGTCGACCATGATCACGACATCGGTGAGTGCCGGGAGGTACGCCGAGCCCGCCGGGGACGGGCCGAACAGAACGCAGATCTGAGGCACGACGCCGGAGAGCTGGACCTCGTTGTAGAAGATGCGGCCGGCGTGGAACCGTCCCGGAAAGATCTTGATCTGCTCCGAGATCCGCCCGCCCGCCGCGTCCACCAGATAGAGGAGCGGCACCCGGAGGCGGGCCGCCTTCTCCTGGATGCGCACGATCTTCTGCACGGTCTTCTCGCCCCACGAGCCCGCCTTGACCGTGTAGTCGTTGGCCATGACGCAGACCGGTCGGCCCCCGACCTGTCCGACGCCGGTGACGACGCCGTCGGCGGGGGTGTCGGCCTCGGCTGAGCGCGCGAACAGCCAGTCCTCCTGGAACGCGGTGCCGGAGTCGAGGATCAGCTTGAGCCGGTCTCGGACGAAGAGCTTGCCTTCCTCGCGCAGCTTCTCGCGATACTTCGTGTGGCCCTGCTCGATGCGGGCGCGCTCCTTGAAGTAGCGCTCCTCGCCGGCGCTCATCACCGCGCCCCGATCATGGGGTGGGGTTGGTCCACAGGATGATGATGAGCGTTCCGGCGCCGTGGCGCGGGCCGCCGATCACCGCGGGATTGCCCGACTGCGCCTGGATGCTCGTGGCGACCTCGGCGACGCTGCCGCGGATGAGGCGGACGTTAAACGTCACCGTGTCCTTGCGCACGCTCTGGGGCGTGACCTCGAGCTGCCGGTCGCCTGGGACCGGCCAGCGCTGGGTCGCGCCCACCTTCACCTCGCCGCGATAGCGCTCCAGCGACGTGTAGTGGTTGTAGCGGAAGAGCTGGCGGAGCTTCGGCAGAAACGCTTCGAGCCGCTCGTCGGGCGGCTCCGGCGCGCGGCTCGGAGCGGTCTGCGGCGGCGTGTCGCTGGCGAGGACGATCCGGGTGCCGAAGCGGACGACCTGCTGAGCCTCGGCGTGGGCCGCGACGAGCGCCAGCAGCAGCACCAGCAGGACGACGAGGAGAGGTCCGAGACTGTCACGCAGTCGTTTGCGCGCGTTGTGCAGCCGCGACATCACGGTTCCCATCGGGATGCTCAGCACCTCGGCGATCTCGCGATACGAGAGCCCCTCGAGATCACTCAACATGATAATCGTGCGATGCTGCTCCGACAAAGTTGCTAGAGCCCGCATGATGCGCTCGCGCTCCTCGATCTGCGCCGCGCTCGCGTCGGGCGCGGTCCCCGGATCGACGAGCGTCCGGTCCCAGTCTTTCTCGTCGACGCGCTCGGTTCCGAAGGCGCGACCTCGCGCCGCGTGCTGCCGCACGCGATCCCGGGCGACATTCATCACGATGCGGAAGAGCCACGTGTAGAACGCGGAGTCGCCCCGGAACGAGGGGAGCGCCTGGAAGGCCCGGATGAAGGCGTCCTGAGAGACGTCCCGCGCCTCGTCGGCGTCGCGCAGGACGTTGTAGGCGAGCCGGTACACCCGTTGGCGGTACTTCTCCACCAGCGGCTCGAAGGCCGTCAGGTCGCCGGCGCGGCACCGCTCGATCAGGGCCGCATCGTTGCTGTCCACCTGGATTCACCCGCTCGCCCCCCTCCCCGCCGCCGGTTAGACGTCGAGGAAGCGGCGGTGATTCATCGTCGTGAGGCCGGTCGGCGCGAGAGCGACGTGAGCGCGTCGAAGCCGAGCAGATAGCTCTGCGGGCCGAATCCCGAGATCTGCCCGCGCGCGACGCCGGCGATAACCGAGTGTCGCCGGAACTCCTCTCGTGAGTGCACGTTGGAGAGGTGGACCTCCACAACCGGCAGCTTGATCGCGGCGACTGCGTCGCGGAGGGCGATCGAGTAGTGGGTGAACGCTCCGGGGTTCATGACCACTCCGGTGAACCGCGCGCGCTCCGCGCCCTGGAGCCAGTCGATCAGCTGTCCCTCGTGGTTGGATTGGCGACACTCGACCGAGTCGCCCCGGCGGCGCGCGTGTTCGCGGAGCATCCGGTCGACCTCGGCGAGCGTGACGCGACCGTAGACGCCGGGCTCCCGGGTCCCGAGCAGATTCAGGTTGGGGCCGTGCAGGACGAGGACTTTCATCGCGGCGAGCTTAGCATCAGTGGCCGCCGAGCGGCGAGACCAGCCAGTCGGCGATCACGAAGAGCAGGAGCCCCGCGAAGACCGTCCAGCCGAGCGCCGGCCCGCCCTCGCGGTTGACCTCCGGGATCAGGTCCGACGCGGCCACGTAAATCGTGACGCCGGCCGAGAGCGCGAGCGCGTAGCCCACGTAGTGGCCGGCCAGCAAGCTCGTGGCCGTCGCGCCGGCGATCGTAAGCACGCCCAGCAGCGCGCCGGCGCCGATCGCGGCCGCACGCGACTGGCCGCCCGCCAGCATGATCGACGCGATCGTGAACCCCTCGGGCACCTTGTGAAGGAGCACGGCCAGCGAGAGAAGGGCGCCCAGCGCCGGGCCGATCATGAACCCGGCGGCGATCGCCACACCGTCGAACAGGGTGTGGACCCCGAGGCCGAGGAGCGCCAGGTAGCCGGCCGACGGCCGGAGCAGCGCCTCCGGGTGGATCTCTTCGCCGAAGTGAAAGTGCGGCGCCACGGTGTGCTCGAAGAGGTGGACGCCGAAGTACCCGACGAGGACGAACAGAAACGCATGCTCGACCTGTGCGCTCTCGGGGAGCATCCGGACGAAGGCGGCCGCCAGCATGAACCCGGCCCCGCCGGCGACGAAGTAGCGGAGGGGCGCCAGCCCCTTCTGGTGCACGGTCGCCACCAGGAGCGCACCCGCCAGATCGGCGGCCGCAGCGGCGGTTACGAGGGCCAGGTATGCTACCATAATCGGCGAGCATAGCATGGGGATCGCAGCGCTTTTCCGCCGGCTCGGTGAGATTCTCGTCCACGAACGCCTGACCACCCCCGATGTCGTGGAGCGCGCCCTGCTGCGCTCTCGAACCACCGGCGAGCGCGTGGGTGAGGCGCTGGTCGCGCTGGGCGCGATCAAGGACGACGACGTGCTGCGCGCGCTCGCGCTGCAGCAGGGGCTCGCCTACCTCACGCGCGACGAGCTGCCGTCCCCCTTGCCCATCGTGAAGAATCTCTCGCCGAAGTACCTCCGCCAATACACGGTCTGCCCGGTGAGCGTCGAGGGCAACGTGTTGACGGTCGCGACGGCCGATCCGCTCAACCCGATCATCGTGGACGATCTCGCCCAGTCGACGGGGTTCGCCGTGAAGGTCGTGGTGAGCCCGGCCGACGCGATCGTCGAGGCGATCGATCGCACCTACGACGGCGTCGCCACGCCGCTGCAGCGCATCGTCGAGGGCATGGAGGACGACCCCGTCGACGTCGGGGACGAGGACGTCAGCCAGTTGCGTGACATGGCGTTCGAGGCGCCGGTGGTCCGGCTCGTGAACCTCCTCATCGAGGGCGCCATCGGCGCCGAGGCCTCCGACATCCACATCGAGCCCTTCGAGGACACGCTGAGGATCCGCTATCGCATCGACGGCATCCTGTTCGATCAGGAAGCGCCGCCGCGGAGGCTCCAGGCCGCCGTCACTTCGCGCGTGAAGCTCATGGCCGAGATGAACATCGCCGAGCGACGGCTGCCGCAGGACGGGCGCATCCGGGTCACCCTGCACGGGCGCCGCATCGACATCCGCGTGTCCACGATCCCCACTGTCCACGGCGAGTCGATTGTGATGCGGTTGCTCGACCGCCAGAGCGTGTTTCTCCCGCTCGAGAAGCTGGGCTTCGGCCTCACCATGCTTCCCAACTTCGACTCGATGATCCGTCGGCCCCACGGGATTCTCCTGGTCACCGGGCCGACCGGCTCTGGCAAGACGACGACGCTCTACGCGGCGCTCGACAAGATCAACTCGCCGGACCGCAAGATCATCACGGTCGAGGATCCGGTCGAATACCAGCTCAAGGGCGTGAACCAGATCCCGGTCAAGCCGAAGATCGGCCTGACCTTCGCCACCGGGCTCCGGCACATCGTCCGTCAAGACCCCGATGTCATCCTGATCGGCGAGATCCGAGATCTAGAAACCGCCGAGATCGCGATCCAGGCCTCGCTCACCGGCCACCTGGTCTTCTCGACGCTCCACACGAACGACGCGGCGGGGGCGATCACGCGATTGCAAGACATGGGCGTCGAGCCGTACCTCGTCGCGTCGGTGCTCGAGGGCGTGCTGGCCCAGCGGCTCGTCCGGCGCATCTGCACCGGGTGCCGCGCGCCCGACTCACCGGGGCCCGGCGACCTCAACGCGCTCGGCATCACGGGGACGGCCGGTGTCCGCCTCTACCGTGGACGCGGCTGCGACGAGTGCCGCGGCACCGGATACCGCGGGCGGACGGGCATCTACGAGCTGTTCCCGATCACCGAGGATGCCCGCAGCCTGATCCTGCGTCGGGCGCCGACGCGCGAGGTCCGCCGGGCGGCGCTCGAGGCGGGCATGGTCACGCTCAGGCTCGACGGCTGGGCGAAGGCGTGCGAGGGCGTCACGACCGTCGAGGAAGTTCTCAGGGTCACCCAGGAAGACGCCTAGCCCGCGATGCCCGTTTTCGTGTACCGGGCCGCCGACCGGCGCGGTCAGACAATCGACGGCGTGATGGAAGCGCCAGACGCCCGGGCCGTCATCGAGCGCCTTCAGCGGGACGCTTATTTCCCCATCCGTGTCGCTCCGCACGCCGAGCGCGGAGGCTGGTTCTCGTTCGGCGGTTCGCGCGTCAGCCAGCGCGACCTCCTGGCCTTCACGCAGCAGCTCGCGACGCTCTTCGAGGCGGGCCTCCCCCTCGATCGCGGTCTGTCGATCCTCGAGGAGCTCGCGCCCAACCCGCGCGTCAAGGCGATCGTCACCGACCTGCTGCTGAGCGTCCGCGGCGGCGCGTCGCTCAGCGAGGCGCTTGGCAAGCACCATCCGCGCCCCTTCTCGCGCCTCTACATCAATATGGTGCGCGCTGGCGAGCGGGGCGGCGTTCTCGAAGTCACGCTTCGCCGACTCGCCGAATTCCTGGAGGCCCGCTCCGCGTTCGCCGATGCCGTCAGGACGGCGGTCGCCTACCCGATCTTTCTCGTCGCCGTCGGCATCGGCGCCGTCGTTTTCCTGATGACCTTCGTGATCCCTCGGTTCGCGACGATCTTCGCCGACCTGGGCCAGGCGATGCCGCTACCGACCCAGATCCTTCTCTGGGTGAGCGCGGGCGTGCAGGGGTACTGGTGGGCGGGCGTGCTGCTGATCCTCGGGGCCCTCCTGGGATGGCGGGTGTGGACCGGGACTCCCCAGGGGCGGGTCCGCTGGGACCAGACGATGCTGGGCCTGCCGCTGGTCGGGCCGCTCTTCATGAAGATCGAGACGGCGCGCTTCGCGCGCACGCTGGGGACCATGCTCAAGAGCGGCGTGCCCGTCATGGGTGCGCTCGCTGTCGTGGGTGACACGATAACCAATCTGGCCATCGGGCAGGCCGTCGAGCGGGTCGCCGACGGGGTGAAGCGGGGTGGCACGCTGGCGGCGGGAATGCAGGCGGAGGGTCAGTTCCCGACGCTCGCGATCCACATGGTGCGAGTCGGCGAGGAGACGGGCCGTCTCGAGGAAATGCTCCTCAAGGTCGCCGAGACGTTCGAGGTCGACGTCGACAACGAGCTCAAGCGGGTGCTCGGCCTGCTGCAGCCCGTGATCATTCTCGGCATGGGCGTGCTGGTGGCCTTCATCGTCGTCGCGATGATGCTCGCTATTTTTTCTATCAACGAGATACCGCTTTGAGGTTGCGTCTTCGGTTGAGGGGGACGGGGGCGAGCCCCGCCGGCTTCGTCCGCGCACTGACTACACGGATCTCAGCGGGGCTCTCCCCCGTCCTCTTCAACCGGGGTAGCTGGCTCATCGGCGGCTTTCGAGATAGAAAGAGCGGCGGCAGCCGGCGGCCGAGGATTCGGTCCACTTCCTGGCTTAGGGATGAGGCCGGGTTCACGTTAATCGAGCTGCTCGTGGTCATCATTGTGCTGGGGCTGTTGGTCGGGTTGGTGGGGCCGCGGTTGTTTGGGAGGGTGGGGCAGTCCAAGCAGGCGGCGGCGCGGGCGCAGATCGAGCTGCTCGGGGCGGCGCTCGACCAGTATCGGCTCGACGTCGGCGTGTACCCGAACACCTCCCAGGGGCTCGATTCGCTCCAGCGCAATCCGAACGTCCCCAACTGGAACGGCCCCTACCTCAAGAAGGCGGTGCCGAAGGATCCGTGGGGCAACCAGTACAAGTACCGCTGCTGCCCCGGCCAGAACGGCGAGTACGACCTGTGGTCCGAGGGCGCCGATGGGGCGCCGGGTGGCGAGGGCGAGAACGCTGATATCACCTCATGGGACAGCGGTCAGAAATAGGCGCTCGCGGCTTTACCCTCATCGAGCTGATCGTCACCCTGCTGGTCATCGCGGTGGCGATCGGACTGGTGGCGCCGGCGATCGGTCGCAGCACGGAGGCGGTGCGGGTCCGCGCCGAGGTGGCGGGATTCTCGGCGACGCTGCGCCACGCGCGTGAGCAGGCGATCACGACGCGCCAGGAGCACACGGTCCTGGTCAACCCGGTCGAGCGACAAGTCACGGTCGTCGCCGGCGAGGATGAGGTCCGCTGGACGCGCGCGATCCCGGCGCGCCTGACGATCCAGGCCACGACGCCCGCCGCGCTGACGATCCACTTCTATCCCCAGGGCACCTCCAGCGGCAGCGAGCTTCGCCTCACGTCCGGCGCCATCACCTATCGCGTCAGCGTCGACGCGGTCACCGGCCGCGTGCGTAACCAGCGCGAATGAGGCTGCGCGGCTCGCGGTCCGAGGCCGGGTTCACGCTCCTGGAAGTGCTGGTCGCGTTCACGATCCTCTCCGTCGCGGTGGTTGGCGTCATCCAGGGCTTCGCGCAGGGCCTGCGCCTGCTGCGGGCCGCCGGCGACCAGCAGATGGCGGTACTGATCGCCGATCAGAAGGCGCGCGAGGTCGTCATCCCGGTGGAGGGCCGCGACGAGGGCAAGGAGGGCGCGTTCGACTGGCAGCGCACGATCAGCGTCGTCAGCGCGCCTGACCTCACGCGGACGCCGGCGAGCGCCAAGTGGCACGTGTTCCAGATCGACGTCACCGTGCGCTGGGGCGAGAAGCGCCGCATCGAGGTCGTGACGCTCCGGACCACGGCCGAGAAGACGCCGCCGGGCGGCGTGCCCCGATGAAGCGCGACACGCGCGGCTTCACCCTCGTCGAGCTCTTGATCGCGTTGGCGATCGTGGGCGCCCTCCTAGTGATCGCGTTCGCTGGCATGCGGGTCGCGCTGGCGGCGTGGCGCCAGGGGGAGGACCGTGCAGAAGCCCACCAGCATGTGCGATCGATCGCGCTGGTGCTCGCGCGCTCGATGAGCGCGGCGTACCCTTACAGCGCGCCGCGTGGGCTGGGACCGACCCCGTCGCTTCTATTCGGCGGCACCGCGACGCGCCTGGAGTTCGTGACGCAGACCGCGCCATACCCTGCGGCCCTCCCCATCGCGTTCACCGCGGTGATCTTCGAGGTGAGCGAAAAGGCGGAGCGTCCCGGGCTCGTGATCCGCCAGCGCGTCCTGCCGAACCGGAATCCGTTCACGGACGCCGAGGTCGCGTTCAACGATCCGACGGTGGCCGAGCTCACCTTCAGCTACCTGGACGAGAACGGCGCGTGGCAAGACACCTGGGACACCGAGCAGCGAAAGACCCTGCCGCGCGCGATCCGCGTCGGCGTCGGGACCCGCATCGGCGGCCGGGCCGAGACGCTACCACCCCTGACGGTGTCGCTCCGGGTGGGGACCGAGTAGCGGCAATGCGAGCCGACGCGCTTCGAGCGATGAGGCGAGCCTACAATAGAGTGAAAAATCCGCGCGAGCTGATGGGAGTCGAGCATTGAAAGGCGGGCGCGAGCGCGGCTTCGCACTGGTGGTCGTCCTGCTGGTGTTGGCGCTCGTGGCCGTCGCCGGCGCCGAGTTCGCGTACTCGATGCGACTCGAGGCGGCGGCGGTCCGCGCGTACAAGGGCACGATCATCGGCAACCACCTCGCAGAGGCCGCGCTCGCGCAAGCGGTCCGCGAGATCGTGTCCGATGCCGCGTACGCCGTCGAGGAGGCCGACGGCCTGCTCAGCTTCTTCACCCCCGACCGTGTGTCGCTACCGCGGCTACCCCGCGAGAAGGTCGCGCTCGGCGGCGGACAGTTCTCATACCGCATCACCGACGAGGAGGCCCGCCTCAACGTCAACACGGCGTCGCCCGATCGCCTCGATCGGCTGCTGCAGACGCTCGGACTCGACAAGGACGTGCGCGACACGATCGGCGACTCGATCCAGGACTGGCGCGACCCCGACGACTTGTACCGAGTGCGGGGCGCCGAGAGCGAGGACTACTACCTGAAGCTCCCCGTCCCCTACCGTGCGCGCAACGCGAACCTCGAGTCCGTCACCGAACTGCTCCAGATCAAGGGGGTCACGCCCGCGATCTACAACGGCACGAAGGACACCCCGGGCCTCGCCGCATTCGTCACCGTCCGAAGCCCCGGGCAGGTGAACATCAACACGGCCTCTGCCCAGGTGCTGAGCGCGCTCGGCCTCTCGACCGCCGAGATCACGGAGGTCGTGCAGTCCCGGCGCAATGCGCCGTACACGTCCGTCCCCGGCCAGTTCGGCGCCCGAAATATGTCGTTCACGACGAAGACCTTCCGCATCGAGGCGGAGGCGATCGTGGACGAGCGCATTGCCGCGCGGCTGATGGCGATCGTCCAGAAGAGGCTGGACGGCGACCCGCCGACCGTGACCGTCCTCGAATGGTCCGGGCTCCAGTGACTTTCTTCGTGGGCGCCGGGAGAGGTGTTACCCTGCAGTGATGAAATTGGCCGTCCCGAGCCTGGTGTCTCCTCGTCTCGGCCTCCTCATGCTCGGCGACCGGCTCGTCGTCGCGGCGATCCACCGCGAGCGGGTGGAGACGTTCACGATCGACGCCGAGAACCCGGCGGCCGCGCTACGCGCCGAGCTCGATGCCCGTGGCCTCAAAGCGCGCACGGTGGCGATCGGACTTTCCCGCTCGGCGATCACCGTCAAGCAGATCGAGCTTCCCGCGGTGGTCGGCGAGACCCACGAGATGGTACGGTTCGAGCTCGAGCGACACCTGCCGACGACGACCGACGACCCCGCGTTCGATTTCATTCCGCTGCCGACCGAGGCCGAGCCCGACCCCGGCGCGCCAGAAGGCCGGCGCGTGCTGATCGCCGCCGCCGACCGCCGAGTCATCGACACCGTGCTGCGTGTCACGGACGAGGCGAAGCTGCGACCCGTGTCGATCACCGTGGCCGCGCACGACCTGCTGGCGCTCGTCGAGCCCAATCGAACCGAACGGGTGGTGTGGCTGCACCGCACCGGTGACACCGCCGACGTCCTCCTGCTGCAGGGCGCGTCCCTCGTCTTCAGCCGGAGCTTCCACGCGTTCGACGACGCCACCCTCCTCGCGGAGACCCGGCGGAGCCTCGCCGGCGGGCACTGGCGGGGGTGCGACGCGGTGTGGGTGTCGGGCGACGGCGCCGCCGCGGCGTCGCTGGTCGACCTCGGCGCCCCGGTCTCTGACCCGCCGTGGACGGCGCGTGCACAGGACCGCCGAGCGGCGATCGCGTCGCTCGGCGGCGCGCAGGAGCTCGCGCTCGCGACCGCGATGCGCCGTGGCGTCCGCCCGCTGGACCTCATCCCGCCCGCGATCAAGCCCCGCCGCCTGAGCCGCGCCGAGGCGCTGACGACCGGGGCGCTCGCCGCGACGATTCTGATAACCCTAGTGGCGCTGCTCCTGCCGGGCTTTATGGAGAGCCGCCGCCTCAGCCGGCTGAACCGGGAGATCGCCCGCATCGATACCGAGGTGCGAGCCGCCGAGCGCGTGGTGCGCGACCTCGACCGCAAGCGGCACATCCTGGCGACGGTCGAGAAAATCAACTCCACCGCGATCCGACCGCTGCCCGTGCTCCGCGAGCTGACCGACATCATTCCGGCAGACGCCTGGCTCACCTACGTCGCCTTCGATGGCAAAGGGGTCGAGCTGACGGGACAGGCCGGGGCGGCCAGCACGCTGATCCCGTTGCTCGAGAACTCTCCGCGGCTCGAGCGGGTCGAGTTCGCGTCACCGGTCACCCGGGGTCGCGACCGGGAGCAGTTCAGGATCCGCGCCGCGTGGGAGCCGCCCGGGACGGCTGCCGCGGTGTCATCGGTGGCACCTCCGACGCCCGCGTCGCCGGCGCTGGCACCACCTGTGCCCGCGGCCACGAGCGGACTGCCCGCGCCCGGCGCCCGGCCCGCCGGACCCAGAGCCGGAAGCCCCGACGCGAGCGAGGACGTGCCGCCACGCGCCGTCCCGCCCGGGCGGGCGCCGGGTTCGCGATGATCGGGAACCTCTCCCGTCGAGAGCGGACCCTCGTGACGCTCGCGGTCGTCGTCGGCGTCGTGCTGGGCGGCTGGACGCTGGTGGTCGAGCCGATCCGCGAGCACAATCGCCAGGCTGCCGAGCTGGTGCCGGCGCGCGAGCAGGTGCTGGCGCAGAAGCGCGAGCTGATCGGACGGCGCGCCGCGATCACCGCCGAGCTGGACACCACGACGGCACGGATCGACAAGCTCGCCGAGCGCTTCCTCACGTCGGCCACGCCCGCGGTCGCCGCCTCCGAGCTGCAGAAGCTCGTCAAGGATATGGCGGCCGAGGCGAAGACCGAGGTCCGGAGCGAGCGCATCCTGCCGCCGGCCGAGCGCGGCGAGATCCTCGAGATCCCCGTGGAGATCGCCGTGTCGTGCGAGATCCGGCAGCTGGTCGATTTGCTCGCGAAGCTCGACAGCGCGCCCAAGCTCCTTCCCGTCCAGGACTTGAAGATCCGCGTCGTCAACATCAGTCAGCCGAAGGATCTGCTCGTCACGCTCACCGTCTCCGGGTTCATCCTGCCGACCGCGCCGGGCAAGGCCAGGACTTGAATGTCCAGGCGGTTGCTCTTCGTCAACGTGCTGCTCGGGGCGGTGTCGCTCGTGAGCGTGGCACTCATCGTGAAGCAGCTCGTGACGTCCCATCCGGCGTCGGCGCCGCGCTCGCGGCCTCCGGCCGGGGCGGCCGCTTCCCCACCGGTGCCGGAGGAGCCACGGCTGCCGGCCCAGGCCTACAACGTGATCGCCACCCGGAACCTCTTCAATCCGACGCGCAGCGAGTCGGCGGTGGCCGCGATGGCAGGTGGCCCGGCCCTCAACGTCGTGAAGCCGAACCTCCACGGTGTGGTGCTGCGCGACGGCGCGCCAATCGCGTACCTCGAGGATCCGCTGACCAAGCGGGTCGCAGGCTATCGGATCGGGGATCCGATCGCCGGCGGCACCGTCCAGACGATCTCCGCCGACGCCGTCGTGATCGCCCGGCCGGACGGTATGATCGACGTGCGGCTGCGCGATCCGTCGAAGCCACGACCGCAGCCCGCGGCGATGCCGACCCAGCCCGGAGCGCCCGGTCAACAGCCGGGTGTGGCTCAGCCTCAGTTTCCCCCTCCGCAGCCAACGCAGGGCTCGATTCCGCCGCGTGGCATGGTTCCGCCGCCTGCGCCGGGCGTGCCGGCGCCCGGCATACAGCCGCAACTACCCAACCCGGCCTTCCCGAACCTTCCCTTTGGAAGGCCGTCGCCGAGCCTCGGGCGCCGCTTGCCGCCGCCCCCGACCGACGAACCGGCGCCGCGGCCGCAATAGCGTGAAGCGTCTCGCCGCCGCGCTCGCCCTGCTCGCCCTGATCTCGGGGTGCGCCTCGCCGCGACCGACGGCGCAACCGCCCCAGGCGGAGCCGGAGCCTCCCGCGGTCGCGGTAACGCCGGCACCGCCGCCGCAGCCCGAGGCGCGGCCCCCCTTGCCGCCGGCCTCCGTGGGCCCGCGCCAGGAGCCTCCACCAACGCCGCGTCAGGAGATCGTGATCGCGCCAACCCCGCCGCCGCCGACGGCCCCCCCGGTGCCGCCTGCCCAGCGCGGCCGGTTCGTCGTCCTGAACTTCGACAACGCTGACGTCGAGACCGTGATCCAGGCCGCAAGCGAGATCATTGGCTTCAACTACGTGCTGGCACCCGACGTCCGCGGCAAGGTGACCGTGCAGACCTCGGGCCGGATCGCACAGGAAGAGGTGTTCGGCGTCCTGCTCGCGATCCTCGAGGTGCACGGCTTCACGGCCGTCAAGGCGGGGAACCTCTACAAGATTCTCCGGATCGAGGGCGCACGCGAGCGGGCGGTGCCGACGATCGTCGGCCAGGTGCCCGATCCGAGCCGCACTACCGACGAGATCATCACCCAGATCGTGCCACTCAAGTACTCCGCGGTCGCCGACCTCGGCGCGTTGCTGCGGCCGCTCATCTCGACGCGGGGCACGCTGATCGCTCACCGCGAGACGAACGTGCTGATCGTCACCGACACCGCGTCGAACATCCGGCGGCTCCTCGACATCGTCCGCCTCGTGGACGTGCAGGTGGCGCAGGAAGAGCTGCAGATCATCCCGATCGTGTACGCCGACGCCGCCGAGCTGGCCACGATCCTCACCCAGCTCTTCGCCAGCGGCCGCCTGCGCGCGACCGCGCCCGGGACCCCGCCCGCGCCAGCCCTGCCGACTCCCACGCCCGCGGCTCCGCCGGCGGGCGGCACGTCAGCCGAGCGCGCGCCTCTGATCATCCCGGAGCGCCGCTCGAACTCGATCATCGTGCACGCCAAGAAGCACGAGGTGGAGACAATCCGCCGCCTCGTCTCGCAGCTCGACGTCAATATCTACGGTGGCCGACGGGTGTTCATCTATTACGCCGAGAACGCCAAGGCGAAGGACCTCGCCGCGACCCTGAACTCGATCTACGGTGGGCGTGACAGCGGGCCGGTCGGGGCCACCCCGACGACCGGCGCCGGCGCGACGGGACGGCCCACGACACCGCCACCGCCGCCGGTCTACACGCCGCCGCCGCCAACACCCGGCAGCCCGGCCGGGACTGCGCCCGGCGCCTCCGACGTCTTGGCCGAGGGCCAGGTGCGCTTCATCGCCGACGAGGTCACCAACGCGGTGATCGTCACGACCTTCCCGCGCAGCTGGACGGAGATCGAGAACACGATCAAGCAGCTCGACCGGATGCCCCGCCAGGTGCTGATCGAGGTGCTGGTGGCCGAGATCACGCTGACCGACGACACCCGGCTCGGTGTCGACTGGGCCGTGCGCACCGGTCGCTTCAACTTCACCAACACCAACACCGGCCCGCCGGCCCTTCCGACGACGCCGCCACCCACGGGCGGGCTGATGTCCCTCCCGGCCCAGCTCGGCGGACCCGCCTCGGTCGTGGGGCCGCTGGGGCAGGGCCTCACGGCGTTCACGTTCTCGACCGACCAGTTCATGGCGATGCTGAATGCGCTCGCCAGCGAGAACAAGATCAACATCGTCTCGAACCCGCACGTGCTCACGTCCGAGAACAAGAAGGCGGTCATCAACGTCTCTACCTCGGTGCCAGTCGTCACCAGCCAGACCACCGGCCAGGTCGCGGCGGCCACGAGCACGACGACCACCACCACGACGACGGCCGGGCTCAACCAGACCGTCGAGTACCGCGACGCCGGCGTGATCCTCACCGTCACCCCGCGCATCGGTGAGCTCGGCACCGTCGCGCTCGACGTGAAGCAAGAAGTGAACTCGATCGGCCCCAACGTCGCGCCGACCAACTCGCCCTCGTTCATCAAGCGCGAGGCGGAGACGTCGGTGGTACTGGTCAACAACCAGACGCTGGTGCTGGGCGGCCTCATCCAGGACAAGGTCACCATCGACGACCGGGGGATTCCGCTCCTCAAGACCATCCCGATCATCGGCTATCTCTTCGGCTTCACCGAACGGAAGGTCGAGAAGACGGAGCTCCTGCTGCTGATCACGCCTCGGGTGATCGGGACGGCGCTCGACGCCGCCAGGCTCACCAACGAGATGCGTCGGGCGACACCCGAGCTGAACGACGCTGTCAAGCGCGCACCGCGACAGCCGTCGTCTCGGCTGCCCGCCGCGCCACCGCCGCCGCCGCGCCCGTCGGCGCCTTGATTTAACGGGGGGCCTCGAAGGGCGTCAGACGCCCTGGTCGGTACAGGCTCCCCTGACCGTTCCCCTCGCGGGGCGGTTCGTGGGTCGAGGCTAACTACGGAGGAAGAGGCCGAGGGGGCCCGCGCCCCTCGGCCATTTTCATGTCTGCCCGGAAAGTCTTCCGCGAAGCCACCGAAGCCCGACCTCGCGCCCCCTGCCGGTGACGATAGCCAGCAAGCCCATGCTCCTGAAGGTCCTCGTAACCTACAGCTTCTCTTCACTCGAAGAGACGACACATGAGGTTCTCCGACGAGGTTCGAACGAGGCATGCCAACCACGAACGGCGACTCAATGAACTGGAGGAATTCCTCAACAAGTACGATGAGCGATTCAAGCGACGCTGCACGTTACGGCAGACCAGGCCAAAGCGGCGTCGAGGGCCGACAGCGTGTTTCATTCACTGTGCGAACGGAGGTTTTGCTCTGAATTTTATCGATAGAAGAGAGACGCGTCGAACCGTCATTCGGAGATTTCCGGAAACGCTGGAGATCAGAACGATACGACCTCTTGACACTACCTCAAGGTCAGAGTAGTGCTCCGTGCGTGAAGCTCTTCGCCACGACCCTTGCGGCCCTGCAGTTCGTCTTGCTGCCGCTCGCCTACGGAAGCCCGGTCGATCCATCGCTCCCGGGCTTCTGGGACGACGACGACTACGACAACGTCATCCTCTTCCTGACCTCCGAGCTCGACCTGCTCGCCACCGCGCACCGCCTCGTCGTTCAGGCGTCCGCCACGGTGGCGGGGTCGGTCTTCGAGCATCCGCCCTGGGTCGTCACGCCGCACGCGTACGCGCCCGGCACTCCTCGCGCTCCACCCGTCCCGGGTGGAGTCGCCCAGTAAGCGCTCCGACAACATAGTTCACAGTCCGAAAGAGCGACGAATGTCGGGCACGAGAGGAGATCGTCAATGACGACTCGATCGAAGCTTCTATGGACATCACCGGTGGCGGCGGCGGCGCTTGCCTCGGCTCTGCTACTGGCCGGGAATCCTGCCTGGGGTGGGAATGGCCAGGGGGACAACGAAGGAAAGGATGATCGGGGGGCGGTCAATCTACTCGGGGCGGTTCCGATCCCCGGGACTGCCGCGAACCTTACAAACGGGAAGATGTACTCTTTTGATATCAGTTTCGTCGACCAGTCGACCCAGACCTACTACCTCGCCGATCGCTCCAACGCGGCCGTCGACGTCATCGACGCCAGCACGGGCACATTCGTCAAGCAGATCTCCGCCGGCTTTGCAGGGGTTGCGGTGGTCAACGGCTCGGTGACAACCGCCCAGTCCGGTCCCAACGGCGTCGTGGCTGCGTTCCCCTGGCTCTTCGTGACCGACGCCGCCAGCCGCGTGGTCTCGATCGACCTGCGAACCGACGCGGTGGTCAGCAGCGTCTCCACGGGCGGCGCCGATAAATTGCGTGCGGATGAACTGGCGTACGACCCGAAGGACGGGCTGCTCCTGGTGGTGAACAACGCCGACACTCCACCGTTTGCGACCTTGATCGCGGTCAACAAGTCGACCGGCCAGTTGACCGTCGGGGCGCGAATTACGCTTGATGCCGCCCATGGCGTGGATGCCACTGATGGCGCGGAACAACCAGTCTGGGTTTCCGCCACCGGCAA
>QHSL01000077.1 GCA_003220435.1 Candidatus Rokuibacteriota bacterium | reverse complement strand
ACGGTCTCGGATGGCGGGAGCTACACGGCGACCCACGGGCGCTTCGAGTTCGTCGAGACCTATCCCCTCAGGGTGCGCATCCTGTTCGCCGTCCTCGGCCGGCTGCTGGCGCCGTTCGGCCGCACGGTCCCGGCGTTCGTTCGGGACCAGTACGCGTACTCCGGGCGCGACGGCCGCTCGCACGTGCTGCTCCTCAACCTCTCGAACGTCACGAACCGCATCCGCGTGGTCGCCCACTGGGACGGCTCGCCCGGCGCGGCGCGGCTGGTGGCCGTGCCGCCGCGAGGCGCGCGGCTCCTCGACGTCGGCACGCTGGTACCCGCCGCCGAGGCGCTGACGCCACTCGCGCTGCGCCTCGAGGGCAACGCCTGGTTCAACCTCTATCTGGTCGGCGCGGGTCCCCGCGATCTCGCCGGGCTGCTCTCCCTGATGCATGTCAAGTAACCTCTCGGCCCTGCTCTCGGCGACGTTCTACGAGGCGGGCGACGAGCACCGGGTCGAGCTGGTCCATCAACAAGACCGGAGGGCGCGCCGCCGGCTCGCCTCCCTGGACCTGGCGGTCTACGATCCCGAGGGCAAGCACCTCGTTGCCGTCCCGATGGACACCCATCAGGAGATTCTCAACCTCGGCGCGCTGGTCGGCTCGGTGGCCGGCGCGCTGCCGCGCGTGATGGTACTGCTCGACGCGCGGTACGACGAGCGGATCTTCCCGTACCGGCCCCACCACTACGGGTTTCTGCACCGCCGGGGCTCGACGGCACCGGCGCTCTACTACGCCGTCAACGCGGTCCTCGGCGGGGTGCCCGATCGCATCGGCGCGACGGGCCTCAACACCCTCGAGACGTACATCTTCCTGCGGCGGGCCTTCGCCGAGCGCTACTCGGTGCTCCTCGGCAACCCGGCGCGGTTCTCGACCGCCGAAGCCCAGGTGACCGCGTACTACGCCACCGGACGCGCGTCGCAAGTGGTCGCGCTGCCGCCGAAGACCCACGTCGAGGTGGAGCTCGCCGCCCAGCACGCGGGTGAGCATCTGCAGCGCGTTGAGGTCAAGGCGCTCTTCCGCCTCGCGAGCTACGTCGTCGGACGCCGCGCCGACTCTGGCGAGCTCGTGCTGTTCGATCACCTCTTCTCGTATCAACGGTGATCCCGCGCTCCGGCGAGGAACGCGATCACCCGCTCGCGCTCCTCAGCCGTGATCCCCGCCGAGCACGGCAAGGAAATCCCGCGTGCGTAGAGGTGGTCGGCGACCTCGATCCGGTAGACCTGGTGCTCCGCGAAGGCGGGCTGTCGATGGAGCGGGTGCCAGAGCGGGCGCAGCTGGATCCCGGCCGCGTTGCCGCGCGCGATCAGCGCCCTGACGTCGCCGTAGTCGGCCGGCTCGAGGAGCGTCGAGTACATCCAGAAGCTCGAGCTGGCCCACGGCGCCTCCCCGAGAGGCTCGGCGCCGCCCAGCCCGGCGAGCGCCGCGTCGTACGCGCGAGCGGTTTCCCGCTTGGAGGCGAGGAAGCCCTCGAGCTGCTCGACCTGCGCGAGGCCGAGGGCGGCCTGGATGTTGGTCAGCCGGTAGTTGAAGCCGACCTCGCGGTGGATCCACTCCGGCCCCGGGTCGCGGGCCTGCTGCGTCAGGTGGTGCGCGCGTCGCGCGAACGCGTCGTCGTTCGTCAGGATCATCCCGCCGCCGCCTGACGTGATGACCTTGTTGCCGTTGAACGACAGGCAGCCGGTGAGACCGTGGGCGCCCACGCGGCGCCCCTTGTAGAGGGCGCCCAGCGCCTCCGCGGAGTCCTCGACCAGCGCCAGCGGAAGCCGCGCGGCGAGCTCGAGAAACGGGTCGAGGTCGACCGGGTGGCCGTAGAGGTGGACGGGCAGAATCGCGCGGACGCGACGTCCGGTCGCGCGGTTCACCACGCGATCGCCGCGCACGTCGCACTCGCGGGCGAGGAAGTCCGCGACCTTTTGGGGGTCCACCGTCCACGTTCGCGGCTCCGAATCCACGAAGACGGGCACGGCGCCACAGTAGCGCACGGCGTTCGCGGTGGCGGCGAACGTGAGCGTCGGCACGATGACTTCGTCGCCCGACTCGACGCCCGCGACGAGGAGCGCCACGTGGAGCGCCGCGGTGCCGTTGACGGTGGCGACGCCGTGCCGCACGCCGACCCACGAGGCCAGCGCTCGCTCGAACCGCTCCACGAACGGACCGACCGACGACACCCAGTTGCTGTCGAGGCACTCCTTGAGATAGAGCCACTCGTTGCCTCGCAGGCACGGCACCGCGTTCGGGATAGGCTGGCTCACCGCCGCCCTCGCTCGCGCCACGCGCGATACCACCCGAACGTGTCGCGCACTCCGGCCTCGAGGCCCACCTTCGGCATGTAGCCCGTGAGCGCCCGGAGCTTCGTGAGATCCGGACAGCGGCGCGGAACCGATCCCGCCGGCGCCGGCAGGGTCTGCACGCGCGGCGCGAAGTTCGCGGTCCGGAGCACGAGAGCCAGGAGGTCGGCGATCGTGGTCTCTTCCGTGTCGTTGCCGATGTTCACGATCTCGCCCCACGCGCGCTCGCTGTCGATGAGGCGCAGGATCGCGTCGACCGCGTCGTCCACGTGGCAGAACGCGCGCCGCTGCTCGGCGCCGTAGACCCGGAACGGGTCCTCCCGATCGAGCGCGCGCAGGCTGAGCTCGGGGATGACGTGATCGGCGCCCATCCGAGGCCCGTACACGTTGTGCAGGCGGCCGATCACGAAGCGAAGCTTCTTCGCCGCGGCGTAGTGGATCACCGCCGCCTCGCCCAGGATCTTGCTCGCCGCGTAGGCGAGCCGCGGGCTGGCGACGTCGTCCACCGAGAGTGGGACCGTCTCCGGCGTGGGCACCGGCACGGCGCCGCGGCTGACGCCGCCCGCGTACGTCTCGCTCGTCGACGAGAAGAAGAGGACCCCCGCGTCGGGCGTCGCCCACTCCAGCACGTTCAGCGTGGCCAGCGTGTTCACACGGATCACGCGCGCCGGGTCGTCGGTGACTGGGCGCACGCCGACGACGGCCGCGAGTGCCAGGACCTGGTCCCACTGGCGCGGCAGCGGCGCGAGCGCGGCGGGGTCCGTCAGATCCGCCCGCACGAGCTCCACCGACGGGCGTGCGAGCAGCGCGGTGAGCTCGGTGTCGGCGCGGCCGCGGGAGAGATCGTCGACGAGCGTGATGCGGTTGCTCGGCGTCTCGGCCAGGCGCCGGGCCAGGTGATAGCCGACGAAGCCCGCGCCGCCCAGGATCAGGATCCTAGCCATAGCCGATCCCCGCGTAGCGAACGTGCGGCTCGGCGCGGACCGTCTCCTCGTCGAGGATGCGCCAGCAGTCGTACACCAGCGCCGGCTTTCGCAGCGAGGCGAGCAGCGGCGGCAGGTCGAGCTTGGCGTACTCCGGGTGATTCGTGATCACGAGCACGCCGTCGGCGCCCGCGAATCCGTCGCCGACGCTCGTCACGCCCACGCCGAGGCCTTCCAGGATCTTCGGCGCCACGAGGAAATCGTGACCGCGCAGCGTGACGCCGGAGCCGTTCAGCACCTGCAGCATCGGCAGGACCGGCGCGCCCCGCATGTCGTCGGTCGGCGGCCACCCCTTGTACGCGAAGCCGAGCAGGAGCACGCGCGCGCCCTTCACCTCACCGCGCGTCTCGCGCAAGAGCTCGAGGAAGCGACGCGCGACGTGGCCGGGCAGGTGCTCGTTCAGCGCGCGGGACTCGCCGACGAGCCACGGCGTGTGGCCCACGGCGCGCGCGCTCTCGATCAGAATATAGGGATCCTTCGACAGGCAGCCGCCGCCGACGAAGCCGGGCTTCGCCAGATCTGGCCGCGGATAGTCGAGGTTCGCGGCGCGGATCAGCTCGAGCGGGTCGAGCCGCATCCGCTCGGCCATCAGCGCCACCTCGTTGCCGTACGAGTAGATCAGATCCGTGTGGCAGTTGTTGATGAGCTTGACCATCTCCGCGGCTTCGAGGGACGAGACGGGAACCGTCCGGGTCGTCAGCCGTCGAAACAGTGCCTCGGCGGCGGCGCGGCTCGGCTCGTCGAGCCCGCCGACGACCTGGGGCAGCTCCTCGAGCTCGCGCAGCGCCTGGCCCTGGATCGTCCGCTCGGGACAGAACGCCAGGCGCGCCCGGCCCCAGCGGGCGACGAGCTCGGGCAACACGACCGTGCGGCTGGCCCCCACCGGAACCGTGGAGCGCACGATCACCAGCGTCTCGGGCCCAAGCGCCGTCGCGACGGAGCGCGCGGCGGCCCGCAGCGGCTCCAGCACCGGCGCGTGGGTCGCCGCGTCCACCGGTGTCGACACGCAGAGCACCGCGGCGTCCACCGGCTCGGCGGGGAGCGTCGAGACGATGCGCAGGCGGGCGCCGAGGAGCGCGCCGAGCTCGTCCGCGATGCCCGGCTCGTAGAGATGCGCCCGGCCGGCCTGGAGCGCCGCGACGACGCTCGGCTCGCGGTCGTAGCCCACGACCGCGACGCCGCGGCGCGCGAGCGCCACCGCGAGCGTGAGCCCGACGTAGCCGAGACCGACGACCGCGACACGGGTCAATCCAGGAGCCCTTCGGCCACGTCGCGATTGGCCTTCTCGAGGTCCGGGTGACGCCCCACGTCGAGCCAGTACTCGCGGATCGCGTACGCGGCGACGTGCGCGCCCCGACCGATGAGCAGCCGGATCAGCTCCGGCGCGTCGACGTACTGCCCATGCGGCATCATGTCCACGACCGACGGCTCGATCACGTAGATGCCGGCGTTGATCGGGAATTCCTTCCGCGGTTTCTCCTCGACGCGCTCGATGCGCTCGCCCCGGAGCACGAACTCGCCGTACGGGATGTCGACCTGGTAGAGCGAGACACCCACGGTCATGGCCGCGCCGCCTCGGCTGCCGTGGAACTCGAGCATCGCGCGGAAGTCGCACTTCGTGAGGATGTCACCGTTCACCACGAGGATCGGCAGCTGCCGGGCGCCGCGCACCAGGGTCAGGGCTCCCATCGTGCCGAGCGGCTCCGACTCTTCGACGTACTCGATGCGCACGCCGAGCCGGCCGCCGTCGCCCAGATGGTCGCGGATCATCTCCGACTTGTGGCGCAGCGTGATCAGCACGTCCACGATCCCCGACTGATGAAGCCGCTCGATCAGCAATTCGAGGATCGGCCGGCCGCCGACGCGAAGCATCGGCTTCGGCGTCGCTTCCGTGAGGGGGCGAAGCCGTCGGCCCTCACCGCCCGCCATGATGACCGCGCGGTTCGCCAGCGGCGCTGCCGGCGCCAGCAAGTCCTCGAGCCGGAGCACGTCCACGACGGCGCGCCGCGCGTCGAGCACCGGGACGTGACGGATCGCGCGGCTCCGCATCAGCGCGAGCGTCTCGTCGCGCGAGAGTCCGGCCTGCACCACGACTGGCGTGCGGTTCATGACCTCGTCGACCTTGGCCTCGAGGGTGGTCCCGCGCAGGATCGCCTTGCGGACGTCGCCGTCGGTGACGAGGCCGAGGAGGCGCCGCTCGCCGTCCACGACGAGCGCGATCTGTCGGCCGCTCCGGGTCATCAGCTCGAGGGCGCCGCGGAGGGTCGAGCCCTCGGCCACGAGGACGTCAACGAGCCGGGTCATCGTCTCGCTCGCGCTTCTGGATCATCCGCGCGTCCAGCACCGCCTCGCGCAACACCTTCACGATGCGCGCGGAGGCATGGCCGTCGCCGTAGGGGCTGGCCAGCCCTTCGAGCCGCTGGCGGAAGGCGGGCGCCAGCGCCGTGTGGATCGCCTGGAGGATCTCGTCACGCCCCGGCTCGACGTCGACGACGTTGGCGCCGCGCAGGCGGCCGCGCTGCCGGCTGCCGACGTTCACGACCGGCAGCGCGAACGAGGGCGCCTCGATGAGCCCGCTCGAGGAGTTGCCGACCATCGCGTCGGCGTGCGCGAGCAGCGAGAGGTAGAGCCGGTCGCCGAGGCTCCGCGCGAGCCGCACCCGGGGCGAGCGGGCGGCCAGCTCCTCGATCCGGTCGATGACGATACGGCCCGCGGTGTCGGCGTTCGGATAGGTCACGATCAGCGTGGCGTCGTCCACCTTCTCGAGCGCGGCGAGCAGCTCGTCGACGTGCGCGGCAGTGTCGCCGTACTCGAGCGTGACCGGGTGGAACGTCACGATCAGCCACGGCCCGGCGGGCGGCAGCCGCAGCGCGCTCGCCACCTCGGCGCGCGACAGCGGCGTAAATCCACAAATCCGATCCAAGCCGGGCGCACCGACGTTGTGGATCCGCCAGCTCTCCTCGCCCATCGCGGCGATCCGCCGCGCGTGCTCCGGCGCCGAGGCGAAGTGCAGATGCGCCAGCTTGGTGATCGCATGGCGGATCTGGTTGTCCATCGCGCCTTCCGACGCCTCGCCGCCGTGGATGTGAGCCACCGGGAGCGCGAACGGCAACGCGGCCACGGCGGCGGAGAGCATCTCGAACCGGTCGCCCAGCACCACGACGAGATCGAGACGCTGCCGCGCGTAGGCGTGCGCGAAGCGGGCGACTCCCCGCCCGGTGGACGCCGCGACCGCCTCAGGAGTATCGGAGTCCTCCAGCATCGGCACCTGCTCGGCGATCGGCCAGCCGTCGGCGCTGATCACGTCCACGGTACGGCCGAAGTTGGCGGACAGGTGCATGCCGGCCGCCAGCAACCGGAGCTCGAGATCAGGAGCGTCGCGGATCGCCTCGAGGACGGGGACGAGATGCCCGTAGTCGGAGCGGCTCACCGTGACCACGCCGATCACGCGCTGTCGGGTGCTCACGCGTCCCCCAGCGCAGCCCAGTCGATGACGTCGTCGCCGGCGAGCGCGCGCACGACCACGCGGCCGAGCGCGCGATCGAGCTCGGCCGGCGAGATGCCGGTGCCCGGCCGCTTGATCGCGATCAGGTCGCGCGTGAGCCGCTCGCCGGCACGGATGGGCCGCGCGGCGACCAGGCTCTTGCGGGCGACCCGGCGCGTGTCGGCCTCCGACGGCTTCGGCCGCTTGTCCCCGTCCCCCAGCGCCGACTCGACCCGCCGGATCGCGCCGATGAGGCTGGCCAGCTCGTCCGGATCGAGCGAGGCGCGATGGTCGGGGCCCAGCAGTCCCTTGTCGAGGGTCAGATGCTTCTCGACGATCGTGGCGCCCCGGGCCACCGCGGCGATCGCGATGTCGATGCCGGTCGTGTGATCCGACAGCCCAACCGGACAGCCGAAGCGCGCGCTCAGCGTGTCCATCGCGCGCAGGTTCGTCTCCTCGACGGGGGCCGGGTAGGAGCTCAAACAGTGCAGGAGCGCGATCGGCGGATCGCCGGCCTCGCGGATCGCCGTGACCGCGGCCGCGACCTCGTCGAGCGTCGACATCCCGGTCGACACGATCAGCGGGCGACGCTTGCCCGCGAGGTGACGGAGGAACGGCAGATTCGTGATCTCTCCCGACGGGACCTTGAAGAGCGCCACGCCCAGCGCCTCGAGCGCGTCGGCGCTCGCCTCGTCGAACGGCGACGAGAAGAAGAGGATCCCGCGCTTGGCGCTCTCGTCGCGGAGCGTGGCGTGCGCCGCGGGCCCGAGCTCCAGCTTGCGCAGCATCTCCAGCTGGCTTTCGCCGCCGCCGGTGGTCTCCACCTGGTATGCGGCCTTCGGCGCCGTGCGCGCCACCAGCGCCTCCGTGCGAAACGTCTGGAACTTCACCGCGTCGGCGCCCGCCGCGGCGGCCGCGGCAACCAGCTTCCGCGCCAGCTCGGGATCGCCGTTGTGGTTGACGCCGGCCTCCGCGATCACGAACACGGGAGCGCCCACGCCGATCAGGCGGTCGCCGACGCGAAGGGTCGCCGGGCTCACAAGCGTCCCGCCGGCGCGCGCCCGGCACCGCGCGCGGTGAGCTCGGCCTCGACCTCCGCCACCACGCCGACGAGCCGGTCGGTGAGTCGGCCGTCGACGGGATGGAGGTATCGCGCCGCGAACGCTCGTCCGCGCGCCAACAGCGCGTCGCGGGTCGGTCCTTCGCTCACGAGCCCGGCGAGCGCCGCGGCGAGGCCGTCGGCGTCGCCCATGTCGACCCGGGCGACCGCGCCCTCGCTCACGTAGGCCGGCATGTAGTCGCCCTCGAAGTCCTTGCCCCGCGTCTGGACCGCGACCACCGGACAGTCCATCGCCATCGCCTCGACGCCGGCCATCGACGTCACCATCACCGCGACGTCGGCGGCGCGGAACAGCCGATGGATGTCGTACGACTGGGTCAGCACCGCGTCGCGCCATCCCCACTCGCGCACCTGCTCGCGCAGCAGCGGCAGGTGCTCGTTCGGGTGAACCTTGATCACCACGTGCGGCTGAGCGAGCCGCATCACATGCGGCTGACCGAGCCGCTCGACCGCGCCCGCGACGGTCCGGTAGAACGCTTCCTTCTCCTCGGACGAGAAGAGCACCGAGGCGTACTTGGACACGAGGACCACCAGCGGGCGGCCCGACGCCAACGCGAGCTCGGAGAAGACCCGCTCGCGGAGCGCGGCCCGGTCCTCGAGCCTGGCGGCGTTCGAGCGCGGGTCGCCGACGACCGTGAGGCGGCGCGGCTCAATCCCCTGCGTCACCAGGGCGGCACGCACGTCGTCACCGATCAGCAGGAGCCGGTCGGCGACCTCGAACGTGTTGGTTCGATCGCGGCTCAGCAGCGAAGCGCCCCAGAACAGCAGGGTCGGGATGCCGCGAGCCCGCGCGGCCAGGGCCAGCGCACGCTCGGCGTAGCGCCGGTCGCTGGCGATCACGACGGCGTCGGGCGCCCGGGCATCGAGGAAACGCACCGCGCCTTCGAGGTAAAGGCGCGCGATCACGATGCTCCGGCTCAGCGCGTCGACCGCGAAGGGGCGCAGGATGCGCGCGAGCCGCACCGAGCCGTGACGCGAAAGCGCCTCGTACTCGGGATCCGCGTCGAGGCGTTGGAGCAGGCGCCGCCGCAGCGGTCGCAGCTCTCGGACGATCCGGCGCGCGTCAGGGCGCGGCACGTAATCCATGAAGTAGGCGCACGGCACGCCGGCGGCCCCGACGCGCGCCAGCCTCGCGTCCATCGCGGCGTCGACCGACGCGGCCAGCACGGTCGCGCCAACCCGGGCCTGGTGCAGGCTCACGGCGAGCGGCTCGACCATCTCGAAGTGGCGTGTCTGGCACGCCGTGAACACGATCCGCGGGCGGCCCGCCGGCGCCGGCGGCGAGCGTCGCGCCTGATGCAGAAGCTGGCGGAGCACGCGTCGCTCTTCGCGGATGCGGAGCGCGCGGCCGAGCGCGGCCAGTGCGAATGCCGAGGCCATGGGCGCCGCCGGGCTCACGGCGATCCCGCGATCCTCACCGAAGGCCCGCGCCACGCGCTCGGCGGTCGACGCGCCGGTCAGGAGCACGAGGCGCTGCGGCTTGACCTCGTCCATCACCCGCTCGATCGCCGCGAGCGATTCGAACACCTCGAGCCGGAGCAGGATGCCCTTGGCGACGGGCAGGAGATCGGGGAGCCAGACCCCGTGCACCGAGAGCGCCGGCTCGGCCGAGCGTCGCGGCCACCACGCGGCGACGAGCCGCGACCCGAGGTCGGCCAGCGGATCGGCCTCGGTCTTGAACGATTCTTCGTCGTACAGGCGCAGGCGCACGCCGCCCGGCAGCGCCGCGCGGTCAACGAGCTCGCGGCCCGCAAGCAGCGTGACGTCGTCGCCGGGCGCCAGCCGCGAGAGGGCCGCCGCGACGGCGCGGCGGTACCGCCGCACGTGCAGGCCGTAGAGCGCGCGTACCCACGGTCGCCGAAACTCACCATGGCTTCGGGACGTCTCGGTGACGACGAGGACGCGGCTCACCGGCGCACCTCGCGCGCGCGCGCCGGCACGCCGATCACGGTCGTCCCCGGCGGAACGTCGTCGACGACGACCGCCCCCGCGGCGACGACCGCGCCCGCGCCGATTCTCACGCCCGGAACAACCACCGCCCCCGCGCCGAGGAACGTGCCTCGCTCGATCGTGACGTCCCCGGAGAGGACGACACCGGGCGAGAGATAGCAGTGGTCGCCGATGCGGCAATCGTGCTCCACGATCACGCCGCTGTAGCACACGCCGTTCACGCCGACCACGGTCCCGGCACCGAGAACGCAGCCGCCGAAGACGACAGAGCCGTCGCCCACGCGCGCGCTCCGCGAGACGATCGCGCGCGGGTGCACGAGGGTCGGGGTCGTCAGACCGCACTCGCGCAGCAGCGCCCAGAGCTCGGCCCGGCGCGCCAGCGCGCTGTTGCCGACGCCGACGACGCCAGCGTCGATCGTACCCGCCCTTGCCAGCGCGCCGATGTCCCGGTCGGTGCCGAGGACCTGGGCCCGCGCCCCGTCGCTCCGGTCGGTGAACCCCGCCACGGTCCAGCCGGCTTCGCCCGCCAGATCCGCCACCGCGCGGCTGTGCGCCCCGGCACCCAGGATCAGGAGCCGATGACTCACCGGCGTTCCGGCGGAATCGGCGCGCGCCCGCGCGCCAGCACGAGCTCGGCCAGCAGGAAATCCCACTCGGTGTCGATGTTCACCGCCGCCTCGAAGTCCACGACGATCGCGCGGTTGTCGTCGCCGAGGACGCGCCCCTGGTCCATGAGGACGGGCGCCCGGGTGACGTAGACGGCGCCGGACGGCTGATAGACCGGCGGCGCGTCCTGACGGCGGACGTACTTGTGGCCGTCGGCGAACAGCGGGGTCGTGCGGTCGCCGTCGAGCGTCTTCATGAAGAACGGGTGGTAGCTCGCTTCGACCACCGTCTGGGCCGAGTCGGCGCCGGTCGCCAGCAACTTGGCCACGGTGCGGTCGATGTCCTGACCCGTCCGAAACGGCGAGGTCGGCTGCAGCGTGACGACCATGTCCGGCCGCACACCCGCTGACGACTCCAGCCAGCGCACTGCGTGCTGCAGGACCGGCACCATGCCCGCCTCGTCGGTGGCGAGTGCGGCCGGTCGGACGAACGGCACCTCGGCGCCGTGCCGTCGCGCCTCGTCGGCGATCGCGGGGCTGTCGGTCGAGACGATGAACCGGGTCAGCGTCGCGGACTCGCGCGCGGAGGCGACGGCGTGGCCGAGCAGCGAGAGGCGCCCGAGCGTGCGGAGGTTCTTGCCGGGCAGCCCCTTCGAGCCGCCGCGCGCGGGGATGACACCGAAGACGTAGGGCTCGCCGGCCAAGCCTCAGACCCGTACCCAGCGGCGCTCGCTGGACGCGCGCTTGGCCGCGTCGATGACCTGCATGGTCTTGAGCCCGTCCCACCCGTCGCAGGCCGGGCGCGCCTCGCCGCGGATGCACGCCAGGAAGTGGCGCGCTTCGTCCACGTACATCTCGTTGAGCTGGCACGAGAACGGATAGATCTCCCAGCGGCCCGCCTTCGGATCGAAGAGGCGGATCTCGTTCTCGAAGCGCCGCCACTGGATCACGCCGTTCTCGCCGAGCAGCTCGAAGTGGCTGTGCATGTTCCAGGCGAAGAGGTCCATGTGGATGTTGCCGATGGTCCCCGAGCCGAACCGCACCGTGAGATCGGCGACGTCGTCGGCGGTGATCTCGAGGCTCGACACGCGGTCGACGACCGCGCTCACTTCGACGATGTCGCCGAGGAGCCAGCGCATGTAGTCGATCGCGTGGCTCTCGTCCAGCAGGCAGCCGCCGCCCTGCTTGGCGTCGGCCATGTAGAAGTCCCGATAGTCCTTGCCGGGATAGCGGATCGACAGGTGGTACGCGTACTCGGTCCGCGCCGCGCGCACGGCGCCGATCCGACCCTCGTTGAGCATCTGCTCGACGAGGAGCATGGGCGGCCAGTACCGCCAGTTGTACGCGGTGAGCACGCGGAGACTCCTGGCGTCGCAGAAGCGGAGCAGGTCGGTGACTCCGTCGACCGAGAGCGCGAACGGCTTCTCGACCATGAGATGGGCGCCGCGCTCGGCGGCGCGGCGGCCGAGCTCCAGATGCGAGTCGGGCGGCGTGCAAATCACGACGCCGGCGGCGCCCTCGAGCGCCGACTCGAGCGTGGACGTCACCGTGGCGAACGGAAACTGCGCGGCGGCCGCGGCGCGCTGCGCGGGCATGGCGTCGTAGGCGGCGAGCGTCTCCACGCCGACGGTGTGGAAGTTGCCGAGGTGGCGGCGGCCGATCGAACCCAGACCGACGATCGCGATCTTCACCGTTGAGCTTTCCTTCCCTGTCTCACGATATGAGCGCGGGGCGGGCCGTCAGCGAGGGTTTCGCGCCGCCGAAGCGCCGGGCCCAGGCGGCTTTCTCCTCGGCAAGCGGGTCGACCGGATGGAGCCGGTTCCACTCCGCTTCGTACTCGGCCAGCCGCTTGAGGTCGCGCTGGACCATCAGCTCGCGCAGCCCGTAGATCTCGACGGCGTTGAACTTCTTGGAGATGACCGCGGTGAGGCGCGTCGCATCGCCGAGGTCGAGCAGGAACGCTTCCAGGTCCCCGTCGTACTGCTCGAGGATCCGGCTCTTGTACTTCTGGTACCACTCGGTGCCCGGGTACGGCGTCGCGAAGAACGGCTTGACTTGAAGACCCAGCCGATTCCAGGCCAGCACGTTGTCGCGCAGGCTGTCGAAATCTTCGTCCGGGAAGCCGATCATCTGGTTCGGGATCGGCCGGATCCCGGCCTCGAGCGTCCAGCGGAGCGACCGCTCGTTGGCCTCCGGCGTGGCGCCCTTACCGATCGTCTTCATCACGCGCGGCGAGAAGGTCTCGTAGCCGTAGACGAGATGCGAGCAGCCGGCGCGCTTGATGGCCTTCAGCACCTCCGGCGAGCACAGCGTGGCGTGGCTCGTCCCGCCCCAGTGCACGCCGGTGCACCGCTCGGGGTCGTGCGGCACGCCGTCGCGGACGCACTGCGGCTGGAGCCCCTCGGCGATCCAGAGATCGGCAATGTCGGTCAGCCACTTCTTGCCGGACGACTGGTGCATGGTCATGAGGTTCTCGTCGAGGAAGCCGATGAAGTCGACGCCGAACTTCTCGCGCGCGTATTTGACCAGGCTCACCACGTAGCGCGGGCTGTGGTAGCGGATCAACCGCTTGTAGCCGAAGGCGACGTCGCGCTCGCCGTTCTGCTCGACCTGCTCCATGTCGCCGGCGATGCCGAGATGGAAGCAGAAGCGACAGATCAGCGAGCACCCGTAGCTGGCGTTGATGTCGAGCCGCCGCCGGGCCCCCATGCCTTCCTCGGAGTAGAGCGCCATGCTGTTCTTGAAGTAGACGTCGAGCGGAAAGAGCTCCCAGGCCGGATACGGGAGCTGGTCGATGTCTTGAAGCAGCGGCTGCTCGGGGTTCAGGTGTGACACGCCGTCCGCGCCCCGCCACACGAGCCCCTTCACGGACGCCCAGTCACGGTTGTCCGCGTCCAGGCGACGGAGCACCTCGGGGAACGACACGAACGCCTCCCCGACGACACCGACGTCCACCTGCGGCAGGAAGCGCATGATGTCGTGCGGCATGCTGGTGAGGAACCCGCCGCCCGCCACCACCAGCGCCCCGGGCGCGACTTCCTTGGCGCGGCTCACGATGTGTTTGATCGAGCGATAGGCGGTCGTGATGCCGCCGAGCCCGACCACGTCCCAGCGGTCGGCCGCCAGCACCTGGGTCAACACCGCGTCGGACGCCCGCCACGCGTTGGCGTCGAAGACCTGCACGAGGTGGCCCTCGCGCATGATGATCGCGGCCAGCAGCGCCATCCCGTAGGGCACGTGACGCGGATCGTCCTCTTCGCGGATGACCGGGTTGACGAACAGGACTTTAGCCATGGTCCAGGAACTCCTCGAGCGTCGACGTCTTGATCTCGGGCCCGAAGAGCACGCCGCCCTCCGTGCAGTTGAACGTCTCGCACCGAGCCTCGCGCGCCATCTCGAGGAAGACGTCGCGGAACCAGCAGTAGGCGGGGTCGGTGAACCACTTCTCCCCGAGCACAGGGTTCTCGATGTGGACGAACGCCTCGCCGAGGCGCTCGCCCAGCATCTCCCGCAGCTCCGGGTAGTACTGCGTCTTCTCGTACGGCGTGTCCGGCGGGTAGCCGAAGTCCATCCCGATGATCCCGACCCGGGATTTTCCAAGCACTGCGTGGGCCAGCACCCACGACGCGGTGCCGACGTTGCCGCCGCCGTTGAGGCACGGCAGGCCGTTCTCCCCGTGGAGCTTTCGCGACACGCTGTCGGGTCGCTCGTAGTCGTCGTACATCGGGTTCCACCAGAAGAGCTCCATGCCCGCCGCTCGGCAGCGACTCACCGCCGAGAACGCCGCCGACGTCGCCGCGGCGACGCGTAGCCGCGAGCCGTGGCGGTCCACGAGCGCGACGACGGAGCGGTTGGCCGATACTTCATCGGCCGCGTGGACGGGATCCATTTCCTGGCGCCGGAAGTAGTCGTCCGCCGACGGCGCCGCGAGCGCCGGCTCGCCGAACCAGCGGACGATGCGGTCGTGGGGATCGACCGTGACGACGACGTGGGGCACGATGCCGTTGCGAAGGCAGGCGGCCAGCGCGCTGTCCACCGCGACGATCGTGCCCCTGAAGCCGCGCGCCGCGAGCCGCTCGAGGCTCCGGCGCCGGTGCAGGCTCGGGCCGGCGGCGACGACCAGCGCGGTGTCGCCGGCGCCGAGCGGCAGCGTGGCCAGCTCGAGGACCGAGCGACGGATATGCGGCCGGTGCCTCGCGGCGTTGGCGAGGCCGACGTGCGCGATCCGATCGAACGTCGCGTCGCGCAGCCGGCTCGCGATCCTCCGTCCCAGCTCCATCACGACTTCGGGGCGTCTCCGGTCCAGAGGAAGCCCTTCTTGCTCACGAAGCAGATGGATCCGCCGAGCCGCGAGAGCGCCTTGCGCTCGAACTCGTCCGTCGCGGTGTGCTCGGCGTCCTCCTTCTTCTCCTCGATCTCGACCTTCAGCTCGTAGTTGCCCTTGAGGAATTCGCTCATGCCGTGAGCTCCTTCGTCAGCTCGGTGGGATTGAACTGGTAGCGGTACAGGCGGCTGTACGTCTCGCTCGCGGTCAGGAGATCGGCGTGGCGACCGATCGCCTCGACGCGGCCCCGATTCATCACGACGATCTTGTCGGCGTGCAGCACGGTCGACAGCCGGTGGGCGATGACGATCGACGTGGCGGCCTGTATGACGCGCTCGATCGCCTGCTGCACGAGCCGCTCGGACTCGCTGTCGAGCGAGCTGGTCGCCTCGTCCAGCAACAAGATCGGCGGCCGGCCCACGATCGCTCGCGCGAGCGCGACGCGCTGTCGCTGGCCGCCGGAGAGTCGGACGCCGCGGTCGCCCACGATCGTGTCGTAGCCGTCGGTGAACTCTCCGACGAAGCCGTGGGCGTTCGCGATCTGCGCGGCCCGGACGATGTCAGCCTCGCCGAGGTCGGACCGCCCGTACGCGATGTTCTCACGGATGCTCGCGTTGAACAGCAGGGGCTCCTGGGGCACGACGCCGAACAGCCGCCGGTACGGCTCCTGGCGCAGCGTGCGCAGGTCGTGGCCGTCGATCGTGATGGCGCCGGCGACCGGGTCGTACAGGCGCAGGATCAAATCGGCGAGCGTCGACTTACCCACGCCGCTCGGACCGACCAGGGCGACGATCTCGCCCTTGCGGACCTCGAAGCTGGCACCCTCCAGCACCCGCTCGCCGCCGTAGTCGAACGACACGTCGCGGACGACGATCCCCTCGCGGAAGTCCGTGATGGTCTCGGGCCCGTCCTTCACCTCGGGCTCGATGGCGAAGAGCCCGGCGATCCGTGTGGAGGCCGCCAGCGTCGCCTGGATCTGCGTGTAGGCGGAGGCCAGCGCGCTCATCTGCGCCAGGACGGCGCGCCCGACGTACAGGAACAGGAAGAACGTCGCAACCGTGAGGCGGCCCGCCAGCAGCTCCCGTGCGGCCAGCAGCACGATCCCGGCCTCGACGACATAGCCGACCGCGGTGCGCGCCGGCTCCTCGGCGTGCTTGTACGCGCCGTACGTGACGTTGACGCGCAGCACCTTCCGCAGCGTCGCGGTCAGCCGAGCCGCCTCGAATCCTTCGGCGGCGAACGACTTGACGACGCGGACCGACAGGATCGCCTCCTGGAGCCGCGCCACCAGATCGGCGAGAACCGTGAACTGGTCGGTGGCGAAGCGCCGGATCGGCCCGCGGATCCCGCGCGTGACGCCGAGATGGAGCGCCGCGGCCGCGAGCGCGGCGACGACGAGCGTGGGGCTCGTCCGGACCATCAGGTAGCCGTAGAACGCGATCAGCACGGGCGCCGAGAGCAGCGTGCAGGTCACGGTCTCGAGCCCGGCGCTGGTCGCCCGGGTGTCCGCGTCGAGCCGCGAGACGAGCTCACCGGTGCGCTGCCGGTTGAAGAACGACAGCGAGAGCCCGAACAGATGGCGGAAGAGGTCGAGCTGCATGGCCGCCCCCGCCCGCACGCGGATCCAGAGCGCGAGCATATAGTTCCAGAAGTCGAGCGCGCCCTTCAGCAGCCCCACCGCGACGAAGACGCCGCACAGGAGGGCGATCGCCGTGAACCGGTCGAGATCGCCGCCGATGCCGAGCCACTGGAGCACCGCGGCGCCGAGGTTGCCGAGGCTCACCCCGCGCCAGCCGACCGGCTGCCCGCCGGTCGGCGGCGACGACCCGAGTGCCAGGTCGAGAATCGGGGCCATGACCACCGGCAGCAGTCCGGTCAGGGCCGTCGCGACGTAGCTCGAGGCCAGCAGGAGCAGGACGGTCGGCCAGTGCGGCCGCAGGTACTTCGAGAGAATGCGGGAGAAGTCGCGGAGGTCGGTCATGCCGAGACGCCGTCGCCCCGTCCGCGCTCGATGCGCCGGAGCGTCAAGATCCGGTCGGGCGCGACGCCGACCCGGGCCAGCTCGGCTACCCGCGCCTCGGGCCGATCGAACGTCGCCACGACCACGGCGTCGCACTCGTCCGCGACCAGGTCCGCGAGGGCGCGCACCTTGAAGCCGAGGAACTGCCCGCCGGCCGCCGCGGCGAACACCGCGATGGGCTCGACGCCAGCCTCCTTCAGCGTCAGGTAGGCAAGCTCGGCGGCCTCGTCGGTGCCGTAGAGCGCGACCCGCTTCATCCCGCTCTCCGGAAGACGGGAGAGCTCGCCGCGCAGCGTCTCGCGGGCGCGTCGATAGAGATTGAGGGCGTAGGCGATGTGCTCGTAGGTGAGGCGCGTCTTCTCGCTGATTCCCCTGGCCGTGAGCAGGTAGCGCAGCCGCTTGCGCGCCGCGGGCTTCCGCGGGAACTCGGCGATCTTGATGGACCCCTTCTTGGCCAGGCGCTTGAGATAGAGATTGGTCAGGCCGAGCGCGATACCCAGACGCTGGGCCAGGACCCGCTGAGTCAGGGGCCTCCCCTCGCCGATCGCCGTCAGGATCTCCAGCTCGCGCTCGCCCGATCTTTCCATTGGATCTTCGGTGTTCAACATGTGAACATAGAGCCCGGCCCGGGGTCAAGGAACTCCTCGTGTGGGCGGTCACGACCGCCTGTGATAAGGTTCGCGCGGAGGGAGCGAAAGGGACGCGGTGAGAGCGCTCGTCACCGGCGGTTGCGGCTTCATCGGCAGCCATCTGGTCGGCCGCCTGGTCGCCGACGGCCATAGCGTCGTGGTCCTGGACAATCTGGCGACCGGACGGCGCGAGAACCTCCGCGACCTGCCGTCCGGTGCGCCCGTCACCCTGACCCTCGTGGACGTGGCCGAGTACGACGCCATCGTCCCGAGCTTCCACGGGGTCGACGTGGTGTTTCACCTGGCCGGGCTCGCGGACATCGTCCCCTCGATCTCGTCACCGCTGCGCTATCACCGAGCCAACGTCGGGGGTACCGTGGCGGTCCTGGAAGCGGCGCGACAGGCTCGGGTGGCGCGCGTGGTGTACGCGGCGTCCTCCTCGTGCTACGGGATTCCCGACGTGTATCCAACGCCGGAGACGACGTCGCCGCGGCTCTTGTATCCGTACTCGTTCGCAAAATGGGCGGGTGAGCAGGCTGTGCTACACTGGGCCGAAGTTTATGGGATTTCAGCCGCTTCTCTTCGCCTCTTCAACGTCTACGGCCCGCGTTCACGCACGACCGGCGCCTACGGCGCCGTCTTCGGAGTCTTCCTCGCCCAGCGCGCACACGGTGCTCCCCTCACGATCGTCGGCGACGGGAGCCAGCAGCGTGACTTCGTCTTCGTCTCCGATGTCGTGGAGGCCTTCGTCGCGGCCGCCGTCTCGGACATCGATCGGGAAGTGTTCAACGTAGCGTCCGGAGCGCCGCAGAGCGTGAAGTCGTTGGCTGGTCTCATCGGCGGTCCTGTCACCTATCTCCCGAAGCGACCGGGCGAGCCAGACATCACGCACGGCGACATCACGAAGATCCGTCGCGTCCTCGGATGGTCGCCGAAGGTGAAGTTCGAGGAGGGTGTGGCGGTGATGCTCGAGCACCTCGACGACTGGAAGGACGCGCCGGTGTGGACACCGGAGCGGATCCACGACGCGACCCGCGAGTGGTTCGCGCACCTTGGCAAGCGCTAGGATGTCCAGCGTCGCGCGGCCCGGCGGCAAGATCCGTCCTCTCGAAGAGCTGGCCGAGGTTCTGGGCTCGCTCCGCGACGAGGGCAAGTCCGTCGTCCAGTGCCACGGCGTCTTCGACCTCCTGCACTTCGGCCACATCCGGCACTTCGAGTCGGCCCGGCGGTTCGGCGACGTGCTCGTGGTGACGGTCACGCCGGACCGCTTCGTGCACAAGGGTCCGGGCCGGCCCGTCTTCAACGAGCGGCTTCGGGCGGAGTCGATCGCGGCGCTGGAGTGCGTGGATTTCGTCGCGATCAACGCGTGGCCCACCGCGACCGAGGCCATCGCGCTCCTGCGGCCCGGGGTGTACTGCAAGGGCAGCGACTACGCAGACCGCGAGAGCGACATCACGCGGGGCATCCAGGCCGAGGAAGACGCCGTCAGGAAGGTGGGCGGCCGCATCGAGTTCACCGCGGACATCACGTTCAGCTCGAGCGAGCTGCTGAACCAGTACTACGGCGTCTATCCGGAGGAAGCGCGGCGGTTCCTCGAGGAGTTCAAGACCCGGCACAGCCCTGAGGACGTCATCGGGCGGCTGAACGGGCTGCGGGACATGCGCGTGCTGGTCATCGGCGAGGCGATCATCGACGAGTACCACTACTGCCAGCCGATGGGGAAGTCGCCCAAGGAGACGATCGTCGCCACGCGCTACCTGCGCGAGGAGGCCTTCGCGGGTGGCGCGCTCGCGTGCGCCAACCACGTGGCGGGCTTCTGCAACGAGGTGCACCTGGTCACGAGCGTCGGCGAGCGGGACTCGCGCGAGGACTTCATCAGGCAGCACGTGAAGCCCAACGTGACGCCCGTCTTCTTCCGTCGCCCAGGCGCCTCGACCATCATCAAGCGCCGGTACATCTGGGAGCCGTTCCTGGTCAAGATGTTCGAGATCGTCTTCATGGACGACTCCGACATCCCGCCGGCGCTCGAGGACCAGGTCGTGGACCACCTCACAAGCGAGCTGGCGCGCTACGACCTCGTGATCGCCGTCGACTACGGCCACGGCTTCCTGAGCCCCCGGGTGGTGACGACCCTCTGCGAGGGATCGCAGTTTCTGGCCGTGAACACCCAGGCGAACAGCGCCAACCTCGGCTACAACTTGATCACCAAATACCCGCGGGCCGACTACGTCTGCATCGACGAGCCGGAGATGCGGCTGGCGATGCACGATCGCTGGAGCCCGGTCTCCGAGCTGGCCGACAAGGTCAAGGGGCTGCTGGGCGCGCGAGCGGTCGCGGTGACGCGCGGCCACCTGGGGTCGCTGACCGCCGGCGAGGACGGCACCCAGTTCGAGGTGCCGGTGTTCTCGCGAGAGATCGTCGACCGGGTGGGCGCCGGCGACGCGTATCTCTCGCTGACCGCGCCGTGTGTCGCCGCCGCCACGCCGATGGACGAGGTCGGCGTCATCGGCAACGCGGTGGGCGCCCTCGCCGTCCGCATCGTCGGCAACCGATCCTCCGTGGAGCCGGTTCCCCTCTACAAGTTCCTCACGGCGCTGCTGAAATGACGGACCGGCCGGCGCCGAGCGCTCAGGCCAGGCAGGCGGTCGCCGTCTTCTTCGACGATCTGGCCCGCGCCCAGAAGAGCGTGACGGTCTTCGATGGCTCGGGCGCGTCCGTGGACTTCGCCGACGGGATGAGCCGCGCGATCGACATCCTCGTATCGCAGTCGAAGTGCGGGCGCAAGATCATGTTCATCGGCAACGGCGCCAGCGCCGCCATCTCCAGCCACCAGGCGGTCGACTACTGGAAGACCGGTGGGATGCGCGCGCTCGCGTTCAACGATCCGGCGCTGCTGACGTGCATCAGCAACGACTTCGGCTATCCCCAGGTCTTCGAGAAGCCGATCGAGATGTTCGCCGACGCGGGGGACGTGCTGGTGGCGGTGTCGAGCTCCGGGCGCTCCGAGAACATCGTCCGCGCCGCCCGCGCGGCGCGCCAGAGGGGGTGCCGGGTCATCACCATGTCCGGCTTCGACCGCGAGAACCCGCTGGGGCGCCTGGGCGACCTCAACTTCTACGTCGCGTCGAAATCGTACGGCCACGTCGAGGTCACGCATCTGAGCCTCTCGCACTGTCTGCTGGATACGATCGTCGCGATCCACGGCCGCCTCTCCGCTACCGGCGGGGCCGACGCCGGGCGGTAAGGGAAGGCGACGCATGGATGCCCACCGGATCGACAGCCACAAGCTCCACTTCCACCCGGAGCGGGTCGCGGACTGGGCGCAGGGAAAGCTCGTCTACCCCCTCTACGTCGAGATCGCGCCGGCGGGCGCGTGCAACCACCGCTGCACGTTCTGCGCGGTCGACTACATCGGCTATGTCGTGCGCTTCCTCGACGCCGACATCCTGAAGGATCGGCTCAGCGAGATGGGGCGTCTCGGCGTGAGGAGCGTCATGTACGCCGGCGAGGGCGAGCCGCTTCTGCACAAGCGACTCGCCGAGATCATCGTCCACGCCAAGTCCGCCGGCGTCGACAACGCCATCACCACCAACGCCGTGGCCCTGACCGAAAAGTTCGCAGGTCAGGCCTTACCCGCCACCACCTGGATCAAGGCCAGCATCAACGCGGGCACGCGCGAGACGTACGCGAAGGTCCACCAGACCGACGAGAAGGACTGGGACCGGGTCTGGCAGAATCTCGCCCGCGCCGTCGATCTCCGGTCGACGCTCAAGGCCAGCTGCACGCTCGGCGCCCAGATGCTGCTCTTGCCCGAGACGGTCGACTCGGCCGTCGACCTGGCCCAGCGCTGCCGGGACACCGGCCTCGACTACCTCGTGGTCAAGCCGTACTCGCAGCACCTGATGAGCCTGACCCACGAGTACGAGGGGATCGACTACCGGCCGCATCTCCACCTCGCCGACCAGCTCGAGAAGCTCAACGACGACCGGTTCCACGTGGTCTTCCGCCGTCACACGATGGAGAAGCTCGCGGACCAGGACCGCCACTACGCGAAGTGCATGGCCACGCCTCACTTCTGGGCGTACATCATGGCCCACGGCGACCTCTACGGCTGCAGCGCGTACCTGCTCGACGAGCGCTTCCTGTACGGGAATATTCTCAAGCAGACGTTCGAGCAGATCTGGACGGGCGAGCTCAGGCGCAAGAGCCAGGAATACGTCGAGCAGCAGCTCGACATCTCGGAGTGCCGCAAGAACTGCCGCATGGACGAAGTGAATCGCTATCTCTGGGAGCTCAAGCATCCCGGGACCCACGTCAACTTCATCTGATCGACCGATGACGACGTCGATCCCACCCGAGCGCCTGAAGGCCTTCTACGTCCAGATGGCGCGCATCCGTCGCGCGGAGGAAGCGATCGTCGCCCTCTATCCCGAGCAGGAGATCCGCTGTCCCACCCATCTGGCGATCGGCCAGGAGGCGGTGGCGGTCGGCGTCTGCCAAGCGCTGCGCGACGGCGACACGGTGCTGAGCGGGCACCGCTGCCACGCGCACTATCTCGCGAAAGGCGGCAGCACGCGCGGAATGTTCGCCGAGCTCTACGGCAAGGCGACCGGCTGCTGCGGCGGCAAGGGCGGCTCGATGCATCTGGCCTCGCCGGAGACGGGCATGCTGGGCGCCTCGGCGATCGTCGCCGGCACCGTGCCGATGGCGGTGGGCGCGGCGCTCGCGGCCACGCTGCGCGCCAGCGACGACGTGTCGGTCGCCTTCTTCGGCGACGCGGCCGTCGAGCAGGGCGTGATGCACGAGAGCCTGGCCTTCGCGGCGCTTCGCTCGCTGCCGGTGGTGTTCGTGTGCGAGAACAACCTGTACGCGACGCTGACGCCAATCTCGCAGCGCCAGGTCAGCGCCGACATCTGGCCGCGCGCCGCCGCGCACGGGCTGGCGGCGGTCGGCGTGGACGGCAACGACGTGGTCGCCGTGTACGAGGCGGGCGCGGCGGCGGTGGCTCGCGCGCGGCGCGGCGAGGGACCGACCTTCATCGAGGCCAAGACCTACCGCTGGCGCGAGCACGTGGGACCGAACTTCGATACCGACGTGGGCTCCCGGACCCAGGCCGAGCTCGACGGCTGGATGGCGCGGGACCCCGTCGCCTCGCTCGCCCGCACGCTCGAGGCCCGGGGGATCCTGACGGCCACCGAGCGCGCATCGATCGACGCCGTGCTGGAGGCGGAGGTAGCGGACGCCGTCAGCTTCGCGAAGGCGAGCCCGTTCCCGGAGCCGGCGATGCTCCGTACCGACGTTGACTGAGGGAGTACGCGTGCGCGAGCTCAAGTACCGGGAAGCGATCGACGAGGCCACCCGCCAGGCGATGGCGAAGGACGACCGGATCTTCGTCCTCGGGGTGGGCGTCGACGACGCGAAGGGGATCTTCGGGACCACCCGGGGCCCGGCCCTCGAGTTCGGCGGCAAGCGCGTGCTCGAGACCCCGCTCTCGGAGGCGACGCTGACCGGCGTCGCGATCGGCGCGGCCCTTCGCGGGCTCCATCCCCTGCTCGTGCACGCGCGGAACGACTTCCTCATGCTGACGATGGATCAGCTCGTCAACAACGCGGCGAAGTGGCGTTACATGTCGGGCGGGACCATGCGGGTGCCCTTCACGATCCGCGCGATCATCGGCCGCGGCTGGGGCCAGGCCGCGCAGCACTCGCAGAGCCTCCAGGCGATGTTCGCCCACGTCCCGGGGCTCCAGGTCGTGATGCCGGCGACGCCCGCCGACGCGAAGGGGCTCCTGATGACCGCGCTGACGACAGAGACCCCGGTCGTCTGCCTCGAGCATCGCTGGCTCTACGAGCGGAGCGGCCCGGTGGGGGAGGAGCCGTACTACACGCCCCTCGGGCACGCCGCCGTCGTCCACGAGGGCCGCGACGTGACCGTCGCCGGCCTCTCGCTCATGGTCGGCGAGGCGCTCGAGGCGGCGAAGGCGCTGGCCGCCGAGGGGATCTCCCTCGAGGTCGTCGATCTGCGCACGGCGCGGCCCCTCGACTCCGAGACGGTGTGCGCCTCGGTCGTCAAGACCGGCCGCCTCGTCATCGCCGACACGGGCTGGCGGAGCTTCGGCGTGAGCGCGGAGCTGGCCGCGCGGGTCGGCGAGCAGTGCTTCGGCGAGCTCCGGGCGCCGATCGGACGCGTCGCCCTTCCCGACGTGCCGACGCCCGCCAGCTCGGCGCTGGAGAAGATCTACTATCCCGGCCCCGCCGAGATCGCCGCCGCCGTCCGCGCGACGCTCTCCGGCCGCGGGCGAGGGCCCGCTCCGGAGACTGCTCCAAACGCCGCCGCCCGTGGTAAAGAGTTCAGCGGGCCCTTCTGATCGGGCGCCGGGCCCGGGGGGTTCGCGCCGCAGGCCGTCGCGGGGCTGGGGCCCCGCCGGCCGAGGCGCGACGATGAATGGGAGATGCGAATGAAGGTGTTGTTCGTCGAACGGGACGTCGAGTACATCGACCCGATGAACGTCCAGCTGCTGTCGGCGCTGGCGAAGCGTCGCGGCCACTCGACGTTCGTCACCATCCTCGCGCAGGACGACCTGCAGGAAGATCTGCGCCGTATCGGGCCCGACGTCGTCGCGTTCAGCGCGAAGACGGGAGAGCACACGACCTACTTCCGCGCGGCGGAGGCGGTGAAGGCCTACGCGTCCTCCATCTTCACGGTCATGGGCGGCCCCCACCCCACGTTCTTTCCTGGCCTCGTGCTGACCCGCCCGTTCGACGCGATCGGCGTCGGCGAGTGCGACGACGGCTGGCAGGAGCTGCTGGACGGGCTGGCGGCGGGGCGTTCGATCGACGCGATCCCCAATATCGTCACCAAAGAAAACGCGACGAAAGTGCTCAGAGCCAAGGGCAAGGCGCCCGAGATGGTCCAGCTCGCCGGCGCCGCCGCGTCCGCCCGCCCGGAGTACGACCTGGAGGTCGACCCGACGTTCCTCCGGCCGCGCCGGACGGTGCTCGACGACCTGCCCTTCTACGATCGCGAGCTGATCTACCGCAAGACCCATCTGGCGCGCTTCCCGCTGCGTTCCTTCATGTCCTCCCGCGGCTGCCCGTACCAGTGCACGTACTGCTTCGAGCCGAAGTTCAACGTCATGTACGCGGGCAAGGGGCCGATCTTCAACCGCTACAGCGTGGCGCGCCTCTGCGCCGAGCTGAAGGAGCTCAAGGAACGCTGGCCCACCCAGTTCATCAAGTTCTACGACGACATGTTCATCCTCGACCGGAAGGTCGACGCCTGGCTCGAGGAGTTCGCCGAGGTCTACCCGCGCGAAGTAGGGCTGCCGTTCTTCTGCCTCACCCGGTGCAACGTCCTCACCCGCGAGAACCTGGCGGCGCTCAAGCGGGCGGGACTCCACTCGCTCACGATGTCGATCGAGGCCGGGAACGAGTACGTGCGGAACACGATCGTGAAGCGGCACATGAAGCAGCAACAGATCCACGACGCCTACGATCTCTGCTACCGGGAAGGCGTCGTCACCTTCGCGAACACGATCCTGGGCGTCCCGCTGCGCCCCGAGGTCATGGCGCAGCACGGCCGGACGGCGATCGACTACGACATCGAGAACCTCGACATCAACATCCGCTGCCGGGTCACCTACGCCGAGTTCCCGGTGCTCCATCCGTACCCGGGCTGCGAGCTGACCGACTACGCGGTGCGGAACGGGTTCTTCGACGGGGATTTCGACCGGCTCTTCTACAGCTACCAGGCCGAGAGCCCGTTCACGTCCTTCACGGCCCGTGAGGCCCTGATGCAGAAGAACCTCTCGCTGCTCGGGCCGGTCTGCGTGATGTTCCCGCGGGCCCGCTGGCTCCGGAACCTCACCGTGAACGTGCTGATGAAGCTGCCGCTGACCAAGCTCTACTTCCTGCCGTGGTACCTGGCGAAGGGCTATCTGAACGTCTTCCGTCTCTACCCGCTGCAGCTGTCCCTGCCGAGCCTCGTGCGCAACGTCGTCTACAGCATCAAGCGGGAATGGAGTAAGCGCTCGCCCAACAAGCTTCTCTATCACAAGCGCACGCACCTCGATCGGCCGACGACGCAGACCCTCGGCGGTCCGCCGCCGGACCCGGGCCGGTGAACCTCCCCGAGCACGTCGTCCTGGGCGGCGGGGTGGCGTGGGCACTCAGCCCCGTTCTCGGCGTGCAGGGCAGCGCGATCTTCTGGGTGGCCTCGGTCCTGATCGACGCCGACCACTACGGCGACTATCTGCAGCGCAACGGCTTCCGCGACTGGAGCCCGCGGCGGATGTTCGAGTTCCACGCGCGGGTGTTTCCCCAGATCCGGCGCCCGGACTTCCTGGCGCTGAACCTCTGTCACACGGTCGAGTTCTTCACGTTCGTGTACGTGGCGGCGGCGGTTCTCAGGTCCAGCGTGCTGTGGGCGGTCTTCTGGGGCATGTGCTTCCACCTCCTCCTCGACGTGATGTGGCTCGCGTGGCACCGGGCCGTGTTCTGCCGGGCGCTCTCGCTGATCGAGTACGCGATCCGACGCCGCCGCATGCGCGACCGCGGGCTCGATCCCGACCTCGTGTACGAGGAGGTCCTCGTGGCGATGGGCGTCACGCGGCCCGAGCCGGCGCCGCTCCTGTCCTCGCGGTCCTCGTCCTCCTAGGTCGACGCCATGCCCAGCCTCACGGTCATCGTTCCGGCGCTCAACGAGGAGAAGAACCTCGGTCCGGCGGTGGAAGCGATCCTCACGCAGATGAAGCCCCTGGCGACCTCGCTCGAGGTCCTCGTGTACGACGACGCGTCGACCGACGGCACGGGCGCCGTCGCCGACGAGCTGGCCCAGCGGGACGCGCACGTGCGCGTCGTCCACAACACCGCGCAGCTGAACATCGGTGGCATCTACAAGGCGGGCGTCCAGGCGGCGCAGGGCGACTACGTGCTCCTGGTGCCGGGCGACAACGAGATGCGGCTGGAGGAGATCGCGCGGGGGATCAAGTACATCGACCGGGCGGACCTCGTCGTCTTCTACGTGACGAACGTGCGCGTCCGCTCCTGGTGGCGGCGGCGACTGTCGCGGCTCTACGCCGCCGGCGTCAACCTGATGTTCGGCACTCGCTTCTCGTACACCAACGGCACGAACGTCTTCAAGACCGACGTCGTCCGCAAGATCCTGATCCACACGAACGGGTTCTCGTATCAGACGGAAGCGGTCGTGAAAGCGGTGTGGTCGGGGCTGGACTTCGTCCAGGTCGGCATCGAGATCAAGCCGCGCGAGTCCGGGGAGTCGAAAGCGCTGACCCTGCGGAACCTCAGGATCGTGCTGGACGCGCTCCTGCGTCTCTGGTGGGAAGTCAAGGTCACCGAGCGCCGCCGCTATCGGCGTCTGGGGCGGATGCTGGGCAAGTTCTGATGCGCCCGATCGGCGGCGCGCTGCTCGCCTTCGCCTTCCTGATCATGGCCCAGCTCGTCGTCTGGCGCATACGGCGGGCCGGACACTACACGGCGCTCTCGGTTCTATCGCTCGTGGTGCTGATGCTTTCGGTGGCGACGTTTCAGGCGCTCCAGACCGTCACCGCCGGCGCCCTCCGCTTCCTCCCGCAGAGCGCGTGGGACTACTGGAACTTCATGATGCTGTACGTCGCCTTGACCCTCGCGTACATGATCACGTACTCCGCCGTCCAGGCCGACAGTCCGTCGATGTCGATTCTCCTGCTGATCGATCAGGCCGGAGCTCGGGGGGTCGTCGCCACCGAGCTCATGAGTACGCTGAACGACCAGGTGCTCGTGGTGCCGCGGCTCAACGACCTCTTGGTGGGTCGGCTGGCCCTCTTCGAGAGCGGGCGCTACACCGTGACTCCCAGCGGATCGTTTCTGGCACGGATCTACATCGCCTATCGCGCGCTCCTCAAGATGGAGAAGGGGGGGTGAGCGGGTGACGCGGGCCGTCCTGACGCTCACGCCGTTCGTCGCGCTCGGCACCTGCATCGTCGTGCATGTGATCCTCTCGCGTGCCTTTCCCGGGCTCGCGCGGCCGCTGGGAATCCTGTTGAGCGTGGGCGTCGCCGGCGTCGGGGTGGTCGGCGTGGCCCTGTTCGGCCCGGCCGACCGTCTCCCGGCCGCGGTCGGCCCGCCGGAGCTGGCGGCGGTATGGCTCCTGACCTATGTCTTGCTGGCGTACTGCTACGTCATCGGCTTCTTCAACCTCGGAGAATCGGCGCGACGGATCCGGCTGCTCATCGACTTGCACCAGGCCGGTCGACGAGGTCTGTCACTCGAGGAGATCCTCAGCACCTACAATGCCCGGATGATCGTCGACGTTCGGCTGCACCGCATGATCACCGGAGGCCAGGTCCGCCAGCAGGACGGCGTCTACTACACGAGGGCGCGCATCATGCTGGCGGCGGCGCGCCTGCTCGTGTGGCTGAAGATCGCCTACCTCGGTTCCCGGAGCGAACTCAGCGCGCCGACGCCGAGCGAGAGGCCGGCGCCGAGGTGACGCTCATTCCCTCCGCGGACTAGCGCCTTCTCGCGATCAACAGCATTTCGTTGTTCGGAAGCTTCAGCCAGGCAGATCCGAGCGGACTGCGCCGGATGAAGTCTTCGATCGGCAAGCGCGGCCCGAAGAGGGCCTTCGACAGGAGACCGAGCGCTTCTCCCAAGTTGTGACGGGCCATGTAGCCCGTCAGCTTCACGACGTCGAATCCCATCTTGCGGACAAGGAGGGGCAAGTTCGAGCGTGAGAAATAGAACAGGTGCTCCGGAGGCTTGAATCGGAATACTCCGAAAAAGGCCCGGGTGTCCACGGTGGTGATCACCATCAGCCCGCCCGGCTTGCAGATGCGTTGAATCTCCGCCACCGTCCCAACGGGGTCGGCGAAGTGCTCGATCGAGCCAATGACGGTCACGACGTCAAAATGATTGGCCGGATAGCCCGCGTCCTTGAGCGCCCCGTGGAACACACGACATCCGAGAGTTGTGCGCGCGTAGTCGCACGTCTCTGCGGAATAGTCGACCCCTTCCGCGCGCATCCCGGCGCGCGAGGCTTCATCGACCAGGAAGCCATAGGCACATCCCACGTCGCAAAGGTTCTGCCCCGAGAGAACACCCGGCTTCGGGAGGAACGAGGCCACTTCACGGAGCAGGGAGCGGGCGTTCAGCCGGTGGATTTGCTCGCTTCGCGTATAGTCGATGTATCCAAATTCGTGGCCGCCACGGAAGTACGATCCCACATAGAAACGGACCAACTCGTCGTCAGTGACGTTGGGAACCCAATAGAGCCCGCACTGTCCGCAGGCCCACACTTCGAAATGCCGGATCGTTTCCTTGATTCGGACTCGCGGATCGGCACAAACAGGGCAGGCACGATTGATCGAGCCGCCGCCGGCGCGATCCGCCAGGCTCGGTGTCAGCGGGGGCTGGACTCCGATTGCTCCAGGACCGGCAGCTCGATCGAGATCTTGCCGGTGGTCCGGCGCTGTTCCTGCGCGGTCTTCAGGATCACCGTCTTCTGCTTGGCGGTGTCCTTGTCCCACTGGGAAGCGTGGAACCCGTCCGGACTGTAGCCGGGCACCCGAGGCCGACCCTTCATGGCCGGATTGAGGGCGTTCATGATCGGCTCGGTGATCGCCAGTGGCAGGAGCGCGACGGCCATGTTGACGGCGATGTTCACGCCGATCTTGGCCACGTGGTACAGCTCGCGGGGCTTGAAGTACCAGCGAGGGGGAAGCTGGTACCAGCCGATCCCCTTCTTCCGGAGCAGGATGCCCTTCAGCGCCTCGGCGGTCACGTACGTCTTGAGGTTGTAGCGGATGATGTCGCGCTTCAGCTCGAACTCCGACGTGGTCTCCGGGACGTAGGGCAGCGGCGTTCGGTCGAAGATGGAGCGCGTGACCGAGAGGGTGCTGTTGAAGTTCGACCACCCGGGCTCGATGTGGATGCGGTTCGTCTTCTTCAGATCGGTGTAGATCGGGGTGCCCGGGTACGGAATGAGGTTGTTGTACTTGGAGGACTGGACCCGCGCGCCCTGCACGACCCGGAAGCTGGTCTCGCGGTCTTCACGCGTCTCGGTGGGCAACCCGAAGATCATGAACAGCGAGATGCCGAAGCCGTGCTTCTTGCCGAGCTCGGCGGCTTCCAGGTGCTGCTCGACGGTCTCGCCCTTGCCGATGAGCTTCGCCAGCCGGTTCGTGCCCGTCTCCATCCCGAAGCCGGCGTGCTTGAAACCGGCGGAGGCGAGCACCGGCACGAGGTCCGGCGGAAAGTTGTCGGCGCGGGTCTGGACCGAGAACGCGCACTTCTCGTGGAGCCCGGCCGCCCGGATCTCGTTGCACACGTCGACGACACGCTTGGCCTTGAAGCAGAAGTTGTCGTCGTAGAACACGATCTGCGTCTGCTTGTACTTGTTGATCAGGAGATCGAGCTCCTCGACGATGCGCCCCGCCGACTTGTACCGGTACGTCGTTCCCGTCAGCATCCGCTGGCTGCAGTACGTGCACTTGTACGGGCAGCCCCGGGACGAGGTGATGAAGCCCATGTCGTACTTCGGATGCTCGAAGAGCTCGTACGGGAACATCGGGATGTCGTCGAGCTCCGGGATCAGCGGCGCTTCGGGGTTGTTCACGACCTTACCGTCGCGGATGAACGAGATGCCCATCAGCTTCGACGGGTCCTTCCCGCCCCGCAGCGCGTTGTGGAGCTGGAGCAGGACCTCCTCGCCCTCGCCCCGCACGACGTAGTCGATGTTCCCGGTGGCCAGCGCTTCCTCGGGCTCCGCCGTCGGATGCAGCCCGCCGGCGATCACGATCGAGTCGGGGAACTCGGCCTTGATCATGACGGCCAGCTCGTAGGCGCGCACGACGTGCGCGGTCAGGCACGACAGGCCGAACATGTAGGGCCGCTCGAGCCCCTGCACCATCTCGCGCAGGACGGAGGGGGTGATATCGACGAGCTCCTCGTCCACCACCCTGACCTTGACGCCGTGCTTCTTCAGATAGGCGGCGAGGCACCCGATGGCGACGGGGATGCCCACCGGGATGAACCGGGAGAGAAATCCGCCGAACTTCTCCTGAGCCGGATTGATCAGCAGCATAAGTGGCGCAACCGCCTCACGATGTTAGGTCCGCTGGCCGTAGCGAGTCAAGCAATTCATTGTCAGGCCTAGCGTTTTCGCCGGTATACGTCGTACACGGCCGGCGGGTAATCGGCCACCGTCGCGATCCTGTCGAAGTGGCGATCGAGCAGCTCGCGCATCACGCGAGTCGCGCCCAGGAACTCCTGGTCGTGGGCGGCCAGATACGTCGGGTTGATCACCGCGTAGCCGGCCTCCCGCGAGAGCCAGCGCTCGAGATCGCTCAGGGGCACGAGCCCGGACCGGCGCACGACGTTATCGTCGACGCGGACGCTGGGCAGGGTCCAATCACTGTACGCCTGCTGGAGATAGGTCGGGGGGAGGCCCGACAGGTAGTAGCCGACGTTCCACGCGTACAGGAAGACCTGCGCGTCGGCCGGCACGAGCTCTCGGAGCCGCGCGGCGGTGGTATGGATCCGACCGAGCGGGTCGCGCTGCCGCGCCTCGCCGACCGGCAGCAGCGGATGGCGAACGAAGTAGAGCGGCGGGAGGAGCAGGACCGCGAGCGTGACGACGACAAGTCGCCGTGACCAGGACCGCGGACCAGTCAGACTCCACAGCCGTGAGTATCCGACTCCGAGCAGCACGGGAACGATCGGCGCGAACGACAGGAAGTACACGCCGATCCACTTCCAGTTGAGCTGGAACATCCACAGATGGACGACCAGCATGAACGCCAGAAGCGCCCAGAGGAGGCCGACTCGCCCCTCGCGCGGTGACGCCGTCGATCGACGGGCCAGCCACCGCGCGACGTCGATCGCCAGCAGCAGGACCAGGGCCAGCACCCAGAACTCGTAGCGCCGCACGAGGCGAGCCGCCTCCCACAGATTCTCGGTCAGCGTCAACGGGACTCGGTCGTCGAGCACGAGCGCCGAGCTGTAGCCGAGCGGCGCGACGAGGCGGTTCAGCAGCGGGACGTAGGCGAGGATCTTCAGGTGACGCGGGTCGCTCGCGAAGAAGACGAGCGGCTGCATCGCCACGACCGCAACGAGCGCGACGCGGCTCGCCGGCGACGCGGCGCCGGCGAGCGCCCAGACGAGGAGCAACGGCACCGCCGGCCAGAGGTTGCCGCGGACGAAGAACAGCGCGCCGACGACCGCCATGCCGATGAGCCGGCACCGCGGCGTGTCCCATCCCAGGAGGAGCAGAAGGCCCGCCGCGAGACAGCAAGCCGAGAACGCCGGATAGCCCTCGTTCGAGTAGTAGGCGACCACGACGCCCTGCGAGGCGAGGAACGCCGCCGCCAGCACGCCCGCGCGCGGCCCGGCGAGGCGCCACGCCAGCAGCGCCGTGAGGCACAGCGTCGCGACGCCCCAGACGATGTTCGCGTGGCGGGCCGCGGCCAGGTTCGGCCCCGCGAGCTGAGTCACGCCGAGGACGTAAAAGGGCAGGGGCGGCCGGTTCCCGGGCAGTCGGTCGTCGAAGAGGCTGATCTCACCGCGGACGGCGAGCCGTCCGGCGACCAGGTACTGCACCATGTCGCCGCTGGGCAGAAGCGTCCGGGCGAAGAAGAGCCCCTGCCCCACGTAGCACGCGGCGATCAGAACCAGCGCCCACACGGCGCGACGACGCAGGCGCGGCGCGTCCGCCGCGGGCGCGGCGTCGTGGCTCGCCGTCATCGGCCGCGGCGCTTGTAGACCGTGTGCACGCCGCCCGGCGCGTCGGTCACCCGCCCGACGACCTCGAAGTGGCGCTCGATGAGCACCATCATCTCCTTCTCGGTCTCGCCGAAGTGGGGCAGCTCGCCCTCGAGGAACGTCGTGTCGATGACGACGTAGTCGGCGTCATGCGAGAGCCAGTACCGCATCTCCGCCGCCGTGACGATCCCCGAACGCCGGAGCACCTCGTCGTCCATCGGCATGCGCGCGAACTGGTTGGGGATGTAGACCTGCTGGACGTACGTCTGCGGCAGCTGGGCGAGATAGTAGATGACGTTGAGCCCGTAGAAGAAGACGCGGGCGTCGGACGGCACCATCGTCCGAAGGCGCGCGGCCGCGCGGTGGTCGGCGCCGAACGGATCCGCCGCGCGCGCCTCGCCGATGGGCAAGAGCGGGTTCCGCACGAAGTACAACGGCGGGACGAGCAAGCCGATCAGAAGCGCGCCGACGATCCAGCGGCGCCGAGCGCTCGTGACGAGCTCGGCGTACCCGATGCCGAGCAGCAGGGCGACCACCGGCGCGTAGGGAAGGAAGTAGAGACCGATCCAGCGGAAGTTCCACGAGTACATCGTGAACAGCGCGCCGAGCGAGCAGAGGAAGATCACGGCCAGCGCTCCCGCGGTGCCGCGCGTCCAGTCGGCCCGGTGCCCCCTCGCCGCTCGCCACGCCGTCACCAGCGCGAGCAGGGCACCGGCTAGGACCCAGAACTCGTAGCGCCGCGCCAGCCGCGCGACTTCCCAGAGCTGCGCCGCCGGACGGAGCGTTTCGCGAGCATCGATGATGAACACCGACACGTAGCCGAGCGGCGCGACCAGCCGGCGGAGCAGCGGGACGTACGCGAGCACCTTCAGGTGGCTCGGATCCCACGCCAGGAAGATCAAGGGCGGGACGACGACGGCGCCGACCAGCGCGGCGCGCTCGGCCAGCGAGCGGGCGCGCCAGAGGGCGTAGGCCAGCAGACACGGGACGACCGGCCAGAGATTGGACCGGACCAGGAACAGCAGGCCGACCAGCGCGGTCCCGCCGAGCCGATGCGCGGTCGAGTCGCCACCCATCAGCACGACGAGACACAGCATCAGGCACAGCGCCGCGAACGCCGGATAGCTCTCGTACGAGTAGTACGCGACGACCACGCCCTGCGTCGCGAGGAACAACGCGGCCAGGATCCCCGCGGTTGTTCCGGCGAGACGCCGGGCGAGGAGCGCGGTCAGCACGAGGATCAGCACGCCGAAGCCGACGTTGAGCCATCGCGCGGCGAGCAGATTCGGTCCGGCCAGCTGGGTCATACCGAGGACGTAGAACGGCAGTGGCAGGCGATTGCCGGTGAGACGGTCGTCGAAGATCGAAAGCTCGCCGCGGAGCACCTTGGCGCCGATGAGAAGGTACTGCACTCCGTCGTGCACCGGGACCAGCGTCCGCGCGTAGTAGAGCCCCTGCGCGACGAACAGTGCGCCGATCAGGACCAGGACGAACCAGAAACGCCGAGAGGACGTCCGGCCGACGTCGTGATCGCTCATGGACGCGGTACCATGCTAGCAGAACATTTGTGACAGGCGTCCTGGATCAGGTAGTCTTACCCGTGCCTCCCGACCAACGCCTTCACGACGTTCCGTGTCCTCTGTGCGGCGGCCGGCGAGTCGTGACGATCTTCCAGGACGCAACGCGAATCGGCGCCGACCGGCCGGCGCTGATGGCGTGCACGAGCCTCGACCACGGCACGTTTGGCCAGATCGTCGAGTGCGTCGCTTGCTCGATCCGCTTCCGGAGTCCCCGGGAGGACGACGCCACGATCCTCGGCCTCTACGAGGGAGTCGAGGACGCCGTCTACCTCGAGAACGAGCGCGGACGCGTGCTGACCTTCACGCGCGCGCTTGACCAGCTCGAAGCGCGCGTGCCGAGCCGCGGTCCGCTCCTCGACGTCGGGTGCTACACCGGCGTCTTTCTCGACGTCGCCGCCGCGCGCGGCTGGCCGGTGACGGGGGTCGAGCCCAGTCGCTGGGCGGCCGCGGCGGCGCGCCGCCGGGGACATCGGGTCCACAACGGCACGCTGGACACGATTCCGCCGGAGTGGAATTCGTTCGCGGTCGTGACGATGTGGGACGCGCTCGAGCACTACGTAGACCCGCTGCGGGAGCTGCGCCGCGCCAGCGCCCTCACCCGCGACGACGGGTATCTCGTCCTCTCCACGGTCAACGTCGACTGTGGGCTGGTCCGCCTGCTGGGGAAGCGCTGGCCGTGGTACATGCGCATGCATCTCTCTTACTTCAGCCCGCCGACACTGACCCGCGCGCTCGAGCTCGCCGGCTGGCGCGTGGTCTCCCTGGGCGGTTACGCCCACGTCGTGACCTGCGACTATCTCCTCCTCAAGCTCGGTCGCTACCTGCCCCGCACCAGCGCCGCCCTCCGCGCGGCCTTCCGCCGACTCGGCCTCTCGGATCGCACCATCGCCGTGGACATGGGCGATTTCGTCACCGCCTACGCCCGGAAGGCGACGGCGTGACGACCCGCCTCGTCCTGCTCGCGTTCAACGAGCAAGCCGCCATCGGCGCCCTCCTGGCCACCATCCGCGGGCTCCCGCTCCGGGACGTCGAGGTCATCGTGGTCGACGACGGCAGCACCGACGGGACCGTGCTGGTCGTCCAGGAGATGAAGGAGACGATGTCGCTCACGCTCTTGCGCCACGCGCGGAATCGGGGTGTGGCCGCCGCCTTCGACACGGGGCTGCGCCACGCCGCGGCCGTCTCGACTCCGTCGGACCTCGTGATCACGATGGAAGGCGACGGAACCAGCGACCCGGCCGTGCTCGAGCCCATGATCGACCTCCTGCGGGCGGGCCGTCACGTCGCGATCGCCTCGCGCTACGCGCCGGGCGGCCGGTACGAAGGGTTCCCGATCGATCGGAAGATCTTCAGTCTCGGCGCGAATTTCGTGATGCGGTGGTACTGCGGACTCGAAGGCGTGAAGGACTACACGATCTTCTATCGCGGCTATCGGGCCGAGGTCCTCAAGACGGCGTTCCGGCGGTACGGTGACCGGTTCATCGAGGCGCACGGGTTCTTCTCGAACATCGAGATGCTGGTCAAGCTGAGCCGACTGGGGCCACTCGTCGCGGCCGAGACGCCGCACGTCTACCGCTACGGCAAGAAGCGGTCCCAGAGCAAGATGCGGGTGTGGCGGAATCTGACCGAGTACCTGAAGTTCTTCGTCCGTGATGCGTTCCGGCCAGTCAGCCTGAAGCCGTAGCCCGGCGACGCCGCGGCTTCCCGAAGTCGCGGAAGAGATCGGCGTTCGCCCGGACCCAGGCGAGGAGTCGGCTGACGCCGTCGGCCGGCGCGATGACCGGCTGCCAATGGAGCAGCTTCCGGGCCTTGGCGATCCCGCTCACGAAGATCTTCTGATCGCCCGGGCGCCAGTCCTCGTGCTTCACCGGCACCGGGTTGCCGGTCAGCTCGCGTAGCAGCTGGAGAAGCTCGAGCAGCGACAGAGTATTGCGCGCCCCGCCGCCGATATTGAACGCCTGGCCGGCGGCGGTGTCGATCCGGCGCCACGCCGCCAGGTAGGCTTGCACCAGGTCCTCGATGAAGAGCACGTCCCGCACCTGGCGGCCGTCGCCGTAGATCGTGATCGGATAGCGGTGCACCGCGGCGATGGTGAACCACGCGACCCACCCCTGATCCTCGACGCCAAACTGACGCGGGCCGTAGATGCAGGACTTCCGGAACACCACGGTCCGCAGCCCGTAGATGCGCGCGTAGTCGAGGACGTACTGGTCGGCGGCGCCCTTCGAGCACCCGTAGGGCGAGTGGAAGTCGAGCGGGGAATCCTCGGCGATCCCGTGCTTGGCGTTCGTGAAGGCGTACCGCGGCCCGACGCGTCTCGTCGCGACGCCGTCGAGCGCACCGTAGACCTTGTTCGTGGACGAGAAGATCAGCGGCGGCCGTCGCCGCGAGGCGCGGATGGCTTCGAGGATCTCCAGAGTGCCGGCGGCATTGATCTCGAAGTCGGCGCGAGGGTCTTCGACCGACGTCGTCACCGCCACCTGGCCGGCGTTGTGGATCACGAGGTCCGCGTCGTCGACCAGGCGTCCCAGCCGCCCGCGCGCCCGGCGGATGTCGCCACGAACGATACGCAGGGATCGCGCGTGTCGACGGCGCAGCCAACCGGCGTTCGCCAGCGCGCCGGGGCGCGAGAAGTTGTCGTACACCGTGACGCGCGCGCCCGAGCGGAGAAAGGCGTCCGCGAGATTCGAGCCGATGAAGCCCGCACCGCCAATGGCGAGGACCGATCTTGGCGTGGTCACGACGTCCTCCGATACACGAGGAACACAGACGCGGGAGGCGCCGATACCGTCGCCAGGAGACCGAAGTTCGTCCGCAGAAGGGTCTCGATACGCTCGACATGCTCCCGGTACGGAGCGCGGCCTCGATAGAACTCGAGCGTCTGCGGCTCGATGACGGCGTAGCGGGCGGCGGAGCCCAGCCACGCGTCGATCTCGCGGTAGCCCCACAGGCCGGACCGCTCGTAGCGCCGCGGGTCTCGAACGCTCGTGAACATCATGAGGTGCTCGTGGAACTGTTGCAGGTACGGGCGCCGGCCGGCCAGATACAAGGGCATCGCGTCGCCCAGCAGGAAGATCTCCTTCGCGTCAGCCGGTATCACCCGTGCCAGCTCTCGGGCGAGGAGATCGAGCCGGGGAATGGTCGCGCGGCTCAGTGAGACGCTCCGCGGCATGTCGTGCGACCGGTGAACCCACGGCGACAGGACGAGAGCGCCGACGATCCCCGCGAGCGCCGCCGCCCGAACGATCCGAACGGGCGACGTCGACACTCGAGCGAACAGGCACCCGAGCACGATGGCCAGGAGCGGCGCGATCGCGCCCACGTAGGCGAAGCCTTGCTTCACGTAGGGACCGACGATGATGAACTGGCAGGCCACGAGGTACCAGAAGAGCGCAAGGGTGAACCAGAACCCCGTCCCGTATCGGTTCGAGGGCCGCGGTTCGCGTCGGGCCGTCCAGAGATTCAGGACCGCGAGCCCGCCGAGCGCCAGACACCAGATCGCGTAGCGCTTCAGAAAGAACCCGAACGACTGCGCGATCGCGACGAGCCGGCCGCCGATGGAGGTGGAGTAGGCGACGGTGACGTAGTCCGACGACCAGATGCTCTCGGAATCCTCCATCAGGGAGTGCCAGGAGCTGTAGCCCAAGGACGCGGTCCAGTCGCGGATGATCGGCATGTAGGCGAACAGCTTCCAGTGGCGGACGTCCGACGCGAAGAACAGCAGTGGCACCGCGAGGCTCAGCGCAACGACCGCCCCTCGGCGCGCGTGCGACGACGGCCTCGCGACCAGGTACGCGAGGACGAACGGGATCGTGGGCCAGTAGTGTGGCTTCACCAGGAACAGGAGCGAAAACACCGCGGTGGCGACGAGATCGCGCCATCGCCAGTCGGTGCAGAACAGCACATAGATGCCCAGCAGATGAATGATCGCGGCGAGCGGCGAGAAGTGCGCCGTCGCGAAGTACCCCACGACGAGCCCGTTGGTGCAGAATAACCCGGCCCCGATCGCGCCGCCGACGGGCCCGCCCCACCGACTGCCGATCGCGAAGACGAGCCAGACGACTCCGAGGCCGAGTACGACCGCCAGGAGCCGCGCCGCCAGCAGACTCGGGCCGACGATCGCCTGGGTGAAGCCGAAGACGACGAAGGGCAGCGGCACCCACTGACCGCTCATCTCCGGCTGATAGAGGTTGAGCTCGCCGCGCACGACGAGATTGCCGAGCGCCAGATACTCGGTCTCGTAGTCGTGGTTCGCGAGCAGCCAGCCCGAGACTCCCGCCACGAGGCCGAAGGCCACGAGGAGGATTGCCAGCAGCCCGGGGCGACTCCTCACTTATGGCGTGGGGCCGCGGCCCCGGTATATTGTTGCGAGGAATCCGCCGAACCCGAGCCCGATGGCAGACCGTCCAGATCTTGCGCTGTGCGTGGCGCTCGTGACGTTGGCCGTGATCGTCACGTTCATCGCTTACGCGATGACGGGCGCAGATCTCTGCCTGTGGTGCTGGTAGGTCGGCGTGTCTCGGAGAGCCTCACGCGGGGCCGGCGATCCGCCTGAGAGGCTCGTCGCCGCTACTCCCCGATCACCTGGATGCTGATCTCGCGCTTCCTCGGGCCGTCGAGCTCGGCGAAGATCACTGATTGGAACCGACCGAGCGTCAGCTCGCCGTTGTTCACGCCGACCGCGATGTTGCGGCCGAGCAGCGCGGCGCGGAGGTGCGAGTGGGCGTTGCCGCGCTCGCAGTCCGACACCCGTGGATCGTCGTGACGGTAGCCGTCACGCTCCGGCACGAGCCGCTCGATGAGGGCCCTGAGGTCGTCGATGAGCGCGCTCTGGAATTCGTTCACGAACAGCGCGCACGTCGTGTGGAGCGTGTTGACCAGCGCGACGCCCGTCGTGACCGCGAACTGCTGGACGGCGTCCCGGACCAGCTTGGTGATGTCGGCGATCTCGGTCCGGTCCTCGGTCGACAGCGTGAAGCAGGTACTGTACACCTTCATGGTCGTGCTCTCCGCAGCGCACCATTCTGGATTCGCTGGCCCCCGGCCGGCGTGGCTGCGCCAAATCAGACGTAACGATACCGATATGATTCCAGAATAGTCAAATTGTAGCTGCGTCTGCCGCGACACATCGGACGATTTGGTGATCCGATTCGCGCATTTGCGGCCGCGCCGTCGCTCACGCCGTCTTCGGGTCGAGCAGATCGCGTAGTCCGTCGCCCAGGAGATTCAGCCCCAGCACCGTCAGCGCGATCGCGCCGCCGGGGAAGACGGCGAACCACGGGTTCATCGAGAGGAAATTCTGCGCCTCCCGGAGCATGAGCCCCCAGGACGGGTGCGGCGGCTGGGTGCCGAGGCCGAGGTATGCGAGGCCCGCCTCGGCGAGGATGGCGACGGGGAAACTCGTCGTCGCCTGGACGATCAGCGGGGGCAGCGTGTTCGGCAGAATGTGCCGCGTGATGAGCCGGCGGTCGGCGGCGCCGAGCGCCCGGGCGGCCACGACGAACTCGCGCTCGCGCAGCTCGAGGAACCCGGCGCGCGTCAGCCGCGCGAAGGCCGGCACGAAGGCGATGCCGATGGCGACCATGCTGAGCGCGATCCCCGGCGTGAAGACGGCCGCGAAGAGCAACGCCGAGAGGATCGCCGGGAAGCCCTGGATCGCGTCGACCAGCCGCATGAATCCCTCGTCGAGCACACCGCCGGCGTAGCCGCTGAGGATCCCGATCAACATTCCCAGCACCGCGCCGATCCCGACCGCGATCACGCCGACGGCGATGGAGGTGATGGTGCCACGCATCACGCGCGAGAGCACGTCGCGGCCGTACTGGTCGGTCCCGAAGGGATGCGGGCCGGACGGCCCCTGGAGACGCCCGGTGATCGACATCTGCAGCGGATCGCTCGGCGTGTAGACGAGGCTCAGCACGGCGGTTCCGATCAGCAGCGCCGTGATCGCCACCCCCGTCGCAAACGTCACGTGCGTCAGCGGTCGCGCCCTCAATATCCTGATTGGGGGGCCTCGCCGGGCCCCCCAAACCCCCCGACGCTCGGAAGCGCCCCGGCGAAGCCGGCGCGCTCCTCGACAACGCCGGCCGTCTCCGGGGCCTCGCCGGGCCCCCCAAACCCCCCGACGCTCGGAAGCGCCCCGGCGAAGCCGGCGCGCTCCTCGACAACGCCGGCCGTCTCCGGGACCTCGCCGGGCCCCCCAAACCCCCCGACGCTCGGAAGCGCCCCGGCGAAGCCGGCGCGCTCCTCGACAACGCCGGCCGTCTCCGAGGCCTCGCCGGGCTTCACAAGAAACTCAGTCATAGCGAATCCGGGGATCCAGGACCACATAGAGTAGATCCACCGCGAAGTTGATGAACACGATCGACGACGCGACGAAGAGCGTCACGCCCTGGACGACCGGCAGGTCACGCGCGGTGATGGCGCCGAGCGCCAGGCGTCCCAGGCCCGGCAGCGCGAACACGGATTCTAGAATGATGGCGCCCGCCGCGAGCTGGCCGAGCTGCAGGCCGGCCACTGTCACGATCGGGATCAGCGCATTGCGAAGCGTGTGCTTGCCGAGCGCCGAGAGCTCGCTCACCCCCTTGGCGCGCGCGGTGCGCACGTAGTCCTCGCGCAGGACGTCCAGCACCGACGAGCGGGTGGCGCGCACGAGCACCGCCGCCTGGAAGAGCCCGAGCGCCACCGCCGGGAGCAGGAGCGATCGGATGCCGGGCCAGAGCCCGGTCGACCAGCCGGCGAACCCGCCCGACTGCACCCAGCCCAGGTGCACGGAGAACAATAAGATCAGGAGCAAGCCGGCCCAGAATCCCGGGACGGCGATGCCGATCTGCGACACGACCATCGCCAGGTAGTCGCCGACGCGACGGTGATGCCGGGCGGCGAAGAGACCGAGCGGAAGCGCCGTGACCACCATGAGGGTGGCCGCCATGAGCGCGAGCGGCAGCGTCACCGGCAGCCGGCTCACGATGAGCCGCCCCACCGGTACGTCGTACTGCAACGACTTTCCGAGATCGCCGCGTAGCGCGCCGCCGAGCCACTCGGCGTACTGGACGGGAATCGGACGGTTCAGCCCCATCGCCTCGCGCAGCCGCGCCGCCGCTTCGGGGCTCCCGTCGGGCCCGATGATCACCAGCGCGGGGTCGCCGGGAAGCACGCGGACGACCACGAACACCAGCAGCGAGACGACGAGAAGGGTCACCACGAAGGCCGCGGCCCGCCTCGCAATGTACCCCCGCACGTTCTAAGATCGGATCGGGGCTATTTCGCCCACGCGACCTCGGAGAGATCGAACGCCGGCAGCGGCAGATCCTTCCAGAGCCCCTGCAACCCCTTCTTGGTGACGGCCAGCCGCGGGTGGATGTAGAGCCACACCACCGGTGCATCCTCGACGAGCTTCTTCTGCATCCGCACGTAGAGCTCGCGGCGCGCCTTGTCGTCGACCGTCACCTCCGACTCCTTGAAGAGCTTCTGGAACTCGGCGCTGTCGTAGCGGAAGTAGTAGGTGGGCTTCGCGTAGTTGGCGATGTCCCACGCCTCGGCGTGGCCGATGATGGTCAGGTCGTACTCGGCGTCCTTCCACACGCGCGACAACCACTGGCCCCACTCGATCTGCTCGATCTTGACCTTCACGCCGATCTTCCCGAGCTGGTCGGCGATCACCTCGCCGGTCCGCACGGTGTAGTAGTACTGGGGCGCGACCTTCAGCACGGTCTCGAACCCGTTCGGGTAACCGGCCTCGGCGAGCAGCTTCTTGGCCTTCGCGGCGTCGTGGGGCATCGCGCCGGACATGTCAACGAAGTACGGGTTGAGCGGATCGACGTTGGTGCCGAGCACGCGCCCGAGACCGAACATCGCGCCCTTCACCACCTCGGGCTTGTTGATCCCGTGGGTGATGGCCCGTCGCACTCGGACGTCGGTGTACGGCTTGCGCGAGTTGTTCATCGACATGATCACGTCGTTGGTCGTCTCGCCGATGATGACCTGGAACCGCCCGTCCTTCTGGAGATCCGGCACGTGCTCGGGGCCGATGCCGAACATTGCCGCGTCGATGTCGCCCGCCTTGAGCGCGGCCAGCGCGGCGTTCGGGTCGGGGATGAAGCGGTACGTCACCCGGTCCAGCTTGGGGAGCCCCTTGACGTGATACTCCGGATTCTTCACCAGCACGATGCGGTCGCCCCGCACCCACTCGGCGACCTTGTACGGCCCGGTGCCGATCGGCTCGCTCTTCAGCGTCTCGACACCCTCGCGCGGGTACATGACGGAGCCCTGGCGCGCCATGTTGAGCAGGAAATTGGCGGTCGTGCTCTTGAGCGTGAAGGTGATCGTGTAGTCGTCCTTCACGATGATGTCGCCGATCGCCTCGTAGTAGCCGGGATAGGGATGCTTCGTCTCGGGATTCATGGCCCGATCGATGACGAACTTCACGTCGGTGGCCTTCAGCTCGCGGCCGTTGTGGAAGCGCACGCCGCGCTTGAGGAAGAACGTGTAGTTCTTGTTGTCCGCGGTGTGCCAGCGCTCCGCCAGCCACGGCACGATCTTGCCGTGCCGGTCCACCTTCACCAGGGCTTCCTGCACGTTGTAGAAAACCACCGCCGCCGTCGCGGACGCCGGCGTCGCGGTCAGGTCCAGCCCCGGCGGCTCGGTCGCGACTTGCACCACGAGGTTCTGCGCCGGCGCCGCCGCGGGAAACGCGACGGAGCACGCGGCGAGCACGACGAGCAGCAGCCCCACGACGCGGCGCATTGGGAAACCCTCCTAGCTCTCGAGCGACGACCGGAAGTACGCGATCGTCCGCCGGAACCCCTCGTCGAAATCCACCAGCGGCTCGTAGCCGAGCAGCCGCTTTGCCTTCGAGATGTCGGCGAGCGTGTGCGGCACGTCGCCGGAGCGCGGCGGAGTGTGTCTGCGCTCCAGCCTCCGTCCCAGGATCGCCTCGAGCCGCGCGACGATCTCGAGCAGGCTCACCCGGCTGCCGCATCCGACGTTGAACGCCTCGCCGGCCGCGTCGCGTGCCCTGGCCGCCAGGAGATTGGCCTCGACGACGTTGTCGACGTAGGTGAAGTCTCGGGATTGATTGCCGTCGCCGTGGACCTCGAGCGGACGGCCGCCGAGCCCCCACAGGATGAAGCGGGGGATCACCGCGGCATACTCGGACTTCGGGTCCTGCCGCGGCCCGAACACGTTGAAGTAGCGCAGCCCGACCGTCTCCACGCCGTAGAGCCGCGTCCACACCGCGGCGTATTGCTCGCCGGCCGCCTTGGAAGCGGCGTAGGGTGAGATCGGCGCCGGCGGCTGGTCCTCACGCTTGGGCAGGTCCGGTCGGTCGCCGTAGACCGCCGACGACGAGGCGTAGACCACCCTGGGAACCCGGCAGCGCCGCGCCGCCTCGAGCACGTTGAGCGTGCCGTTCACGTTGTTCGCGTTCGCGCCCAGCGGATCTTTCACCGAGCGCGGCACCGAGCGCATCGCCGCCTGGTGAAAGATCACGCTGACACCGCGGGCCGCGCGGATCACCGTCGACAGGTTGCGGACGTCCCCCCGGAGGATCGTGAGCCGGCGGCGCAGGGGCGCGGCGAAGGCGAGGTTTCGGCGCGTGCCGCTCGAGAAGTTGTCGAGGACTCGCACGCGGTCGCCGTCGGCCAGGAGCCGTTCTACGAGGTGCGAGCCGATGAAGCCGGCGCCGCCCGTCACGAGAACCACGGCCTTCACGCGGCGATTGTATCATCGCGCTCGCGGCGCCCCAGCGTCCCGCCGGCGGCTTGACACTCTGGAAACGCGCACGGTAGGGTGGCGCATCGAGGCGAAGGCGCCGGTCCCCGAGGTCGTGGATTCGATGCTCCTGTGCTACTGCACCAACCTGACCGTCGGCGAGCTGCGCGAGGCGTGCCGGGACGGCCGGTGGCCGCTGGCGAACAAGGAGCGAACGGGCAAGCTCTGCACCGGTTGTCTCGGCGACCTGCTCTACTGCCTGCGCCGCTTCAGCGCCGACGCCCCGGCGTGACGACCGCCGCGCGATAGATCGCCGCCGTCTTCTCGACCATCGGGCCGATCGCGAAGTCGCGCAGCACCCGCTCGCGGCCGGCGCGTCCCATCCGTGCGCGCCGCTCGCTATCGTCCAGCAAGGACTCGATCGCCTCGGCCAACGCCTTGTCGTCCTCGGGGGCCACCAGCAGTCCGGTCTCGCCGTGGGCGACGACCTCGCGGTGGCCGGGAACGTCGCTCGCGATCACCGGCAGCCTCGACGCCATCGCCTCCAGCGGCGCCAGCGGCAGTCCCTCCTTGGCCGACGCGGTCACGTAGATGTCCATCGCGGTGTAAGGGTTCGTCCGCCAGTCGAGTGCGCCCGGAAACACGATGCTTCCAGGAGGAATCGAGAGCGCCACCGCGAGGCGCTTGATGCGGTCTTCTTCCGGCCCGCCGCCAACCAGCAGCAGTCGCACGCGCGGATGCCGCGGAACGATTCGACTCAGCGCGCGCAGGAGCACCTCGTGACGCTTGACGGGATCGAAGCGCGCCACGCAGCCGAGCACCGTCACGTCCTCGCGCTCGAACGTCAACAACGAGCTCCGACCCCACGGAGAGAGGGTGTCCAGCTCCTCGGCGTCGATCCCGTTCACCACGACCGCGCTTCGGCCAGGTCGGCTCACGCCGAGCGCGAGCGCCTCGGTGTCCTGGCTGGCTGAAACGTTGATCACCGTGTGCGTGAGATGCGCCAGACACCGCTCGAGCGCGAGGTAGAGACGCCGTCCGGCGCAGGGGTAGCTCTCGTAGTGGATGCCGTGAAAGGTGTGGACGACGGGCACGCCAGCAACGAGCGCCGCGACACGGCCGTAGAAGCCCGCGCCCTTGCCGTGCGTGTGGACGACCTCGGCGCGCGACTCGCGGATCAACCGAAGCGTACGGAAGACCGTCCGCCAGAAGCGGCCGAGTCGATCGACGTCAAGCGGGGCGAGCTCGACGCCCATCACCGCGAGCTGCTCGCGATACCGACGGTTCTCGGGGCCGCCGACGCAGACGGTGAACTCGTCGCGGGGAAGACGCCGAACGAGGTGATAGACCTGCCGCGGACCGCCGCCGAGTGTGGTGGCGGTGAGAAGCTGGAGGACTCGGATCAACCCGCGGCCCGGAGCACTGCTTGGCCCTCATCGACTCCGCGCGTCTCGTTTACAGTGGCCATTCGAGCCCCTATAGTAACTCCCTGCCGTTCCGCCGGCGCTCGGTAGAGCGCGTCAAGGAGGAGCCGTACGCAAAACCGGTTGACGTTCGCGCGCCGACGGTCGATCATCCCCTCGGCTTCGCGATGAACCCGAGCGACTCCAGTCTCGACGGATCCGCCGACCTCTGAGCCCGGGGAGAACACCGATGCCGTCTCCAGCGTTCGTCGCAGCTGACTTCAGGGTGTTCGACGTGAAGGGATTCAAGCCGCGCATGGACGAGATTCGCGCTCGGGTCCGCCCGAAGCTCGACGCGCTCGGCGGAAGCCTGGCTCCCTCGATCAGCCGCTCGGTCGCCGGCGACGTCTTCGCGCACGTCGCCAAGCATGCGCGGCGCACCGTGAACCCGCCCAGCGACACCTGGGTCGCTTTCGGACCCGACGCGCGCGGCTACAAGAAGCACTGCCACTTCAAGGTGGCCGTCTCGCGCGGCCACGTGCGCTTCCTGTTCGAGGTCGGCCCCGAGCATTCCGAGAAACGACGGTGGGCGACCGCGTGGCGAAAGAACGCGCCGAAGCTCGCGCCCGTCCTCCGCCGCGTCAAGCACCTCGCCTGGTTCAAGAACGAGCACGACGAGGAGCCGGCGGCGCCCCTCGCCGACCTCACGCCGGAGACGCTCGCCGAGTTCGCCGACGAGCTGATGCGGACGCGCGACGGTCAGCTGATCGTGGGCCGCGCCGTGCCGGCCGAGGAGGCGGCGCGCTGGACGGAAGCGCAGTACCGCGCGGCCGCGCTGGAGACCTTCCGCGCGCTGGCCCCCCTCTATCGCCTGCGCTAGCTTGGGGACGCGCGCCGTCATCTTCGACATGGACGGCGTGCTGGTGGACTCCAACGCACATCATCGCGGCGCGTGGCGGGCCCTGCTGGACGAGCTGGGCGTGGCACCGGCGCCGCCGGAGTTCTGGCGGTTGACCATCGGCCGGCCCAGCACCGAGGCGGTCCCGCTGCTCCTGGGCCGAGCGATGGACGCGCCCGAGGCGCGCCGCCTCGCCGATCGCAAGCTCGAGCACTATCGCCGGCTCGCGCGTCACGGGCTGCCGGCGGTCCGCGGCGTCGCCCGCTTCATCGACGAGCTCGCGAGCCAGAGTGTGCCGTGCGCCGTCGCCACCTCGGCCACGCGCTTCGACACCGACCGTCTGCTGGGCCGGCTTGGACTGCTCGATCGATTCGCGGCGGTGGTCAGCGCGGACGACGTGCGCCGGGGCAAGCCGGATCCCGAGGTGTACCTGCTGGCGGCTCGCGCCATCGGGATCGAGCCGCTGGACTGCCTCGTGTTCGAGGACTCGGTGGCGGGTGTGCAGGCGGCGCGACGGGCCGGCATGCGGGTCATCGGCGTGACCACCGCCCACAGCGAGACCGAGCTCCGTGCGGCCGGCGTCGAACGCGTCGTGGAGGACTTCGCGGGCGTCACATGGCCGACGTGAGCGCGTCCGAGTTCTGGACCGACCTCTACGCGCGCGGCGGCGACGGGTGGGAGCTCCGCCAGCCCGCGCCGCCTCTCGTCGACTTCGTCGAGCGCACGCCGCCGCCGCGGGGGCGCGTCGCGGTCCCGGGCTGCGGCCGCGGCCACGACGTCCGGTACCTGGCCGGCCGCGGCTATGCCGCGTGCGGCTTCGACTTCTCGCCCACGGCGGTGGCCCAAGCGCGGTCGCTCGCGAAGGTCGAGGGCGTCGCCGCCGAATTCGTCCAGCAGGACATCTTCACCCTCGGGCGCGATTTCGGCCGTGCATTCGACGGCGTCTGGGAGTACCAATGCTTCTGCGCCATCGATCCGCGACGCCGCATCGAGTACGTCCGGACGATGGCGGCGATCATCAAGCCCGGCGGGTGGCTGCTCGCGTGCTTCTTCCCTATGCGGCGCCGGGCCGCCGGGCCCCCCTTCCCGGTCTCCGCGGGCGAGGTGCGCCGCCTCTTCGGGCCGCACTTTCGCGTCGAGCGCGCGTACGAGCCGCGGTCGGTGCGGGCGCGGCAAGGCCAGGAATGGATGGTGCTCCTGAGGAGGACCAATGGCTGAGAAAGAGCCCTCCCGCGAGACGCGGGAGCTCGCGGCGCAGGTCGAGCGGGACGGCGGTCGGATCCTCGCGCTCTACCAGGAACCGATCGGCGAGCACTGGCAGATCTTCTGCCTGCTGCCCCGCGCCAAGTGCGAGGCGAGCCCGTACCAGCGGGATCTCTCGCCGACCCACGTCAAGCGACTCACCGAGTCGATCAAGCGGCTCGACCGATTCGTCGATCCGATCGTCATCATCTCGCCGCGGCCGGGCGTCTACTGGACCCCCAACGGCAACCACCGGCGCGCCGTCCTCGACAAGCTGAAGGCCGATTTCGTCCCGGCGATCCTGGTCGTGGAGCCCGAGATGGTCTTCGAGGTCCTCCCGCTCAACGTCGAGAAGGCACACAACCTCAAGGAGAAGTCGCTCGAGGTCATCCGCATGTACCGGGCGCTCGCCGAGGAGGAGGGGGATACCAGCGAGGAGAAGTGGACGTTCCAGTTCGAGTCCGCGCACTTCATCACGCTCGGGCTCCTGTACGAGGAGAACAAGCGGTTCGCCGGCGGCGCATTCGCGCCGATCCTCCGGCGCGTCGACAAGTTCCTGAAGCAGTCGCTCGCCAAGGGGTTGCCGGCGCGGGTCGAGCGCACCGACCTGGTCCGCGCGGCCGATGCGGCGCTCGGCGTCGTCGTGGCGAAGATCAAGAAGCGCGGGATCAACCATCCGTACGTGAAGAACTACGTGCTGGCGCGCACCACGCCGCTCACCCGCGCGCGCAAGACGCTCCCGTCGTTCGAGCAGACCTTCAAGAGGCTCCGCGAGAGCCTCGAGGAGTTCGACGTGGCCAAGGTCCGCTACGACGACATCCAGCGCTCATCGATCATGCAGGGGTCCGCAGAGTGACCCTCCCCCTCGCCGGGCAGGTCGCCCTCGTCACCGGCGGCACCGGCGCCCTCGGCCAGGCGGTGACACTGCGTCTGTTGACCGACGGCGCCGTCGTCGCGGTGCCGTACGCCGTCGAGGCGGAGCGCGACCGGCTCCACGAGCGGGTCGCCGCCACCGACCGACCGCGCCTCGTCACGGAGCCGGTCGACGTGATCGATCTCGAGTCGATGGTCGCCTTCGCCCGGAACGTGAACCAGGCCCGCGGCCGGATCGACGTCCTCGTGGCCGGCGTCGGCGGCTTCGCCGGGGGCTCCCTGCTCGAGACCGACCGCGAGACGTGGACCCGGATGCTGGACCTGAACCTGACGAGCGCGTTCAGCGCCGCAAAGGCGGTGCTGCCGCACATGGTCCGGGTGCGGTACGGGCGCATCGTCGTGGTCGCGTCGCGGGCGGTCGTGCCGCCCGCCGGCGGCTTCATTGCGTATACCGTCGCCAAGGCCGGCGCGATCGCGCTCACGCAGGCGCTTGCCCAGGAGACTCGGGAGCAGGGCGTCACGGTGAACGCCGTGCTGCCGAGCACGATGGACACGCCGGCGAACCGTACGGCGATGCCGAGCAGCGACCGCAAGGGCTGGGTCCCGGTCGACGCCGTCGCCGACGCGATCGCCATCCTCGCGCGCCCGACGTCCGGCTACATCACGGGTACCCTTCTGGCGATCTGACGGCCGACGGCGTCCAGCGCGGCACCTTCCGCAAATGCCGTTCCCCGAAAGCCTTTCTCCGCTCCGATCTGTAAACACCCCCCTCCCCGGAGGCGTCGAACCTACTAGGATCGCTGGCCTGAGCGTGCGCGGGACCTTGCAGCCGGGGAGTAGGGAGTGACAAGGTGATGGACGAGGGGACCCAGGCGAGTGGAGCCATCCGACGAGGCCCTCTGCCAGCGAGCGGCCAAGCGCGACGAGGCGGCGTTCGAACTTCTCGTCGAGCGCTACCAGGGGCGAGCCTATCGCCTGGCCTGGTCCATCTTGCGCAACCCGGAGGACGCCCGTGACCTGTCGCAAGAGGCCTTCATCCGGCTCTACGAAAGCGCCGGCAGCTTCGGCGGGCGCGCGAAATTCTCGACCTGGTTCTACCGGATCGTGGTCAACCTGTGTCTGGATCAGAAGCGGAAGCGCCGGTGGTGGAGGCCGTGGGGAGGCGACGAGGGAGACGACCAGGGGGAGTCGTTCCTCGAGCGACAGCCGGCTCCCGTCACTGACCCGGTGGACAAGCTGGGCCGGGACCGGACAATGAAGGACCTCTGGGCAGCCGTCGACCGGCTGGCGCCAAGGCAGCGGGCGGCGGTCGTGCTCCAGGTTCAGGAGGAGATGGCGACATACGAGATCGCCGAGGTGCTCAAGTGCTCGGAGGCGACCGTGCGTGTTCACCTGCACCGTGCGCTGAGCGCGCTCAGGAAGACGATGAAGGAGAAGCGCTGACGTGAGGAAGCATCCCGAGACCGACCTCGTTCCCTATCTGCGCGGCGAGCTCCCGCCCGCCGAGCGCGAGCGTGTCGCGCGCCACCTCGACGAGTGCCCGGACTGCCGGCAGGACACCGACCAGCTCCGTGAGCTGCTCGGCGAGCTCTCGCGCTCCGTCGCCGCGCCGCCGGCGGTGAACTGGGCGCGTTATCGCGCGGAGCTGCACCAAAAGCTGGACGCGCGCCGTGAGCGACGCGCGTGGTGGTGGCGACCCCTGCCGCTGGCCCTGGCGACGAGCATGGCCGGCGTCCTGCTCTTCATCGCGGTGTGGGGCGGGCGCCAGGTCCCGACGGCCGGGGACCCGGTCACGTTCGAGGAGGCGGCCATCGCCCGCAACCTCGGGCTCCTGGAGCAGTACCAGGTGGTCGAGCGCCTCGATCTCCTCGAGGAAGATCTCGACCTCATGAGCGACCTCGATGGGCTCGCCGCGGGGCGTCAGGGCTGATGGCGCTCCGCACCGCCCACGCCGCGCGCCCGCGTGGCTGGTGCTCGGGCTGCTGGGAGCGGGGCTTCTCGTGGCGCGTCCGGGCGGCGCCGCGGACGACGCGGCTCAGCAACCCGACGCGCAGATGCTGGTCGACCTGGACCTCCTCAAGGACGTCGACCTGGCCCGCGACTCCGGCCTCTTGACGCACCTGCCGATCCTCGAACGGATGCGCCTGCTCGAGCGTCTCTCCACGCTGGAGCCGCGGACGGGCGCCGCGCCCAAGGAGGCGAAGGAGCGATGAGCGGGAGCGTGGCGCGGCGATCGCTCCTGCTGAGCCCGCTGCTCCTGCTCGGCGCGTTCGGGGTCGCGTGGGGACAGAAGGCTCCGGTCCCGGGGCTCGAGAAGCTCACGCCCGAGGAGCGGGCCCTCGCCGAGCGGAACCTCGAGCGCTGGCAGAAGCTCACGCCGGAGCAGCGGGCGCGCGCGCTCGAAAACTACCGCCGCTGGAAGTCCATGACGCCGGAGGAGCGGGAAGCCGCGCGCGAGAATTATCAGCGCTTCCACAAGCTGTCGCCCGAGGAGCGCTCGCGAGTCCTGCAGGACTTCCAGCGCTGGAACGAGCTGCCCGATGAGCGGCGCAAGACCCTCCAGAAAGAATATGAGCGGTTCCAGCAGCTGCCGCCGGAGCGCCGCGATCGCATCATTCAGCGGTACCAGCAGTGGGAGGCGCTCTCGCCCGAGGAGCGCGACCGTGTGCTCCGCAACCAGGATCGCTGGCGTCAGATGAGCCCCGAGGAGCGCGAGCGAATCCGCGAGCGGTGGCGCCAGATGCCTCCCGATGAGCGGGAGCGGCTGCGCGAGCAACGACAGCAGCATCGCAGCGTCCAGCCCCCACCGCAGGGCACCACGCCCCCGGGGGCCCTCCGATGAGGTGGCGGGCCTCGATCCTGGCCGCGGCGGTCCTCGTCGGGTGCAGCGCACCCGCGCCGCGCGTCACCGCCCCTGGCGATGCGTCGGCGCCCGCTCCAGCCTCGTCGGCCGCCCCGGCGTCGTCGGACCTGCGCGCCGCCGGCGACCGTGAGGTCCTCCACGCGCTGAGCCGGCTCACCTACGGCCCACGTCCCGGCGACGTCGAGCGCGTGCGCGCGCTCGGTCTGGACCTTTGGCTCGAGCGCCAGCTCCACCCCGAGAAGATCGAGGACTCCGCGACCGAGGCAGCGCTCGCCGAGCTCGCGACGCTGCGCATGTCCTCGTCCGAGCTCCTGCGTGCCTACCCCCGTCCCGATCCGCAGCTCCGCGCGAAGCTGGCGAGCGGGGAGATGTCGCGTCAGGAGATGCAGGAGCGCTACCCGATGGACAAGCGGCCGGCCCGGATCACGGCGGAGCTCCAGGCGGCCAAGATGGTCCGCGCCGTGACGAGCGAGCGGCAGCTCCAGGAGGTCATGGTCGACTTCTGGTTCAACCACTTCAATGTCTTCTCCGGCAAGGGCGACGTGCGCTGGTACGTTTCGGTGTACGAGCGCGAAACGATCCGGCCTCACGCGCTGGGCAAGTTCCCCGACCTCGTCCGGGCCACCGCTCACCACCCGGCAATGCTCTATTACCTCGACAACTGGCTCAGCGCGAAGCCCGATTTCACGATTCCGGGCGGACCCAATCGCGGACGGAAGGCCGGCCTGAACGAGAACTACGCCCGTGAGCTCATGGAGCTGCATACGCTCGGCGTGGACGGAGGCTACTCTCAACACGACGTGACCGAGGTCGCCCGTGCCTTCACCGGCTGGACGATCGAGCGGCCCCGGGCCGAGGCGCGCTTCGTGTTCAGGGCCGCGATGCACGACACCGGCGAGAAGATCGTTCTCGGCCGACGCATTCCGGCGGGCGGCGGGCAAGAGGACGGCGAGCGCGTCATCGAGATCCTGACGGGCCATCCGTCGACCGCGCGGTTCATCGCGACGAAGCTCGTCCGGCGCTTCGTCGCGGACGTGCCCCCACCCGCGCTCGTCGACCGCGTCGCGGCGACCTATTCGCGCACGGGCGGCGACATCCCCTCGATGCTCCGGGCGATCGTCGAGGCGCGCGAGTTCCGCGGCGAGGACGTCTACCGGGCCAAGATCAAGAAGCCGTTCGAGTTCGTCGCGAGCGCGACACGGGCGCTCGGCGGCCGCCCCGACACCAACGGCGGCATGGCCCTCGCGCGGGCCAGCGCCGAGATCGGCGAGCCGCTCTACGAAGCGCAGCCGCCCACCGGCTACGGCGATCGGGCCGACGTCTGGGTCAACGCCGGCGCGCTGCTGGCCCGCATGAACTTCGCTCTGGGACTCGTCTCTGGCCGGTACCAGGGGGTGACCATCGACCTGCCGACGCTCGTCGCCGGGGCCGACACGAGCGCCCCGACGGTGGTGCTCGATCGCCTCCTGGCCGCGATCCTCACGAACCAGGCGAGCCCGGAGACCCGCGCGGTGCTGGTGAAGCACCTCGCCGATCCCCAGATCACGCGACTGACCGCAGACGACCGGGGGCCGGCGAACACCGACGTCGCCAAGCTCGCCGCCCTCGTGATCGGGTCGCCGGAGTTCCAGCGGCGCTGACGCCGCCGCTGGCGAGAACAGAGACAGAGGAGACGAGGCGATGCCGACGCGACGGACGTTCCTGAAGGCCGGAGGATGCGCGCTGGTCGCGTACGCAGCCGCGCCGCGCTTCCTCATGCGGACGGCTCGCGCGGCGGAGGCCCGCGGCAAGGTGCTGGTCGCGGTCTTCCAGCGCGGCGCCGTTGACGGGCTCAGCATGGTGATGCCCCACGGCGACCCGGGCTATGCGGGCGCTCGCCCGTCGATCGCGCTGCAGCCCCCGCGGCAGGGTGAGAGCAACCGTGCCGTCGATCTCGACGGCTTCTTCGCGTTCCACCCCGCGCTGGCGACGCTCGGACCGCTCTGGGACAACCACTCGCTCGCCGTGGTTCACGCGTGCGGCTCGCCGGACACCACGCGCTCGCACTTCGACGCTCAGGACTACATGGAGTCGGGCACGCCGGGAGTCAAGAGCACGCCCGACGGGTGGCTCGCGCGGGCGGCCCGAACGCTTCCGGCGAAGCCAGCGCCGTTCCGCGCCGTCGCGCTGGGCCCGGCGCTGCCGCGGACGCTCCACGGGGACATCGGCGCGATCTCGATTCAATCGATCGACCGCTTCGACGTCCGCGGCGCCGACGCGAGCGCCGGGCGCGGGTTCGAGGCGCTCTACGACCAGGGCGTGCACGACCTCCTCCACGGGACTGGGCGGGAGACGTTCGAGGCCGTGAAAATGTTGAGAAGCGCGAACGCCTCGCGCCTTGCGCCGGCCAACGGCGCCGATTATCCGCGGGGCCAGTTCGGCGACGCGATGCGCCAGATCGCGCAGCTCATCCAGGCCGACATCGGCCTCGAGATCGCCTTCGCCGACATGCAGGGCTGGGACACCCACGTCGGCCAGGGCGCCGAGGAGGGCCAGCTCGCTTTCCGTCTGCGCGACTTCGGGCGAACGCTGGCCGCCTTCTCGCGCGACCTCGGCGACCGGATGGCGGACGTCTGCGTGCTCACCATGTCGGAGTTCGGCCGCACCGTCGCCGAGAACGGCAACCGCGGCACCGACCACGGCCACGCCACGGCGATGCTCGTCCTCGGCGGCGCCGTCCGCGGCGGCCGCGTCTACGGACGCTGGCCGGGGCTCGGACGTCACCAGCTGTTCGAGGGGCGCGACCTGGCGGTGACGACGGATTTCCGTACGCTCTTCGCCGAAGTTGCCGCCCGCCACCTCGGCGCGCCGACCGCGTCTCTTTTCCCGGGCTTCAAGTCCACCCAGCCCTCCCTCGGGCTGTTCGTCTAGGCGCTCGTCCACCGCCGGCGCGCGGCCCGTCCAATTGCGCGCGGCGCGCGCCCTGTGATACCGTCCGCGCGCATGGGCGACAACGTCACGCTGACGCGCGACGGTGTGATTGCGACCGTCACGCTGAACCGTCCGGACCGTCGGAATTCCCTCAGCGACCCCATGCTGTCCGAGCTGGCGGCCGCGTTCGTCGAGCTGCGCGACGACAGCGCCACGCGCGTGGTCGTCGTCACCGGCGCGCCGCCGGTGTTCTCGGCCGGCGCCGACGCCGGGCTCAAGTCCTCGATGTCGGAAGCCGAGCGGCGCGCGGTCTTCGGCCAGCGCAAGAGCCAGTTCCGGCGGCTCTTCGAGCGCGCCAACACCCTGCTGGAGAACCTCGAGCAGGCGACGATCGCGATGATCAACGGCCACGCCGTCGGCGGCGGCTGGGGTCTCACGCTCGCGTGCGACTTCCGGTGGGCCGCGGCGGAGGCGCAGCTCTGGATTCCGGAAGTGGACCTGGGCGTGCCGCTCGGGATCGCGTCGACGACGCGCTTCGTGCGGCTCGTCGGCCCGGCGCGCGCCAAGGAGATCATCATGGAGTGCCGCCGGTACTCGGCGGCAGAGGCCCAGGCGTGGGGCCTCGTTCACCGCGTCGTCCCCGGCGCGTCGCTCGCCAAGGAGGTCCGTGCCTACGCCGACTCCCTCGCCGCCAAGCCGTTCAAGGCACTGGCCGAGGTCAAAGCGCGGATCAACGCCATCGCGCGCACCGGCATTCCGGAGGTCAACGCGATGACGGAAGGCTTCCTCGACCGTGGCTGAGCAGCCGACCATGCTCGACGGCATCCGCGTGCTCGACCTCTCGCGCGTGATCGCGGGCCCATACTGCGCCGCGGGGACGACTGCCGAGTGGGTCGCGCGGTTCGAGCGGGCACAGGTCGCCGCCGGGCCCATCTACGAGTTCGACGAGGTCTTCGAGGACCCGCAGGTGAAACACCTCGGGCTCGTGGCCACCGTCGAGCAGCCCGGCTACGGATCGGCGCGGATGCTCGGGTTCCCGGTCAGGGCCTCTGTGACGCCGGGGACGATCCGGCGCCCGGCGCCGCTGCTCGGCCAGCACACCGCCGAGATCCTCGGCGAGCTCGGGCTACCGGCGACCGAGATCGAGCGCCTCGCCGGTGCGGGCGTCGTCGCGCTGGCGTGACTCCGGAGGGCATATGAGCCGCGGCTGGCTGCTCGGGCTCCTGGTCGTCGCGCTCGCCACCTCGTCCTGCGCCGGCCTCCGCGTCGGCCGAGAGTTCCCGTCACCCGATGCGGCGCAGATCAAGGCCAACACCACCGACAAGACCGCACTGCTGCAGCTCTTCGGGGAGCCTTACCAGATCGGGATCGACAGCGGGGACCTGACGTGGCGCTGGTTCTACGCTCAGCCCAGCGGCTCGACCATGAGCACCAAGGACTTCACCGTGCGCTTCAACGCCAACGGCACCGTCAAGTCCTACTCGTTCACCTCGAACTTCCCCGAGGACTTCCGCAAGCTCAGGTAAAGGAGACCATCGTATGGCGATCAAGGTCGTGCTCTCCCCGAAGCTTCCCGCGCCGCTCGTCGAGATCGCCCGCTCGCTCCTGCCGGCGGAGTTCGAGCTTCAGGTCGTCGACCAGGGCACGCCCGAATTCGACGCGGCCATGAAGGACGCTGAGTACTTTACCGGGTTCACGCGCTCGAACATGGGGCCGGACTTCTATCGCGGGTCGCCGAAGCTCAAGCTGATCCAGCTGATCAGCGCCGGCTACGATCGGCTCGACATCGAGGCGGCGCGCCAGGCGCGGGTGCCGGTCGCCAACAACGGCGGCTCGAACTCGGTCGCGGTGGCCGAGCACACGCTGATGCTGATCCTGGCCGTCTACAAGAAGCTCGCGTGGCATCACAACAACGTGATCGCCGGCAAGTGGCGGGTCGGGGACTTCGCCCAGACGCGTGTCTACGAGCTGGCCGGAAAGACGCTCGGCATCGTCGGCCTCGGGACCATCGGCAAGAAAGTCGCGCGGCGGGCCCAGGCGTTCGACATGCACGTGCAGTACTACGACGTCATCCGACTCACCGAGGACGCCGAGGACGCGCTCGGTGTCCGCTTCGCGCTCTTCCCGGAGCTCCTGCGCACGTCCGACGTGGTCACGCTGCACGTGCCGCTCAGCGACGCGACCCGCAACATGATGAGCACGCGCGAGTTCGAGATGATGAAGCGGAGCGCGATCCTGATCAACACCTGTCGCGGTCCGGTGGTGGACGAGCGCGCGCTGCAGGTCGCGCTGGCGTCCGGCCAGATCGCCGCGGCCGGCCTCGACGTCATGGTGGAGGAGCCGCCGGCGGCGAACCATCCGCTGTTCGCGCTCGAGAACATCACGATCACGCCCCACTCGGCCGGGCCGACGTGGGAGAACTGGTCCAAGGCGTTCCGGAACGCGTTCGACAACATCCAGCGCGTCGCCGCCGGCCGCAAGCCGCTCTGGGTCATCCCCGAGCTGCAGAGCCTGGTGAGCTAGCGCCGGCCCGGCTCACGCGCGCTCGTCGGGCGGCGCCGCGCGCACCGCGTCGGGCACGAGGCGCGCGAGCGCGTCGAGCTCGTCGAGCAGCGCCTGGCGACGCGCGCCGAGCCGCCGCCGGAGATCACGCTCCACCAGCAGACGGAAGAAGCCGCGCGCGTCGCGACCGACTCGCTCGAGACGGTCGCGCCACGCGATGGTGAAGAATCCCGTCGGTACCAGCAGGAAGGCGAAGAGCGCCAGCAGCGGTCCCCGCCCCAGCTTCCCGGCCAGCCATCCCTCGAGGAGCCAGCAGAGCGGGTATATCACGACCGAGCCGATGATCTTGTACGTCGCTTCCTCGTCGGGCTCCGGCTTGACCCGACGCAGGGTCAGCGCCGTCAGCGTGTACGGAAGCAGGTGACTGGCCATCCCCCAGGCGGCCAGCGGCAACGCCAGCACGAGCGACGTCGCCGCGCGCAGGGCGTAGCGCGCGACGTCGCCGGCCGAGTACGGCTGGGTCAGGCCCCGGTCCGAGAGCCCGGCGCGCTCGAGGTCGGAGAGATAGCGCTCGACCCCGGCGCGGAAGCTCGCAACTCTCGCCGGCTCGTACTCGCGAAAATGTCGATAGGCTCGCATGGCGCCCTGCATCCACGCCGTGCGGGCCGTGGCGGCGCGGGCGTCCGGCGACGCGCCGGCGTGGGCGATCGACTCGAGCGCGCGAAGTAGGCGGAGGGTCTCACGGTCGTCGGCCTCGACGATCTGACGCCGGAGGGCCGCCGAGAGACGATCGGTCAGCCGATGGGCCGCGCCGTCGGGCTCGTTTCGGTAGAGCGCGAGACAGTCTCCCGTGGGGACCGGCACGCCGACCGAGAGTAACGCACGCCCGGCACGAAACGTTCCCGGCTCGTGATAGACGAGCCCAATGGGGACGAGAGCGATGCCGAGCGTGCTGTCGGTCGCTGCTTCGGCTTCGAGCAGCATCCGGGCCGCGCCAGAGCGGAGCGGCATCAGCGTCGGCTCGGGCTGGCTCGTGCCCTCGGGGAAGATGAGCACCGCGCCGCCGGCGCCGAGGTGGGCGGACGCGGCCGCGAACGTCTCCCGGTTGCGGGCGGGGTCGACATTGCCCTCCTGGCGTCGCAGGACGGGCAACGCTCCCACCATCCGGAGGAATGGGCCGATGACAGGATGGCGGAACAGCGGTGCTTTGGCGACCGGGACCATCGACCGCGGCACCAGGGCCAGGAGCAGCATGGGGTCCACCAGCGCGTTCTGATGATTGGCCGCGACGATCAGCGGGCCGCTTTCCGGAAGGTGCTCGATTCCGACGATCTCGATGCGCCGGTAGAACACCTCCAGGACCCACCGCGCGAGCGTCCGGACCAGGCCGTAGCCGATCGCCATCCACGTCCGATATTCCCTCGGGCGGGCGGCGGTCTCAAGAGCCTGGGATGACGCGTCTGGCCATTGACAGCGAAGTAAAATCAGTCATAATCCTTTAACTTTTCGGGCGGTCACACCTCCCCGGAGTGGACGTGAGGGACAAGACGCAATGAAGCGGTTCGTACTCAAGCGGATCGGACTCGCCCTGCTCTCGCTCTTTCTTCTCTCGCTGACGATCTTCCTGCTCATTCGCATCACCGGCGACCCCGCGGTGCTGCTGGCGGAGCCGGGTGCGAGCAAGGCGGACCTCGACGCGATCCGCACGCAGTTCGGTCTCGATCGGCCGCTCTGGGTCCAGTACTGGAGCTTCATCACGCACGCCCTCCGGGGTGATTTCGGCCAGTCGTTCTACTACCGCACGGACGTCTTCGAGCTCTATATGTCGCGGCTGCCGGCGTCGCTCCTGCTGGCCGCCGCGGCGATGGCGTTCTCGCTGCTCCTCGGCATCCCAACGGGGATCATCGCCGCGGTGCGCGTGAACAAATGGTGGGACAGCGCCGGGAAGATGTTCGCGCTGCTCGGGCTCTCGATGCCCTCGTTCTGGGTCGGGCTGATCATGATTCTCTTCTTCTCGGTCTACCTCGGCTGGCTCCCGTCGTCGGGCTCCGGAACGATGCTCCACCTGGTGATGCCGTCGATCGCGCTCGGCTGGGTATTCGCCGCCTACAACATGCGTCTCACGCGCTCGTCGATGCTCGAGGTGCTGGGATCGGAATACGTGAAGCTCGCGAGGCTCAAGGGGCTGCCGGAAGCGCTCGTCATCGGCAAGCACGCGTTCAAGAACGCGCTGATTCCGGTGATCACGCTGGCTGGGATAAATCTCGTCATCATGGTCAACACGGCGATCGTCGTGGAAACCGTCTTCGCCTGGCCGGGGGTCGGCCGGCTGCTCTACGAAGGCATCTCCTTCCGCGACTTCCCGGTCGTCCAGGCGAACATTCTGATGGCCGGCACCATGATCGTGGTCACCAATCTCCTGGTCGACATCCTCTATGCTTTCATCGACCCGAGGATCAGATTTGAACGCTAGCGCGAATCTGTCCGAGGAGACCCTATGAACGGCAGCGTTGCGCACAGCCGGCCCGTGGCGGCGACCCTGAGCCTCGCCGGGCGGCTCGCCGCCTTCCGCACCGAAGGATTCCCGCACATCCCCGTTCTGATCATCCTCACGGTGGTGCTGGTCGCGATCTTCGCCAATGTCATCGCGCCCCACAATCCGGAGGTCGGCGTGCTGGGCGACCGGTTCCGACCGCCGGCGTGGCAGGCGGGCGGCACCGCGGACCACCTTCTGGGAACCGACCACCTCGGGCGTGACGTCCTGTCGCGGCTCATCTTCGGCGCTCGCGTCTCGATCATCGTGGGCTTCACCGCGGTGATCTTCGCGGGGGTCCTCGGCACGACCCTGGGCATCATCTCCGGCTATCTCGGCCGCTGGGTGGATCAGGTGATCATGCGCATCACCGACGCGTGGCTCGCCTTGCCCGTCCTCGTCTTCGCGATCTTCCTGGCCGCCATCGTGGGGCCGAGCGTTTCGAACATCATCATCATCCTCGCGGCCGTCTTCTGGACGCGCTATGCGCGGATCATCCGTGGCGAGGTGCTCTCCATCCGCGAGCGGGACTTCGTGCGTCTGGCGGTCGTCGCCGGCTGCTCGAAGTGGACGATCATGCGTCGGCACATCCTGCCGAACGTGGTCAACACCGCCATCGTGCTGGGCACGCTGCAGCTCGGCGTGGTGATCATCGCCGAGGCCACGCTGTCGTTCCTGGGCGTCGGGGTGCCGCCGCCCCAGCCGGCGTGGGGGCTGATGCTGGCCGACGGCAAGAAGGGCATGATGGCCGGCTACTGGTGGCTGACCGTGCTGCCGGGCTCCTGCATCGGGCTGATGGTCCTGTCCGCAAACCTTCTTGGCGACTGGCTCCGGGTAAAGCTCGACCCACAGCTCCGTCAGTTGTGACCGGCCCGCTCCTCGAGCTTCGGCATCTCTCCACGCACTACGTGAGCGCGCGCGGCACGCGCGTCACGCGTGCGGTGGACGACGTCTCGCTGGTCCTCGACCAGGGCGGGACGCTCGGGATCGTGGGCGAGT
>QHSL01000039.1 GCA_003220435.1 Candidatus Rokuibacteriota bacterium | reverse complement strand
CAGGACGGCTCGCCCGAGATCAACGCGTGGGTGGTCATCCGCCCGGACGACACGGTCGTGGTCCGGGTCGCGCGCTCCGAGATGGGGCAGGGCACGCTCACCGGTCTGGCGCAGATGGTCGCCGAGGAGCTGGAGGCCGACTGGACGAAGGTGACGACCGAATATCCGACGCCAGGCCAAAGCGTCAAGCGCAAGCGCGTGTGGGGTGACTTCTCCACCGGGGGCAGCCGTGGCATCCGCGACTCGCATCAATACGTTCGCGAGGGCGGCGCCGCCGCGCGGACGATGCTGATCCAGGCCGCGGCCGACGCTTGGAAGGTGCCAGCCGCCGAGTGCAGCGCTGCCAACAGCGTGATCACGCACCAGCCCTCCGGCCGCAAGACCACGTACGGCAAGGTGGCGGAAGCTGCCGCCAAGCTCACGCCGCCCGCCAAGGTGACCCTCAAGGACCCAAAGGACTGGAAGCTCATCGGCAAACCGGTGAAGCGCCTGGACACGATGGACAAGCTGAACGGCGCCATGGTGTACGGGACGGACCTGAAGCTCCCCGGGATGCTCAATGCCGCGATCAAGGACTGCCCGGTGTTCGGCGGCAAGGTGAAGAGCTTCGAGGCCGCCAAGGTCAAGGGCATGGCGGGCGTCCGCCATGTGGTGCCGGTCGGCGATTCCGCCGTCGCCGTGGTGGCCGAGACTTGGTGGCAGGCCAAGACAGCGCTCGACGCGCTGCCCATCGTCTGGGACGAAGGCCCGGACGCCAAGGTGTCGAGCGTCACGATCGCCGAGATGCTGAAGGAAGGTCTCGATGCCGACCAGGCCTTCGTCGGCAACCAGAACGGGGACGCGAAGGGGGCCCTCGCGCGCGCGGTGAAGAAGATCGAGGCGGTGTACGCCTACCCGTTCCAGAACCACGCGCCGATGGAGCCGATGAACGCCACCGCGCGTTACACCCCGGATCGCTGCGAGGTCTGGGGCCCGACGCAGAACGGCGAGGCCGCGTTTGCGGCCACTCTCGCCGCGTCCGGCCTCCCGGCCGAAAAGTGCGAGGTCTACAAGCTGCCTATTGGCGGCGGGTTCGGACGACGCGTGGCCTATCAAGACTACGTGACCCAGGCTGTCCTGATCGCCAAGCAGATCCCGAGCACGCCGGTGAAGCTCCTGTGGTCGCGCGAGGAGGACATGCTGCACGGCCGCTATCACCCGGTCATGCAGTGCAAGCTGGTCGGCGCGCTGGATGCTAGCAACAACCTCACCGGCCTGCACATGCGCCTTTCCGGGCAATCGATCCTTGCCAACGTGCGGCCAGCAGCCCTGCAGGACGGAAAGGACCCGCTGGTGTTCCAGGGGCTCAACCCGAGTGGGGACTTCTCGATCGGATACACCATTCCCAACTTGCTCATCGACCATGCGATGCGCAACACACACGTCCCGCCCGGGTTCTGGCGCGGCGTGAACATCAACCAGAACGCGATCTTCCTCGAGTGCTTCATGGACGAGCTCGCCCACGCGGCCGGCCAGGATCCGCTCGAGTTCCGGCGCAAGCTGATGAGCAAGCATCCCAAGCACCTCGCGGTGCTCAACGCGGTGGCCGACCGGGCGGGCTGGGGCAAGCCGGCGCCCCAGGGCGTGCATCGCGGCTTGGCGCAGATGATGTCGTTCAACAGCTACGTGGCGGCGTGCGCGGAGGTCTCTGTCACCGGCGGGAACAAGGTGAAGATCCATCGCATCGTCGCCGCAACGGACCCCGGCTACGCCGTCAACCCGGCACAGATCGAGCGGCAGATCGCCGGCTCGTTCGTCTACGGCCTGTCCGGGCTCTTCTTGCAGGAGTGCACGGTCAAGGACGGCCGCATGGAGCAGACGAACTTCAACACCTACGACTCGATGAAGATCGCGCAGATGCCGAAGGTCGAGTCGATCATCATGCCGTCCGGCGGGTCCTGGGGCGGGGTCGGCGAGCCGACGATCTGCGTGGCCGCGCCGGCAGTCCTCAACGCGTTCTTCGCCGCGACCGGCAAGCGCCTCCGCACGATCCCGCTGAAGAACCACGGCATCCAAATGGTGTAGGCGCACGTTGAAGCTTCTGGCCGCTGCGATCGAGGCGCATCCGGTCGCAGCGGCCGCCGTGGCGGCTGCTCCCGTCTCCTCGGGGCGTCATCAGGTGCCCTGGCCAATCCTCGTGCTCGGCCCTTGGGTCACCGCTGTCCCGCACCGAGGGCAGTGGGTCCAGTCGGCGGCGAGTGGGTTCTTGCACTGCCCGCAGCTTCGCTCGCTGGCCGTCGCAGCCCCGCGATCAGCACTCGGCGGGCTAACGCTGGTCTCCTTCGCCTGGGCCTCATCGATGCCTTTCTTGAACTCCTTGAGACTCGACCCCAGCGATCGAGCGAGTTGCGGGAGTCGGTTCGCGCCGAACAGGACCAACACGATGACCAGGATCACGAGCAGTTCCTGCGTCCCAAGCCCAAACATTACTGAAACTCCTCTGCAAAGTTCTCCCTACGACTCGACCCATCCCACGGAGTTCTGGATGAACGACCAAGCATGATCAGGTGAATAGTATACGTCCGGCGAAAAACTGGTCGCTGATCGCCTGAGCGCTTCGGGTCATAGAGCCAACCGCCCGTTTTCACTGGGTCTTCCGAATACTCGAGCGCTGGTACGACGCCTGCAGATTGGTTGTCCGGGGGAGCTTGGGCTGCCACGAATCCCTCCTCCAAAGGGGAACCGGACATGGTGAAGCATTTCTGGACAGTCGCGGGGCTCGCGGTGTTGCTGCTTGTGCTCGCTGACGCGAGTCATGCCGGCGATCGCGAGATGCAGGCCGACTCTCTTGGCGGGACAGGCGTCACGCTGTACGAGATCAGCGAGCGGGTCACATTCGACCCCGATCCCAGTTCTGCCGGCGTAATCCGGCGAAACGCCACCTCGCCGCTCCAGGGATTTGCGGAAGTCGGGACGCCCCTGTGCCCGTCGGAACTCCTGATCTCGGTCCCTCGTCTCGAGAGCTGCACCGTCATCGCCACTGGGACGGATTCGGTGTCGACCGTGGCCGGTTTGGGTCCTGTGAGCGGCACCTTCGACGTCGTCATCAACGCGCCAGGCAACAGTTCGGTTCACGTGCCGGATCTGCCGGTCATCAGCGGGACGTTCAGCGGCAACGTCGATCTGTCGCTGGCCGTCCTCCACCACGTGCCGCTCGGCTCACTCGCGGGCAGCTTCACGATCACGCGGATGGCCGACCCGGCCACCGGGATGCTCGGCCCGCTCCCCCAGCCAGTCGTGCTGCCGTTCAAGGGGACGTTCCGGATGCCGTTCGCGATCGACACCCACGCCAGACGCGTGAGGAGCGACCGCAAGCACGCGGCGTTTTATCTCGGTGATGACCTCAGCACGCTCAGCCTCGTCCAGCCGACCGAGCTCTCTGTCGGGTTTCCAACCGTACGCTTGGAAGTGACTTTCGGCCCGTAGCCCTCGACGCGTCCGTGTCACGCGCCTTTGAGGCCTGCGTTTCTTCGTTACCATCCCGCGAGCTAGGATGAGGGCCCGCGACCTGGTACCCGTCGCCCGCCGGCGCAGGCCGCCACGAAGTGGCGCGCAAGATCAGGATTCGACGCGAAGTGCAGGTGCACGTAGCTCAGCAGCGCACTTCCGATGCGGTAACCTTCGACGCGCTCCTCGCCGCGCCGACGTCGCAGTCGGTAAACGCGTGGGATGGACGAGGGCACGGGATCGAGCGAGGAGTAGTGGAACTCGTGGCCACGGGCGACGCTTCCCACGGCGCCGAGCGGCGAGTCCCCCTGCAGCGTGACCTCCGTGTAGCCCAGCGAGAGGCGGCGGGGGCGCATGCGTACGGTCGCGGGCAGCAGCCCGACCATCGCGTGCGTCGCGCCGTCGAGATCCTCGATCGCGTCGGCCAAGTACATGAGACCGCCGCACTCGGCGTAGATCGGCCGGCCTGCGGCAGCGAACGACCGCACCGCGCCGAGGATGGCTTGGTTCGCGCCGAGCGCTGCTCCATGGAGCTCCGGATAGCCGCCGCCGAAGTAGAGACCGTCGACCGCTGGCAGGGCGGAGTCACCCAGCGGGCTCCAGTAGACGAGCTCGGCGCCCGCGGCCTCGAGTAACGCGAGGTTGTCTCGGTAGTAGAAGCAGAACGCGGTGTCATGGGCGATGCCGATCCGGGCTCGCGGCGAACGGGGCACGGCGGTGGGCCCGGCGGTGCCGGACGTGGGCAACGGCGCTGCGAGCTTCAGCAGACCATCGAGGTCGACCGACCGCTCGACGAGCTCGGCCAGTCGTTGCCGCTTCTCGACTGTCAGCCCGCCCTCGCCGGCGGTCACGAGGCCAAGGTGTCGCTCGGCCAGCGCCACGCCCTCGTCATGCGGAATCCCGCCCACGACATGCGCTCGGCAACGCGCTGCGACCGCCTCGCGAACCCAGCGCGCGTGCGTCTCGCCGCCGACCCAGTTCGCGATCACCGCCGCCAGGTTCAGCGCGGGATCGAACTGCTCGAAACCGAGCACGATCGCGGCCGCGCTGCGCGCCTGAGCTCGGGCGTCGAGCACCAGGACGAGGGGGGCGTCCAGCCACTTCGCCATCTCGGCGGTCGAGCCCTCCTCGCTGGTGCCGTCGAGCCCGTCGAAACAGCCCATGACACCCTCGACGAGCGCCAGGTCGGCGTCGCCGGCCCGCCGATTCACGGTGGCGAGGGCGTGTTCACGCCCGCACATCCAGCCGTCGAGGTTGTAGGACCCGCGACCGGTGACGATCGCGTGAAACCCGGGGTCGATGAAGTCGGGGCCGACCTTGAAGGCCTGGACGGTGAGCCCGCGCCGGCGAAACGCCTCGAGCAGGCCTAGCGTGACCGTCGTCTTCCCCACGCCGCTCGCCACGCCACCGACGACCAGCAGACGAGGCGATGTCACGACAGCATGCCCAGGTCCTCCCGCGAGAACCGATTAGGGGCGCGCCCGGGCAAGTCTCCTGGCGTCCGGATCGCCCTACGGCCCGCGCCTTCCCGGCTCATCGCCAGTGGCAGTTGCGGGTTGATTCGTACCGCCTTCCGTGGGCCCTCAGGGACACCCTGGCGCAAGCGACGGGCGGAGGCTAACAAACTGCGGCGACGGCCGCAACCTCCCTCCCAGATACGCGCGCGGTGCTGCGCCGACGTAGTCGTTTCTGGCTGGACCGCCGAGTGTCTTACACTGGATGCACAACGCTCTTCCCGGCGCCATTGCGGGTCTCTCAGCGCCGAGGCCTCCGAGAGGAAGGGATCACCATTCTCCAGACGATCGTCGCCGAGTCGTCGTCTTAACCGGACGAAGCTATGGCCGAGCCGTTCAAGATCCTGATCATCGACGACGACGCCCCGATCCTCGAGGCCATCACCGATCTCCTCAAGGCGGCCGGCTATCAGGCGTTCGCGGGTCTCGGCGGCGCGCGAGGGCTGCATCTGGCTCGCACCGAGCGCCCTGACCTGATCCTGGTGGACTATCACATGCCGGAGATGAATGGCGTGGCGGTGGCCGAGCGTCTGAAGGCCGATGAGGCGACCCGCCGCATTCCCGTGGTGGCACTTACATCGAGCACGGCCGAAGACGCGAACAAGCTCCTCGAGGCTGGCTGTATTGGCTTCATCCCAAAGCCGTTCGAAGTCGGGACGCTGGCAGGGCTCATCGGAGAGTTCCTGAGAGCTACCGTGGCAAGGAGATCGGGACCCGATCAGTACAGATGACAGGCGACGGCGTGATCGGACGTGATCGCCCTGAGGACGGGATCGACCCGAGAGCACTGCTCTAGGGCAAACGGACAGCGCGGATGGAAGTGACACCCCGAGGGTGGATCGATCGGCGACGGCACCTCGCCGCTGAGGATCAGGTCGTCCCGCGGGGCATCCGGGTCGGCGGGCAGAGCAGCCGCGAATAGCGCCTTCGTGTAGGGATGGAGCGGATTCCGGTACACGGACTCGGTGTCCGCGTGCTCCACGATCCGCCCGAGGTACATGACGGCGGTGCGATGAGCGATGTACCGCACGGTGGCCAGGTTGTGGGCGACGAGGAGATAGCTGAGCTTCTGCCGCGCTTGGAGGTCCTTCAGGAGGTTCATGATCTGGGCCCGGATCGACACGTCGAGGGCCGAGACCGGCTCGTCGAGGACGATCAGCTCCGGATACGAGGCAAGCGCGCTCGCGAGCGCGATCCGCTGTCGCTGACCGCCGCTGAATTCGTGCGGGTAGCGACCGCCCGCGCCCAGCGGGAGGCCGACCTGGTGCAGAACCTCTTCGACGCGCTCCAGCCTGCCGGCCTTCGAGACACGTCGGTTCACGACGAGCGCTTCGGCGATCGTATCCCTGATCCGGAGCCGGGGGTTCAGGGAGGACCAGGGATCCTGGAACACGGCCTGGACCCGGGTGTGGTACTCGCGGAGGGCGGCGCCCGTGAGCGCGTGGACATCGCGTCCGTCGAGGAGCACCCGCCCTGCGGAGGGACGCTCGAGCCGCAGCAGGAGCCGCGAGGTCGTCGTCTTGCCGCATCCGGACTCGCCCACCAGCCCCAGCGTCTCCTGGCGGCCGATCGTGAAGCTGATCCCGTCGACGGCCTTCACCTGGCCCGTGGTCCGCATGACGAGCAGCCCGCGGGTGACCGGGAAGTGCTTCGAGACGTTCTCGACGCGAATCAGCGGCTCGGCGGCGATGGCTCGACTCTCCAGCACGAGGCCTCGTGCGCGGGCCCGATGGGCACGACGGGGGGGTACTCGCGGCGGCAGCGGTCGTCCACGTAGCTGCACCGCGGCGCGAAGCGGCAGCCGACGGGCATGTGGTGAAGAAGGGGCGGTTGGCCCTCGATGGAGGGCAGCCGCTCGACGCTCGCCTCCATCCGGGGCACCGAGGCCATCAGGGCCGCGGTGTAGGGGTGCCGCGGAGCGCGAAAGAGCGCGCGGGTAGGGCCGGTCTCCACGATCCGCCCGGCGTACATCACGGCCACGCGGTCGCACATGCGCGCGACAATCCCGAAATCGTGGGTGATGAAGAGCATGGCCAGTCGCGTCCGCGCCTGGATCTCCTTGAGGAGGACCAGGTACTGGAGCTGGATCGTCACGTCGAGGGCCGTGGTGGGCTCGTCGGCGATGAGCACCCGCGGTTCGCCGGCGACGGCAATGGCGCCCACGACCCGCTGCTTCATGCCGCCGCTCATCTGATGCGGGAAGGCTCGCAGTCGCTCCGCCGGCGCCGCGACCTTCACGCGGCGCAGGGCCTCCTCGGCCAGGCGCCGGAGGGCGTCGACGCCGTCGGCGTAGCGCATCCTGAGCGCTTCGACGATCTGGCTGCCGACGGTGAACACCGGGTTCAGGGACGTCTGAGGGTCCTGGAGGATCATCGAGATGCGCCGCCCGCGGACGCGCCGCATTTCGGACTCGCTCTTCGTCACGAGGTCCTCGCCCTCGAGCAGCACCTGCCCCTGGACGATCCGCCCGGCCGGCTCCGGCATGAGTCGAAGAACCGACAGTGCGGTCATCGTCTTCCCGCACCCGGATTCGCCCACCAGACCGAGCGTCTCGCCCTCGCGGAGGGCGAAGCTCACGCCGTCCACCGCCCGCACGACCCCCCAGCGCGTGTAGAGATACGCGTGGAGGTCTCTCACTTCGAGCACGACTCGCCCCGGAGACGCCACGAAGCCCTGAGCGCTCAGACCTGGCGCAGGCGCGGGTCCAGCCAGTCGCGGAGCCAGTCGCCGAACAGGTTGAAGACCAGCACGACCAGCATGATGGCGCCGCCCGGCACCACCGAGAGCCACCAGGCGCTCGCGATGTGGCTACGACCGTCCGACACCATCTGTCCCCACGAGGGCGTCGGCGGTGGGATGCCGGCCCCGAGGAAGGACAAGGTCGCCTCCACGATGACGACGAAGCCGATGTGGAGGGTCAGGAGCACCATGAACGTGTTCAGGACGTTCGGCACGATGTGGACGGCCATGATGCGGAGGTGCGAGCAGCCGTGGACCCGGGCCAGCGCGACGAAGTCGCGCGTCTTGACGCTGAGCACTTCGCCCCGCACGATCCGGGCGAAGCGGGCCCAGATGATCACGGTGATCGCGATGGCGATCGTCCCGAGACCCTGCCCCAGGCTCACCGCCAGGAGCAGCGCGATGAGGATCGTCGGAAACGTCAGCGTGGCGTCGACCACTCGCATGATGAAGTTGTCGACGCGGCCACCCGTATAGCCGGCCAGGATGCCGAGCGCCAGCCCCACGCCTCCGCCCGCGATGAGCGCGACGGCCGCCACCGTCAGGCTGACGCGGGCGCCGTAGACGAGGCGGCTCAACACGTCCCGCCCGAGGACGTCCGTCCCGAGGAGGTGCTTCATGCTCCCGCCCTCCTGCCACGCGGGCGGACGCAGCTTGTCGGGCAGCGACTGCTCGGTCGGCGAGTGCGGGGCCAGGAGCGGCGCGAAGACCGCGGCGACCACCAGGACCACGATGATGGAGAACGAAATCCACGGCAGCCGCGCCAGGTCGCCGCGCGAGGAGGCCTCCGTGGACATCGTCAGGCGTACCTGACCCGGGGATCGAGGTAGGCGTACAGGATGTCCACGACGAGGTTGACGGAGAGCACGATGACGGCCTTCAACAAGATGACCGCCTGGAGGAGCGGATAGTCCCGGAAGATCACCGCCTCGTAGGTCAGGCGGCCGACGCCCGGCCACGCGAAGACGGTCTCCGTCACGATCGCGCCCGTCACCAGCAGCGCGAAGTAGACGCCGAACAGCGTGACCACGGGGATCAGCGCGTTCCGCAGGCAGTGCTTCCAGATCACGATCGTCTGGGACAGCCCCTTGAGCCGCGCGAGCTTGACGAACTCGCTGCCCATCACCTCGAGGAGGCTCGAGCGGACGAGGCGCATCATGCCCGCCAGCAAGAACACGCCGAGCGTCACCGCCGGGAGCACGTAGTGGCTCGGGCCGCCCATCCGGGCCGACGGGAGCACGCCCAGCTGGATGCTGAAGACGTAGATGAGGACAATGCCGAGCCAGAACTGGGGAGTGGCGATGCCGAGCACGGCGAGGCCGCCGGCGAGACGATCGACGAGAGTGCCCCGGTAGACCGCCGCCAGGACGCCGAGCGGGATCGCGATGGCGAGCGCCCCCGCCATCGCCAGCGGCAAGAGCTTCAGCGTGTTCGGAAGGCGCTCGAAGAACACCTCCGCCGCCGAACGACGATATCGAATCGACTGGCCGAGATCTCCCCGCACCGCGCCGGTCAGAAAGATGTACAGCTGCTCGTGCATGGGCCGGTCCAGCCCGAGCGCCTTCTGCAGATGCGCGCGATCCTCCGCGGTAGCGTCCTCGCGCACGAGGAGGTCGATCGGGTTCCCGCTCACGCGGGCGAGGGCGAAGACCACCAGGGCGACGATGAAGAGGAGGAGCGCGCCCTGGAGGAGACGCCGGAGGATGTAGCGCTGCACTCAGCTGCTCACGGCCAGGGGCGCTGCTCCGGGCGCGGCATCCGCTCGGTCACGTCGCCGAACTCGTGCCGTCCGGGGATCGGCTTGAAGAAGCCCACGCCCTTGGGATTCACGGCCCAGTAGCCCATTCCCTCGATGATCGGGACCGCGATCCAGCTCTTGGCGACCAGCTCGATCATCCGGTTCGCGGCCGCGGCCCGCTTGGCGTCGTCTCGCTCGGACACCACCGCCTCGTACGCGCGGTCCGCGTCCTGGCAGATGGCCGGGCAGTTCTGAGGATCGCCCAGGAGGTGCTGGACGCCCTTCGAGTTGAAGCTCCCGATGTAGCGGGGCGCGGGCTCCGGCCGCCCGGCCGTCCGGTACATCGACGCCGTTCCCACGAGCGCCTTCTGCTCGCCGCGGGTCATCGGATCGAACGCGCCCCACTCCGTCGTCTTGACCTCGACCTTGACCCCGATCTTTTCCCAGAAGCCAGCGACCGCCTCGCCGATCTGGACCATGAAGGGCGTGCCGGGCAGCGCGGTGTTCCAGAATGTGAGCTTGAAGCCGCCGCCGTGCCCCGCCTCGGCGAGGAGCTGTCGCGCCCGCGCCGGGTCATAGCGGAGCGCCGTCCGCGCCCAATCGTCCCAGCGGGGAATGCTCATGTCGCTCGAGTAGCGGAAGGTCGCGAACGGCATCGGCCACTGCGCTTGCTTGCCCATGACGTGGTCGACGATCTGCTGCCGGTCGATGGCGAGCGATAGCGCTTCACGCACCCGGACGTCGGCCAGGGGCGACCCTTTGGCCTCGGGCCGGTAAAGCCCCCAGAACTGATAGACCGCCTGCATCGTGCCAGGGACGCTGACGATCTTCATCCCGCCCACCCGGGCTTCTTTGATCGCCTCGGGTCCGATGCTCCCGATCGTGGCCTCGCCCGTCCGAACCATGGCCAGGCGGGTGCTCTGCTCGGGCACCAGCAGAAGCGTGAGTCGCTTGAACTGCGGCGTTCCCCGCCAGTGCGGATAGTCGACCGCCTCGTACTCGATCCGGTCCCCCGGGACGCTCCGCACGAACTTCCAGGGCCCGCTGCCGATCGGCTTCTCGCGGAACCCCTTGGCGCCGACCGTCTCGATGTACTTCTTCGGCATCACCGAGCCTTCCATGAAGACTGCCCGGGAGAGGCTCGCGGCGAAGTACGGGATAACCCCCTTGGTGTGGACGCGGACCGTGAGGTCGTCGACGACCTCGATCCGGTCCACGGCGCGACGGAGGGCGGCTGCACCGGACGCGATGGATTCCGGCGACATCTTCCGCTCGAGACTGAACTTCACGTCGCGCGCGGTGACCGGATCGCCGTTGTGGAATCGCAGGCTCTTGCGGAGATAAAAGGTCCAGCTCTTGCCGTCCGCCGCGACCTCCCAGCGTTCCGCCACTCCCGGCCCGATGCCGCCCTTCTCGAGGTCGAACCCCACCAGCGAATCCCAGACCGGCGCGTGATAGTGCGCGTGGGGAGCTCGCGTGTCCATGATCGGGTCCATCACTTGAGCGCCGAGGGTGTCGAGCGCAATGACGAGCGTGTCCTTGTCGGCGGCGTGCGCGGCCGGGGCCCCGCCGACTGCCAGAAAGCCGCCAAGCATCAGATTCAAGAAGATACGTATGTTCATGGTTTCCCCTCGCGAGTGGCCCGCGATGAGCGTTGACCCGGCGCCGCATTCTTCCAATGCGACGCATCCGTGTCAAGCGGCCGGGGACGACCGCCTTCGCAGGCCCCGAAGACAAAACGCCCGCACACAGTGTCATAGCCGGTGTCACATCGTCCGCACCGTGCCCTCTTCCCCCGCTATCGTCGATAGCTCATTCGGCATTTCGTTTGCTCCTTGATCGATTGCATCGGGGCAAACGTGGCCGATATTCACCACACGAATCATGACGACTAACAGCGGAGGCCCGCCTACGGATCACGGCGCGGCCGAGGGAGGGCGCGTCTTCCTCGGCCTGCGACCGGGAAGCTTCACCTCGTCTCTCTCCAGGCTTCAGACGATCGTCGGCTTCGGCGCGGGCCTCGTGTCGATCGCCGGGGCGCTCTTCGCGGTCACGAACTTCTTGACGCCTACGCCGGTTTCCAACGCGGGGCAGCTCGTGGCGATCATCCAGGAGGCGAAGACGGACAAGGCGATCACCGATGCCAAGGTCGAGATCCTGACACCGCAGAACGCGTTGATCACGACGGTGATCCCGAACTACTTCGGCAAAGCCCGCTACTCGCTCGAGGAGGGTCCGTATCGCGTCCGGGTCAGCCACCCGCGCTATGCCGCCGAAACCCGTCTGGTCCACGTGGTCAAGGGTCGGACGGCGGAAGTGCACGTGCAGCTCCGGGGAGGCTCGTCGTCCCCCCTCGAGCACGCGGAACGAGCGGTCAGCGCCGTCAAGCGGCTCTTCGGTCAATGACCCGCTGAGCCGGGCAGCACCCACCGTCGACGACCAGCAGGCGCGTCGTGTCCTTCTGGACGCGCCCGCGCTCGGGAGATATGCTCGGGCCCGATGCGCATCGTCGCGATCGAGCCCATCGTCGTCCACGTTCCCTTTCGCGCGCCGGTGCAGGGCGTCCACGGCACGACCAGCGTCCAGCAGAGCGTCCTCGTTCGCGTGACGGAAGCCGACGGGCTCGAGGGCTGGGGTAATGTCGATCCCACGCCCGGATACTCGCTCGCCTCGACGATCGAGATCCGCGACGATGTCAGGCGGCTCGCGCCGGCGATCCTCGGGCAGGATGCGCTCAACGTCCGCAAGGCGCTCGCCGTGATGGACGCGACGCTGGGCGGCGCCTTCGAGGCGAAGGCGGCGCTGGAGATGGCGCTCTGGGATCTCAAGGGCCGGGCCCTCGGCGTGCCCGTGCACTCGCTGCTGGGCGGCCGGGTGAAGGACGTGGTCACGCTCAACGCGTGGATCGGCGCGGTGGCGCCGGAGCAGGCCGCGCGCGAAGCGAGCGAGTGGCTCCGCCGCGGCTTCAGCACGGCGAAGATCAAGGTCGCCGGCGCGACCGACGAGGGCGTCGCGCGCGTCGCGGCCGTCCGCGCGGCGGTCGGCGACCGGATGGCGCTGCGGGTCGACTTCAACGAGAGCCTCGTGCTCGATCGGGCCGTCCCGTTCATCCGCCGACTCGAGTCGTTCGGCCTCACGCTCGTCGAGCAGCCTGTGCCGCGCGCCGACATCGCCGGCCTCGCCGCGATTCGCCGCGGGATCGCCGTCCCGCTGATGGCCGACGAGAGCGTGACGGGGCCGGCGTCGCTGATCGAGATCATCCGCCGCGAGGCTGCCGACCTCATGAAGGTGAAGGCGATGACGCAGGGCGGCCTGGTGCGCACGCAGGCGATGATCGAATGCGCGGCCGCGGCCGGGCTCCGGGTCGTCATCGGCCACGGCTTCGGTCTGACGCTCTCGACGCTGGCCGAGGCGGCGCTGGCGGCGACCCACGCGGCGGTCATCGACGGCTGCGAGGCGGTGGGCCCGCTCAAGATGGCGGGTGACGTCGTGACCGAGCCGCTGCGACTGGACGCGGGCGCGATCCAGCTCACCGACGCGCCGGGTCTCGGGGCCACGGTGGATCCCGACGCGCTCAAGCGTTACCAGGTCCCGGGCGCCGAGCGCGGCCGAGCCTGAAAGGAGCCATCATGTCGATCCAGGTCGTCCGCGCACACCTCGCCAAGCACCCGGCGCCCGATGCGCTCGACGCCAAGCGGGATCAGTACGACAAGGCGGAGCGCTTCTTCAAGGTACCGCCCGACGTCGCGGTGGAGCCCGTGAAGGTCGAAGAGATGGCCGCGGAGTGGCTGCGGCCGGCCGGCGCGCGGGCCGACGCCACCGTGCTCTATCTCCACGGCGGCGGCTATGCGATCGGGTCCCCGAGGTCTCACCGGCATCTCGCCGCCGCGATCGCGAAGGCGTCGGGCGCGCAAGCTCTCCTCATCGACTACCGGCGCGCGCCCGAGCAGCCGTTCCCGGCCGCGGTCGAAGACGCTGTCGCCGGCTATCGGTGGCTGCTGGAACAGGGCCGGACGGCGGGGCGAATCGTCGTCGCCGGTGACTCGGCGGGCGGCGGGCTCACGATGGCGACGCTGCTCTCGCTCCGCGATGCCGGTGCAACGCTGCCGGCGGCCGGTGTCTGCATCTCACCCTGGGTCGATCTCACGTGCAGCGGCGAGTCGTATCAGACGAAGGCCGCGAGCGACCCGATCGTGACGCGCGAGAGCGTCGCACGCATGGCGTCGTGGTACCTCGCGGACGCCGATCCCCGCACACCGCTCGCCTCGCCTCTCCACGCCGATCTGCGCGGTCTGCCGCCGCTGCTCATCCACGTGGGGAGCGACGAGGTCCTGCTCGACGATGCCCGGCAGCTCGCCGCGCGGGCGCGCGCCGCCGGTGTCGAGGCAACGCTCGACGTCTGGCCCGAGATGATCCACGTCTGGCACTGGTTCCTCGGCATGCTCGCCGAGGCTCAGCGCGCGGTGGACCGGATCGGAGAGTTCATCCGCAGCACGACGTCCTTCACGACGGCGCCCACGCGCGGATCCGCGTAGACGCCGAACGCGTCCGCCAGCGTCCCGCGGACGCCGCTCCGCGCTTCGATCGCGTAGACGATCGCCATGTCGCCGGGGTCCGAGGCACCCTCGAACCGGTGATATTCGGCGATCGTCAGCTGGTCAGCGAGAAACGTCTTCCCGCTCTCCACGGCGTGGAGCCCTCCGGGTGCCGCGGTGAAATGCTCGGTGAACCCCCGGCGCGCCAGGTCCTCCATCACCCCGGCCAGGGTCGCAGTTTCCGTCGGTCCCTGCATCGCTCGCGGTCTCAGCCTCCGGAGGCTCGCCCCTGACGCATGCGGTAGGGCAGCGGCACGGGTCGGTCGCTCGGATTACCGTGGTGCTGCCGCGATCGGTTCGGTGAGGGCATGTCGTAGGACTTCTTCCGCGTCGTCGACGAAGACGAAGCGCAGCTGCTTGCGGAGCTCCTCCGGCACGTCCTCGACGTCGCGCTCGTTCTGTCTCGGAAGAATCACCGAGCGGATGCCCGCCCGGTGCGCCGCCAGCACCTTCTCCTTGATGCCGCCGACCGGCAGCACCTTGCCGCGCAGCGTTATCTCGCCCGTCATGGCCACCTCGCTCCGCACCGGCCGCCGGGTGGCGAGCGAGGCGAGCGCCGTCACGATGGTCACGCCTGCCGACGGCCCGTCCTTGGGGATGGCGCCGGCCGGCACGTGGACGTGGATGGTCTTGCCCTCGAACAGCTTGGGATCGATGTCGAGCGCCTCGGCGTTGGACCACACGTAGGAGACGGCGGCCTGAGCGCTCTCCCGCATGACGTCGCCGAGCATGCCGGTGAGGACGAGCCGCTCCTCGCTGCTGGGCATCATCGTGACCTCGACGAACAGGACGTCGCCGCCCGTCGGCGTCCACGCCAGGCCCGTCGCCACGCCCGGTCGAGTGGTCCGCTCGGCCACCTCGTCGAAGAACCGGGGGCGGCCGAGGTACTCGACCAGGTTGTCGTCGGTGATCCGGATCGAGGCGCGTTCGCCCTCGGCCAGCCGACGGGCCACCTTGCGCGCCACCGCCGCGATCTCCCGCTCGAGGTTCCGCACGCCGGCCTCGCGGGTGTAGCCTCTGACGATCTGGCGGATGGCCTCGGGCTCGAACGAGAGCTCGCTTGCGGCGAGGCCATGCGCGGCGAGCTGCTTGGGAACCAGATACTCTCGCGCGATCCCGATCTTCTCCTCGTCCGTGTATCCGGACAGCATCAGGATCTCCATCCGATCGCGGAGAGGCCCGGGGATGGTGTCGAGCGTGTTGGCCGTCGCGATGAACAGCACCTGCGACAGATCGAACGCCACGCCGAGGTAGTTGTCCACGAAGGTGTTGTTCTGCGCCGGGTCGAGCACCTCCAGCAGCGCCGAGGACGGGTCGCCGCGCCAGTCCGCCCCGATCTTGTCGATCTCGTCGAGCATGAAGACGGGGTCGCGCGTCTCGGCCCGCCGAAGCCCCTGAATGATTCGACCCGGGAGCGCGCCGATGTACGTCCGCCGATGACCCCGGATCTCCGCCTCGTCCCGGACGCCGCCCAGGGACATGCGGCCGAAGCGCCGGCCCAGGGCTCGAGCGATGCTCTGGCCAAGGCTGGTCTTGCCCACCCCCGGCGGGCCCACGAAGCAGAGGATCGGCTCGCGCGCCGGACTGTCGCCGGTCACGCGCGGAACCCCGGCGGGTGCTCCCTGCTCTTCCCGCTCCTGGCGGAGCTTCTTGACGGCCAGGTACTCGAGGATCCGGTCCTTGATCTTCTCAAGATCGAAGTGATCCTCGTCGAGGACCTCGCGGGCCCGGCGAATGTCGATGACGCCACCGCCGCGCTTGCTCCACGGCAGGCTCGCCATCCATTCGAGATACGTGACGACCATGCCGTGCTCCGGCGAGGACGGCGGCAGCCCGGCGAGCCGGGCGAGCTCGCGCTCCGCTTCACGCTTGGCCTCGTCGGGGAGACCCGCCTCCTCGATTCGGCGGCGGAGCTCGGCGACCTGACCATCGCCGCCCTCGTCTTCGCCCAGCTCCCGTTGAATGGATCGAAGCTGTTCGCGCAGGAAGAACTCGCGCTGCTTCTTCGAGAGCCGCTCCTCGGTGTCGCTCGTGATCTTCTGGCCCAGCTCGCGCACGGCCAGCTCGCGCTGCAACAGGTCGACCAGCCGCCGGAGCTTGGCCGTGACCGGGTCGAGCTCGAGGAGCTCTTGCCGTGCGACCTTCGCGAGGGGAACGATCGAGGCGACGAAGTAGGCGACGTGACGGGGATCGCTGACGTTCTCCACCGCGGCCGCCAGCTCGGGCGGCAGCTCGGGGGATGCCTCCACGAGCCGGCGGAAGATTCCCACGACGGCGCGCCGCAGCGCGTCCAGCTCCGTCGCCTGCACCGTCGGCTCCCGGTCCACTTCGACCCGCCCGACCAGGTACGGCTCCGTCCCGATCCAGTCCAGCACCCGGACCCGCTCGAGGCCCTGGACCATCAGGCGCAAGCTGCCATCCGGGACCCGCGCGAGCTGATGGATCACTCCCACGGTTCCAACACGGTGCAGGTCCTCGGGATTCGCCGGCTGCCCCGGCTTGTCGTCGCGCTGGGCCACCAGGGCCAGCAGCCGGTTGCCGCGCATGACGTCGTCGACGAGCCGAACGGAGCGGGGCTCGTCCACGGCGATCGGAGCCGCCGTCAGAGGAAAGACCACCGCGTCCCGAAGCGGCAGAACTGGAAGCGCATCCGGAATCACCGGGTCCGCGGGGCTGCCGGCCTGAGCGGCCATCACGGGGCTTCCGCGCGCTTCGGCAGCGTGACGCGAAGCAGGCCGCGGTCGTAGCGTGCCTCGACGCGCTCGGCATCCACGGGAGCGGGCAACGGCAGCTCGACACGGAACGGTCCCTGGCGAATGCCGGCCGTGTGGTACATCGCCCTCTCGGGGCACGCGGGGAGCTGGCGGCGCCCTTCGACGACCAGCACGTCCTCGAAGAGCTGGACCTCGAAGTCGTCCTCGTCGACGCCCGCCAGGTCCACGACGATCTCGACCGCGGTCGACGTCTCGTAGGTGTCGGCGTCGGGCCGCCACCGAGCGTGCACGAGCAGGTGGAGCCGGTCGTTCGGCCACAGGTGGCCGAGCGCCCACGTGTGGCTGGAGCCTACGACCGTTTCGTAACGGTAGCTCAGTCGTCGATAGCGCATCGCCGGGCGTCGGCCCTTACGCGCCCCATGTTCTCACCGGGGTCAAACCGGGCGGCACCACCCTTTGGTCATAGCGCTCGGCAGCCTCCGACGAGGACGTGACGTGCTCTTGAGCCGCAGCTCATCGTCCGCGCGTCGGCGCCGGTGACGGCGGCGTCAGCCTACTTCTTCTTCAGCCTGACCTCTTCGAGGGGCGCCGACCACGGGTACGGATTGATCAGCAGCAGCGCCGGCTCCTCCACCCGCGGCCCGATCCCGCTGGGCCAGAGGAACTCGAAGATCGGCGCGAACCTCGCGCGCTCGTGCAGCGTCTGCTGGATCTGGTGCAGCATGGCCTCGCGCTTCTTGCGGTCGGTCTCGAGGGCCTGTTGCTTGTAAAGCGCGTCGATGTCGGGATAGCCGCCGTACGCGTAGGTGCCATCGCTCGGCACGATCTCCGACATCCGCGTGGCGGCGTTGCCATAGAGCCCGCTGCCGCACACGCACAGGCCCTTCAGCTTCTTGGCCGCCCACGCCGCGAAGAACGCGGCGCGCTCCATGGGCCGCATCCGGAACTTGATCCCTACGGCCCCGAGGTAGTTCATCACCGCTTCACCCCGCGAATAGAACGGGGGCGTCACGTGGAGCTCGCCGCCATCGAAGCCGTTGGGATAGCCGGCCTCGGCCATCAGCTGCTTCGCCTTCACCGGGTCGTAGGGATACGCCTCGATGGGCAAGGCGAACTCGAAGGTGCGGGGGATGATGCTTCCCGTCGGCTTCGAGGCGCCGAGCGTTTCCATCTCACTGATCGCCCGGCGATCGAGCGCGTAGTTGGCGGCCAGCCGCACGCGCTTGTCGGCCCACGGCGACTTGGGATCCCACATGTCCAGAAAGTCGATCGCGGCGATGCCGATGCCGCCGGAGAAGGCCAGCCGCAGCGAGGGATCCTTCTGGAGCTCCAGCGCCTGCGGAGCGTCGAGCATGTAGGCGACGTCGACTTCTCCGCGCTTGAGCATGGCGGCCCGCGTGGTGGGTTCGGGGACGACCTTGAAGACGAGCCGCTTGACCGAGGGCACTTTGCGCCAGTAGCTCTCGTTCGCTTCCATGACCAGCTCGACCCCGGGTGTGTGGCTCACGAAGCGATACGGCCCGAGACCGATCGGGTGCTTCTTGAAGCCGTCGTCGCCGACCTTCTCGATGTACTTCCTGGGCACGATCCAGCCCGCGCCGGTCGTCAGCGTCCCGTAGAACGCCATGAAATCCGGGAACGGTTCGTTGAGGTGGAACCGCACGCGGGAGGGATCGACGACCGTGATCTCGCGCACCTTCTCCTTGAGGATCTTGGTGCCCTTGGTGCGATGGAAGCTGAACTTCACGTCTTCGGCGGTGAAGGGATCGCCGTTGTGGAACTTGAGGCCTTCGCGCAGCTTGAACTCGTACGTGCGCTGATCGGGGCTCACCGTCCACGACTCGGCCAGGCTCGGCGCCATGAGGTTGCCGGGCATGGGTTTCACGAGCGCGTCGTGCATCGCGTAGAGCACCCAAAACGGCGTGATCTGGCCCATGACCTCGGCCGGATCGAACCATTGAGGCGCGAGCGTCACGTAGATCGCCCAGCGCATCTCGCCCTCCGGCTTGATCTGGGCGGCCTCCGCCCGCGGCGGGGACGGCGATCGTGGCTGGGCCGCTGCCTCTCGGAAGGGAGCGCACGCGAGCGACAGGGACAGCAGGCCGACGGCCACCGGGACGAACCGTGCTGGGGTCATTGGTTCCCTCCACGCCGAGGGACACGGTCAGGTCGGTGCGCGGACGATAGCTCTGACGACGATTTCCGTCAATGGAGGTAAATCGTCCGGCCGGATACCTCGTCTATATCCCCATGAGACGCTCGGTGATCGTCCCTATCCTGGCGACGGCGCTGGTGCTTTTCACCGTCGTCCCGAGCCACGCCTGGTGGCACCGGGGCTGGTGGGGCCCGCCCTATCCATACTGGTATTACCCTCCGCACTACTACGTCTACGCTCCGCCGCCCGCGGTCGTCGTCGAGTCGCCTCCGGTTTACATCCAGCAGGATCCGCCTCCTCCGCACGCGTACTGGTATTACTGCGCGAGCGCCCAGGCGTACTACCCGAACGTCCAGACGTGTCGGGAGGCGTGGGTCAAGGTTCCCCCCAGGTCACCCTAGGCCTGACGAGAGTCCCGACCAGAGGAATGAGAGGAACGATCATGGCGCGCAGCGCATCGATCGTGACCGTCGTGGGGGTGGGGTTGCTGATGACCGCGTGCGCGACGGTGCCGACCGGGCCGAGCGTCATGGTGCTTCCGGCGAACGGAAAGTCGTTCGAGCAATTTCAGGCGGACGACGCGGTGTGCCGTCAGTGGTCCCTCCAGCAGACAGGGATGACGACGAAGCAAGCGTCCGTCGGAAACACCGTGAGCGGCGCCGCCATCGGGACCGCGGTCGGAGCAGCGGCCGGAGCGGCGATCGGCGCCGCTGCCGGCAGCCCTGCCACCGGAGCCGCGGTGGGCGCCGGCGCCGGGCTGCTCGGCGGCACCGCAATCGGCGCGAGCGCGGGCAGCAGCTCGCAGGACACGGTGCAGCGCCGCTACGACATGACGTACATGCAGTGCATGTACGCCAAGGGCAACCAGATCCCGCTGGCGAAGGGATCGCTGCCGACGACCTACACCTCGCCGCCGGCCGCCCCCGCGGTGAACGTTCCGCCGCCGCCGCCCGGCACTCCGCCGCCGCCCCCGCCGGGGCCCGCTCGCTAGCGCGCGTTTCCTTTGAAGGCGGGCATCACCTCTCGCGCGAAGCGCGCGAGATTCTCCTTCATGATCTTCCTCGGTGTCCCCAGGGGGCACGAGACCATGACGTGCTCGAGCCCGGGGTAGCGCCGCTCCACTTCCTTCAGATAGGTGATGAACTCCTCGGCGGGACCGCAGAGCCAGGTGCGGTTCTGCACGCCGTTCTCGATCGTGGCGGCGGTCGGCGACTGCGGCTGGCGCGCCGCCACCGCCTTCACGTGCTCCTCGCTATAGCGAAGCATCCCGAGCGGCCCCATGAACTTGGCGTGCTCCTCGAAGTACGGTCGCGCCTTGCGGACGGCCAGCTCCTGAGTGTCGTCGATGCTCATGCGGAACCCGAGGATGAGATCCTCGCCGAGCTGGAGCTCCCGACCGTGGCCGCGGGCGACCGACGCCCTTGATGCCGTGCTTCACCATGAAATCGAGCCCGCGGGCGCTTCCGCTCACGATAGGCTGCCAGATCTCGACCGGCAGGCGACGGGGCCGCGGGACCAGCGTGATCTCTTTCAACGTGTAGCCGCGGTACGGCACGGCCGGCGGAATCGTGTAGTACTTCCCGGAGTGCGAGAAGGACGACTGATTGAACGCCTTGAGGATGATCTCGAGTTGCTTCTCGAAGAGCTCACGGTTGGCCTCGGCGTCGAGTATGGGATTGCCGAAGCTCTCCTCCTCGCGCGTGTGATACCCGCGGCCCACGCCGAAGATCAGGCGGCCCCCGGTCAGGATGTCCGCGGTGGCGTAGTCCTCGGCCAGCCGGATCGGATGCCACGTCGGAATGATGTTGAAGCCGCAGCCGATCTTCAGCCGCTTCGTGTGGTTGGCGATGTGGACGGCCAGCAGCGGGATGTTCGGGATGCACTCGTACCCCTCGTGCTGGAAGTGGTGCTCGGCGAGCCACAGGGCCTCGTACCCGAGCTCGTCCATCGTCTGCGCGAGCTCGAGCGTGGTGTCGAACGCCTCGATGACTCGCTCGTTCGAGTACCGGCGGTCGTCGGCCGGCGTCCCGGCGTGGCCGCAGTTCTCCAGCTCGATGTGTCCGATATAGAGGGTCGAAAAGCGCTTGATCATGCGGGTCTCTCCGCTGGCGCGAGCGTTCGCAGGTCGACGTTCGGATCGGCGAGGCGCGCGGGGTCGACCGCCACCCGCGCCTTGATGATCGGCAGCGTCCGTCGCAAATCGCGCCCCTGATTGATCGCGACGACCGACTCGACCCGGCCCTCGGCCATGTAGAAGGCGAGGAACTTGCGCTCCGCCAGGCTGCCGCGCACGACGACCGCGTCCCACGCCGCGTGAAATCCGGCGTACTGGATGTTCGCGTCGTATTGATCGGACCAGAACCAGTGCACCTCGTCATAGGGCTGCCCGCGGCCGAGCATGCTGCGCGCGGCCGCCGCGCCCTGCTTCACGCCGTTCTGCCAGTGCTCGACGCGCATCTGCCGGCCGCACACGGGATGAAAGTGGTTGGCGACGTCGCCCGCCGCGAAGACGCCGGGCACGTTGGTGCGACACTGGTCGTCGACCACGATGCCGTTGTCGACTCGCACCCCGGTGCCGGCGACCACCTCGGTGACGGGCTCGATCCCGAGGCCGAAGACGGCCAGCTCGCACTCGATGCGACGGCCGTCCCGGGTCACGACGCGCTCGACGCGACCCTTCCCCTCGAACGCCGCGACCGCGTCGCCCAGGATCATCGCGACGCCGTGATCGCGATGGAGCGCCTCGACGACCCGGCCGATGTCCTCGCCGAGTGCGCGGTAGAGCGGCGTCTTGAACGGCTCGATCGCGGTGACCTCGAGCCCGCACTGGCGCATCGAGGCCGCGACCTCGGCGCCGATGAAGCCCATGCCCACGACGACCGCGCGGCCGCCACGGACGATCGCGTCCCGGATCCGGTCTGCGTCGGCGATCGTGCGCAGATCGTAGACGCCGGGCAGATCGAGCCCGGGAATCGGGAAGCGCCGGTTCCGGCCGCCAGTGGCGATGAGCACGTTGTCGAACTCGAGGCGGTCGCCGCCGGCGAGCTGGAGCGCCCGCTTCTCGATGTCGACGCGGACGACCGTGGTTGCGAGGCGCATCTCGATCTCGCGCTCGCGGTAGAACTCGGGCGGCCGCAGCAGCGTCTTCTCGAACGGCATCCCGCCCCGCAGATAGTTCTTCGAGAGCGGCGGGCGATCGTAGGGAAGCTGCGGCTCCGCGCCCACGAGCACCACCCGGCCGTCGAAGCCCTCCTCGCGCAGCGTGGCCGCCGCCGACTGTCCGGTGAGGCTCGCGCCGACGATCGCGATCGTCGAGGCCGCGGCCATCAGAACTCCACTTGCAGGTCGTTGCCCTGGACGCGCACGGGATAGACCCTGACCGGCACGGTGGCCGGCGGAGCGAGCACGGCGCCGGTGCGGACGTCGAACTCGGCGAAGTGGCAGGGGCACACCACCGCCGTGCGCACGAGATCGCCGTCGGCGAGCGAGCAGTCCTCGTGGGTGCAGGTGTCGTCGAACGCGTGAAAGGTGCCGTCGACGTTCGCCACTGCGACCGGGAAGTTGTCGATCTCGACCTTGATGATCTGCCCGGGCTGGATGCTGTCCGCTTTCGCCACCGTCACGAATCGGGCCATGGGCGTGTCCTCACAGTCTCGCGTTGGTCGACGTAGTCTATCAGCGTTTGGCGCGCGGCCGGCGACCCGCGGGCGCCGGCGCCGAGCGCCCGCGCGTGTCGTGCCAGCGGGCCACGTCCTCGCACGTCGTGAACCAGACGCCGCGCTGGCGTCGCATGTAAGCGACCAGCTCCTCGATCAGCGCCACCCGGGAGGCGCGCCCGCTCACGAACGGATGGCACGTGAGCACGAAGCAGCCGTTCTCACGGTGCATGCCGAGGAATTCCCTGCTCCACATCTGGAGAACCCGGCCGGGGTCGGCGATCGCGTTGGTCGAGCCGTAGACGTGACGGAACAGCGGCGCGTCGTCCATGATCCACTGGACCGGCACCTCGGTCAGCGGTCCTTCGGGCGTCGGAACGTCGTAGGGAACGTCGTTGCCCATCAGCGAGCTGTCGTACCGGAACCCGTGAGCCTTCAGGAGGCCCGGGGTCCACACGTTCACGTCCCAGGACGGCGACCGGTAGCCCGCCGGCTTCACGCCGAGCTGATCGGCGAGGATGCGGAGCTGCTCCGCCATCACGGCCTTCTCCCGCACCTCGTCCAGCGAGCCCACGGCCTCGTGGACGTTGCCGTGCGCGCCGATCTCGTGGCCGGCGTCGCGGATACGCTTGCACTGCGGCAGGTGGTTGACGACGGTCCAGCCCGGGATGAAGAAGCTCGCCCGCAGCCGAAGCCGGTCGAGCATCCTCAAAATTCGATCGACGCCGACGCGGGGACCGAAGCGCCGCTCCTCGAGGTCGGCGAGACTCCGCTTGGCCTTCTCGGGCTCGCGGAAGAGGAAGCCCGACTCGGCGTCGAAGTCGAAGGAGAGCACCGCGGCGGATCGCTTTCCGTCAGGCCACGTGTAACGCATCGCTGGGGTCCTCGCTTTTCGGGGAGCGGGCGCAACGTATCGTCCGCGTCGCCTTCGTGTCAAGCCGGTTACGTCGCTTGCGGGCTCCGACGCTTTGTGGTGGAGTGCCAGGACGCGTTGGGCGCCCGTCCGCCCTCGGCAGCGCTCGAGAGAGGAGAAGAACATGGCGAAGCCCGATCGGTCTCGAGAACCCATCAATCGCCGCCAGGTCCTCAAGGGATTCGCCTCCGCGGGGGCCGCGCTGGCACTGGGCGCGAACCGGCCCGAGACCGCCCTGGCGGCAGCCGCGCTGGACATCCAGCACGTCGTCCTGGTGATGATGGAGAACCGGTCCTTCGACCATTTTCTCGGGTGGGTGCCGGGGGCCGACGGGCGGCAGACCGGTCTCAGCTACCCCGACCATTCCGGAAATCTGCAGCCGACCTACCCGCTGGCGCCCGACTTCCAGGGCTGCGGCCACGCCGACCCCGATCACAGCTACGAGGGAGGGCGTGTTCAGTACGACGGCGGCGCCTGCGACGGATGGCTGCTCGCGGGTTCGAGCGATATCTACTCGATCGGCTACTACACGGAAGCCGATCTCCCGTTCCACTCCGGCGTCGTGCGGAACTGGATGACCTGCGACGGATACTACGCGGCGATTCTCTCGTCGACCTATCCCAACCGCGTCTACCAGCACGCGGCGCAGACCGACCGCATCACCAACACCCTCCAGATCTCGTTCCTGCCGACGATCTGGGATCGTCTGGCCGCCGCCGGCCTGCAGGGCCGCTACTACTACACGGACCTTCCGATCACCGCGCTCTGGGGGCGCAAGTTACTTTCCATCAGCCGGCGGATCGACCGGTTCTTCGATGCCTGCGCGACCGGTACGCTCCCGCAGGTCTCGTTCATCGATCCGAAGTTCCTCAGCGAGTCGGACGGCACCTCGAAGGACGATCATCCGTTCGCGGACATCCGGTACGGGCAGGCGTTCCTGAACTCCATCTACAACGCGGTCGTGAACAGCCCGAACTGGCCCAACACCGTCCTAATCATCAACTACGACGAATGGGGCGGCTTCTTCGACCACGTGGCCCCGACGGCCGCGCCGATCCCGCCGGCCGATGAGCGCGCGGGAAACGAGGACGGCCTGCGCGGGTTCCGCACGCCGGTCTTCCTCATTTCGCCGTGGACACCGCGCGGCACCGTCGGCCACGGCCTCTACGACCACACGTCGGTCCTGAGAATGATCGAGTGGCGCTGGAGCCTGCCGCCGCTCACCGTGCGCGACTCGACCGCCAACAACCTGGCCGAGCTGCTCGACTTCAGCCACGCCAACCTCGACGCGCCGGTGTTCGACGTTTCCAGCGGGCCGTTCGGCGGCGCGTGCCCGCCTCCGGCGAGCGCGGCCGCGGACTGGGAGGGACTGCGCCGGCTCGCGCGACGCCAGGGTTTCTGGGTGCCTTGATTGACCACATGGGGGCCTCGACGCCCGCGCTCTACGCGACCTGCGGGATTACCTTTTCGGCGAAGAGGCGCATCGAGCGGACGACCTTATCGTGGGGCAGGCGCCGCGCGAGAAGGCGCCCATGAAGGCGATCGCCGCCTGATCGAGCGCCTTCTCCTCGGTCATCGAGAGCAAGTTCTCGCGCACACACCGGTAGAACTTGTACTGCTCGAGCGGCGCGCCGGTCGGATCGGAGGGGCGGCCGATCATGGAGGACCGGCGCTCGATGTCAACCGGCGAGCGCGGCGCTGCGGCGACCCGGCGTCGATCGGCGCAGTACGGCGGCGACCTTGCGCGCGATCACGTCGGGCGTGACGGGCTTCTGGAGCAGAACGTCCTCGGGCAGCGGCGGCTCGGCGTAGCCCGACATGAACAGGACGTGCATCCCCGGCCGCGCCGCCTGTAGCCGGGCCGCCAGCTCGCGGCCGTCCATACCCGGCATGATCAAGTCGGTGAGGAGGAGATCGATCGGGTCGGGGTGGCGTTGGCTCAGCGCGAGCGCCTCGGCGCCGTCGCGCGCGACCTGCACCCGGTAGCCGAGACCGCGCAGGATCTCGTGCATGAGCCCGCGCACGGCATCCTCGTCCTCCACGATCAGGATCGTCTGGGCGCCACGCACCTGGGCTACCGACCCTATATTGACGCGGACGGGCTTCGACACGCTCCAGTCGATTCTGCTGTCCGGCGGCTTCATCACGCGCTCCCACCGCTTCGAAGACCTGGTCGACACCGACATCGCCCAGCAGGTCGTGCAGACGGCCTAGCCTCTGCTGCCCCCGTTGACGTCGATCGTGACGCCGGTGACGAAGTCGGCGTCGCTGGATGCGAGAAAGCAGATGACGCGCGCCTGATCGATGGGCTCCGCCACGCGGCCCAACGGCACTTGCGCCGCCTGGCGCGCGCGCTCCTCCGGCGACATCGCGTCCCAGCGCGGGCGCAGCCGCGGGCTGAGCGTGAGGCTGGGGGCGATCGCGTTCACGGTGATGCCGTACGGGCCGAGCTCGAGCGAGAGCTTCCGGGTGAACGCGATGATCCCGCCTTTGGCGGTGGCGTAGGCGCTGCTGCTCGTCGCGCTCAGGCCGCGGCCCGCGATCGACGAGAGGTTGACGATCTTCCCGCCGCGCTGGCGCTTCATCACGGGCACGACCGCGTTGGTGAACAGGAAGGTGCCGGTGAGGTTGAAGCTCAGCAGCCTTTGCCACTCATCGAACGTCAACTCGTCCACGGTGGCGCTCGGCTTCGAGATGATCGTGCTGCCGCCGACCGCGTTCACGAGGATGTCGATCCGGCCGTGCTCCTCGACGACCCGTCGCACCACGCCTGCCACCTGCAAGGCGTCGAGCGCATCGGCCACGATGGCGTGCCCGGTTCCGCCGGCGACACGGATCGCCCCCACCACCTGGTCGAGGCTCTCCTTGTCGAGGTCGACGGCGACGACGGTCCCACCCTCACGACCGATGATCTCCGCGGTCGCCCGGCCGATGCCGCGCCCCCCCGCGGTGATGAGCGCGGTCCGTCCCTGGAATCTCATGGCTCGCTCCTCCCGCCCGCACCGTAGAGCCCGCGACCGACATCGTCAAGCCGGTCGACTTGCCTAGGGTTGTCGCTGCTGTTAGGCTCGCCGCCATGCGATACGAAATGATCTCCGCGGACTGTCACCTCGACCTGTGCTGGCTTCCTCCTGACCTCTTCACGTCCAACGCCGCATCGGCGCTCAAGGAGCGGATGCCGCATGTGACGGACGGGCCGCGGGGCCCGGCATGGGTGACGAAGAAGGGTGCGGCGCTCGGGCTGGCGTGCGGGATGGGGTCGGCCGGCCGAGAATACATTCCCGGAAAGATCCACCGCTCGGACCGGATGGCCTCCACCGGGCTCTACGACGACGGTAAGCGCGGCATTCGTCGTATCAGCGATCCGGAGCTACGCCTCAAGGATCAAGACCGCGACGGGGTCCAGGCCGAGGTGCTCTACGGGGTCCTCGGCACGACCGGACGCATGAGCGATCCCGAGGCCGCGGTCGAGGTGCTGAGGGTCTACAACGAGTGGCTGGCGGACTTCTGCTCGACGCACCCCGACCGCTATGCCGGCCTCGCGTCGATCCCGAACCATCCGCTGGAAGCGGCGGTCGAGGAGGTCGAGCGCGTCGCCAAGCGCGGCGCCCTTCGCGGCCTCGACATCGCGAACTCCTCAGACCTCAAGCCGCTCTGGGATCCGTACTGGAATCCGCTCTGGGACGCGATCGATCGCTGCGGGCTGCCGCTGCACTTCCACACGGTCGGCGGCTACGTCCCCGACCACATCCGCAAGATCATGATGATCGGCTCGGATCCCACGCGCGCGGCCGCGCCCGACGCCCCGAAGATCGATCTGGCGGTGGCGCGGTCGGCATTCGCCACGAACATCACCCAGTTTCAGATCAACATGGCGAACATCCTCACCTCGATGATCTTCTCGGGCGTCCTCGAGCGCCATCCGCGCATGAAGCTCGTGCTCGGCGAGTCCGGCATCGGCTGGATCCCCTACGTCCTCTGGCGCATGGACGCCGAGTGGGAGGACCAGTTCAAGGACCTGGCCCTCTCAATGCCGCCGAGCGAGTACTGGACGCGGCAGTGCTGGGCGACCTACCAGAGCGACCCGATCGGGATCAAGCTCCTCGACGAGCTCGGCGTGGGCAAGGTGATGTGGGGCTCGGACTTCCCGCATCCCGACGGCGTGTGGCCCGATTCCCGCGAGTATATCCAGCGCGAGCTCGGCCACGTCTCGCCCGAGGTGCGCCGGAAGATCGTCTGCGAGAACGCCGGCAAGCTCTACGGATTCATCCAATAGCGCGGGCGATCTCGCGGTCGCGGCGTAGGCGCCCGTGGCGCCTCACACGCGGCTCAACGCCGACGGACGTCGTACGGTCGCCAGAGCGAGCGCGACGAGGTGGTCGAGCTGCCCGAAGTCGAACGGCTTCGGGATGAAGGCGAAAACCCCCTGATTGAGCACCTCGGCCGCGACCTTGCTGTCGCGGCTCGCGGTGATCACCAGCACCGGCATCGACAGGTTGATTGCGCGCAGCTGCTTCAAGACTTGCAGCCCATCCATCATCGGCATCCGCATATCGAGGAGCACCAGATCGGGCGACGAGCGGAGCGCGGCGATGACCCCGTCCGCTCCGTTCGCTGCGGTCTCGACGACGTAGCTGTACCCGTGGTTGAACGAGGCGAAGAACTCCGACAAGACCTGCCGGATCGTGTCCTCGTCGTCGATGATCAGCACCCGTACCTTCTGCTTGCTCGTGGGCGCCATGGGCGGCATGTGCGCATAAGAGCAAGCGAAATGCCACAGAGATCAGACCGAATTGATGATTTTTCTCGGGGCGTTACACGACGTGGAAAGTCTTTGTCCGCGGGAGTTTGTGACAGCCTGCTTGCCAATCAGACTCGCGCCGGGTTTCCGGAACGCGGACCTTACAGCGCGGCCTTGCCGCGGCCACCCGTCAGATCACGTGCTTTTGCTCGAGCGCCTTGAGCTCGTCGGCGCTGCAGCCGAGCCATCCGCCCAGCACGTCGGCGTTGTGCTCGCCGAGCAGCGGCGCGCGCCTCACCTCCGTGGGCGAGTCGGAAAGCCTCACGGGGTTGCCGAGCATCGGGTACTTGCCGCGCATCGGGTGTTCGAGCTCGACGATCATGCCGCGCTCGACCAGCGACGGGTCGCAGAGCACCTCGCCCGAGTCGAGGACGGCGCCACACGGGATTCCCGCGCCCGCCAGAACCTCCATCGCTTCGTGCTTGGTCCGCTTCTCGGTCCACGCCTCGACGAGCGCGTCGAGCTCGTCGTTACGCGCGGTCCGCCCCAGGCGATCGGCGAGCGCCGGATCGTCACCGAGCTCGGGGCGCCCGAGGATCTTCGAGAACGTCTTCCACATCTCGAGCGTGGCGCAGTGAATGAACACATAGTCGTTCGGGCCGAACGGCCGGCAGCGGTACATGTTCGACGGCGAGGCGCCCGGCGAGCGGTTCCCGCGGCGCAACACGGGCTTTCCGGTCTGGTACTGGTCCCGGAAATGGATCCGGACCAGGTTGACCACCGCGTCCTGCTGGGCGACCTCGACGCGCTGGCCGACGCCGGTGGTCTGGCGCTGGACGATCGCGGCCAGGATGCCGATGGCGAGGTGCAGCCCGGCACCGGTGTCCCCGAGCCCGGCCTCGACGCGAACGGGCGGGCCGTCGGCCGCGCCGGTGACGCTCATCGCGCCGCCCATCGCCTGCGCGATCATCTCGAAGCTCTTGTAGTGGGCGTAGGGCCCGCTGCTGCCGAAGCCCTTGACCGAGGCCGCGATGATTCTTGGATTCATGCGCCGGAGGTTGTCGTAACCGAACCCCAGCCGCTCCATGGAGCCGGGGCCGAAGTTCTCGATGAGGACGTCCGCGCGCTCGACCATCCGCGTGAGCAACGCGCGCCCCTCGGGCGCCTTGAGATCGAGCGTGACGCCCTTCTTGTTGCCGTTCAGCAGCAGGAAGAACCAGGCGTCGATGTCCGGCCGCTCCGACAGCGCGCGGCGTCCGGCTTCGCCGCCGGGCGGCTCGATCTTGATGACGGTCGCCCCGAGCCATCCGAGCATCTGGGCACAGCTCGGCCCCGCTTCATACGCCGTGAGGTCGAGCACCACGATCCCTTCGAGCGCTCTGGCCATCTCTCCTCCGTTTGAGAAGGGGGCTCCGCCCCCCTCTCGACTCCCCTGCAACTCCCTTGCGGCGCTCCCCCCCTGCTAGGTGGAGTAGGCCGAGAAGCGAATCGTCTGGGCCCGAGCCCGGTAGTCGGTCTTCACGTTGACCACCGCCGGCTTGCCGGACGCCCACGCCCGCTCGAGCGCCGGACGGATCTCCGCGGGCTTCTCGACGTACTCGCCGTGCGCGCCGAAGTCCTGGGCCACCTTGTCGTAGCGCGTATAGCCGAGGTTGCGCCCGGGCTTGTCCTGCTTCGGGTCGGCCGTCCAGCCGCCGTTGAGGCTAATCACCACCAGGACCGGGATGTTGTGGCGGACGGCCGTGTCGATCTCCATCCCGTTGATCCCGTACGACCCGTCGCCGTGCAGCACGACCACCTGCGTGTTGGGCCGCGCGACCTTCGCGCCGATGCCGAACGGCAGGCCGACGCCCATGCAGCCGAACACGCCGGAGTTCAGCCGGTGCCCCGGCACGTAGGTCGGGATCGACTGGCGCCCGTAGTTCAGGATCTCCTGGCCGTCGACGACCAGGATCGCGTCGCGCTGCAGGAAATCGCGGACCTCCTTGCAGAGCCGCAGCGGATGGATCGGGGTGTCCTCCGAGCTCATCTGCTTGTCCATCTCGGAGGCCTTCTCGGTATCGAGGACCTTGAGCCGCAACACCCACCGGCCGTACCGGCCCTTGTCGATCTTGCCGCGAGCTTCGGCCGTGAGCTGCTCGAGCACCGCGCGGGCGTCGCCCGCGATCGGGACGTCGGCCTCACGGTTGTGGTTGAGCTCGGTCGGGTCGATGTCGACGTGGATGATCTTGGCGCCGGCGGCGAACCGTGGCGGCCGCCCGAACTGGATGACGAAGTTGAAGCGCGTGCCGACGACGAGCAGCACGTCCACCTCGCCGAACGCCTTCGCGCGCGCGTTGAGGAACGCGAGCTCGTGGTCTTCCGGCACGGTGCCGCGGGAGAGCGGCGTCGTGTAGAACGGGATCCCGGTCGCCTCGACGAACGCCCGGAACGCGGCGGCCGCGTCCGACCACCAGACGCCGCTTCCACCCAGGATCAGCGGCCGCTCCGCTTTTGCGAGCAGCGCGATCGCCTCGGTGATGGCGGCGGGATCGCCCATCGTGCGGGGCGCTGGCGTCCAGCGCTTGGGCATGGCCACCGAGGACTCCTCCAGCGTCTCGCCGAGGATGTCGCCGGGCAGGTCGAGGTAGACCGGGCCGGGCTTCCCCGTCATCGCCTGGCGATAGGCGGTGGCGACCATCTCGGGGATGCGCTTGGTGTCGTAGACGCGCGCGGCCCACTTGGTGATGGGCTTCATCACCGCGACCTGATCGATCTCCTGGAACGCTTCCATCTCGAGAAAGACGCGCGGGCTCGACCCGCCGATCGCGATCATCGGCGCGGCGTCCACGAACGCGTTGGCGACCCCCGTGACGAGGTTCGTCGTGCCCGGACCCGAGGCGCCCATGCACACGCCGGGCTTGCGCGTCACGCGGCTGTATGCGTGCGCCATCAGGCTCGCGGCCTGCTCGTGGCGCGTATCGATCGCCCGTGCTCCGAGCTTGATGAGGGCGCTCTCGGTCTCGATCATCGGTCCGCCCATGACGTAGAAGAGGTGTTCCATTCCCTGCGCCACGAGCGATTTCGCGAGAAGGTCCGACCCCGCGATCGATGCCATGGGGATCCTCCTTAGACGGGTCGAAGATACCCGAACGCGGCGTCGATTTGGCGGGAAAGTCAGCCGCGCTCGTACGGAGCCCGGATAGCCTCAGCGCGCCGGAGCAGCGTCGCTCGGGGGCGTGATTTCGCGGATCTCCCAGAGTCGGTCGCGGCCGGCGTCCAGGGCGCTCCGCACTGCCGGCACGAAGATCCGCGCGCCGAGCAGTCCCAGGTCGAGATGTGCCCCGCCGCGGGCCAGTTCGCTCTTGTAGAGGGCTTTCGCGGCGGCGTCGACGAGGGCGTCGAGCCGCGCTCGGCCTGAGCGTCGCAGTGGCTCGAGGATCGCCCGCGTCTCGTCGGACGACCTCGCCGCGTCTTCGTCGGCGAGCAGGCGCACTTCCAGTTCGACGTGCTCCGGACCACCGAGTGCTCGGATCAATCGACGTGCGACCGTAGGCATCCCCACGAGGGCTGTTCTAAGCACGGCAAGTGCCAGAATCTCGAAGCTTTCGACAGATCAATTTTCTTAAGGACTTGCAGCAGAAGACCAGGCCCGTGGCCGCCAATCTCCTTCAGATATTCTGGATCGTTCCGTTCACATACACGGCGAAGCCGTGTCATTTCACGGCCCAGATCGGGACTTTCGGCTCCAGGTCATCCATAAGGGGGCTCTCGATGGCCGGAGGACCGCCGGCGTGTCACACTGAGGTCATGAGCAAAGCTCGCAGAGCGGGCAAGCTTGGCGCACTGCTGATCGGGATGCTCGCGTTCGCCGGCGCCGTTGCTCGGGCCGCAGAGATCTATGCGCCCCAGACCCTCGACCGCTATTTCCGCCTGGAGTGGTCGAAGGCCGGGCCAAACGTCAACGGCTACGTCTACAACTCGGCGAATCGACACGCCGCGCACATGCAGCTGGTCGTGGAAGGCCTGGACAACTCCGGCAAGGTCGTCGCCAAGACGCTCACCTGGATCCGAGACGTCCCGCCGAACAACCGCGGCTACTTCGAGACGGCCGTGCCCGGCGCGGCGTCCTATAGGGTGCGGATCCTCTCCTTCGACTGGGTCGAGGATCGCCTGGACCGCCGCAAGGCCTGGTGATCGGAGCCGGCACGGCGCGTCTCAGACCGCGGGTTCACCCGCGGTCACCGCGATGCACTGACCGGACAGATTGCGTGCGGCGTCGCTGCATAGGTAGACCGCGAGCGTCGCGATGTCCTCGGCGGTCGACATCCGCTTGAGCGGCGAACGGTCGATGAGGTTCCGGCGCATCTCCTCCAGCGGCACCCCCCGCGCCTGGGCCTGGCCCGCGATGACGCGATCGATCCGGTCGCCGGCGACGGCGCCGGGCGCGATCGCGTTCACCGTGATGTTGTGGGGCGCCAGCTCGATCGCCATCCCGTACGTCATCCCGACCTGACCAGCCTTGGCCGAGCAGTAGCCGATCCGGAACGGGAGCCCGCGCCGGCCCGCGACCGACGCGATGTTCACGATCGAGCCACCGCCCGCCTTGATCATCTCCGGCACCGCGAAGCGGATGCACATGTAGGAGCTCGTGAGGCAGGAGTTGATCGTGTAGAACCAGTCCTCGCTCGTGTAGTCCTGCACGCGCTTCGTGGGACCGCCGTCGCCGGCGTTGTTCACGAGGGTGTCGAGCTTGCCGAAGGCTTTCGTAGCGGCCTCGATCATTTGTTGCACGTCGGCCTCGGTGGCGGCGTCGCCGGTGACGGCGATCGCGCGGCCGCCGTCAGCCTTGACGAGCGCGACCGTCTCTTCGACCAAGCCCTGGGAGCGTGCCGCGCAGACCACGGCGGCGCCCTCGCGGGCAAACATCCGGCTCATCACGCGTCCGATGCCCTTGCTGGCGCCCGTGATGAGCGCAACTTTTCCCTCGAGCTGCATGCGTGTGTGTCCTCCAGGGAACGATTGCCCGACATCGAGGCGCGTCCGAGCGCGGGGGCCATGGGGGGCCCTTCGAGCCCCCCATGTACTCGGTCCTCAGCGGAACGCTGTAATGAGCTCGTCGAAGGCGACCATCTGGCCGCCGCGCGTCGACGAGGGCACGACGATCAGAGTCCGCACCCCGCTCGCGAGCCAGGCCTCGACGCCCGCGCGGACTTCCGTGGCGCCGCCGAACAGCGTGACGTCGCTGAGCCAGCGGTCGGACATGAGCTCGGGGATGCGCCCGGTCTCACCCCCCGCGATGGCCCGGCGGATCGCGAGCATCTCCGCTTCGTAGCCCGCTTCGATCCAGTAGTTCTGATAGTTCGGCAGCCGCACGTACGACACGAGGGTCTTGCGCATGACGGCGGCCGCCGCGGCACGATCGCCGTCGATGCAGGTCGGCACCATGTCGCCGATGAAGAACGACGGATCGCTCCGGGCGGGCCCGGGCAGGCGGTCGAGCGATGCCGCCATGTGCGAGCGCGCCCCGTTCGCCCACACCGCGCCCCGCGCAATCTCGCCGGCGAGCTCGACCATGCGCCCGCGCAGTGTCGCCAGCGTGATCGGCGGCAGCGCGCCGACCTGGGCCGCGTAGCCCTGCATCTCGGCCACGAATTTCCGGACGTCCTCGAGCGGCTTGCCGGCGTGGAGGCCGAGCCGCTCGTGGGTCGGGGCGTGGCTCACGCCAATCCCGAAGCGGAAGCGGCCGCCCGACAACTCGTGGATGACAGCCGCGGTCTGCGCGTAGTCGAAGGGGTGGCGCGTGTAGATGTTCGCGATGCTGGTGCCGAACGGGATCTCGCGCGTGGCGAGCGCCAGCGCCTCGCAGAGTGCCAAGCCGTCGCCCGGGCTCGGGCAGTAAATCCCGGCGAACCCCTCACGCTCGAGCCGTGCGGCCAGCTCGAGTGTCGCGCGGCGCCGTCCGGCGACGGCGACGAGGCTGACCGCCGGCTTTCCCGTCATCGGCGGGAGTATAGCCGTTCTTGCCACCACGCCCCCGCCTCACTATGATCGGTCCACCCTGACGGCAGTGCGCGCCGCAGGCCGTCGCGGGGCTGGGGCCCCGCCGGCTGGGGCGCGACTAGGGAATTGAGGAGAGACCCATGAGGATCCATCGGCTCTACGCGGACAAGAACGGCGAGTCCCATTTCCAGGACGTGGAGGTCGAATACGCGGAGACGACGCGCGCCGGCCGGCTGTCGAAGCGGCTCCCGGCCAACGGGATCATCTTCCGCGAGGTGCAGCCCGACTACGACCTCGACTGGCACCCCGCGCCGCGACGCCAGTACATCATCAACCTCGACGCCGGCGTTCAGATCACCGCGAGCGACGGCGAGGCCCGCCGCATCGGCGCTGGCGAGGTGCTGCTCGTCGAGGACACGTTCGGCAAGGGCCATCTCTCGAAGGCGATCGACGGCCGGATCCGCAACTGCATCTTCGTCACCCTGGAGTGATCGCCTTCACCGGAGGATCAGGCCTCCCACCGGCGCCGGAGGCGTCTTCACGCGCCGGACCGCGACATCGACCGCGGTGTTGGCCGCCGTCCCGGTGTAGACGCTGCCACGCACCTCACCCGTCGCCAGGTCGAACTGGTAGACGCTCGACGTGGCGGAGTTGATGGCCCAGAACGTGCCGTTCGCGCCGAGATCCAGGCCGGCCCAATCCTGCGGCTCGCCGCTCGCCACGCCGTAGCTCCGGACGAGGGCGCCGTCGGCATCGAGGCGCGCGACGACGGCGCCGCTCGACACGAGCGCGCCGCCGTCGGGCAGGATTCGAATCCCCCGGGTCTCGCCACCCGGCATCGGGGCCAGGTTGAAGCTCCGAAGCTGCCTGTTCGCGCACACGTCGAACCGCTTCACGTCTGGCCCCCGCGACGTATAGAAGAGCGTGCAGCCGTCGCCGGCGAGGTCGATCCAGAGCGCACCGCGCGTCTCGCTCTGCACCGGATACGAGGTCGGCGGCTGGCCCGACGTGAACTTCAGGACGTGCGTGGTGCAATGGGCCTGCGCCACGAAGGCGCCGCCGGCGGCATCGAAGGCGATCGAGTGGGGGTCGCAGTGGTACGGGCCGCCCACCGCCCCTTGGGAGACGCCTCGGGGGGTGAACTTCTCGACGGTATTGCCGGCGGTGCAGGCGCCGTCGGCGCATCGGTGGGCGACGTAGAGGTTACCGGCGGCGTCGAACCTCATGCCCGAGGCCGGCCCGGAGACGACGCCGACGAGGACCGCGCGGAGGGCGCCCGCGGACGTTCGCCATTGCACCAGCCCGGTTTCCAGCGAGACGAACACATCTTCCCGGGCGGACGTCGGGCTCTGCGCCGTCGCCGGCGGGTGGACCACGATGAGCAGGGTCATCGTCACGAGACCGACGAGTCTTGCTGTCTCCATCTGCACCTTCCGGTCAACACGATCTTGGAGTCTCGAAGATGCTCGCGGGGTCAGGAGGCGCCGGGGACGTGGCCCGCCCAGCCCTACACGCGGTGGTCCTCGCGTGCTCTACCTCACATTTGGATCAGGCCATGGCGAATCGCGTAGCGGACGATGCCCGCGGTGTTTGGCATCTCGAGCTTCTTCAAGACGCGCGTCCGGTGAGATTCCGCGGTCTTGACGCTGATGCCGAGCGTCTCCGCGACCTTCTTCGTCGTTTTGCCTTCCGCGACCAGCTGCAGGACCTCGCGCTCGCGCGGCGTCAGCGGGTCCGGAGGCGACTCCGACTTCGCCAGATAGGCGTCGACCAACGTCCGCGACACACGGGGACTCAGGTAAGTGAGGCCCCGGAGGACCTCGTGGATGGCCCGGACCAGATCCATGGGCGCCTGCGTCTTCACGACATAGCCTTTGACGCCGAGCCGGATCGCCTCCAGCAGGTAGCGGTCGTCCGCGTGCATGGTCAGCATGACCACCTTCACGCGCGAGCACATCTGCATGATCTCGCGTGCCGCGCCGAGGCCGTTCAGGACCGGCATGCCGTAGTCGAGCACGGCGACGTCCGGGCAGGACTGTGACGCGAGCCGGACGGCCTCCTGGCCGTTGACCGCCTCGCCGACCACGTCGAACCCTTCGCGCTGCAGGAGGAGCCGGATGCCCTGCCGCACGATCGCGTGGTCGTCGGCCAACAAAACTCGCGTCGCCATCACTGTCGAGTCTACCGGCGCCGGGCATTTCCGGAAATCGGGAGACGCCGCAAATCGGGGTCGGGAAAATCCCTGATGGCCGGATCTGCGCGATCTCCTTCGTCGACTTTCCCGCCGCGACGAGCTAGAGGACCACGCGCACGCGGGAGGTCAGCGGGTCGCGCGGCAGCTCCGACCTCGACAGGTACGCCTGGACGACCGCCCGCGAGATGCCCGGGCTCAGGTACGTGGCCCGGCCCGAGCGCCGGCGGTCCTGCTAGAAGAAGTTGCGCTCGAGCCGCGCCTGGCACCGGACGCAGGTCTGGACTTCGGGCAAGGCGCGGAGCCGCGCGGGTGCAATCGGCTCGTCGCATTCTGCGCACGTGCCGTACTCACCCCGGTCCAATCGGTCGAGCGCGGCTGACAACCGCTGGACCTGCCCCACCAGGAGCTCGCGCGTCGCGAACCCGATCTCCCGGCTCTCGGTCACCTGGATCACGTCACTATCGATGACGAAGGCCGAGCGGTCCCCGATCGGGCCGAACGCGTCGTCGACCGCCACTGTCACCCCCATCCGGCGCAGACGGTATACCGCCGCCCCCAGGGCATCCTCGAGTCGCCTCTTGATGCGTCCATCGTCGACCTGCTGTCGTCTCTCCTCCACACGTCAAGTCTCCCTCCGGAGGCAGACGCGGAAATCCGGTGAACCCTGCAAATCGTAATGAGGAGATCCCGGCGGCGCGCCGGGCGACCCGTGCCCAATAGGTGCGTGCTAGGCCGGATGTTCGAGGGCAGCGCGCGTGATCAGCCGGCTCTCGCCACACTCCGAGCAGACGCCGTACTCTCTGACAAATCCGCCCGATCGTCCGGCCTTCACCGCAGCGCGATACGCCGTGGAGGGGTCGATGCCGAGGGTACGCGCCAGACATGGGTCGCAGAAGTTGGTCGATTCACGCGTGACCAGGAAGGCCGCGACTCGGTCTTTGGCGAGGATCCTCCGTGGTAATCGTCCGTGGTAGTCCAAAGGAATCAGGCAGTCGTTGAGCCTTCTCCACCTCGAGGTCGATGAAGAATCGAAATCGCAGCTACCAGCTACCCAAAGTTCTCGACGAGGGAAATCAGGAGAATCACTGAATCAGACGGATGAATTGCCCCCAATGGGTCACGCAGACCTCCTCCGACTCGAGTCCAGCCGGCAAGCATCGACTCATGCCGTCGCTAGGCCGGGCCGCGGCTTCCTGCCGCGGTCGTCGACGCCACGATGACGTACCGGTCGTGGTCCGCTCGACCTCGCGATGGCTCATGAGCCCGCGGTCCAATAGTGTCCCGAGCACGCACTATAGAGCCCACGCGCGGGCTCTTGTCGGCAGACCCCTACGAGCCAGACACCTCACCAGGAAGGCCGCGGACGCAGGCGCCGCGAGACAGAATGGCGAACCTCTCGCGGGTTTGACGACGCGCGCTCGGACACTCCTGAGCGATTTCCAGGTTTTGACCGCACGGCACGCACTCTGCACGGCTCCTCTCAAGGAAGACCCCTTCCGAAACCGAAGCAGGGGGCAACGACCTCGCGGGACACGGTGGTCTTCCTCGTAGAGGGGGACCACGATGTTTTCGGGGTGCCTTCGCGCTCCACCCGGCACGGGACTCGCTCTCCTCCTCGCGGTCATCACCACGACCCTGAGCTGCCCCGGATCGGGCGTCGCTCAGTCCACCTTCCCCCAGCTCCCCCTCGTGTTCCTGGACACGACGTATGTCTCACCGACGGGCGCCGCCCTCCGCGTGGCGGCCGGCGGCGATTTCCAGGCGGCCCTCGACGCCGTGCAGCCGGGAGATGTGATCGAGCTCCAGGCCGGGGCCACCTTCACCGGCAACTTCACCTTGCCGTATAAAACGCGCCCTGGCTGGATTTACATCCAGTCCTCGGCCCTCTCGAGTCTGCCCTCCGCCGGCACCCGCGTCGCCCCCGCGCACGCCACGCTCATGCCGAAAATCGTGACCCCGAACGCGTCCGCCGCTCTCACGACGGCCGCCCACGCTCATCACTACCGCTTCATCGGGGTGGAAATCACGGGCACCGTGACCGGCACCAGCTCGACCCAATCGAATCTCGTCGCCCTCGGGTCCGGGACCGACGTCGTGTTCGACCGCTGCTATATCCACGGCACGCCCACCGGAAACTACAACCAAGGCATTCAGCTGAACAACGCCCGGACCGCGGTCATCGACTCCTACCTCGCCGACTTCCATTCAACAACGCAGGCCGCCCAGGCCATCGTCGGCTGGAACGGCCCCGGGCCCTTCAAGCTCGTCAACAACCATCTGGAGGGCTCGGGCGAGAACGTGATGTTCGGTGGGACCGATCCCTCCGTCCCCAATCTCGTCCCGTCCGATATCGAGATCCGCCGTAACCATTTCTTCAAGCCGCTGGCCTGGCGCGTGGACGATCCGAGCTATGCCGGCATCCCCTGGCGCGTGCACACCCTCCTCGCGCTCACGAACGGCCGCCGGGTTCTCATCGACGGCAACCGTTTCGAGAACACTTGGCCGGATGTGCAGGCGGGCACGGCCATCCTGTTCACGGTCCGTAATCAGGACGGCACCGCGCCCTGGTCGACCGTCGAGGACGTCACGTTCACCAACAACATCGTGCATCACGTGGGGGAAAGCCTCGGCATGCACGGCCGGGACGACCTCCATCCGAGCCGGCCGAGCGCCCGCTTCCTGATCAAGAACAACCTCCTGCTCGACACCACCCGCACGAGCGGCCCGGGGTGGCTTGCCCATGCCGACCACGGCATCAGCGATCTGGTCATCGACCACAACACCGGGTTCATGGACCAGGCCGTTCTGCATGCCGACGGCGGCGAGCCCCACACGCGCTTCATCTATACGAACAACCTCACCCCCGCCGGGGCCCAGGGGTTCGCGGGGACCGGCACCAGCCAGGGGATCGATACGCTCACCGCGTACTTCCCGGGCGCGGTGTTCATGCGCAATGTCCTGGCGGGTGGCAACGCCTCGCTCTACCCCGCCGGTAACTTCTTCCCCGCCGCGCTCGCGGCCGTGGGCTTCGTCGACCTCACGGGCGGCAATTACCGCCTCGCCGCCTCGAGCCCCTACAAGAACGCCGGGACCGATGGCAAGGACATCGGTGCCGATATCGACGCGATCGAGGTCGCCTTCGCCGGCGGCCTCGTCACCGCGCCGACCGCTGACTCCACGGCTCCCACCGTCGTCATCACGTCACCGGCAGCGAGTGCGACGATCTCCCGAACCGTCGCCGTCTCGGCGACCGCCGCCGACAACGTGCGCGTCGCCAGCGTCCAGTTCAAATTGAATGGCGTCAACCTGGCGGCAGTCACCGCTGCGCCCTATACAGTCTCCTGGAACACCACCACTGCCCTCAACGGCGCCCATACCCTACGCGCCGTGGCCCGGGACGCCGCCGGCAACGAGACCACCTCGGCCCCCATCAGCGTCACGGTCCGCAACGGCGACTTGACGCCGCCGGCGGTCTCCATCACGGCCCCGGCCGCGGGAACGGTGGCGGGCACGGTCACCGTGTCGGCGACCGCAACGGACAACGTGGGCGTTGTCGGAGTGCAGTTCAAGCTCGACGGCGCCAACCTCGCCCCGGAAGTCATGGCCGCCCCCTACGCCGTCTCGTGGAACACCACGGGCGCCCCCAACGGGCCCCATACCCTCACCGCCGTCGCCCGGGACGCTGCGGGCAATGCGACGACGTCCACGGCGCTCTCCGTGACCGTCTCGAATGCCGCCGGCGCCGGGCGGGCCCTCTCCACCGCAACCTCCTCGGCCGTCACTCCCTTGGCCTCCGCCGGGGCGACCGGATGCACCACCAACCCCTCTGCAAATCCGGGAATCCCCGAATGCCCCCGCATATTTCTCAATACGACCTACTCGTTGCCGACCGGAGGTGTAAAGAGAACTGTAAACTCCGGCGGTGACTTTCAAGCCGCTTTGAACGCTGCAAATTCGGGAGACATTATTGAGCTGCAAGCCGGAGCCACGTTTACCGGCAACTTCACCCTACCCAGCAAATCGGGACCTGGCTGGATTTATATACAGTCGTCAGCCCTGGCCGCGATGCCAGAGGGTACGCGCGTCACTCCAACCCAGGCCGCCCTCATGCCGAAGATCGTGACACCGAATTCTTCGTCGGCGATCACCAGTGGCGGCGGATCACAGCTTTATCGACTCGCCGGTCTCGAGATCACCGGCACACTGACCAATACCAGCAGCGTGCAGAATAACCTCGTCATGTTCGGCGGGCAAAGCAACCACGACTTCGTTCTCGACCGCAGCTACATCCATGGTCAGCCGTACGGCAACTATAAACGGGGCGTCGAGCTGGAGGCCGCCCGCGTGGCGATCATCGACTCCTGGATCGACGACATCCACGTCGACGCGGACGAGGCGCAGGGCATCATCTCCTGGAACGGAGCGGGCCCCTACAAAATCGTCAACAATACGGTCCGTGCGGCCGCCATCAACATTCTCTTCGGCCCGAGCTCAAGTACGGTCGCCGCGGACATCGAGATTCGGGGCAATCTGATGGAGAAGCCCTGGTCCTGGCGCGTCGGCGACCCGAGCTTCGCGGGCCAGCACTGGACGATAAAAAACATCCTTGAGCTCAAGAACGCCCAGCGGGTGATTATCGACGGCAATATTCTTCAAAACTGCTGGGTCGACCCGAATGCCGCGTTCGGGCAGCAAGGGGCCAACTCTTTGGTGCTCACCGCGCGTAATCAGTGGGGCACGTGCAGCTGGTGTCCAGTGGAGGATGTCACAATCACCAACAACATCAATCAGCACTTGGGACGCGGCATCGGGATCGCGAATCTGGGCGGCAGCGCGATGCAGCGTATTCTTGTACGCAACAATCTCTGGCTCGACATTTCTTCTTCGATCAACGACGGGATCGTGTTCATGTCGTACTCGGACAATGACATCATCATCGACCATAACACCGCATTCCAAGACGGTGCCGCCATCTGGACTTCCAGCGGAGGACCGTTCGCCTTTACGAACAATTTGCAGCCTGTCGGGGGCGGCATCCAGGGCGGTTGGGCGCCGAGCACGAACACGCACAACGTCGAGATTGGCGGCCCTGGCAACTTCCCGGCGGGCAACTTCTTTCCGGCTACCGTGAATGATGTGGGCTTCGTCAATTATGCGGGCGGCGACTATCGGCTTTTGGCCGGCAGTCCATATAAAAATGCCGGAACCGACGGTAAGGATCCGGGCGCAGATATCGATACTATCGATGTGGCGACATTATGTGCGCTCACTGGAGCCTGCAGTGGGCCACCTCCGGTGGACACCACGGCGCCCACCGCGACCATCACCGCGCCCACCTCCAGCGCGACCTACACCACGAGCACCACCCCCCTGACGCTCGGCGGCACGGCCTCGGACAACCTCGCGGTGACCCAGGTCACGTGGACGAACAGCCGGGGCGGCAGCGGCATGGCCACCGGCACCACGAGCTGGACGGCCGGCGGCATCGTCCTGCAGTCTGGGTCAAACGTGCTCACCGTCACCGCCCGGGACGCCGCCGGCAATACCGGGACCGCCACCCTGACGGTAACCCTCACCGACACCACGGCGCCCTCCGTCACCATCACCGCGCCCACCTCTAATCCGACCTACACGACGGGCAGCTCCTCGCTAACGCTCAGCGGCATCGCGTCGGACAACCTCGGCGTGACCCAGGTGACGTGGGCAAACGATCGGGGCGGCAGCGGCACCGCCACCGGGACGACCAGCTGGACCGCCAGCGCCATCGTCCTTCAGTCCGGCGGCAACGTGCTGACGATCACCGCCCGCGACGCCGCCGGCAACACCGCCTCGAACACCCTGACCGCCACGCGAACGTTCACGTTCACCGACGACCCGCCCGTGGCTCAGTCCACCGTCATCAAGACGGTGCACATCGTGGAGCTCCGGGCGGCCATCGATAGCCTCCGCGTGGCCCACGGGCTGACACCCTTTGCCTGGACTGATCCCACGCTCACCCCGGTGAGCTCCAAGGCCAAAGCGGTCCACTTCAGCGACCTGAGGACAGCGCTCAACCAGGCGTACCAGGCCGCCGGGCGAGCGCTCCCGACCTACACCGATCCCACCCTCACGGCAGGAAAGACCGTCGTGAAAGCGGTGCATCTGACCGACCTCCGCACCGCCGCCCGCGCGCTCCAGTAAGAGAATCTCACGGGTCCTTTTCGTGCTTGAATGGGGCCGCAATGCCCTCCGGGAGCCGTCGTCGTCTGGCCCGCAGCGGCCTGGCTCTCCTGGTTGCGGTCAACGCGACGATCCTGGTACGCCCCCTTCCTGGCGTCGCCCAGACAACGTTGCCGCTGCTGCCGCAGGTCTATCTGGATACCACCCTGGTCCCACCAACTGGGGAAGTGATCGCGGTCTCGGCGAACGGAGATTTGCAGGCAGCACTGGATGCAGCGGAGCCGGGGGATGTGATCGAGCTCCAGGCCGGGGCCACCTACACCGGCAACTTCACCCTGCCGAATAAATCAGGCACCGGCTGGATCTACATCCAGTCCTCGGCGCTCGCGAGTCTCGTCCCTGCGGATACCCGTGTGGGCCCCGCGCACTCGGTGCTCATGCCGAGGATCGTGACCCCGAACTCCTCGTCGGCCCTCACGACGGCCACCAACGCCCACCACTACCGCTTCATCGGGGTGGAGGTCACCGGAACCTTGGCCGACACGACCGCGACCCAATTCGGGCTCATCGCCCTCGATTCCGGGGCCGACTTCGTGTTCGACCGCTGCTACATCCACGGTACGCCGACGGGGAATTACAAACGAGGCATTCAACTGAACAGCGCGCGGACTGCGGTCATCGACTCCTATCTCGCCGACTTCCATTCAACGGTGCAGGACGCCCAGGCCATCTTGGGCTGGAATGGCCCCGGCCCCTTCAAGCTCGTCAACAACTACATCGAGGGCTCGGGCGAGAACGTCATGTTCGGCGGGGCCGATCCCTCCGTGCCCAACCTCGTGCCCTCCGATATCGCGGGCGGCAATTACCGCCTCTCGGCCTTGAGCCCTTACAAGAATGCGGGCACGGACGGCGACGATATCGGCGTCGATTTCAACCTTCTGGATTTGGCGACGTCCTGTGCGAGCTCCGGAGTCTGTGCCAGTGATCCCGACATGATCCCACCGACCGTCGCGATCTCGGCCCCCGCCTTGGGGGCGATGGTCGTCGGTACGATCACGGTCTCGGCCAGCGCGACTGACAATGTCGGGACGGTGGGTGTGCAGTTCGAACTGGACGGCGCCAACCTCGGTGCCGAAGTCACCTCAGCCCCCTATAGCGTTTCCTGGAACACCAGAAACGTCCTCGACGGGACCCACCTCCTTGCAGCCGTCGCCCGCGACGCGGCCGGCAACACCGCGACTTCGGCTGGGATCAGCGTGACACTCGTGAACGCCGACGCCACGCCGCCCGCCGTGACCATCACCTCGCCCACCTCCAGCTCAGCCTACAGCACGAGCGCTTCCCTCCTGACGCTCGGCGGACTCGCGTCGGACAACACGAGGGTCGCCACAGTGACCTGGACGAACGATCGCGGCGGCAGCGGCACCGCGACCGGCACGACGAGCTGGACGGCGGGCGGCATCGTCCTGCAGCTGGGGACCAACGTGCTCACGGTCACCGCGCAGGACGCCGCCGGCAACGGTGCGACCGCTACCGTGACGGTGACCTTGACCGCGACCTTTACCTTCACCGACGACCCGCTCACGGCCCAGGGCACGCTCCTCACGGCGCACATCCTGGAGGTCCGGGCGGCCGTCGATAGCCTCCGCGTTAGCCGCGGGCTGGCGACCTTTGCCTGGACCGATCTCACGCTCTCGCCCGGGAGCACCTCGGTCAAGGTCGTCCACGTCAGCGAGCTCAGGACGGCGCTCAACCAAGCCTACCAGGCCGCTGGGCGGGCGCTCCCGATCTACACCGACCCTACACCCACGCCGGGCCAGACCGTCGTGAACGCGGTGCATCTGACCGAGCTCCGCGCCGCCGCCCGCGCGCTCCAGGACGTACTCAACGGCCCTTCTGCGCGGGCCACGCCAACCGCCTTCACCGGCGAGAGCGTTCTCTGACCGGAACCTCAGCGGGCACGACGCCGATCATCCGGATATCAGTTGGAGACATCAAACCTATCCACCACGATGAAGACATCGGTCGAAGCCGGGTTCTTCAGGCCCGTCGCTTCGATCGTCAGAGTATGACTCCCGGGCGCCAGGCCCGCTCTTGAGAAGACGACCGCCCGGAATTGGGCAGCGGGCGCATAGGTGTCCACGTCGCCAACCAGCACCCCATCCAGCGATACGCGAGCGATACCGGCCTGCGGCCCGCGGTAGCCGATCCAGCTCACCGACGTCCCGGTGAAGGTGAAGGTCGCTCGCGCGCCCGCCGTCGTCGTGTACCCAGCCGCCCCACCGCTCCACATCAGTGACGAGTTAAGGGCCCAACCCGGCGTGTACGCGATCGATGGATGCGTCTCCTCAAAGGACGACCCCGTGGTCTGGGATGACGTCGATGTCACTTCGAACGCATCCACCACAATCGTGATGTCCGTCGATGCCGCGTTTTTCAGGCCCGTCACCTCGATCGTCAGCGTGTGGCGCCCGGCGGCCAGGTCCTTTGCGGTGAAGACGACCACCTGAGTTACTGGAGTCGGCGCAAACAGATCCACGTCGCCGACCAGCGCCCCATCCAGCGATACGCGAGCGATACCGGCCTGCGGCCCGCGGTAGCCGATCCAGCTCACCGACGTCCCGGTGAAGGTGAAGGTCGCGTTCGCGCCCACTGTCCTCGAGACCGCGGCGCTCCCTCCACTCCATCCACTCCCTGCACTACTGTCCTCGGCCCAACCGGTCGTGTAGGTTATGGCCGGATCCGTCTCTTGGAAGCGCGTTACTATCGGTGCCGGCACGTCGAAGGCATCCACCACGATCACGGTATCCGTCGACGCCGCGTTCTTCAGGCCGGTCACCTCGATCGTCAACGTGTGACGCCCGGCGACCAGGTCCCTTGCGGTGAAGACCACCACCCGAAATTCCTGAGTGGGCGCAAACAGATCCACGTCGCCAACCAGCACCCCATCCAGCACGACCCGAGCGATACCGGCCTGGGGCCCGCGGAAGCCGACCCAGCTCACCGACGTCCCGGTGAAGGTGAAGATCGCTTGTGCGCCTGCCGCCGTCGACACCCCGGCCGCCCCACCGCTCCACCGCGCTGACGAGCTACTGACCCAGCCCGCGGTGTACGCCACCGCTTGCTCCGTCTCCTCAAAGCGCGTCACTGTCGGCGGTGGCGGTGGGTCCCGTGGTGTAGGGACGCCGGCGGTGGCGGCCTCGACCGCGTCAATGTCGGCGCCGATGTCCTTGCCATCGGTCCCGGCATTCTTGTACGGGCTCGCGGCGGACAAGCGGTAATTGCCCCCCGCGAGGTCGACGAAGCCCACCGTCGCGAGCGAGGCGGGGAAAAAGTTGTTGGCCGGATAGAGCGCCGGGGCTGCCCCCGCGAGGACGTTCCCTTGGAAGAGGTAGCCCGGGAAGTACGTGTCGAGCGTCTGGACGCCCTGCTGGGTGTCGACCCCCGTGAAGCCAGAGACGCCCATCGGAGTGAGGTTGTTGCGGTAGATGAACCCGGTATGGGCCGCGTCGCCGGCCATCATGATCGCCTGGTCCATGAATCCGGTGTTGTGCTCGATCTGCAGGTCGACGAGGCCCCGAAAGGCACTGAAGAGCCACCCGGTTCCACCCCACGTGGCGCTGTCGACGTTGTCCAGGAGGTTGTTCTCGATCAGGAAGCGCGCACTTTGCTGGCTGGGGTAGATGTCGTCCCAGCCATGCATGCCGATCGCTCCGCTGGTGTGCCGCACGATGTTATTGGTGAAGGTGACGTCCTGGACCACCGACCACGGTGCGGTGCCCTCTTGGTTGCGAACCGTGAAAACGATGGCGGTGCCGCTCTGCGCGTCCAGCCAATTGTTCTCGAAGACATTGGCGTCGATCAGGACTCGTTGCGCGTTCTTGAGCTCCAGAAGGTTCTTGATGGTCCAGTGGATTCCGGCGTAACTCGGATCGCCCGCCCTCCACCACAAAGGCTTGAAAAAATGATTGCGGCGGATCTCGATGTCGGACGGGACGAGCCCCTGGAGGGAGGGATCCGCGCCGCCGAACATGAGGTTCTCACCAGCGCCCTCCAGGTAGTTGTTGACGATCTTGAACGGCCCGGGGCCGTCCCAGCCCGCAAGGGCCTGGGAGTCCGACGACACCTGGTGAGCATCCGCGATGTACGAGTCGATGACGGCGGAGGCGGCACTGTTCAACGCGATGCCGCGCCGGAGATCTACGTACGAGGTCCCATGGATGTACACCCGATCGAAGATGAGATCGTGCGGCACGTCGGCCAGCGAGGCCGGGCGGTTGCCGAGCAGGATGAGCTGGTAGTTCAAGACGACCCCGTGGCTCACGGTGAACTCGACGCCGATGAACCGGTAGTGATGCGCCCCGGGGGCGGCGGTGAGCGCCGGATTGGCGTTCTGGCTGATGATCTTCGGCAACACGGCGGCGTAGGCCGGTGTGATGCGGGTGCCCGGGGCCGGCAGCGCGCTGTCGGTTGCCGAGGTCCGGACGATGATCCAGCCGTCGCCCAATTTGTTGGGCAACGTGAAGTTCCCGATGAAGCTCGCCCCGGCTTCGAGGGTGATCTGGTCGCCCGGTTGCGCGGCGTCGAGCGCCGCCTGGAAGTCGCCGGCTGCCGCCACGGCGATCGTGCGACCCGTCGGCGCGACATACGTCGTGTCGACGAAGGTGCGGGGGAGCTCTGGCGCGACGCCCAGGGCGACGCCGGGGGGGAGTAGGAGCGCTGCCGTGAGGAGTCCGGCCGCGACGATCCCCGGCACCCTCATCGGTGCTGCCTCGCGCAGGCGGCGATCAGGTCCTTGGCCTCGGCCGCCGCCATCGCGGCGGAGAACTCGTCGAAATCGACGCCGATGCCTTTTCCGTCGCTGCCGGCCCGCCGGTACCGGCTCGAGCTGCTGAGGCGGTAGTCGCGTCCGACCTGATCGACGAATCCCACGGCAGCGAGTGAGAGCGGGTGGAAGTTGTCGAGGGGGTATTGCGCAACGTATGGATTGCCCACGATCACGTTCCTCTCCACGATGGCGCCGGGGAAGTACGTCTCGAGCGAGTGGCGGCCCGGCTGCGTACCGACGCCATGGATGCCGTAGTCGTTGTGGGGCGCGAGGTTGTCACGGTAGACGAATCCGATGTGCGGCCGACCCACCGCCCAGATGATGGACCCATCCTGAAACGCGGTGTTGTGTTCGATCACGAGATCGGTCACCCCGTGAACGGCCTGGAAGAGCCGCCCACTGCCGCCCCATCGGGCGGCGCTGACATCGTCGAACAGATTGTTCCTGATCAGAATGCGCTTGGTGGGCTGGCTTGGCTTTTCGTCGATGCCGTGCACCCCCAGGCCCGCGCCCGTGTGCCGCACGACATTATTGCTGAGCGTGACATCCTCCACCGCCGACCACGGCGCGGTCCCGTCCTGGTTGCGGACCGTGAGGACGATGGCGGTCCCCGCTTGCTCGTGGGCCCAGTTGTGCTCGAAGAGGTTGCCGTCGATGAGCACTCGGCGCGCATTCTTCAGCTCCAAGAGATTCTTGACCGTCCACGGCGTGCCCGCGTAGCTCGGGTCCCCGATCCGCCACGTCAGCGGCTTGAAGAAGTGGTTGCGGCGGATCTCGATGTCGGACGGGACGAGGTCGCGGATCGAGGGATCCGCGCCGCCGAACATGAGGTTCTCACCCGCCCCCTCGAGGTAGTTGTTGACGATCTTGAAGGGCCCGGGGCCGTCCCAGCCCAGGATCGCCTGAGAGTCGGCGCCCACCTCATGCGCCTCGGCGATGTAGGAGTCGATGATGGCCGTCCGGGCGCTGTTCAGGCCGATGCCCCGCCGCAGATTCACGCGCGGGTTGCCGTGAATGTACACGCGGTCGAAGATCAGATCGTGCGGCACGTCCTCCGCCGAGGTCGGCCGGTTGCCCAGCAGGATCAGGTGGTAGTTGATGGTGACCTCGGGGCTGACGGTGAACTCGACGCCGATGAATCGGTAGTGATGCGCTCCGGGGGCGGCGGTGATGACGGGCCGGCTGTTCGGGCTGACGAGCTTGGGCAAGGCGCTCGCGTAGGCCGGGGTGATGCGCGTCCCCGGGGCAGGTAGCTGGCTGTCCGGCGCCGCGGTGCGGATGGTGATCCAGCCTGTGCCCGGCTTGTTGGGGAGCGTGAAGTTGCCCGTGATCCGCGCCCCGGCTTCGAGGGTAATCGCGTCGCCCGGCTGCGCTGCTTTGAGCGCCGCGTGGAAGTTGCTGCCGGACGCGACCGCAATGGTCCGGCCATTGGGCGGCGCAGACGTGGTGTCGACGCAGACGCGAGGGAGCTCAGGATCGCTCGCATGCCGCGGCGAATGCTCGGAGCTTCCGGGAGCCAGCAGCGCAAGCGGCAGGAGCAACGCCAGAAGAAGAGCGACCGCCACGCGCAACGTCACCATGGATCCTTCGTCACGAAGGCGGAGAGGGCTTAGCGGTTCACCACGGTCAGGACCGTGCTCCCGCTGACGCCGTTCGCGGTCGCGGTGATCGTCGCAGCGCCGACGCTCACAGCCCTGGCGAGCCCGGTCCCCGCATCAATCGTCGCCACCGCCGTGTCGCTGCTCGTCCACGTCACAGGCCCGCTTCCAATGACCGCGACGGGCGTGGAGGAGTTGCTGGTGGTCCCGTTGCCGAGCTGCCCCGCGAAGTTCCGCCCCCAGCACCGCACGGTGCCGTCCGGTAGGAGGGCGCAGGTGTGCCACGCGGCGGTGCGGACGGCGGCGCCGGAGTCGAGCCCGGCGACGGGGGTGGGTCTGGACGAGGCCCTGGTCGTGCCGTCACCCAGCTGGCCATAGTCGTTCTGGCCCCAGCATTGTGCCGAGCCATCCGATAGGGACGCGCAGGTGTGGAATCCGCCCGCGGGGACGGCGGTCGCCG
>QHSL01000115.1 GCA_003220435.1 Candidatus Rokuibacteriota bacterium | reverse complement strand
GCCAGCACGCGCTCGGGATCCTCCCAGAGACGGAACTTCTTGTACCGGTCCTCGAACTCGATCCCGAGCCCGCGCGCGAAGACCGAGAGGTAGTGCTCGATGGCGAGCGGACCCTCTGCCTCGAAGCCGCAGATGAGTCGCTGGCACCCGTGGTAGACCGTCGCGAGGATCTGGGCGCCCCGGGCGCGCGCCCGTCCGATCTCGTCGCGGATCAGCCCGTCCCACACGTCCTGGCCGAGCTGCGCCTGCACATCGGCCGTGCAGAGGCGACCGAACCGCGGCTCCGGCTCGACCTCGACGTAGCGAAGACCAGGCACCGCCTCGAGCAGGCGGCGGGCCGCGGCGCCCTCGCGCCGGCGAGGCTCGCTCTGGGTGTGGTAGTGGAGCGCGACGGGCGCGTCGACCCGGTGCGTGAACTCGAGTGCGGGAAGCCGGTCGGCCAGGAACTCGGTCGCGTGGCGCACCGGAAACGGCCACGGGAACTTCTGGATCTCGTCGTAGAAGTACATGCACGACGGGCACCACATCACGACCGCTTCGGGCTGGTAGCGCTGGAACAGCTCGACGGTGCGCCTGTTCATGCCGCCGGAGGCCGCAGTGTCGCCATTGCGGTGGTGCACGATGCCGCAGCAGTAGGTCGGGCCCCCGACGGCGACGTAGTCGAGCCCGAGCCGGTCGAAGATGGCGGTCACGGTGCGGACCATGTGCGAGGTGCGCAGGACGTTGCAGCCGAGATAGAGGACGATCTGGTGAGGCTGCGGCTCCTTCTCGGGCGCCGCCAGGCGCCACGTGCGCTCCTCGGGACGCGTGGTGAGGTCATGCGTCAGCGTGATCTCACCGAAATGCTTGCCGTAGTCGTAGGCCATCTCACGCTCCCTGGCGCCGTTGCCGCTCGAGCTGCCGGAGATCGGCGCGCTTCACCTTGCCCGTCGTCGTCACCGGCAACGCCTCGATGAATTCTATCTCACGCGGGTACTCGTGCGCCGACAAACGCGTCCGCACGTGGGACTGGAGCTCGCGCGCCAGCACGGGCGTGCCGGCGACTCCGTCGCGGAGCTGGACGAACGCCTTGACCACCTCGCCCCGCACGGGATCGGGCGCGCCGACGGCGGCGGCCAGCGCGACGGCCGGGTGGCCCTGCAGGCAGTCCTCGATCTCGCTCGGACCGATGCGGTAGCCGCCGCTCGAGATCACGTCGTCCTTGCGCCCGACGAACCAGAAGTAGCCGTCGCCGTCCTTCCGCGCGAGGTCGCCGGTGAGCGCCCAGTCGCCGAGGAACTTGTCGCGCGTCGCTCGCTCGTTGTTCCAGTATCGAAGGAACATCACCGGGTCGGGGCGGCGCACCGCCACCTCGCCGACCTCGCCGACGGGCACGGGCTGCCCGGCGCCGTCCAGCACGTCGACCACGTGGCCCGGGATCGGGCGCCCCATCGAGCCCGGCTTCACCGGCATCAGCAGCGAGCAGTTGCCGAGCACGAGGTTCACCTCGGTCTGGCCGAAGCCCTCGTTGGGCGTGACGCCGAGCGCCTCGCGTGCCCAGCGGATGACCTCCTCGCCGACGGCCTCGCCGCCGGTGAACATCGAGCGCAGCTCGAGGTCCCAGCGCCCGCGCGGGTCGCCGACCGAGCGCATCATCTTGAGCATGGTCGGCACGAGGAAGGTGTTGCGCACGCGATGGCGCGCGAGAACGTCGAACGCGCGCTCGGCGTCGAACTTCTTCGGCCGGTGCGCGATCACGGTGACGCCGTAGTGCCAGCTCGGGAGCAGCACGTCGAGCAGCCCGCCCGCCCATGCCCAATCGGCCGGGCTCCAGTGACGGTCGCCGGGCTTGGGAAAGTACTCGTGGTAGAACTCGATCGACGGCAGGTGGCCCAGCAGCACACGATGAGCGTGCAGCGCGCCCTTCGGCGGCCCGGTCGTGCCCGAGGTGTAGATGAGGATCGCCGGATCTTCCGCCGCCGTCGCGACGGGCTCGAAGGAATCGGGGACGCCGTCGATGGCCCGCGCGTATTCCACCACCCCGTCGGCGTCGGCGCGGTCCACGCAGACGACGGCGACGAGCGCCGGAAGCCCCTTGGCGACGGCCAGCACCCGCTCGAGATTTTCGCCATCGGTGACGACGACCTTCGCGCCGGCGTCCTGCAGCCGGAACTCGAGCGCGTCGGGGCCGAAGAGCGTCGACAGCGGCAGCGCGACGGCGCCGAGCTTGTAGGCGGCCAGGTGCGCGACGGCCGTCTCCGGGCGCTGGGGCAGCACGATCCCGACGCGCTCGCCGCGCGCGACCCCGAGCGCCGCCAGCGCCCGCGCGAACTGGTTCGAGCGCGCGCGAAACTCCGCGAAGGTATGCTCGCTGACTCGCCCGGCGTCGTCCTCGTAGACCAGCGCCACCCGCGAGCGGTCGGCCGCGTGACGGTCACAGGCGTCGACGGCGATGTTGTACGCCGTCGGGATCGACCAGCGGAAGCGGGCGTAAACCTCCGCGTAGCTCTCGCCGCGAGGCAAGACGGTGCCCGTCATGGTCCGCTAGCCTACCACCCCCGACACCTCGCGAATGGTAATCTGCCGTTTCGTGGCGCCACGGCCCGTCGTCACCCCGCGCGCGGTTGTCGCGCTCTTTCTCGAGCGCCAGCACCTCACGCGTCCGCGTGCGTCTCGGCTGACCCCGAGGCGCCTGTGTCGCTTCGTCGAGGACGTCGGCGGGGTCCAGATGGACTCGATCAACGTCCTCGACCGGGCCCACTACTTGACCCTGTGGAGCCGATTCGGCCCTTACGACCGCAGGCACCTCGACCAACTCGTCTACCGCCGCCGGCTGCTCTTCGAATACTGGGCCCACGCCGCGTGTCTCGTGCCCACGACGGCCCTGCCATGGTGGCGACGCGCCATGCTCGACTACCGCGGCCGGCACACCGGCTGGTCCAACTGGCTGCGCCGGAACGCGAAGGTGGTGAGCCGCGTGCGGGAGGCGGTGCGGGCCAACGGGCCGATGGGCAACGCCGATTTCGAGGGACGGCGACCGTCGGGGGGCGGCGGCTGGTGGGACTGGAAGCCCGTCCAGTACGCGCTGCACCACCTCTGGATGACCGGCACATTCGCCATCCACTCGCGGCGTCACTTCCAGAAGCGCTTCGATCTGCTGGAGCGCGCGCTTCCCGACGCGCACGCCTGCGAGCCGGTCTCGCGGGAGGAGTTCCAGCGCTGGCACGTCGAGCGATCGCTCCACGGTATGGGTGCGGCGACCGAGCTCGATCTGGCCTGGTACCTGACGTTCCCCCGCTCCCAGGGGAACGCGCGCCGCGCCGCGCTCCGCTCGATGCTGGAGCGCGGTGAGGTCACCGAGATCGAGGTGGAGGGCTCGTCCGCCCGGTGGCTCGCGCTCGCGCGCGACCTGCCCGCGCTCGCCAGCGCCGGACGGCGGCGAGCACCCTCACGCGGGACGACGCTGCTGGCGCCCTTCGACTCGCTGCTGTGGTATCGCGACCGGGTGACGCGCCTGTTCGGCTTCGATTACCGCATCGAGGTCTACACGCCGGGCCCCAAGCGCGTGCACGGCTATTACACGCTGCCGGTCCTCCACGACGGCCGCCTCATCGGCCGCGTCGACGCCAAGACCCATCGCGTCGAGCGGAGGCTGGAGGTCCGGCACGTCCACCTCGAGCCGTGGTTCGCGCGTGGGCTGACGCCACCCGGTGGGTGGGGAAGCCCGGATCAGGACGAGGCGCTCGCCGGCCTCGGGGAAGCGCTTCGGTCGCTCGCGGTCTTCGTGGGCGCCGACGCGGTGAAGCTGGTCCGGGTGACTCCGCACCGTCTGCGGGCGCCGATGGCGCGTGCCCTCTCGTGCTAGGCGGGTGAGCGCTTGAAGACTCCGCCGACCCCTTTGCGGAGGAACAGGTAGAGGCCGATGACCAGTCCGAGCAGCGCCGTCACGCCGCCCTTCAGCGTCAAGAACTGAAAGTCGTCGACGGTGAACGTCGCCGAGACCGAGAACGCTTCGGCGACGTTGCGCATCCCCTGCGACCAGTGCTCCTTCGAGACGAGATAGAGGCTCTCACCCAGGACCGCGAACGCCAGCGCCACCGCGAGCCAGATGATCGGCTGGCACCACAGGCGGAACGCTTCCCCCCAGCGCGAGGAGTCGCCGAGCGCCCGCCAGGGAACCAGGTAGAGGGCGAGCGCCAGCAGCGGGAGGCCCGCGAGCAGCGCGAGCCCGTGCCGGGGAAGATTCAGCGTCCCCGCCGGGATCTGAAGTGTCAGCGAGACCGCGGCGATGCGGGTGCACCGGGGACACGCGGTCGAGACCACGTAGTGATCGACGACGAGCGCGATGGCCAGCCACAGGCAGAGCGCAACGAGCACAACGCCCACCGGCGCGCGCATGGTTCGCTAAGAACGTAGACGAACGCGCCGTCGTCCGCAATCGATCCGTGCCGGGGAGCGCAGGTGGGCGTGCGCCCCGAATCCTGCTACCATCCAGCTACCTTAGCCAGTCGTCGCGCCTCGGCCGGCGGGGCCCAAAGCCCCACGACGGCCTGCAGCGCGAACCACGGCTCTACCGAGGCACGGTCATGGACAAGGAAGGATCCCAGCTGATCCGCGGGCTCGAGGGCGTCGTCGCCGCCGAGACCGCCCTGTGCGACCTCGACGGCAAGAACGGCCGCCTCGCCTATCGTGGCTACGACATCGAGGACCTGGCCCGGCGCGCCGGCTTCGAGGAGGTCTGCCACCTCCTCTGGTACGGCGAGCTGCCGACGGCGGCGCAGCTCGACAAGACCACGCTCGCGTTGATCGCGGCGCGTGACATTCCCTCCGAGCTGGTCCAGGCGTTCCGGCTCATGCCGAAGGACTCCGACCCGATGCGGGTGCTCCAGTCGGTGGTCTCGATGCTGGGCATGCGCGACCCCGACGCGACCGACAACTCGCGTGAGGCCAATTTCCGGAAGGCGGTGCGGCTCACCAGCCAGATCGCGTCGGCGATCTGCGTCCACCATCGCGTCCGCAGCGGGCTCGAGCTCATCCGGCCGGCGCCCGACCTCTCGCTCGCCGCGAACTTCCTCTACATGCTCACCGGCAAGCGGCCCAGCGGTGTCGTCGCGAAGGCGTTCGACGCGAGCCTGACGCTCTACGCCGAGCACGAGCTGAACGCATCCACCTTCACGACGCGCGTGATCGTGTCGACCCAGTCCGACATGCACTCGGCGGTCGCGGGCGGCGTCGGCGCGCTCAAGGGGCCGCTCCACGGCGGCGCCGGCGAAGCGGTGATGCGGACGCTCATGGAGATCGGCGAGGTCGCCAACGTGGACGCCTTCGTCGAGAAGACGCTCGCCGAGCGGCGACGGCTCATGGGCATGGGCCACCGGGTCTACAAGGCGGGCGATCCGCGGGCGGCGATCCTCAAGGGCATGGCGGAGGACGCATGCCGACAGTCGGGCCAGTTCAAGTGGTACGAGATGGCGGTGAAGCTCCACGCCCGGGTCAACGAGGCCAAGAAGCTCATCCCGAACGTCGACTTCTACTCGGCGCCGCTCTTCTACTCGCTCGGGATCCCGGTCGACCTGTTTACGCCGGTCATCGCGGCGGGCCGGATCGCGGGCTGGACGGCGAACATCATCGAGCAGCACGAGGACAACCGGCTGATCCGGCCCCGCGGCGACTACATCGGGCCGGGCCGGCGCGCCTTCGTGCCACTGGATCGCCGTGGGGCATAGTCTCGCCCGGAAGCTGATCGAGGCGCACCGGGTTACCGGCAAGGCGGTGGCCGGCGAGGAGATCGGCATCACCGTCGACCAGGTGCTCCTCACCGACACCAACGGCATCATGTCCTGGCTCCAGTTCGAGGCGATGGGCATGACGCGCACGGTGCCGGGCCGGGTCGTGAGCTACGCGGACCACCAGGTCTACCAGGTCGACTCGCGCAACTCCGACGACCATCGCTACATGCAGGCGGTCTCGCGGAAATACGGCGCGGTCTTCTCCAAGCCCGGCAACGGCATCTGCCATCAGGTGCACATGGAGAGCTTCTCGGTGCCGGGCCAGACGCTGCTCGGCAGCGACAGCCACACGCCGCTCTGCGGCGCCGCCGGTATGCTGGCGATCGGCGCCGGCGGCCTCGACGTGGCGGTGGCGCTCGGCGGCGGGCCGTACTTCTTCACGATGCCGAAGGTCGTCCAAGTGTGGCTCACCGGCGCGCTCCAGCCCTGGGTGACCGCGAAGGACGTAATCTTGGAATTGCTTCGGCGCCTCACCGTCAATGGTGGGACCGGCAAGATCTTCGAGTACGGCGGGCCCGGCCTCCGGAGCCTCCAGGCCGCCCAGCGGATGACGATCGCCAACATGGGCGCCGAGCTTGGATTGACGACGAGCGTCTTCCCGAGCGACGAGGTGACCCGCTCGTTCCTGACGCGTCTGGGCCGAAGCGACGACTGGCGGCCGGCCGCCCCCGACGACGACGCCACCTACGACGACCAGATCGAGCTCGATCTCTCGACGCTGACGCCGCTGGTGGCGCTCCCCGGTTCGCCGGATCGCGTCGTCCCCGTCGAGGAGGTCGCCGGCACCCAGGTCGAGCAGGTGATGGTGGGCTCGTGCACGAACGGCTCCTGGTACGACATGGCCTCGGTGACCGACGTCATCAGGGGCCGCCGCGTGCACCCGTCGGTGTCGTTCGTCCTTTTTCCGGGCAGCCACAAGATCCTCGAGACGATGGCGCGCGAAGGGCTGCTGACCGACCTGCTCGCCGCCGGCGCGACGGTGTCGGAGTCGACGTGCGGCTCGTGCGCGGGCATCGGTCACGTGCCGGCGGCCGGCGTGAAGAGCCTGCGCGCCTTCAACCGGAACTTCCCGGGCCGCAGCGGCGTCAAGGGCGACGAAGTCTACCTGTGCTCGTCGCTGGTGGCGGCGGCCTCGGCGCTCACCGGCGTCATCACCGACCCGCGCACCCTCGGCGCCCAGTCGGCCGTGGCGCTGCCGCCGCGCTTCGCCACCTCGACCGTGGGGTTCGTCGAGCCAGACGGCCAGGGCGAGATCCCGCGCGGCCCGAACATCAAGCCGGTGCCGCTCGGCGAGCCGGTGCCGGAGACGCTCGAAGCGCCCGTGGTGATCAAGCTCGGCGACAAGATCTCGACGGAAGACATCTCGCCGGCGGGCTCGGCCG
>QHSL01000038.1:15572-47570 GCA_003220435.1 Candidatus Rokuibacteriota bacterium | reverse complement strand
GTAGCAGCGCGCGCGCCATGGTCGTCGGCGGGGCCGGACGCTGGTTCCTGCTCCCCGGCCTGGCCTTTCTGTTCACGATCGATCTGATCCCGCTCCTTTATTCAGCGTGGGTGAGCTTCTACAACTGGTGGCTCATCCGCCCCCGCGACGTCCGCTTCGTCGGTCTGGCGAACTACGTGCGGCTCGGCGTCGATCCGGAGTTCAACCGCGCGGTCGTCGTCACCACGCTCTTCACCGCGGGCGCTGTCGCGCTCGAGTTCCTGGCCGGCCTCGGGCTGGCGCTCCTCTTCGCACAGCCGTTCCGCTTCCTGCGGCCGATCCGCGTGCTGCTGCTCCTGCCGCTCTTCGTCGTGCCGGTGGTCGGCGCGACCATGTGGCGCGTGATCTTTCATCCTGAGGTCGGCGTCCTGAACCACTACCTGGCCGCCGTCGGGCTCGGCCATCCGCCGTGGCTCAGCGACCCGACGTGGGCGCTCGTGTCGATCACGCTGGTCGACGCGTGGCGCACGATCCCGTTCATGTTCCTGGTGATCTACGCCGGCCTGGAGGTGCTGCCGGCCGAGCTCTTCGAGGCCGCCGCAGTCGACGGCGCGTCGGCGTGGCAGTCCTTCCGCCACATCACGGTGCCGCTCCTGACCTACATCATGCTGCTGGCCGTGCTGATCCGTGGGATGGACGCCTTCCGCGAGTTCGACATCATCTTCGTCCTCACCGGCGGCGGGCCGGGCACCGCGACCCAGACGATCCAGATCTTGAACTACCGCGCGTTCGGCCTGGGCCACATGGGCCAGGCCAACGCGATCGGCATCGTGACGCTCGTGCTGGTGGCGGTGATGTGCTTCGTCCTGATGCGCGCGGTCCTGCGACCGCGCGGCGCCGCGCAGGCCTGAGTGAAGCCGACCCGACTGCGCGCCACGCTGACCGGAGCGGCGCTCCTGCCGGTCCTGGCCTGGACGCTCTTCCCCATCTACTGGATCACCACCGCCTCGTTCAAGACCGAGCTGGCCCTCTACGCGAAGCCGCCGCAGTGGCTCTTCACGCCGATCCTGGACAATTACACGCGCGTCCTGACCAACATCCCGTTCTTCCAGTATCTGAAGAACAGCCTGGTCATCGCCCTGGGCACGACCATCGGCAGCCTCGTGCTCGGCACGCTCGCCGGCTACGGCTTCGCGCGCTTCCGCTTTCGCGCGTCGGAGGCGGTGCGGTTCCTGGTGCTGGTGACGCGGATGGCGCCGCGCATGGTGCTGGTGGTCCCCTACTACCTCATGATGCAGAGGCTCGGCCTGCTCGACACCTACACGGGCCTCCTCGTCGCGTACGTCTCGTTCGCGCTGCCGTTCTCGATCTGGCTCCTGATCGGCTTCTTCGTCGACGTGCCGCTCGACGTGGAGGAGGCGGCCATGATCGACGGCTGCGGCCGCCTCGGCGTGCTGTTACGGATCGTGATCCCGATCGCGGCGCCGGGGCTGGTGGTCGCCGCGATCTTCGCCTTTCTGGTGTCCTGGAACGAGTTCCTGTTCGCCCTGATCCTGAGCGGCGTCGAAGCCAAGACGCTGCCGGTGGTCATCGCCGGGCTCAACACCGACGCCGGACCGCTCTACGGCGAGATGAGCGCCGCGGCGGTGATGGTGATGCTGCCGAACATCGTCATGACCCTGGCCCTGCAGCGCTACCTCGTGAAGGGGCTGACGCTCGGCGCGGTCAAAGGATAGCTATGGAAACCCGCAATCTCGGCATCGCTCGCGCGCTCGCCTGGGAGCCGACGCCCGATGGAATCGAGCTCCAGTGCGTGACGGAGGGACTGGCGGCGGCGCGCGTTGCGCTGAGCGCCGTCGCGCCCCGGGTGGTCCGCGTACGCGTGACGGCCGGACCGCTCGGCGCCGCCAAGAAATTCAGCTACGTGATCGGCCGCCCGGACGCCGGGCCGTGGTCGGTCGACGCCGCCGCGAACCGCGTCACGTTGCGCACGGCTCACCTCGTCGTCGAGGCGAGCCTCGATCCCTGGCAGCTCACCTATCGCACGACCGACGGCCGGCTCCTGACGCACGAGGTGCCGGACGACACCAACTTCGCCGGGCAGCGATTCGGTCCGCGGCCGGGATTCCAGGTCGAGAGCGGGCCGAACGATCCGGCACGCCGCGTCCTCGGTGTCGTCGAGACGCTGCTCCTCGATCCGGAGGACCACTTCTATGGCGGCGGCGAGCGGTTCACGCGGCTCGATCTGGTCGGGCGAACCGTGCGGATCTGGAACCGGAACTCCTACGGCACGCGCTCCGAGCTCGCCTACAAGAACCTGCCGCTCGTCGTCGGTAGCCGCGGCTACGGAATCTTCGTGGACGTGCCGACCGCCGTCACTTTTCATCTCGGGAGCGCGTCCAACCGCGCGTACACCGTGGAGGCCGCCGGCGAGGAGCTCGACTACTACCTGATCGCCGGCACGCCGAAGGAGATCGTGTCCGCGTACACCGAGCTGACGGGCCGGCCGGCGGTCCCGCCGGAGTGGGCGTTCGGGCTCTGGGCCTCGACGTGCTTCGTCCAGTTCACGACGGCCTCGGTGCTCGAGATCGCCCGCCGCCTGCGCACCGAAGGGATCCCCTGCGACGTCTTCCACCTCGACTCGTTCTGGCAGCGCGCCCTCATGTGGTGCGACTTCGAGTGGGACAGCGCGCGGATCCCGGATCCCAAGCACCTGCTGGCCGAGCTCCATCGCGAGGGGTTCCACAACTGTCTGTGGATCAACCCCTACGTCTCGCTCCAGAGCGCGCTCTATCGCGAGGGCGCCACGCACGGCTACTTCCTGCGCCGGCCCGACGGCAGTGTCTATCACCCCGTGGTCTGGAGCCAGCGCACCGAGCGTGGCATGGGTCTCTGCGCCATCGTCGACTTCACGAACCCCGCCGCGGCGGCGTGGTACCGAGGCAAGCTCGAGGCGCAGCTCGCCATCGGCGCCGACTCGTTCAAGCCGGACTTCGCGGAAGAAATTCCCGACGACGCGGCGTTCGCCAACGGGCTGACCGGTGCAGAGATGCACAACCCGTATCCGCTGCTCTACCAGAAGGAAGTCTTCGACGCGACGCGCGCTCACGCGAGCCGCGTGGTGGCGTGGTCGCGCAGCGCGGCGCCGGGCGTCCAGCGCTATCCGGGCCACTGGTCGGGCGACTCGGAGTGCACGTTCCTCGACCTGGCGAACACGCTGCGCGGCGGGCTGGCGGCGGCGATGAGCGGCCTGGCCTACTGGAGCCACGACATCGGCGGCTTCTGGGGCGATCCGTCTCCCGACCTCTTCGTGCGCTGGGCGCAGGCCGGTTTTCTCTCGGCGCTCAGCCGCTATCACGGCGCGACGGCGCGTGAGCCGTGGCGCTTCGGCGACAAGGCGCTACGGATCTTCCGTCAGTACGCACGGCTGCGCAGCCGGCTCGTGCCCTATCTGGTGAGCTACGGGTGGCAGGCGTCGGAGGACGGCGTCCCGCTCATGCGGCCGATGGTCATGGAGTTCCCCGACGATCCGGCCGGCTACGCATTCGACCTTCAGTACTGCCTCGGGCGCGAGCTGCTCGTCTCTCCCGTGGTGCGCGCCGACGGCTGGGTCACGACGTACCTGCCACGCGGGCGATGGACCGATTGGTGGAGCGGCGCCGTCCACGAGGGCTCGACGACGATCCGTCGCCAGGTCCCGTTGCGCGAGCTACCGCTCTACGTCAGGGACAACAGCCTCGTCGTGCTCGGGCCCGAGCGAAGCCACGTGGGCGAGCGCCCGGCCGATCCGCTCACGGTCGAAGCGTTCGTCACGACCGAGGCCGCGTTCGCCCTGCGCGGCGACGGCGGCGCCGTCGATCTCGCGTGCCGGCGCCGGGGCGGCGAGCTCACATTCGAGGCGAGCGCCTCGCCGGCCACGTTCGTGCTGCGGGTCCACGACGGTCCGGCTGCTACCGTGGTCTTCGCCGACGGACGCGCGCTTCCACGGCTGAACACGGCGACCCTGGATCGGGGCGAGACGGGTTGGGCTGTCGACGATGGGATCGCGGTCGTCCGGGCGCGGGCGCGGAGAATCGAGATCCGCTGAGGCCGTCAGGCAACGGCCGCGATGATCGAGCCGCCGGCGGCGGCGATCGCGACCACGAGCCACGGCGGTAGGCGCCAGAACATCAGCAGCGCGAAGGCGACGAGGGCCAGGCCGAAGTCGCCATGGCTCTTGACGGCGCTGCTCCATACCGGGTCGTAGAGCGCGGCCAACAGGAGGCCGACGACGGCCGCGTTGATCCCACGAAGTGCGGACTGGAACGCGGTCCGCTTGCGCAAGAGTCCCCAGAACGGCAGCGCGCCGATGACCAGCAGGAACGCGGGCAGGAAGATCGCCGCGAGCGCTAACAGGCCGCCGGCCACTCCGTTCGGGGGCTCGCGCATCACGGCGCCGAGATACGCGGCGAACGTGAAGAGCGGGCCCGGCACCGCCTGGGCCGCGCCGTACCCGGCGATGAACTCTGCGTTCGTCACCCAGCCCGTCGGCACGACCTCGGCCTGGAGCAGCGGGAGCACGACGTGACCGCCGCCGAAGACGAGCGAGCCCGCCCGATAGAAGCTGTCGAAGACCTCGAGGCCGTGGCTGGGCGCCGCCTGCCGCGCGATGGGCAAGCCGACCAGCAGGACGAAGAACAACGCGAGCGATCCGACGGCGAGGCCGCGGCCGATGGGTATCCGCATCGCGGTCGTCGCCGCCACGGCGGCGGCGGGCAGAATGATCCACCCGACGAGGCCCGCGACGACGATCACGAGCACCTGCGCGCCAGCCGTTCGGGACGCCAGCGCGACGATCGCGGCGACGATGGCGAGCGAGACTCGCTGGCGGTCCGGGGTCAGGCTGCGCGCCATCCCCCACACTGCCTGGGTGACGACCGCGACCGCGACGACCTTCAGCCCGTGAAGCCACCCGGCGTCGGCGACCCCGAGCGACTGGACACCGTACGCGAACGCGAGCATCGCCACCGCCGACGGCAGCGTGAACCCGAGCCACGCCGCGACGCCGCCGAGCGGGCCGGCCCGCATGATCCCGATCGCGATCGACACCTGAGTGCTCGCCGGTCCGGGCAGGAACTGGCACAGCGCCACGAGGTCGGCGTATTGCGCCTCGTCGAGCCAGCGCCGGCGTACGACGTACTCTTCGCGGTAGTAGCCGAGATGCGCGATCGGACCGCCGAACGACGTGAGGCCGAGGCGGGTCGAAATGCCGAGAACTTCGAGGAGCGGGCTCAAGACGTTGTCATCGCGCGGTTATGCCGGCGCTAACATAACCGAAGTCGACGCCGGGAAGAACTACGGGGCCGGCTGCGGACGAGCGGGGGCGGGGCGGGATTCCCAGACACCGAGCGCGGGGGCTGGCCCCGCGCTCAGCGTCCGAAGTTGGGCGGCGTTTAGTCCCGGCGACCGGTGAAACGCAGGAGCATCAGGAAGAGGTTGATGAAGTCCAGGTAGAGCGAGAGGGCGCCGACGATCGCGTAAGAGCCCACCTGCCCGTCCGGCAGCGCCAGCGCCATCTGCTTCAGGCGCTGGGCGTCCCACGCGGTGAGGCCGGTGAAGACGATCACGCCGACCACGGAGATGAGGAACTGCAGCGCGTCGCTCTGCCAGAACATCCCGACGATCGAGGCGAGAATGAGCCCGACCAGGCCCATCATGAAGAACTGCCCGGCGCCGGCCAGGCTGCGCTGGGTCGTCGAGCCGAAGAGGGCGAGGGCGCCGAACATGCCCGCCGTCACGATGAAGGTCGTCGTGACCGACTCGCCGGTGTACGCGAGCAGGACGACGGACAGGGTGACGCCGTTCAACGCCGAGTACAGCGTGAAGAGGCCGGCGGCGGTGCCCGGCGCCAGGCGATCGGCGCGGGCGGACAGATAAAAGACCAGCCCCAGCTCGGCGATCACCAGACCGAAGAACACCAGCCGATTGCCGACCAGCGCCCGGAGAATGTCGGGCGAGCCGGCCACGGCGAACGCCACCACCGCGGTGAGCCCGAGGCCGATGGCCATCCAGCCGTAAACCTTCCAGAGAAAGGCCGAAACCCGCTCCGCTGCCTGAAGGGAGGTCGCCGACCGTGTGTCCATGGTGTTCTCCTCGCCTCAATTGTACTAGGATGGCGGGCCATGGCCACAACCACCCGGTCCGTCTCCGCATCGCCCTCCCCGCTCGAGGTCGCCCGCTCGATGGCGCCGCGCATCAAGGCGCGGGCCGCCGAGATCGAGGCCGCCCGAGAGCTCCCGAAGGATCTCGTCGCGGAGCTCGTCGAGGCGCGCCTGTTCAAGGTCGCACTCCCCGAGAGCGAGGGAGGGCTGGGCGCAGACGTCGTGACCTCTTTGCGCGTGATCGAAGAGGTGGCGCAGGCCGACGGCTCCACCGGCTGGTGCGTCGCCATGGGGATCAACACCTTCCGCCAGAGCGCGCAGCTGGCGCCGGAGATCCGCCGCGAGCTGTTCTTCAGCGAGCCCATCGGCATCTCCGCCGGCTCGGCCCGAGAGCGGGGCCGCGCGGTCGTCGTGCCGGGTGGCTACCGCGTCACCGGGCATTGGTTCTTTGCCAGCGGCTGCATGCACTCGCACCTGCTCCACGGCGCCTGCAAAGTCTTCGACGGCGATGCGCCCCGGTTGCGCCCAAACGGCGACCAGGAGATCCGCATCGCCTTCTTCCACCCGAAGTCGCTCGTGCGCATCATCGACACCTGGCACGTCAGCGGCCTGCGCGGCACCGGCAGCCACGACATCGCGGTCGAGGATCTGTTCGTGCCCGAGGAGCGCACGTTCTCGCTTCAGGATAGGCGAGCCCGCGTCACCGGAACGATGAACCGCCTGCACGGCTTCGACCTGGCTGGCTGCGGCTTCTGCTGCGTGGGCCTCGGCGTGGCGCGCGCGGCGATCGACGCGTTCATCGAGCTCGCGACGACCAAGATCCCGCGCTCGTCGTCGGACCTGCTGCGCGAGCGGGTGATGGTGCAGGCCCTGGTCGGCGAAGCCGAGGCGATGCTGCGCTCGGGGCGCGCGTTGCTCTTCGACGTCATCGGCGGGATGTGGGAGACCGTGCTCGCCGGCGACGGAGTCACCGAGCGCCAGCGCTCCGATCTTCGCCTGGCAATGACCCACGCCGCCCAGAACGCGGCCAAGGCCACCCACATGGTCTGCTCGGCCGCCGGCACCACCTCGATCTTCGAGAAGAGCCCACTCGAGCGCTACGCGCGCGACGCCGAAGTCGTCACCCGCCACAACCAGCTGCAGTTCGTGAACTACGAGGCAGTGGGGCGGACGATGATGGGGTTGGAGTCGAATAGCCCGCTGTTCTGAGCCTCAGGCGGTTCGGCCGCGAACGGCCCAGGCGCGCGCGATTAGGTCGATGGACCCACCCACGCGAGGAATTCCCGCGACGAGACGACTCCAGCGCCCGACGTAGGGTTCGTAGAGATTCCCCGCCGCCCAGGTGTCATTGCGCTCGGTCGTCATCGTCGCGAGCGCGTTGGTCCCCTGCCAGCGCGCTTCTTGCTCTCAGCCCTGCTGAATGGCGAGCGGGAAGACGGGGTCCATGACGGATGCTCCTCCGTCCACGTGGATGGTTTGTCCAGTGATGAAGCTGGCTTCGTCCATGCACAGCAACGTGACCGCGTTGCCGATGTCGGCTGGGGTACCGACTCGACGCATCGGCGTCCAGCCGCTCTCATGCCAGGCCTTGATGGCCTGGAACACCTCAGTCGGCAGACGGCCGACCACACTGTCATCGGTAGCCCCGGGACTAATCACGTTCACGGTGATGCCACGGCGGCCCAGAGCGACCGCGAAGTACCGGGTCAGCGCGTCCAGCGCCGCCTTGGCCGCGCCCATGGCCACCCACGGCTGCCAGCTACCAGTGCGGCCACTGGGCGAATAGCTGATGGCGATGATGCGGCTATTGTCCGGCATGAGCGAGGTCGCGACCTGGGTGCCCAACAAGAACGCCTGCGCCTGGGAGTCGATGGCCGAGTTCCACTGGTCCAGCGTGATGTCCATCGGAGGTCGGTAGAACGCCGCGAGCTCAGGCCGTGCATTGCTCACGAAGATGTCCAAGCGACCGAACTCTCGCTTGATCTGGTCGAACATTCGGTGGATGTCCTCGGGGCGTGTGACGTCCGCTTGGATGATGGCCCCCTTGCCACCCCGCGCCTGGATCTGCGCCAGCGTCTCCTTCGCCGCCTCCGCCTGCGTGTAGTAGTGCACGGCGACGTTCACGCCGCGCTCCGCAAGCTTCAGCGCGATGCCTCGCCCGATTCCCCGGGAGCTCCCTGTGACGAGCGCGTACTTTCCCTGAAGTGGCATGGCGATCTCCTTCTCCGGCCGGTTGTAAGAAGCTCACGCCGATACGTCGCCCTCCTTGATCGACACCCGCCAGTGGATACGATCTTCCTCGGGCGGGTAGTCGCCGGCCGCACGATGGTACGAGCAGCGGTTGTCCCAGATGACGATGTCGCCCTTGCGCCACTGGTGGCGGTACTGCGCGTCCGGCTGGATCATGTAGCCCTTTAGCTCCTCGACGATCCCGTCGCTCTCCTGTTCGTCCACGCCCTCGATCCTCAGGATCTTGCCAGGGTCGAAGTAGAGCGCCTTGCGCCGGGTCTCGGGATGGGTGCGGACGATTCGATGGAAGACCGGCTTCCACTCGCGGTCCTCCTCGTCGAGCAGCGCGGTCTTCTTCCGGCGACCGCCGTAGGTGAAGGCCCCGTTCAGCCCGTCGAGCCGTTCTTTCAATCGCGGCGGCAGCGCGTCGTAGGCCGCGTACATGCTGGCGAAATGCGTGTCGCCGCCCCGGCTCGGGACGGCCAGCGCGTAGAGCTGGGTCGCCTTGAACGGCTCCTGATCGTAGGCGCCGTCGGTGTGCCAGCCCTCGGCGCCGCGACGGTAGATTGCCATGTCGAGCTTACCGTCCGCCCCGAACTTATTGACGCCGAGCATCGTGATCTCGGGATAGTCGGGGTGGCGCGTGCTCTTCGACGGGTGCGGGAGAACGACGCCGAAGCGGCGGCTGTAGCGCAGGAAGTCGTCGATCTCAAGCTCCTGGCCCGGCACCACGAGCACGTTGCCGTCGAGCCAGGCGCGATAGATCTCGGCGAAGCCCGCGTCGTGCCGCTTCTTGACGTCGATGTCGGACACCTCGACGCCGACCTTCTCTCCCAGCCTTCGAACCGTGGCCATCGCCTCCTCCCAGACCTGAACCTAGGCCTGTAGCCCGTAGTAGGCCGCGCAGTTGTCCCAGAGGATCTTGCGCTTGCTCTCCTCGGGGATCGGCAGCTGCAGGAACGACTCGACCGCCTTCGGAAACTTCGAGTCGCCGTGCGGGAAGTCGGTCGAAAACACGATCCGGTCGTCGCCGATGGCGTCGATCACGTGGCGGACCGGCTCCTCGTCGCACTCCACCGACACGAAGCACTGGCGCTTGAAGTATTCGCTCGGGGCCATCGTGAGGTCGCGCGCGTACACGTCGCCCAGCCACTCCCAGTGCTCGTCCATGCGCCAGAGCAGGAACGGCACCCAGCTGCAGTTGCCCTCGAGGAACGCCACGCGCAGCCGCGGATGCCGCTCGAGGATGCCACCGGCGCAGAAGGCGCCGACCGTGAGCATCTGCTCGACCGGGTGCGAGTACACGTGCTTCAGCAGCGTGTTGGCGCCGAACTGCTCGCCGACCTGCCGGAGCTGCGAGCCCGAACCCTCGTGGAACCCGAGCGGAATCTGCAGCTCCTCGAGCTCGGCCCACAGCGCCTCGTAATACGGATCGTGCCAGTTGCGCCCCATGACTTCGTTCGGCCGCAGGAACACGCCGCGGAAGCCGAGCTCGCGCACGCACCGTCGGGACTCGGCCACCGCGTCGGCGACGTCGAACGGCGAGATCATGCCGGCGCCGATCAACCGCTCGGGGTTTTCCTGGCAGAACTCGTGGAGCCAGTCGTTGTACGCGCGTGCCATCGCCGCGGCAAGCGGCCGGTCCATGTCCGGGATCGTCAGCGCGAAGAGCCCGCGCGAGGGATAGACCACGGCGACGTCGATCCCCTCGATATCCATCGCCTCGAGCTGGACCTTGGACGTCCAGCCGCGCTCCTCGTAGGGCTTCCACCGCTCCTGGTTGAGCGCGTAGTTGTGGCCCTGACGGCGGCGGCTGCGGTCGGCGTCGATCGCGACACGGCCCCACGGCTTGCCGGCGTGGGCCAGCCGCAGATCGCCGACGTCCTCAGTGAGCCCAACGGGCGCCCGCTCGCGGAAGGCGGGATCGATGTACCGCTGCCAGAGATCGGGCGGCTCGATGATGTGGATGTCGCTGTCGAGGACCTTGAAGCTCTGGTGCGCCATGACCCACCTCCGTTGAGCGTGCCTAGTAATATACCGACCGCCCGGCGCCGCCCGTTGCGACGACGAGCTCGCCGCTGATGGCCCAGGACCTGTCCGATGCGAGGAAGACCGCCACAGACGCGATCTCCGACGCGTCCACCATCCGGCAGATGGCGTTGCCGCGCGGAGAATCCGGCGTGAAGTCGCGCTTCTCGGCTTCTTCCGGTGTGACCCCCAGCTCGGTCGCCCGCGCCGCCAGCAGCCGCGGCGTGCGCTCGGTGCGCGTGGTGCCGGGGTGGACGCAGTTGACCGTGATCCCGAAGCGGCCGAGCTGCACCGCCAGGGTCTTGGTCATGTGCACGAGCGAGGTGTTGCGCGCGCCCCCGCTGAGGTTGCCGGCGTTGCGCGCGTTGGTGCCGCTGATGTTGATGATGCGGCCCCACTTCTGCTCTTTCAGGTGGGGAATGACGGCGCGGGCGCAGCGCAGCGCTCCCACGTACTTCACGTTGAAGTCGTGGAGCAGGTCCTCGTCGACGACCGACTCGATGGGGCCCGTCGCGCTGGCCGAGCCGCCCGGCGGCGAGCCGCTGTTCACGAGGATGTGTAGGCCGCCCAGCTGGCTCGCGGCCTGGGCCACCATCGCGTCCACCTGCGCCCGGCTGGTGACGTCGGCCGCCAGTGGGATGACCCGCCGCCCCGTCTCGGCAGCCAGCTCGCGCGCCGTCGCCTCCAGCTGCTCCTTGGTGCGCGCGACGATCGCCACGTCCGCGCCTTCTCTGGCCAGCTCCCGCGCAATGGCCTTGCCGATGCCCAGGCTGCCTCCGGTCACGATCGCGTGCTTGCCGCGAAGCCCAAGGTCCATTGCGTGCCCCTCCCGCGCTTGGTGTACGTCCGGGCTCTCCGTCGAGGACGCGATTCTACCTCAGAGTTCCCGCCTCGTCGCGTCGCGGCTTGACTACGCGACGCAACGGAGTTAGTCGTCCGGCTGTGACCGCCGCGCCCGAGCGTCGCCGGCTCTGGAGAACGCAATGGTGCCGATCCAGGGGCGCGTCGAACCAGCAGGAGGAGAGCAATGCCGCACTACCTCAGTGACGACGAGCTGAAGCGCACGGCCCCGGCCGAGGTCGCCGCCTACCGCGGCCCGGTGCCCACCCAGATCGTATCCAACGGCGAGTACAACCCGTTGCCCCAGACCCGCGAGCAACGCCGGGTCGAGGCGCGGGTGAAAGAGCTCGCCGACGATCTGGCCCCCAAGCACGGCGTCAACCGACGGCAGTTCCTGGCCTCGAGCGCCGGCATGGCCACCGCGTTCCTGGCCATGAACGACGTGTTCGGCCAGGTCTTCGAGGTCACCAGAGCGGAAGCGGCCACGCCGGGAGTCGCCGACATGCGGGCTCAGGCGCTCTCCGGCCAGTTCATCGTCGACGCCCAGACGCATTTCGTGCGCGACGATTTCAAGCAGGAGGGGTTGCTCGACCTGGCGAAATACGCCAAGGAGCACTGGAACCCGAAGCTGTGGGGCGAGAACAACCTCGCCCGCTTCAAGTTCGAGAACTATCTCAAGGAGATCTTCGTCGACAGCGACACCAAGGTCGCGCTGCTCTCGGGCGCGCCCTTCGACGACCCGACCTGGGATCTCCTGACCAACGACCAGATCGCCGCCGCCCGCCTGTCCATCAACAAGTTCGCCGGCTCTCGCCGTCTTCTCGGCCACGCCGTGTTCACGCCTAAGAAGCAGGGATGGATGGAGGAGGTCGACCGCGCGATCACGACGCTCAAGCCCGACAGCTGGAAGGGCTACACGATCGGCGATCCACTATTCCCGTCCAAGCAGCAATCGTACTGGTGGCTCGACGACGACAAGCTCATGTACCCGTTTTACGAGAAGGCCGTGAAGTCCGGCATCACGACGGTCTGCATTCACAAGGGACTCCTGCCGGCCGACTACGAGACGTCGTGGCCCGGCGTGTGGGAATACGCCACGGTCAAGGACGTGGGCAAGGCGGCCAAGGACTGGCCGAAGATCAATTTCGTCATGTACCACGGCGCGCTCCGGCCGTTTTTGGAGAAGCCCGACGCAGTGCTCGCCGAGTTCGAGCAGACCGGCCGAATCAAGTGGGCGACCGACCTCGCCGAGATCCCGAGCAAGTTCGGGGTGAAGAACGTCTACGGCGAGATCGGCACGGCGTTCGCCACATGCGCGGTCGCGAACCCACGCTTCGCCGCGGCCTTCATCGGCACGCTCGTCAAGGGGCTGGGCGCCGACCACGTCATCTGGGGCACCGATTCGCTCTGGTACGGCTCGCCCCAGTGGCAGATCGAGGCGATGCGCCGGCTCGAGATTCCCGAGGACATGCAGAAGAAGCACGGCTTCAAGCCGCTGGGCGCGGCCGACGGACCGGTGAAGAAGGCCATCTTCGCCGGCAACTCGTCGCGTCTGTACGGGCTGCGTCCCAAGATCGCGCAGCACGGCATCACCACGGACAAGATCGCCGCGATCAAGGCGGAGTATCTTGCGGCGGGAGGCGCGCGAACGAACGCGCGCTACGGGTTCGTGGCGAGATAGGGCGCTGAAACAGGCCCATCTGCGGCGTTGGCGCCCTCGGCGGCCACGCTCACGTACTCGAAGTATGCTCGCGTGGCCGCCTTCGGGCGCCGCCTAGCATCTGGACCTGTTTGAGCGCCCTAAGCGCGAAATGCGGACGGCCTACAGCTTGATGTTCAGGAGCTTGGCGGCGGTGCCGCCGAGAATCGAGATGCGCTCCGCGTCGCTCAGACCCGGCGTGGCGAGGATGTGGTCCACCGAGGTGTGCGTCCACGGGAACGGATAGTCGGTGCCCATGACGATCTGGCTCGACCCGGTCTCCGCAACCAGGTGCCGCAGCGCCTCCGGCGTGAAGACGAGCGAGTCGAAGTAGAGCTGACGAAGATACTCCGTCGGCCTCTTCTTGAGCTTGACGGTGCACCGGTCGGGAAACGTCACGCAGATCGCGTCCGAGCGCGCGGCGTACGACGGCAGGTAGCCGCCGCCGTGAGCGGCGCAGATCTTCAGTCCGGGGAAGCGGTCGAGCGTCCCCTCGAAGATCAGATGCGAGAGCGCGATCGTGGTCTCCAGCGGGTTGCCGATCGCGTTCTCCAGCCCGCCGCTGCCCTTGAGCCGGCTCTTCAAGTCGGCCGCCGCGCCCGCCGCCTGCGGATGCATGAAGACCAGCACGCCCAGCTGCTCGGCCTTCGCCCAGAACGGGTGAAACTTCGGATCGGACACATCCTCGCCGTTCACGCTGCCGCCGACGCCGGCGCCCCGCAGCCCGTATTTCTTCACGCCCTCCTCGAGCTGCTCGGCCGCGAGGTCCGGATGCTGCAGCGCCACGGACGCGAACGCGACGAAGCGATCCGGCTGCGCCGCGCACACCTCGGCGAGCTTCTCGTTCTGGATCCGGATCAGGTCGCGGGCGACGTCGCGGTCCGCCGTGTACCAGTACGGGTTGATGCTGAGCGCCTCGACGTCGATGCCCTGCTCGTCCATCGCGCGGATCCGATCCGCCGTCTTCGACATCAGCAACCCCGGCTGCTCGACCTTCCGGCCCATCAGCGCCATCGCCTCGGGGACGGCGCAGTGCGCGTGCACGTCGATGGTCTTCACGCGCCGGCCGTTCACCAGCACCTCGCGCCGCCGCGTCTGCGCCTGCGCCGATGAGCCGCCCGCCAGGCCGCAATCGACGAACGCGATCCCGGCCACCGCGCCGGCGGCAGTATCTCCGAGGAATTCTCTGCGGGTCATGGCGTCCTCCGTGTCAGAGCGCGAGCGTACCACATCGCCCGGCCCGGAATAGCCGCGGCGGCGCGATCGTCCTGCCTCTGCACGTCTCACGAGACGCGTGATACCCTCGCCCACGTTCCGACACGAAGGGAGGCAGAACCAATGATCCAGCGTCGATACGTCATCGCACTCACCGCGGCCGCCGGCCTGGCGTTCGCGCTCGGTACCGCCTGGGGCGCGGAGCTGCGCGGACGGATGACGCTCGCGAGCGGCCAACCCGCGGCCAACGAGATGATCAAGCTCAAGGACAAGGAGATCGGGAAAACTGACGGCGCGGGAGCGTACCTGCTCAATCTGCCCGCCGGGAAGCACACCCTGACCGTGAAGGGTCAGCCGATCGACGTCCAGGTCTCGCCGAACGGCAGCCGCCAGGACGTGCGGCTCAAGTAGAGCCATGGCTGACGAGCAGCCGGGCAGCCGGTTCAAGCGCTTTCTCGAGTACCTCGAAACGATCAGCAAGATCCTCGGCGGGGTGAGCATCCCGATCGCCGGGCTGTTCGTCACGCTGGCGCTGCACCAGCAAACCGAATCCAACCAGCGGGCGCAGCTCTACGCCAACATCATGACCGGACGCGAAAAGGCGGACAGCGACGTCCGGGCCCAGATGTTCAGTCGTCTCCTCGACCGCTACCTCGTCACGTCCGGCGGCGTGACCCTCGACGGGTTCCGCGACCGCGTCATGTTCCTCGATCTGGTCCAGGCCAACTTCGAGGAGTATTTCAACGCCCGGCCGCTGTTCACCCGCCTGTACGAGCAGATCCGGGATCAGGAGGCGCGGACGCGCGGCGCCGACCGGCAGGCGTGGGGGGCGCTCAAGCAGCAGCTCTTCGAGATCGCCAAGGACACGACCTCGCGGCAGGTAGCGCTCCTCGTCCGCTCGGGCCACCTGACCGAGGACATCGTGGTCCCGCTGACTTCCGCCGACAGCGCCACGCCCTCACAGCCGTCGGTGAGCCAGCGGATCGCCCTCTACTCGACGCGCGGCCTGACCGGCCTGAACGGGCTCTTCGTGCCGGCCGAGGACGGCTGGGCTGCTCCGCCGGGCCAGGCCGCGGACACCGCCAAGGATCGCGACACGGCCCGGAGCCAGGACGACGGACGCAAGCGCCACTCCATCATCATCCGCGTCAACCAGATCCTGGAGTCCGCGGCCAAGGTCACGGTCTTCCTCTACGAGGACGTGTACAAGAACAAGCGGCTCGTGCCCGAGGAGTCGATTGCGCAGGTGAGGCCGATCGAGTTCGAGGTCTCGTTTTTCTCCACGCCGTACATGGACAACACCCGGCTCTTCGGCGGCAGCCGCTTCTCCGTCATCTACGACGGGTGCATCGACCCCAGCGTCGAGGACCAGGTGTGCCGGTTCCCGCTCAAAGCGTCGGCCCAGCCGCGGGCGCAGTTCAAGGTGGTCACGTTCGACGAGGCGTTTCTGAGCCAGCGCGACCGGCCCTACGTCGACCAGATCCTCGAGAAGATCGGCGCGGCCAAGGGATGGTGATCGGCCGCGCGATTTCCGCCGCTCTGCTCCTGCTGGACCTCGCGGCGGTCCCCGTGGCGCGCGCCGCCCAGAGCGTCACGCCCGCCGACGACGCCTACCACTACGCGGCCTGGGCCGACGGCGCGCACGACGCGACATACACCGAATGGTGGTACTTCAACGTCGTCGACGCGAACGCGGGCGTGCGCGCGATCTTCAGCTACTTCATCGCCGATCCGGGCGGCCTGCAGGGGCCGCCGCGGGTTCAGGTCGTCTCGGCCGCGTACACATCGGGCGGGACCGTGTGGGCCATCGACGCCTACCCGGCCGAGGCCTTCGCCGCCAGCACCCAGCGGGCCGACGTCGTCATCGGCTCGTGCCGCATCGAGGTGTTCGATCCACCTTCACGAACACGCGATGGGCGTTCGACCCCACCGAGCGCGTGTGGTACCCGACCGAGTCGCTGCTCGCGGCAGACGACGGGCACCGGCGGCTTCGCGTCGTGATGACCGCCGTCGAGACCGTGCCCCTGCGTGGGGATCTGCCGTTGCCGCTGGCGGACGTCATCATCTTCGAGCAGACCGCGCGCTACCAGGGATGGCTATGGACACGCGGCCCTGATGGTCGCTGGCGGCTCGAGACGGTCTTCGACGGTGAAGGTTTCAAGGAGTACACCGCGAAGCACTACTGAGCCGTCGGATCCCGTCGAAGCCGCGGACCCCTCCCGACTCGTTGACAACGCCCCCGCCCGGGCCTAAGTTCGCGCATGCGCTTGCACACGAGGGACGGACGCGGTCCCGCGGGAGGACATTCGTGATCCCAAAGCTGAGCGGCGACATCCGGCCTCTCATCCCCAAGCTCGGTCTCCGCAACTACTGGTACCCGGCGCTGCCCGAGCGCGCGGTGGGCTGGCGCAAGCCCGTGAAGGTCTCCCTGCTCGGCGCGGACATTTGCCTCTTCCGCGGCGCCACCGGCGCCGTCGCGGCGATCCAGGACGTCTGCCCGCACCGCGGCGCGCGCCTGAGCCAGGGCAATTGCCACTACCGGGGGACGGTGGCCTGTCCGTACCACGGCTGGGTGTTCGACGAGTCCGGCAAGAACGTGATGGTGCTCTCCGAAGGGCCGGCCTCGGGCGTGTGCGGCAAGCCGGGCACGGAGGCGAAGATCTACCCGACGCGGACGCTCAAGGGGTTGGTGTTCGTCTGGATCGGAGACGGCGACCCCGCGCCCATCGAAGAGGACGTGCCGGAAGAGTTCTTCGACGACGAGGCGCTCGTTCTCATCGGCCGGGTCTACTGGCGATGCAACTGGGAGGTCGCGCTCGAGAACTCGATGGACTCGCACGTCAACTACGTCCACCGGGACGCTCTCGTGGTCGCTCGCGCCGGCTTCATCGCGCGCGGCGCGCAGGGCGAGCACCCGATCTTCGTCGGCAACGGCTTCGGCGGCGACGTGGGCGAGAGCACCTATTTGCGGAAGAGCCCACGGTTCGACATCTATCCCGACGGGCGCCGGTGGCCGAAGACGAACTACCGCCGCCTCTGGACGTGGCTCTTCCGGCCGCTCGCCGAGCGCGCGCGCCGCCACATCCCGCCGCCCCGCACGGCGCGCTGGTGCGGTGGCCATCACTTGCCCGGCATGTTCCGCGCCGAGTTCGCGTGGGACCTTTACACCCGCATGTGCGTGCCGGTGGAGGAGAACCTCACGCGGGTCTGGTACTACCACTACCTCCGGCCGACGGGCGCGCTCCAGCGGCTCTGGCAGCGGATCCTGTACGGCGCGCTGCACCGGTGGATCATCGAGTACAACTTCTCCCGCCAGGACGAGCGCGTGATGCTCGACCAGCGCTACGACACGCCGGAGAAGCTCTCGGGGACCGATGCCGAGGTCATCCAGTGGCGCCGCCTCGTCGTCACCAAGCACTTCGGCGGGCGCGACGCCGAGTTCGACTACCGGAACCCCGACGGCATGGCGCCGGACCAGGTGCCGCTGAGCCGCGTGTCCGTGCGGTACGTGCAAGAGCAGGCGCGCGCGAAGTCGTAGTCGCGCTTCGACAGAGACCACCGATGAGGCTCGCGGGCAAGGTCGCCATCGTCACCGGCACCAGTCCCAACATCGGCGGCGGTATCGCCCAGGGGCTGGCCGATGAGGGCGCCGCGGTCGCCTGCGTCGATCTGGTGCCGGAGAACGCGCGGCAGTGCGCCGACTGGATCAAGCGCCGCGGCGGCGACGCGCTCGGCGTCACCTGCGACGTCACCGACGAGGCGCAGGTGGCGGCGATGGTCGCGCGCGTCCGCGAGACCTACCGCGGGGTCGACGTCCTCGTCAACAACGCTGGAATCCTCGGCGGCCTGAGCGTGCTCGATATGCCGCTCGAGCGCTGGACCCGCCAGATCGGCGTGAACCTGACCGGGACGTTCCTGTGCACCAAGCACGTCGGCCGGCTCATGGTCGAGCAGGGACGCCGGGGCAGCATCATCGTGATCGTGTCAACGGCCGGACACCAGGGACAGGCCGGAAACATCGCGTACTGCACGAGCAAGAGCGGCCTGCTCAACTTCACCCGGGCCGCGGCCATGGACCTGGCCAAGCACGGGATCCGCGTGAACAGCCTCACCCCGACCGCGACCGATCGCGAAGAGTCCCTCGAGCGCGCGGTGGCGTGGGGCCGTCCACGATCCGACAGCGGCAGCGGCCGGATGCTCGACTTCGAGAAGATGGTGCCGGCCGGCCGGCTCCCGAGCCCGCGACACTACGCCAGCGCCGCCGTGTTCCTGGCCTGCGACGACTCCGAGATGATCACCGGCTTCGACCTGCGCGTGGACGGCGGCGCGATCGCCAAGTACTGGCCGTGGATCCCGAACGCCTGAGCGTCGCCACCGGAAGGGGCCGCCCAGGGGAGCGCGTGCGCCCTCAGCCAGCGGCGATCGGACTCGGCACCACCGCGGGAAGCGGCCGCGGCGGGCGGAACGTGAACGCGATGGCCACGGCGCCCAGGCCGATGCCGAACGAGCCCATGTAGAGCCAGAAGTAGCTGCCGAACGTGTCGTAGAGCCAGCCACCGGCCCACGGCCCGAGGGCCATGCCCAGCGTAGCCACGGTGCCGACCGCGCCGAAGACGGTCCCCATGATGCGGGCGCCGAAGTACTCGCGCACCAGGATCGCGTAGAGCGGCATCGCGCCCCCGTAAGCGAATCCGAACACGACGGCCACGGCGTAGAAGCTTGCGAGGTCACGCGTGAACACGTAGAGGCTCACCGCGACCGCCTGGAGGGCCAGGCCCATCAGCAGCATGCGCTTGGCGCCGATGCGATCGGCCATGAGCCCGCAGAGGATCCGGCCGCTGAGCGAGGCCACCCCTGCCACGCCGAGCACGGTGGTGGCGGCCATCGCCGTCACCCCGTTGTCGATCGCGTGGGTGACCATGTGGAAGATCGGGCCCGAGTGAGCGGCGCAGCACGCGAAATTCGTGAGCGCGATCGCGGCGAACTGCGGCGTGCGCAGCGCCTGCCCCACCGTGAACTCGCCGCCGTCGCCGCCGGCCGCCGCGGCCGAAGCCGCGCCAGACCCGGCCGCCGACGGCTCGCGCACGAGAAAGGCGGCCGGGATGACGACGAGCCAGGCGATGTCGCCGATCACGAGCATCGCCGTGCGCCAGTCGTAGCTCGTGATGATCCAGCGCGCGAGCGGTCCCACCACTGTCGAGCCGAGTCCGAGTCCGGCCGACACCAGCGCGACGGCCAGGCTACGGTTCCGCGTGAACCACCGGGTGGTCGTCGCCGTCAGCGGCGTGTAGAAGCTCCCCGCCGCCAGGCCGACCGGCACGCCGAACATGATCTGGAACTGGCTGAGCGAGCCGGCCTGGCTGGCCGTCACCATGCCGGCGCCGAGCAGCACCCCCCCGCAGAGGACGACGGCGCGCGTCCCGAATCGGTCGGACAGCGCGCCCCAGAGGAACGAGCCGATGCCCATGCAGAGCCAGTTGATGAGCGCCGCGGTGGAGATGCCCGTGCGGGACCAGCCCGTCGCTTCCGACATGGGCTGCAGGAAGATGCTGAGCGAGAGCATCGCGCCGACCCCGATGCAGGTCACGACGATGCCCGTGCCGACGATGACCCAGCCGTAGAAGATCTTGCTCATCCGCGGCTCGCGAACTGGAGCAGCTGCACCAGGTTACCTTCCGGATCCTCGAGCGTGGCGAGCTTCACGTTGGTGTAGTCCGTCGGATCCTCGACGAACTTCACCCCGGCGTCCTTCAGCCGCCGCCAGTCTTTCGCGAGATCGTCGGTCACGAGCCCGACCATATGCCGCGACGCGTCGCCGTTACGGCCGTGCACCTGGCTGTGGGTCCCGAGCGCCAGCGACGGCGCCTCGGCGTCCCCGAACACGACGAAGCCCGGCGTGTCGATCCTCACCGTGAGCCCGAGCACGTCGCGATAGAACGGCAGCAGGTTCTTCTTCAGGTCTTCACTCCAGATCGACGCTCCGGCCAGCCCTTTGATCATTGTTTCCACTCCTTTCGCGGGCGAGCAGCCCGTTTCGCTCACGTGCGCTCACAGAATAGTCGAACGGAGCGGCTCGAAATCGACATCGAAGCCGGTCGTCGCAGGCCCGGCGGCGCCCCGTTCAAGGACACTCCCGGTTAGGATGCGCCGGCCCGAAAATCGATGCGTCTCCTACTTCATCGCCCGGAGCCGGATGGGCCCGAGTACGTGACGCGGTAGATGCGCCCGGCCTTGTCGTCCGAGATCAGGAGCGCGCCGTCGGGCATCACCAGCACGTCGGCCGGGCGGCCCGACGCGACGCTGCCCTTGAGCCAGCCGCTCGCGAAGGGCTCGTAGGACGCGGCGCGCCCGTTCTCGACCTTCACGAAGCTCACGCGATAGCCGATGGGCGTCGAGCGGTTCCACGAGCCGTGCTCGGCGATGAAGATTCCGCCGCGGTATTTGTCCGGGAACATCCGCCCGGTGTAGAAGCGCATCCCGATCGCCGCGACGTGCGGGCCGAGCTCCCGGGCCGGCGGCGTGAACTCGTTGCACGGGCGCCCGGCGTTCTGCTCCGGATCGCGCAGGGCCGTGCCGTGGCAGTAGGGGAAGCCGAAATGCTCCCCGACCCGGGTCAGGCGGTTCAGCTCGTCCGGCGGCTGGTCATCACCGAGCCAGTCGCGGCCGTTGTCCGTGAACCAGAGCTCCCCGGTCGCCGGCTGGAAGTCGAATCCCACGCTGTTGCGCACGCCGCGCGCCACGACTTCGGGCCGGCCGCCGGCCAGATCGAGCCGGGTGATCGTGGCGTGCAGCGGCCCCGGGGGCATGCACACGTTGCACGGCGCGCCGACCGGGACGTAGAGCCGGCCGTCAGGGCCGAAGGCGATGAACTTCCAGCCGTGATGGGCGTCGGACGGATAGGCGTCGGCGACGATCTCGGGTTTGGGCGGCCGCGCCAGGTCGCGGACGACGTCGCGGAAGCGCAGGATCCGGCTCACCGCCGCGACGTAGAGCGACCCGTCGCGGAAGGCGACGCCGCTCGGCATGTTCAAGCCGCTGGCCAGCACGTGCACCTGGTCCGCGCGCCCGTCGCCGTCGCGATCGACGACCGCGTAGACCTTGCCCTCCGAGCGCGAGCCGACGAAGACGACGCCGGCCGGGCCGACCGCCATCTGCCGGGCGTTGGGCACGTCGGCGGCGTAGAGATCGATGCGGAAGCCGGGCGGCAGCGTGATGTCGCCGAGCTCCGCGGCGGCGCTCGGGAGAAATCCGGCGAGGGAACCGGGAAGGCAGCCCACGATCAACAGCGCGACTGAGAGGACCGCCGCCAGAGCCACAGGGGATCGTTTCATGGCGAGCTCTAGCCGCCGGCCATCGCACCCACTACCAGGAAGGGCTCGGCGCCGGTCGCGACCGCATCCGGCAACGGAGCATCCGGCGATTCGTGGGATAGATCTTCTGCGCACGCGAAGAACCTCACGAACGCCCGGCGCTGCTGTGTGACCTGATCGCGAATCGTCCCGCGCAGCGCCGGATAGGCAGCCTCGAGCGCATCGAGGACCGCGCGCGGCGTGACCTGGCCCGCCACCTCGACCTTCACCTCGCCGTCGACTCGCGCCAGCGTCCGCAGATGGGCCGGGAGCACCACCCGGATCATGGCAGCGTCTGGACTTCGACGGACACGACCGACGGCAGATCACGGACGATCGCCGCCCAGCTGTCGCCGGAATCGGCCGACACGTACACCTGGCCGCCGGACGTGCCGAAATACACGCCGCACGGATCCAGCGTGTCGACCGCCATCGCGTCGCGCAGCACGTTGACGTAGCAGTGGCTCTGCGGCAGCCCCTTGGTGAGCGGCTCCCACTCGTGGCCGCCGGTCCGGCTGCGGTACACGCGCAGCCGTCCGTCGGGCAGGTAGTGCTCGGAGTCGCTCTTGATCGGGACGACGTAGATCGTCTCCGGCTCGTGCGCGTGCACGTCGATCGGGAAGCCGAAGTCGGTCGGCAGGTTTCCCCCGACGTCCTTCCACGACTCGCCGGCGTCGTCGCTGCGCATGACGTCCCAGTGCTTCTGCATGAACAGCACGTTGGGGCGCGAGGGATGCATTGCGATGCGATGGACGCAGTGGCCGACCTCGGCCGTCGGGTCGGCGATCTGCTCCGATCGCAGGCCGCGGTTCATCGGCCGCCACGTCTTGCCCGCGTCGTCGCTGCGGAAGACCCCGGCCGCGGAGATCGCGACGAAGATCCGGTCGGGATGACTCTTGTCCAGGAGGATCGTGTGCAGGCACATGCCCCCGGCGCCCGGCTGCCAGACCGGCGCCGATTGGTGCTGACGCAGTCCGGGCAGCTCCTGCCATGTCTGCCCGGCGTCGCTCGAGCGGTAGATCGCGGCGTCCTGGATCCCGGCGTAGACCGTGTCCGGATCGGTCAGCGACGGCTCGAGATGCCAGACGCGCGCGAATTCCCAGGGGCGCGGCGTGCCGTCGTACCACAGGTGCGTGCCGACGGCGCCCTCGTACGCGAACTTGTTCCCGACGGCCTCCCACGTCTTGCCGCCGTCGTTCGAGCGCTGGATGACCTGCCCGAACCAGCTGCTGGATTGGGACGCGTAGATCCGATTCGGATCGACGGGCGATCCCTTGAGGTGGTACATCTCCCAGCCCCCGAAGTGGGGGCCACTGACGTCCCACCGCTCGCGCTTGCCGTCCGCCGTCAGGATGAATGCGCCCTTGCGTGTGCCGACGAGGACCCGTACCTTGCTCATCCCTTGCTCCTTCCTGCCTTCTCGCTCGGCATGACGCCGGCTTCCGTGTTCTTGTCGGCTCTCACCTGAACCATGAATCGCATCGTGATGCTCCCTCTAGTTTTGGCGGCCGCCTCGGCCATTGATCCCATGCCGGCGAGGCCCTTCTCGAACTCCCCGCCCAGCGCCTTGTCCATGTTCACGAAGAGGTAGACCGCTTTGCCGATGAAGTTGTTGTGACCGAACATGCTCCACGTGACGACGGTCCGGCCGTCTTCCGGTTTGAACGTGAACTCCGCCGTGTTGATTGCCACGAATGGCCGCACGAACTCGAGCTTGATTCTGACCAGCTCGCCCGACCGGCTCTCCGTGATCGTCATGCGCCCCTCACCGACCGTGCTGTTCCCGGCCCACGCGAAGACGGCGCCCGTTCCAGCCGGCGCCTCCTCGAACGTATTCTTGGCCGACGGGTCGAGCTTCGCCCACGGTGACCACCCTGCCCAGTTGTGGAAGTCGTTCACTTGCGCGAACACCGCCGCCACCGGCGCAGCAATCGTCGCACTCCGCGTGATCCGAAACTCCGAGGGCTGCAGGGCCACGACCACCGCGACGACCCCGACGACCAGAACGACGAGAGCCGCCAGCCCGACGAGGACCTTCAGGATCATGGTCAGCGACCCTCCTGCGGCGCCAGCCGCCAGCGGCCGTAGGCGACGAAGGCCAGGAGCAGCCCAACCGCGAACGGCGCCAGCGCCGGGCCGACGTCACCGTTCGCCAGCGTCAGCACGGTCGCGCCGATCATGATCAGCACGAGCCCGGCAGCGGCCAATGGGGTGAGGCCCGGCCGAATACGCAGTAGCCCGGGCAGGATCAAGCCGATCCCACCGAGCAGCTCGGCCACCGAGATGAACCGCATGAACAGACCCGGCATTCCGGTCTCCTTCACCAGTGCCTCGATCGGCATGAACAGCTTCATGCCACCAGCGAACACAAACAGGAGCGCGAGCAGCCCCTGAATGATCCACAGCGCATACGTCATGATCAGCGTCCTCCAGTGATTTGCCGCAGCGGCCTGGATGCCGACGGCCCGCGCCTACTTCGGCTGACCCTCTCTCACCGGCCTCACTTCGATGGTACCCACGCTCGCAAGGGGGCCGCGAGCGGCGATCGCAATCGCCTCGTCGAGATTGTCGACGTCGATCAGCATGTAGCCGCCGAGGTGCTCGCGCGTTTCGGCGAACGGACCATCGGTCAGGAGTTGCTGGCCGTCGCGAACCCGGACGCTGGTCGCCGTCGACGGGGGATGCAGCGGGTTGCCCCCCAGGTACTGCCCCCTGGCGGCGAGCTCGTCGGTGACCTTCACCTGCGCCCAGTAGAGCTGCTGGCGCTCGGCCAGGCTCCGGTTGAGCCAGGCCTCGTCGAGGTAAATCAGCAACATGTATTTCACGTGAGCCTCCATGACTAGGTCGAACGGACGGCGCCCGGATCGACACCCGGCGTAGATTATCTCTCGTGGATCACGTCCTGGGCGCCAGCGCGGCAGTCGACGCCGTTTATCGCTCTGATTGGGGTCGGATCGTCGCCACCCTGATCCGGCTGGTCGGCGACTTCGACGTGGCCGAAGAGGCTGCTCAGGAAGCCTTTGCGACCGCCGTCGACCAGTGGCCGTCCTACGGCGTCCCAGAGTTCCCGCGCGCCTGGATCATCCAGACCGCCCGGCACAAGGCCATCGACCGCATCCGGCGCAGGACGCGGTTCGACGAAAAGATCGACGCGTTCTCCGGATCCGAGCTGCCCCAGGCCGTCGAGCCACCGGACTACGATCCCGACGAGATCCCCGACGATTGCCTGCGGCTGATCTTCACCTGCTGCCACCCGTCGCTATCGCTCGAGGCGCAAGTGGCGCTCACCCTCCGCACGCTCGGCGGCCTCGAAACGGACGAGATCGCGCGAGCCTTTCTGGTGCCCGTCGCGACGATGGCGCAGCGGCTCGTGCGCGCCAAGGGCAAGATTCGCGACGCGCGCATCCCGTATTCGGTGCCGGACACGAAAGACATGCCCGGCCGGCTCGACGCGGTGCTGACCGTGATCTACCTCGTCTTCACCGAGGGCTATGCAGCCACGCGAGGCGCAGCGCTCGTCAGGACCGACCTCTGCGCCGAAGCCATCCGCCTGGCCCGCCTCGTGCGGGCGTTGATGGGGCCGGAGCCGCCGTCGGAAGCGACGGCCCTCCTGGCCCTCATGCTGCTGCACGATTCACGGCGCGAAGCCCGGCTCGACGAGGCCGGCGACCTCGTCCTGCTCGAGGACCAGGACCGCGGCCGTTGGAACCACCTCCAGATCGCCGAGGCGCTGCCCCTCGTCGAGGAGGCGCTTCGCGGCGGCCCCGGGCCGTTTGCGCTGCAGGCGGCGATCGCGGCGCTTCACTGTCAGGCGGGGCGAGCCGACGCCACGGACTGGCGCCAGATCGTCCGGCTCTACGACCTGCTGGAGCGGCTTCAGCCCTCGCCGATCGTGTCGCTGAACCGCGCCGCGGCAATCGCGATGGTGGAGGGACCCCAGCGCGCGCTTGCGCTGGTCGACGCGCTTGCGGACGGCGGCGAGCTCGATCGTTATCACCTCTTCCACGCCGCGCGCGCCGATCTTCTGCGTCGCCTCGGATCGGCGGCGCAGGCGGTGAAGAGCTATGAGCGGGCGCTCTCGCTGGTCACCAACGACGCGGAGCGCCGCTTCCTCGAGCGACGGCTGCGCGAAGTTCAGGGGAGGCGGGATGGCTGACACCTTCGAGTCCAGAACCATCACGGTTCGCATCGCCCGGCCGCGGCGCGACGTCTATGACTTCACCGCGGTCCCCGAGAACTTCCCGCGCTGGGCGTCCGGGCTTGGCAAATCGCTGAAGAGCGTCGACGGCGAGTGGATCGCCGACACGCCCGAGGGACCAGTCAAAGTTCGATTCACGGCGCCGAACGACTTCGGCGTCCTCGACCACCACGTCGCCATCCGCCCCGGGGTCGATATCTACATCCCGATGCGCGTGATCGCCAACGGTACCGGCACCGAGGTGATCCTCACGTTGTTTCGTCTCCCCGACATGACGGATGACGCGTTCGCACGAGACGCCGAATGGGTGGAGCGCGACCTCCGAGCGCTCAAAGCGCTCCTCGAGGGATGAGGGCGACCGAGCTCCTCGCCAGATTCGCCTTCGCGCTGCTCGTCGTGGGCGCGACCCACAACCCCACGCGCTACTCGTACTACGCGTGGGCCGCCAACACCGGGTGGCAATGGCGCCCCCCGCTCGTGTTCGTGGGCGTCGTCCTGCTGATCGGCTGGGTCATTTGCCTGCGGGCCACGCTGCGCTCGATCGGCGGGCTTGGCCTGCTGCTGGCCAACGCCTTTTTCGCCGCCCTCTTCTGGCTCGTCGCCGACTGGGGCTGGCTACCCATCGAGAACGTCGCCGCGATCTCGTGGATCGGCCTGGTGTGCGTCTCCGCCATCCTCGCTGTCGGCATGTCGTGGACCCGTCGGCGCGGTGGACCGCAGGCCGGGTCGAGGTAACGAGGCCGGGTCATCGTCCCTCGCGTGCGTTCGTCAACGCCTCGATGTCGATCTTCTTCATCTTCAGCGAGCCTCTTGACACCACGCGTGTCCCTATCTAGATTCCGGCCAACCTCCTCAAGGAGAAGGAACCATGCCGCGAGGTGTCTCACGCCGTGCATTTCTCGCTTCGGGCGGAGTGGCCCTGGCCGCCGGTGGGGCCGCGACTGGGCTGACGGGCTGCGCGCTGGCCGATCCGGCCGGAGGTGGAGTCCCGATGGCCGGCGGTCCCGGTCAGCGTGTGCTGCTCAAGGGTGGGGTCGTGCTGACGATGGACCCGGGGCTCGGCGACTTCGAGAAGGCCGACGTGCTGATCGAGGGATCGAAGATCGCCGCGGTCGGGGCGAGCCTGACGGCGAGCGGTGCGATCGTCGACGCGTCGAACATGATCGTCATGCCCGGGTTCGTCGACACGCATCGCCATATCTGGCAGGGGCAGCTCCGCAACATCCTGCCCAACGGCCGGCTCGATCCGGATTACTTCCGCGATGTCGGCGCCTCGGCGCGCAACGCCTACCGTCCCGAAGACGTGTACGTCGGCGACTCGCTGAGCGCCTGGGGGGCGATCAATGCGGGCATCACGACGTTGCTCGACTGGTCGCACATCTCGAATTCGCCGGAGCACTCCGACGCCGCGGTGCAGGGTCTGCGCGATTCGGGTATTCGCGCGGTGTACGGCTACGGCACCGGCGCGGCGGGGCCGAGGAACCAGTACCCCAACGACATCCGGCGCTTGCGCAAGCAGTATTTCAACACCGCCGACCAGCTGACGACGCTCGCCCTGGCGACGGCGTTCGACCCCAAGCACTGGGAGGTCGCGCGCGAGGTCGGAGCGCCCATCACCCTGCACGACAACGGTACCGGCCTGCTGATCCCGCTCGCCAAGCTGATGGGGCCGGACGTCACGTACATCCACTGCTGCAACTTGAGCGCGGAGGAGTGGACGCTCATCAAGGATTCCGGCGGCTGCCTGTCGCTGGCCACGCCGATCGAGATGGAGATGGGGCACGGGGTGCCGCCCATCCAGCAGGCGCTCGACCACAAGATCCCGTGGTCCTTGAGCAACGACGTCGAGACCGAAATCCCATCCGACTTCTTCACGCAGATGCGCACGAACTTCTTCCTGCAGCGCATGCAGATCTTCGCGCGCGAGCGAGCCAAGGAGCCGAACGTTCCGCCGCTCCTGACGGTGAAGGACATCGTGCACGTCGCGACGATTGGCGGGGCCCGAGCGAACTGGCTCGATAAGCGAACCGGTTCGCTCACGCCCGGCAAGGAGGCCGACGTCATCCTGCTGGCGGCCAATGCCATCAACGTGATGCCGCTCAACCACGCCTACGGCGCGATCGTGCTCGGCATGGACACGAGCAACGTCGACACCGTGTTCGTGGGGGGCCGGGTGAAAAAGTGGAAGGGCCAGCTCGTGGGCGCGAACGTCGATCAGCTCAGCACCCGTGCCGCCCAGTCGCGGGACTACCTGCTCGCGCAGGCCAAGTGGCCACGGACCGTCCTGGGCGGCTATCTGCCGGGACACTGAAAGATTCTGGACGGTCGGTTCGCGGGAGGCGCGACGATGAGGACGCGTCAGGGGAGCCGCACACGAGGCGATACGCCGCGGCGCGACCACCACGATTGGGCCTCGGAGACGTACGTGGACGAGTGGGTGAGACGGCAGCAGGCCGAGGACCCGAGCCGAGCCGCGCGGTTTCAGCTGATCTGCGATCTCTTCCCATTCCCCAACGACGCAACCGTGACCATCCTGGATGTCGGCGCGGGCTACGGGCCGGCGAGCACGTTCATCCTCGACCGGTACCCTCACGCGACGTGCGTTGCGCAGGATGGCTCCGCGCCGATGCTGGATCGCGCACGACATCTCGTCACGAAGTACGGAGCGCGCCTCCAACTGCATCGGTCCGACCTCTTCGGGGCGAAGTGGCTGCCCGCGCATCTCGGCCCGTTCGACGCCGCCGTTTCGTCGAGCTGTTTGCACAACCTGCGCGACTTCACGCGCATCCGCCAGATCTACCGCGAGATCCGAAAGCGCTTGAAGCCGGGCGGCGTCTTCCTGAACGCGGACTTGATTAACGCTCCGACCGTCGGGCTGCGCCAGCGGTACGACGGGGTGACGGCCGCTCGGCGCCACCGCGAAGGCGCCGCCGCCGAGGAGCTCGCCGCGCTGGTGCGGCACGGGAGACGGTCTCCGGCTTCTCCGGCCCGGGAGCCCTTTCCGGCCACCCTGGACCAGCACCTCGCGGCGTTGAAGGCGAGCGGGTTCAAGGACGTCGATTGCTTCTGGAAAGAGCTGCGACGGGCCGTCTTCGGCGGTTACGCGTAAGGAGATGCCGCGATGAGCCTCGGCAAACCCGAGTACGTGTCCGACCTCGTCGTCTACCTGCTCAATCGGCTCGGCGTCGAGTACGTCACCTTGAACCCGGGCGCGACCACCCGCGGGATGCACGAATCCCTGGTGACGTACGGTGGAAATGTCGCGCCCGAGGTCATCACCTGCAGCCACGAAGAGGTGGCGGTCGCGATGGCGGAGGGCTACTACCTGGCGACCGGGCGGCCTCAGGCGACGCTGGTTCACAACATCGTCGGCCTGCAGCACGCGAGCAAGGCGATCTACGAAGCCTGGCTCAACAACGCCCCGATGATCATCATCGGCGGCACCGGGCCGCTGGACGCGACGCACCGACGCCCGTGGATCGACTGGATCCACACGGCGCAAGTCCAGGGGCAGATCGTCAGAGACTACGTGAAGTGGGACGACCAGCCTCAGGGGGCGCAGAGCGTCGCCGAATCCCTTCTTCGCGCCTACCAGATCGCGATGACCGAGCCCCGGGGCCCGGTCTACCTCTGCCTCGACGTCGAGCTGCAGGAGAGCCGGCTCCCTGACGGCTTCGCCGTTCCCGATCCGGGCCGCTACCGTCCCGCCGCCCCTCCCGCGGGTAACCCCGAGGCGATCGCGGACGCCGCGAAGGCGCTTCGCGAGGCGCGCTGGCCGGTTCTGCTGGTCGAGGGATTGGGACGGGCGCCGGGCGGACCGGACGCGCTCCAGTCGCTCAGTGAGCTTCTCGGGATTCCGGTGATCGAGCAGGGCGCCGCCTTCAATCTTTCGAATCTCCACCCTCTGAACGTCAGCGGAGCCAGTGCCGAGGTGCTGAAGGAAGCGGACCTGGTCTTGACGGTCGGCGTCAAGGACATCGAAGCTGCACTGACGCGGCCGGAGCCGGAAGCCGGTATCGTGCCCGCGGGTCTGCCGAGGGTGCCCTCCGGGTTCAGTCGGCGCCACCAGAGCATCATCCGGGAGGGGACCAAGCTCGTTCGGGTCGGTCTGCAAGAGTATGGGCTCAAGAGCTGGACCAGCAGTCACGGCCGGCTCGTGCCCGCGGACATCGCCATTCTCGGGAGCGGGCCTCACGTGCTGCGGGAGCTCACGCGTCTGTGCCAGAGCGCAATGGACGGCGATCTACAACGGCGGATCGCCGACAGAGCCGCCAAGGCTCGGGAGATCCACACGGCAGTTGCCACCCGCGTCCAGAAGGACCTGAAGGAACGCTGGTGGGCGCAGAAGCCCACCTCGACCGCCCGGCTGGCGGCCGAGATCTGGGAGACGATACGCGACCAGGACTGGGTCCTGGCGCACGGGTCGCTGAGCGGCTGGGAGCGAAGGCTCTGGGAGGTGAACGACGGGGCGCGCTACATCGCCGGCGGCGGTGGCACGGGGACCGGGATGGGCGTGGCGATGGGAGTCGCGCTGGCGTTCAGGTCGACCGGCAAGGTCTGCGTCAGCATCCAGAACGACGGCGATCTCCTGTATACCCCGGGGTCGCTCTGGACCGCCGCGCATCACGGCATTCCGATGCTGATGGTCATGTTCAACAATCGGTCCTACTATCAGGACGTCGGACATCAGCTGGCGATCACCAAGATGAGGCAGCGCTCCGTCGACAACGTTGGAGTCGGGGTCAGCCTGGAGGGACCCGCCACCGACTTCGCCACCCTCGCGCAGAGCTTCGGCATTTACGGCGAGGGGCCCATCCTCGACCCCGACGCGATACGTCCAGCGCTGGCGAGAGGCCTGAAGATCGTGAAGGAAAAGAGGTCCCCGGCGCTCATCGACACGGTCACGCAGTCCCGATAGGCGCAACGGAGGGAATGCCATGGCGCTCAGACTGACGATGGGCTTCTCCGACAATCCTCGCGTGCAACCGTTGAAAGATGGAATCGTGAAGCCGCAGGGCATCGAGCTCGACTGCATCACGCTCGATCCCAGCAACCTCTTCCAGCGCAACCTCACCTACGACGAGTTCGACGTCTCGGAGATGTCCATCTCGGAGACGCTGCTGGCCCGGGAGAGGACAGACGGGAAGAGATGGGACTGGTCGGCCCTGCCGGTCTTCTTGAGCCGGGGACACCATTGGCACACGCTCTACGTCAACACCGCGTCCGGCATCAAGTCTCTCGCGGATCTCCGAGGCAAGCGGATCGGGGTTCCCGATTACGACATGACCGCCGCGCTCTGGTTCCGGATCACGCTGAAGGATCTCCACGGCATCGAGGCCAAGGACAACGTCTGGTACAACGGGCGCACGAAAGCGCTGAGCCACGGGGGCGCGCTGGGCCTGCACGACGACGGGCCGGCGGGCGTCACCCATCACTGGCTCAGCGTGGATCAAACGCTGGACGTGATGCTCGATCGCGGCGAGATCGACGCGTGCACGGCCATCCGGCCCCAGGCCCGTGTCACCGCCGGCGACACGACGGTCGTCGACCGCTGGGGAGGCACGCAGCTCGATGGGAACCCTCGCCTCAAGCGGCTGCTGGACGACGACGGCAAGGAGGTCGTCTACGAGTTCTATCGAAAGACCGGGTGCTTCCAGGCGAATCACCACGTGATCGTACAGAACCGGATTCTCAAAGAGCACCCGTGGGTGGCGCTGGAGCTCTACAAGGCCTTTCAGCGATCGAAGGAAGTGGCCTACGAGCGCGCCCGGCGGTCCCAGTCGGCGTACCTGTTCTTTCCAGGAAAGGACTTCGAGGAGCAGGCCGCGGTCTTCGGAGACGATCCGTATCCCATCGGTCTCCGGGCCATGCGCACGACCGTCGAGCGCGCGATCCGGGGCTCCCAGGAGCAGGGGCTGCTGCGCCGGCCCCTGCGGCTCGAGGACATTTACTACCGGACAACGCTGAACACCTGAGGAGGGATGACATGGCGATCCAACGAGTCGGACACGTGGTCCTCAAGATGCGGGATCTCGAGAAGGCGAAGCAGTTCTATCACGGCCTCCTCGGGATGAAGATCGGGAAGGAGCTTCCGTGGGGGATCTTCTTCCGCTTCAACGACTACCACCACGACATCGCGGTGTTCAAGACGGCGCCGGACGCCGACCTGCCGAAAAAGGACCAAGTCGGGCTGGTCCACGTCGCGCTCGTCGCGGACAGCGTGCAGACGGTCCGGCAGGTCTACGACCGATGCAAGGCGCAGGGGGTCGAGATCGTCGGCACGACCGACCACAAGGTCACCAAGAGTCTGTACATCAAGGA
>QHSL01000038.1:0-15479 GCA_003220435.1 Candidatus Rokuibacteriota bacterium | reverse complement strand
CCGTTCCCGCCCCCGCCGAGGCCACGGTCGCCAACGCGTAGCGGAGGTCGCACCGCCATGGCAGTGATCGACGCAGACACCCACGTCATCGAAACCGACCACACGTGGAGCTTTCTGGATCCCTCGGACCAGCAGTTCCGGCCGTTCGTGATCAGTCCGAAAGGTGAGGGGGGGCGGGAATACTGGTATATCGACGGCAAGATCCGCGGCCTGGCCCGCCAGGCGGTGACCTCTCCCGACGTCGTCGCGCTCGAGCAGAAGCTCGGCCGCAAGATGGCGGCCCCCCAGGAAGCGCGCGAGGGCGAAAACGTGGACGTTCGCCTGAGACACATGGATCAGCTCGGGGTGGACGTCCAGGTGCTCTGGCCCACCTTGTTTCTGGAACGGGTCGCCGATCGTCCGGAGGCTGAGATCGCGGTGTGCGGGAGCTACAACCGCTGGCTGGCCGACATCTGGCGGCAAGGCTCGATCAGCTGCGGTTCGCGCACGCCCACGGGGCCGTCGCCGTCTTCATGCGCGGCATCGAGAACGAGCATCTGCTCCATGATCCCTGCTTCTTCCCCCTCTACGAAGCCGCGAGCGCCCTCAACATGGCCATCGGCGTTCACGCCGGCAATGCCAACCCCTACGTCCGCGAGTTGCTGGCGCAGCGCAACGCGCCCGGCACCTTCTGGGCCTACCGGATGTCCTCGATCGGCGCCTTCCACTCGCTCGTGATGGCAGGCCTGCCCGATCGCTTCCCCCATCTCCGAATGGTCTTCGTCGAGATCGCCTCGCAGTGGGTGCCGTGGACTCTGAAAGACCTCGCGCGGCGCCTGCCCCAGCAGCGCGGGCGGACGCTTCCGGAGAATCCGCTGAAGGCCTATCGTCTCTACGTCGCGTGCCAGTCCGACGACGATCTGCCGTACGTGCTCACGTACACCGGCGAGGACAACATGATGATGGGCACGGACTACGGCCATCACGACCACGCCGCTGATCTCGAGGGCTTGCGCAATCTGAAGACCGCCGGCGGGATCAGCGCGCGCGTCTACGACAAGATCGTCGACGCCAATCCGAGGGCCGCCTACGGACTCTGATTCAGCTCAGAACGCGTGGGGTTTCAGGTCCGCGTCCACCCGACGCACCGAGGCCCGGTGCTTGCTGCGGAAGTCCTCGAACGCTTCCGGATGAAGACAGGCCGCCAGGATCTCCAGCGACTCGACGATGCGTGGTCCCGGCCGATTGAAGTAGGCGTTCCCGTCGGCCACGTACACGCGGCCCTCCTGCACGGCGCGCCAGGATTCCCAGGGCAACGAGGTCCGCAGCAGAGAGAGCTCCTCGATGATTCGGTCGAGCGGAAAGCCGCACGGCTTGATCAACACCACGTCGGGCGTCAGCGCCAGCAACGCATCTCGCGTCACGGTCGGGGCGTGATCTCCCGGCCGGGTCACCAACGGGAAACCTCCGGCCCGCTCGATCAGCTCGGGCATCCACATCCCACCCACCATCACCGGGTCGAGCCACTCGATCGAGACAACGCGCGGCCTCGCGGCGCGGGCGGCGCCACGCGTTGTGATGTCTGAGACCCGCGCCTGGAGGGCCCGCACAACGCCAGCGCCCTCCGCCGCTCGACCGAGCGCGTCGGCGACGCGACCGATATCGGCCCAGATGTCGTCGAGGCGGGTGGGATGGAGGTTGACGATACGAATGTCTTGACGAAGGAGCGCCGCCGTCGCGGCACAGACGTCGTTGAACGAGACCGCGCAGACGTCGCAGAGATCCTGGGTGACGATCACGTCGGGCCGTGCGGCTTCCAGTCGCGCGAGCTCGATCTCGTAGACGGCCAGGGCGTTCTGGAGTACCGCGCGGACCTCTCGATCGATGTCACGGCTGGTTCTCACGGGTCGCAGCCGCGCGCGCGTCAGCGCGGGAAGATGACGCACGCTCTCAGGGAAGTCGCACTCGTGCGAGATGCCGACGAGGTCGGCCTCGGCGCCGACGCCGCAGACGATCTCGGTCGCCGATGGCAGCAACGAGGCGACTCGGTAACTCATCGGAGGATCCCTTTCAGGTCTTCTCGAATTAGCAGCTCGACCATCCCATCCGCGACGCCCTCCGGGGTGTCTCGACAATATCATTGGCAGCGCCGTACGTTCTCGACGATCTGGCGCGTTCGTAATGACGCATATCGTCGAACGGCGGCACCGCCGGCTCAATTAAAACGCTTGACAAAGGCGGGGCGGAAGCTAAGTATCGCGCGCACCAAGGGCAAGGGCAGAGTACTTCGCCACGCATTGACGGCTGATCGCTAGAGGTGTCCGATGCGATCAGGTGTTTGTTCCCGCAGCTAGTCCTTTCAGCACATTCCTAATCCCAGAATCCTGTCGAGCGAGGGAGTCCATGTACCCTCCCTCGAGAAAGGAGAACCTGCCATGCGAAGTTTCAAGGTCGGCGTGATTCTCCTGAGTGTCGTGATGCTCGTGGGCCTGTGGGCCGCGCCGTTGGCCGTGGGCCAGGAACAGCCTCGTCGCGGAGGGGTCTTGCGGGTGGCCCTGGCCGCCGATCCCCCCAGCCTGGACGCGCACCAGGAACAAACCTTCGCGGTGACCCAGCCGATGAGCGCTGTCTACAACAACCTGCTCGTCCTGGACCCCCACAACTACCCCAAGGTCATCGGGGATGTGGCGAAGTCCTGGAAGGTCTCGGGCGATCACGTCACCTACGCATTCACGCTGCACGAAGGGATCAAGTTCCACGATGGGAGCGAGCTGACGGCGGCCGACGTCAAGGCCAGCTGGGACAAGGTGGTCTTTCCCGGCGGGGGCGTGATCAGCCCACGGCGGGGGAACTATCAGATGATCAAGAGCATCGAGGCCCCGGACCGCTTCACCGTGGTCTTCCGCCTGCACCACCCCTCGCCGCCGTTCCTGACGAGCCTGGCTCACCCGGCCAACTTCATCTATCCGAAGAAATATCTCGACACGGATCCCCACTACTTCAAGACCCGCGCCGTCGGGAGCGGGCCCTTCAAGCTGAAGAACTACGTGCGGGGCTCCTACGTCGAGATGGAACGCAACCCCGACTACTGGAAGAAGGGGCTGCCCTACCTGGATGGGATCACGTACTTCATCATCACCGACACCTCGGCCCGGAGCACTGCCCTGCGCTCGAGCCGCGTCGACGTGGAATTGCGCTTTCTCCCGCCGGTGGACGTCAACACCATCAAGCAACAGCTGGGCGACAAGATCGTGGCGGCCAAGGTTCAGAGCATCGGGAATTTCGGTGTCACGTTCAACGTGGGCAAGAAGCCCTTTGACGACGAGCGGGTGCGCAAGGCCCTGACCCTGGCCATCGATCGGTACGATGCGGTCAAGACGCTTTCCTCGATCACCAATCTAGAATTGGTCGGGGACATCATGCACCCGGACAGCCAGTGGGCGTTGAGCCAGTCAGAACTGGAAAAGCTCCCGGGCTTCGGCCGAGATCACGCCGCCAATCTGCGCGAGGCCAAGCGATTGCTGGCGGAGGCCGGCTTTCCCAATGGCTTCAAGACGGTGCTGACCAACCGCAATATCAAGATGCCGTACGTCGATCTCGCGGTCTACGTGATCTCGTCGTGGAAGAAGATCGGGGTCGAGGCCGAGCACAAGGTCGAGGAGACGGCCACCTGGAGTCAGAGTCGACTGAACCGGGATTTCGAGCTCATGGTGGACCCCTACGGTTCCACGACGGTGGGAGACCCCGACGAGATGCTGAACAAATTCGTCACCGGGCAGCCGTCGAACTGGGGCCGCATGAGCGATCCCGTGGTCGATGACCTCTTCTCGCGGCAGTCGCGGGAGATGAATGAAGCGAAGCGCATCGAGCTGGTGAGGGAGATGTCGCGACGCGTCCTGGCCAAGGCCTGGCGGATCCAGGGGCTGTGGACGACTCGTCTCGAGGTGCGCACGGCGCGCCTGCGTAACTACGAGCCGATGCCCAGCCACTGGAACAATCGGCGCTTCGAGGATGCCTGGCTGGCGGCCAAATAAACGGCGGTCGTCATGTGGCAATACATCCTCAAACGTCTCCTCCTGATGATCCCCACTCTGCTCGGGGTCGCCCTGGTGGTCTTCCTGCTCATGCACGTCGTCCCCGGAGATATCGCCCTGCTGATCCTGGGCGCGGGTGACCAGGGCGGCGATGTCAACCTGTTCGAGCTCGAGCGCCTGCGAAATAAGCTGGGGCTCGACCGCCCGCTGTACGAACAGTTCTTCTCCTGGGTCTGGGGCATCGTCCGCCTGGACTTCGGCAACTCCCTGTGGACCGGGGCGCCGGTGATCGAGGAGCTGCGCATTCGCTTCCCCTTGACCCTTCAGATCGCCCTCTTCGCGACGCTGATCTCCACCCTGATCGCCATCCCGTTGGGCACGCTGGCGGCCATCCGTCAGGACACCTGGGTGGACTATGGCGTGCGCGTCATCAGCATCGGAGGTCTGGCGATCCCGAACTTCTGGACCGGAATATTATTGATCCTGTTCCTCGTGATCTACTTCCAGTGGAGCCCGCCGCTGGTGTTCGTCCCCCTCTGGGAGGACCCGTGGGAGAATTTCAAGCAACTGATCTGGCCCATCGTCACCGTGGGCTACCGCAATGCCGCGGTGAGCACGCGCCTGACACGCTCGGCCCTGTTGGAGATCATGCGCGAGGACTACATCCGCACCGCCTGGGCGAAGGGCTTGCGCGAGTTCATCGTGGTGGCCAAACACTCCCTGAAGAACGCCTTGTTGCCGGTGATCACCATCATCGGCGCGGAGCTGGCCTTCCTGATGGGCGGTCTGGTGGTCACGGAGACCGTCTTCACGCTGAACGGGCTGGGCCGCTTCATCGTCGACGCCATCTTGCGTCGAGACATTCCGGTGGTGCAGACGATGGTGTTGCTGACCGCGTTCATCATCGTCTTCGTCAACCTGATCGTCGATCTACTCTATGCGTGGCTGGACCCCAGGATCAGCTACGGCCACGCCAAGGCCGGCCAGCGCTAAGGAGGTCGAGATGGCCGTAACGCATCAGGGGCCGATTCCCCTCGCAACGCCACCGCTGGAGGCCGTTCAGGGGGAAAAGAGCTGGGCCCGCATGGACGCCTGGCCCGCGATCCGCAAGTTCGTCGTCACGAAGCCCCTGGGGGCAGCCGGCGGCGTCATCATTCTCCTGATGGTGCTCACCGCCATCTTTGCCGATGTCGTCGCCCCCTATGATCCCCATGCAATCAATCAACGCATCCAGTTCACCGCCCCAGGCGGGAGCCATTGGTTCGGCACCGACGAGTTCGGCCGGGATCTGTTCACCCGCATCGTGTACGGGGCGCGCATCGCGCTGTTCATCGGCCTGACCGCCGCCTTCGTCGGCGCGACCCTCGGAGGCATCCTCGGCGTGGTCAGCGCGTATCTCGGTGGCCGCGTTGACCTGTACCTGCAGCGCCTCATCGATGTGATGCTCGCGTTCCCGCTGCTGATCCTGGCGCTGGCGATCGTCACCGTCCTCGGCCGTTCGATTCCCAATGTGGTGCTCGCCATCGCCATCCCCATCATTCCTCGCACCGCTCGCATCGTCCGCTCCAACGCGCTGAGCGTCAAAGAGAACATGTACGTCGAGGCGGCCCGCGCCGTGGGGAGCTCGCACTCGTGGGTGATCCTGCGCCATATCGTCCCCAACGTCATGGCGCCCTACTTGATCATGCTGACGGCCCAGTTCGGGAACGCCATCCTCGTGGAAGCCTCGTTGAGCTTCCTGGGGCTGGGGACTGCCGAGCCCACGCCGTCGTGGGGGTTGATGCTCTCCGGCAGCGCGCTTTCGTATGCCGAGCGGGCGGCGTGGGTGGCGGTCTTCCCCGGCCTCGCCATCAGCCTGGCGGTGTTCGGCTTCAACCTCTTCGGCGATTCGCTTCGGGATGCCCTGGACCCCAAGCTACGCCACCGCAAGTGAGGGCATGCACGACCCGCGGACGCTGCTGCTCATCCAACGTTGGGCTCCTTGGGGTCAATCTGGTTGGCGCCATCGTCGGAGTCGGCGTGATATGTCTAGGACGACATGCTCGAATTCGCCCGCTTCGTGGACCAGGCGTTCCTACCGTCGCTCGCGCTCGGCGTCGCCCTGGCCATTGTTTGGCGCTACGTCCCGGTCGGACGCGTTCGCACTGCTCTCCAGTGGATCGGAAGCCTTCTGTTCTTCGTGCCGCAGCCCTTCGCGCTCTTCCTCGGCGCGTATTCGTCCCGGCTGCGCCTGTACCAGCTAGCGCTCCTCTCCCTGTGGGGATTCGCGAGCTTCGCGGTTCTCATGGTCAGAACCTTCTCGCGTGATGCGCCGGCAACGCCCGGTCTGCTTCGGAGGGTCATGGACTGGCGCCAAACTCGAGAGGAGATCCGCAGGACGGAGAGCCTCCGCGACGCGCTCGGGAACCGCCCGCAAGAGGCGAGCCGCCGAGCGGTGCGCGGAGTGGCTGCCCTGGCGATGGCCGCGCTCGGTCTCTGGTGCGGCTGGAACATCGTGGGCGACTACATGCTCGCGCACCGGATCGTCGCGGGCCGAGTGGAGGGCGCCCGCGTGCTGAGTGGCACGCGCTCGCCCAGCACCTACCAGGTGATCATCAATCATCAGGGCTACAACATCACGCGCGATCTTCTTGCCCGCTTGCGACCCGGCGACGTCGTCGAGGCGGACGTCGGCGTCGCGTCTGGAACGATCCTCGCGATTCGAAACACCGTCGGCCCACCGGAAGCGGGGATTCCACGTCAGTGAAGGCCGGATTGAAACCCAAAATCAGCAGGCGCTTCCGATGTTCTGGAAGCGCCTGTTTGGTTGGTGGGCCGTCGGGGACTCGAACCCCGGACCCGCTGATTAAGAGTCAGCTGCTCTGCCAACTGAGCTAACGGCCCAGCCACCCGCGCGAAACACGGCCACGAATTCTGATTTCATGTGGTGCGCCCGGCAGGAGTCGAACCTGCGGCCTTTGGCTTCGGAGGCCAACGCTCTATCCAGCTGAGCTACGGGCGCAACGTTTGGGGTGACCGATGGGAATCGAACCCACAACCCCTGGCTCCACAGGCCAGTGCTCTAACCAATTGAGCTACGGTCACCGCGAGCGACGCAAGCGCTAATCCTACCCGAGGGTCCGCGGGCCGTCTAGCCTTCCATCTCCCGCGGCGACGGGCCCCCGTCGATCACGATCGTCTCGCCGGTCATCCAGGACGACGCGTCGGAGGCGAGGAAGATGCACGGGTATGCGATCTCCTCGACTTTGCCCCAGCGGCCCATCCCAACCCGCGCCGCGATCGCGTCGTAGGTCTTCTGGCCGTCCGGCCCTGCCTGCTTGAGCACCTCGAGATAGCCTTCGGTCTCCACCGGCCCCGGCGCGATGCAGTTCACCCGGATGCCCTTGCGCCCCCACGCGGTGCCGAGCTCCCGCGTGAGCGTGATGACCGCGGACTTGGCCGCGCCGTAGTGCGGCATCATCGTCGAGCCGTACACGCCGGCGATCGACGAGATGTTGACGATGGCGCCGCCCGTTTGCTGCTGCATCATCTGGCGCCCGGCCCACTTGCAGCCCAGGAACGCGCCGGTCAGGTTGATGCCGACGACCGTGTTCCAGCCGTTGACCGAGATGTCCTCGGGCTTGGCGCGAAACGAGGCGCCGGCGTTGTTCACCATGATGTCGAGCCGGCCCCACTCCTGAGCGGCCCGGTCGACCATCGCCTTGACCTGATCTTCCTGGCGGACGTCCAACGCCGCCGCGAACGACCGCTTGCCGAGATCGCGAATCGCCTTGACGACCGGCTCGAGGTGCTCGAGCTTGCGCGAGCACAGCGCGACGTCGGCGCCGGCGCGCGCGAACTCGAGCGCGATCGACTTGCCGATACCGGTGCCGCCGCCCGTGACGATCGCGGTCTTTCCCTCGAGGGAGAACGGTGATTTCGCCATGGCGGGCACCTTACCCCAGGGGGCCTGGCCTGTCCACCGGGACCCCGCGTATCCTTGGAGACGACCGTCCGCGGCCGACGCCGGGGAACCCGTCGACTTGGCCCGAGCTCTAGAACCGACCAGGAGGGGGACATGAGAGCGCACATCGTGATGTGGTCCTTGGCCGCGGGAGTGGGGTTGCTCTTCGCCGCGGCGCCGCCCGCCGACGCGGACTTCCACCTGATGCAGATCGAGCAGATCATCGGCGGGGTCAACGACGACACCACCGTCCAGGCGATCCAGCTGCGCATGCGGGCCGGCGGCCAGGGCTTCGTCACGAAGGCGCGACTCGTGGCCTACGACGCGACCGGCAAGAACGCGGTCGTTCTGATCGACTTCCCCATGAATCTCTTTCCCGGGGCCCAGGGCGAGCGGATCCTGATCGCGAGCCAGCAGTTCTCGTCGCACACCGATCCGGCGGCGGCTCCCGATTTCGTGCTGGTCAACCTGATCCCGGCGTCCTATCTCGCCGCCGGCAGCATCACGTTCGAGCAGGACAGCAACCCGGGCCTCGTTTTCTGGAGGCTTTCCTGGGGCGGCGCCGCCTATACCGGGCCCAACCGGGGCACGCGGTTCAACGACGACGACGGCAACTTCGGCCCGCCCGTCAGCGGCCCGTTGCCCTCGACCTCGACTTCGGCACTGCTGTTCGACGGCTCCGCGGCCGACAAGAGCTCGAGCAATGCGCAGGACTACGTCGTCACCGGTGGAGTGGGCGGCGGACCGACCGTGTTCACGAACAGCGCGGGGGCTACGTTCGTCGTCACGCAGTAGCGCGGGCTACTGTGGGAGCGCGATCTCGGCCTGACGGCGCGGCACGTCCCGCTCGACCCGCCGCCAGGCCGCCGCGGCATCGAAGCTCGCGCCGTTGTCGCCAGCGCAAGCTTGCAGCTTTGTAACGAGGCGCTGTGCACGGTCGATCTGAGCACGCGGGGCCTTCGCCGCTCGCCGCACGTCCTTGTCGGCCGTCTGCTTGGCTTCGACCCACGCCTGCTCGAGATGGGCGACCAGCAGCGTGACGCGATCCAGCTCGCCGTCCAGAAAACTCCTCCACTCGTCGGGTCGATCGAAGCGCTGGCAGTCCTGCTTGAGCAGGCCGGCGAAGTGCTGCGACAGCAGGTCGACCTGTTGGAGGTGATGCTCGACGCGAGGCCGGGCCTCCTCGGCGCTGCGATCGCCGGCCCAGGCGGCAGGCGCGGCCGTCACCAGATGGAGGAAGACCAGTTCGAGGACCACAAAGGCCGTCACGATCCCCATGGAAAGAATATTACCACCGGTTAGGCGACTCGATTTTGAGCCGGTAATTTACTTGCCAGTCCCCGTCTCATCGAGTTTTCGATGCGACAAAACACGTAAATATTTACCAGTAGTTAGATACATTTCCGGGCCATGGCACCGGCTTCGCATAAAGGGGGGTCATGATCGGCGAGAGCCAGGCTACCAAGGTGCTCCTGGTCGACGACAACGCAGTAGTCAGAGACATGCTTGTCGACCTGGTCGCCTCGTTCGGCTTCCACCCCGAACCGGCGGCAAGCGGTCCAGAGGCGCTCGCACTCTTCGACCGCGGGAGCTACGACATCGTCCTCACCGATCTGCTGATGCCCGGGATGGGCGGTTGGGAAGTGGTCGAGGCCGTGCACGAGCGCAATCCCAACATGCCCGTCGTGATAATCACGGGCTCGCCCGTGATCGATGATCCCCGCGCCGCGAAGCGAAACGTCGCGATCTTGAAGAAGCCGGTAGACGTGAGCTGCCTCGAGAACCTGATCAAGCGAATGGTGGAGCAGCGCCAGCCGGTCTAGCTTCGTCGCGCTTCGCGCGCGCCCCCCGCCCCGACTACCCCTTGACCGCGCCGGTGAGCGCGGTGACGTAGTGCTCGACGAAGAACGAGTAGACGAGGGCGACCGGGATCGAGCCCAGTAGAGCACCCGCCATGAGCGGCCCCCAGTAGAAGACGTCGCCGCGCACGAGCTCGGTGAAGACCCCGATCGGGATCGTCTTCTGTTGAGGTGACGACAGGAAGACGAGCGCGTAGAGAAACTCGTTCCAGGAGAGCGTGAAGGCGAAGATTCCCGCCGAGAGGATCCCGGGAACGGCGAGCGGGAAGCTGATGCGGACCATGGCCTGGATCCGGCTCGCCCCGTCGATCCGCGCGCAGTCCTCGATCTCCCGCGGAATGGTCTTGAAGTATCCCATCAGGAGCCAGGTGCAGAACGGGATCAGGAACGTCGGATACGTGAGGATCACGGCCCATGGCGTGTCGCCGATCCCGAAGGCCTTGACGACGTCGCCGAGCGGGATGAAGAGCAAGGTCGGCGGGACCAGGTAGGTGATGAAGATCACCGTGCCCAGGGACGGGGCCCAGCGGAATTGCAGCCGCGCCAGCGCGTATCCGGCGAGCAGACCGCAGAAGAGGGAGATCCCGGTCGAGACGACGGCGATGAACAGAGTGTTCCACGCCCACTGCGGGAACATGGTCAGCTCGAACAGATCCTGGAAGTGCTTGAAGGTCGGGTGCAGCGTGAAGAAGGGATTCATCTTCACGTTGTAGAGCTCGGAGTCTGGCCGGATCGAGGTGATGACCATCCAGTAGAACGGAAACAGCGTCGCCCCGACCATCACCGTCAGTGGAATGTAGAACGTGACCGCGCGCTTGAGCGGGCTCCCGTACCGGACGGCCATCAGTCGCTCCGCCGGATGTACCAGAGCTGGAACACGATGATCATGAGGAGGAACGGGAACAGGAAGAGCGAGATCGAGGCGCCTTGCCCCAGCTTGGCCGCCCGCATGGCGATCTCGTACGCGTAAGTGCCGAACACGTGCGTGCTGCTATAGGGCCCGCCGCGCGTCAGAACGTAGATCAGTTGGAAGTCGGCGAACGTCGCGATCATCGAGAACAGGACGACGACCAGCATGATCGGCTTGATGAGCGGAAGCGTCACCCTCCAGAACCGCTGCCAGGCGTTGGCCCCGTCGATCTCCGCGGCCTCGTGCAGATCGGGGTTGACGGTCTGCAGTCCGGCCAGAAGGGTGATCGCGAAGAAGGGCATGCCGCGCCACACATTGACCAGGACCAGGCAGCCCATCGCCATGGTGCCGTCGCCCAGCCACAGGATCCGCTGCGAGATCAGCCCGACGTTCATGAGCGTCCAGTTGAACACGCTGAACGTCGCGTCGAACATCCACTGCCACGCGAGCGTGCTCAGGACCGTGGGAACGATCCAGGGAAGGAGCATCCCCGCCCGGACGATTCGCTTGAACCGGAAGTGGTGGTTCAGGAGAAGCGCGGCCCCCATCCCGAGCGCCAGTTTGAGGACCGTGGCGATAAACGTGTAGACAAACGTGTTCTGGAACGCGCGGAGGAAGATCGTGTCGTTCAGGTTCACCCAGAAGTTGTGAAGCCCGACGAAGTTACCCGGCCGCCCGACCACCTTGTCGCTGACCGCCAGCCAGATGCCGAGCACGAACGGGTAGGCGATGAAGAGGGTCAGGATGACGAGCGTGGGAGCGAGGAGCGCGCCCGCCAGAATGTGCTCCTGCTCCAGGAAATGGCCGAGCCCACGCGGGCGCCGCGATTGCGGGACTGCCACCACGACGGGAGCCGCGATTGCGGGCGCCCCCGTCGTCGCGCTCTTTGCCAGAATGGGCTCGATCTGGTTGGCCATAGCGCTTCCCCAGGCCGCCCGGCCTAGGCGTACGCCTTTTTCAGCTCACTCTCCGCCCACTTCACCGCGTCCTCGGCCTTCATGCCCTTGATGGCCTGGGCGTACATGTCCACGAGGATGTACTTGACCAGGGCCTCGGACGCCTTGCGGCTCGGCGTTCCGGGGTAGCCCGGCCAGCGACCAAACTTCGACGCTTCCCTGAACGGGATGAGCTTCGGGTCCTTCTCCCACAAGGGGTGCCTTTCCCAGTAAGGCGTAGGGCCGACGGTGTAGCCATCGTTCGCCGCCATCCACTTGTCGTACTGCGGTCGGTCCATGAACCAGCGGAGGAACTCCTTCGCCACCTGCTGGTTCTTCGAGTACTTCATGACGGCACGTCCCTGACCGCCGATATTGTAGAAGCGCCCGCCCGGCCCCTTCGGCATGTGGCCATGGCCCGTCACCTTGGCGATGTCGGGAAATTGCCGCTTGGCCACGAAGTAGATGCTCGCGCCGTTGATCGTTCCCGAGATCGTCCCGGCCAGGTACGCGCGGTTGTTGCTGCTGTCATCCCAGGCCAGCCCGCCCTCGTCGAGGCAATCCTTCCAGGCGGCGACGGTGAACTTCACCGCCTCGATCGTCTCCTTGCTGTTGATGATGACCTTCCCGCTGTGGTCGATCTCGGACCCTCCGAAACCCCAGGTCACCGAGTACGCCCAGTTGTTGGGATCGCCCAGGCTGTGGCCGAAGGCCTGCCCCATGGGCTGATTCTTTTTCTTGAGCGCGATTCCCACCTTGCGCCACTCGTCCCAGGTATCGGGGAACTTGCTGGCGCCTGCCTCTTTGAACCAGTCCTCGCGGTACGCCCACGTCGAGGGAACCGAACAGAGCGGCACCGCCTTCCAGCTTCCGCCGACGACGCTGACCTTCTTGTTGTGTTCGTAGTAGGCGCCGTCCCGCTTGGCGATCTCCTCGGCCAGATCGTCCACATCGGCGAGGCCGTCGGCGTAGAGATGCGGCCAGTTGGAGATCATCATGATGATGTCGGGGCCGGACTTGGTCTCGATGGCCGAGGCGATCCGGGGATTCAAGTCGTTCATGTTGATCAGGTCGACGGTGACGTCGACCCCGGCCAGCTTGCCGAACTCTGCCGCGAGCCGCTTGAACTCGACGTCGGAGGCCGGGACGAAGCTCACCCATTCCAGGATGTTGAGCTTGGTTCCCTTCGGAAAGCTCGGGGCCTTCTGTGCCCGGACGATCTCCGGGATCCCCCCGACGGCGGCAGCCCCGGTCGCTGCGCCCGCCACCCTGAGAAATGCCCGCCGATCGAGCCTCGTCACGCCGCCTAGATTTATCATGGTTCCCCCCGGCGCACCGGATCGTCACACCCCTGCAGAGCCTTGTCCGACCCCCTCCGAAACGCTGGCGATCACAACACTCCCCATCGGGGGTGTCAAGCGCTCTTCGGCCCCTCGCTCTGACGGCACTTCAGTGCCATCCGGCCGACTGACGTATCTCGTTCAGATCCACCGCCCTTGATGACAGTGGCGCCATTCGGCTCAAAACTCCGGCGAAGTCTGAGGCAGGAGATGCGACCGCCCTCGCGGGCCATTCCCATGGATGAGGAAATGCGCGGAGTATCGGTCAGCCGGCGCAAGGCGGTCACTCTCGTTGGCGGCCGCGAAAGGAACTGACAAAGATCAAAATATTTCTGTACTATGACGATCCCGGTGCATCGCCGGGGCTTGGTCGGCGGGAGGTCACCAATGTCCTCGAGAATTCCGCCCCGGCTGATGCTCTACTGCCACGACACGTACGGCCTCGGGCACTTCCGCCGTACCCTGACCCTCGCGACGTTTCTCGCCGCTCAGACACCGTCGCTCTCCCAGCTCATCGTTACGGGCTCACCGGTTCCTCACAACTTCCGGCTGCCCGAACGGGTCGATTACATCAAGCTCCCTTCGGTGGTGAAGGTCGGCGCAGCACAGTACGCGCCCCGCGCGATCAAGGCGCCTTTCGAGGACGTCCTCAACCTGCGCCGCGACATCATCACCGCGGCTGCCCGTAATTTCCGGCCGCATGCGCTGCTCGTCGATCACGCGCCGGCCGGCCTCAAAGGTGAGATCGTGCCGACGCTGCGCTCTCTCAGGGAGTCGTCCTCTCGAACAAAGCTCGTCCTGGGCCTGCGTGACATCCTCGACGAGGCGTCGGAGGTCCGGGCGGCCTGGGGCCAGGACGGCACCTATGAGCTGCTCGAAGACATCTACGACCTCATCCTCGTCTACGGCCAGCGGGACGTCTTCGACCCGACCTCGGAGTATGAGCTCTCCTCTGCCGTCGCCGCGAAGACTCGGTTTGTGGGCTACCTCGTGCGGCCGCCGAACACCCGCACGGCCGAGGAGGTGCGGCGAAGCCTCTGTCTTCGCACCGGGAGGCTCGCCCTGGTGATGGCCGGTGGGGGCGGTGACGGTCACGACCTTCTCCGGGCCATGCTCGACGCCCTGCGCCTCGAGCCCAAGCCGGTCGCGTTCGACTCCCTGCTGATCAGCGGACCGCTGATGCCCGAGGCTGTTCGAGACGACCTCCAGCTGATGGCGAACGGCTCCAGACAGGTACAATTCCTGTCCTTCACGGACGACGTGCCGAGCTACCTGGGGGCGGCGGATGTCGTCGTCTCGATGGGCGGCTACAACTCGGTGTGCGAGATCCTGTCGGCCGGCCGGCCGGCGATCATCGTACCGCGAGTGACGCCCCGGAGGGAGCAGCTCATACGCGCCGCGGCGATGAGCCGCCGCGGCCTGCTCCGGATGATCCACCCGGCAGAGCTGTCGCCCCAGCGCCTGCTGCAGGAGATCAACGATCTCCTCTCCGGGGGTGGAAACGGCGCCATCACGCCGCTGGCCATGGACGGGCTTCCGCGGGCCGCCGTGGAGCTCGGGACCCTGCTCGGCCTGCCGGGTCCGCCCGAGCACAGGCCGGCCGGGAACAGGCGCGCCGAGCCCGTCGACTCGTTCATGCCTCCCGCGGCAACCCTTGACTGAACAATGGCGCCGCTGGCCGTCGCTTACATCCTCAAGATGTACCCCCGCTTCTCGGAGACGTTCATCCTGAACGAGGTGCTGGAGCTCGAACGACAGGGCGTTACCGTCCACATCTTCTCGCTGAAGAAACCCGACGACGGGCGATTCCACGCCGACGTGTCGCGCGCCCGCGCGGAGGTGACGTACGTCCCGGAGTCGGTGCTGCTCGCGCCCGACCGATTCTGGCGTGCCCAACGCGAGGTCTTCGCGTGGGACCGGGGTCGTTACGTGCGCGTGCTCGCCCGGGTCCTCGCGCGTGGTAGCGCGCATGCATTGAAACGATTTCTGCAGGCCAGCTACCTCGCGCCCCGGATGCGTCGGGGACGAATCGGCCACGCCCACGCGCACTTCGCGTCGAGCGCGACCTCGGTCGCGTACTACCTGCACGAGCTGACCGGGCTCTCGTTCAGCTTCACGGCGCACGCCAAGGACATCTATTCCGACATCGTCGACCGCAAGCGCTTGGCGCTCAAGCTGAGGACGGCGCGCCTCGCCGTCACGGTGAGCGACTACAATGCCGCCTACCTCCGGCGGATCGACGGCGCCGGGCGGATCGTCCGCATCTACAACGGCATCGATCTCGAGCGATTCGCGCTCAACGGGTCGCCCGAGACACCCGCGCTCGTGCTCGCCGTCGGCCGCCTGGTGGAGAAGAAGGGGTTCACCGACCTCGTCCGGGCCTGCGCAGCGTTGCGTGACACGGGCGTGCCGTTCCGATGCGCGATCGTGGGCAAGGGGCCCATCGAGGGCGCGCTGCGCGCGCTCATCCACGACCTCG
>QHSL01000037.1 GCA_003220435.1 Candidatus Rokuibacteriota bacterium | reverse complement strand
GATGCGGGGCTCGCGGCCCTCGGGCAGCGCCCCCATATAAGCGTCGATCATCGGGTTCTGGATCTCGGTCAGCGACAGATCGGGAGCGTTGGCCGGTCGGGGCTGCGTACGCGACAGCATGAGACCGTCCCCCGCTGCGCCAGCCCGCCGGGCTCCATCGACCGTGAACGTCGCCTGCCAGACGCGCTCGACCAGGCTCGGATTCACCGGATACAGCTGATCCTTTCCTCGGGACAGCGGCCGCCCTGCCCAGGCGTCGCGCGGGTGGAAGACGAGCATGTGCGCGTGCTCGAATGCCGCGGCGAGGCGCGGACCGAGCGTCCGGCGCGTCACTGCGTCCACGCGATAAACCGGACCCGCAATATCTTCGCGGCTCAGCGGTCCCGCCGGGTAGCTGCCATAGGGGCCGTGAGTCTTGGCCTCCTTGATCGCCGCGTCAACCGCTTCCCGCAGCGCCGCCGGGCCTCCGCTCTCGGCGAGGCGCGCCGCATAGCAGACCGCGATCGCCGTGGCGCCGTGCAGGCCAGCGACGAATGTGCCTGCCGCGAAACGCTCCTGTGCGGTGACGCTCCCTGGCGTCTCCGGCGAGAACAACGCCCGGTACGTCGCCTGAGCGTGAGCGCGCGCCTCCGGTCTCCTCGCGCGGATAGCATCCAGGAAAGATCCGGGCGTGATCCCGACCAGCGCATCGATGAGGTCGGCGTCACGCGACACGCCGGACTCCCGCAGCATGCCGTCCCCAGCCGAGCGCGGGCGCCACCACCTCGGCGACCAGCTCGATCGATCTGAGGATGAAGGGATGCGGAGGATCGATCGAATGCACCTGCACCGCGAGATCCGTCGACCTGCCGAGCGTGCTGTCCCTCTTCAGGGAGGCGATCACGCTGTCCGGCGTGCCGAGATGAACATCCATGGCGGCGATCATCGCGTCCAGGGATCCATCTCCGGTCGCGCGGCCCAATCTGGCCAGGCGCGCGCGATGCCGCCCCAGCCCGATTTCGGCGAAGCGCCGGGCTTCCTTGTCGTCATCGGCGACGAACACGGTGCGCGAGGCGAGGATGCGGGGCTCGCGGCCCTCGGGCAGCGCCCCCATATAAGCGTCGATCATCGGGTTCTGGATCTCGGTCAGCGACAGATCGGGAGCGTTGGCCGGTCGGGGCTGCGTGCGCGACAGCATGAGACCGTCCCCCGCTGCGCCAGCCCGCCGGGCTCCATCGACCGTGAACGTCGCCTGCCAGACGCGCTCGACCAGGCTCGGATTCACCGGATACAGCTGATCCTTTCCTCGGGACAGCGGCCGCCCTGCCCAGGCGTCGCGCAGCACCTGAAGGTGCCCGGCGAGCAGCGTCGCGCGCTCGGCACTGTCCCGGCCGAACGCCGCGTATGAGGAAAGGTTGCCCCCGCCTCCGACGCCTACTTCCAGGCGGCCGCCACACATCAGGTCGAGCACTGCGGAGTCCTCGGCCACCCGGATCGGCAACTCCAGCGGCAGGGTCACGATCGCCGTCCCGAGGCGGATCCGCGATGTCTGGGCGGCGACCTGGGCCAGGAAGACGAACGGCGCAGGAAGGCCGCCCTCGTCTTCATGGAAATGATGCTGGGCGATCCAGGCCGAATCGAAGCCGAACCGCTCGGCGTGGATGATCTGCGCGGTCGCCAGCCGGTACCGCTCGGCGGGGTCTGCCTGATCGAGCAGGCGTGTGAAGAAACCCAGGCGTTTCGGCAACGTCGCGATCGTCATGTGCCGGCCATTATGCATCATCGGGCCGTGTCCGAGATTTGCTAGATGCGGCCCCGACAACTATGATTGCGGGGGATTTAGCCGAGCGTGCTGGCGAAGAAGGAGAGTGGCCATGCAACTCGATATTCAACGGCTGTCGACGCTCGCGGTCGTCGGGTTCTTCGTCGGTTGCTCCCTTTCCAACGTTGATACCCCATCCTCGGTCGATCCGTCGTCCGCAGCCCGGGATCCTGGGGTGCGCGGTGGAGCCGCGGGCGCAGGCGCGCCCATCGCCGGGCTGACCAAGACCGAGCTCGCATTTTTCAGCGCCGGCAAGGACGAGTTCGCGCAGGAGGAGGAGGTCGCCGAAGGCCTCGGACCGACGATGAACCTCGGCTCCTGCGGCGGTTGCCATCTCCATCCGGCACTCGGCGGAACCAGCCCGCCGGCGAATCCGCAGGTCGCATTTGCCAACAAGAACGGAGCGGCCAATACCGTTCCATCATTCATCACGCTGAACGGGCCCGTACGCGAGGCGAGGTTCGTGAGGAATCCCGACGGAACGCCGGACGGCGGCGTCCACGACCTGTTCACCATTGCCGGTCGGGCGGACGCGCCGGGCTGCACGCTGGCGCAGCCCGACTTCGAGAAGGAGCTCGCACGCCGCAACGTCATCTTCAGGATTCCCACTTCCCTGTTTGGCGCAGGCCTGATCGAACAGATCCCGGACAAGGGGATCCTTGCAAACCAAGCCAATGATGGGCTCATGAAGACATCGCTCAGGATTCACGGTCGGCCGAATATCGTCCTCGCCGGCCATACGATCTCCGGCCAGGCGAACAACAACGGCAATGACGGCACGGTCGCCCGCTTTGGCTGGAAGGCTCAGAACAAGTCTCTCCTGCTGTTCTCCGGCGAGGCGTACAACGTCGAGATGGGTATCACCAACGAGCTCTTTCAGACCGAGCGGGATGAAACCCCGGCTTGCCAGTTCGGTACCGTTCCCAACGACGTGACCAAGACTGACGGCACGCGGCCCCTTGACGCCATCAGTGCCATCGAAAAGTTCGCCTTCTTCGCGCGCTTCCTCGCGGCGCCGACGCCTTCGCCCGATACGCCAGGAGGGGCCGCGTCCATTGCGAGAGGGCGAAGCCTGTTCAGCAGTATCGGGTGCGCGCTCTGCCATACGCCCACGCTCATGACCGGCAATGCGGCGGTCCCCGCACTACGCAATCAAGCCGTGAATCTCTTCTCCGATCTCCTGGTGCACGACATGGGCCCGCGGCTCGCCGATGGTGTCACTCAGGGACAGGCGGGCCCTACGGAGTTCCGGACCGCCCCGCTGTGGGGGCTGGGGCAACGGCTTTTCTTCCTGCATGATGGACGAACGTCGGACTTGCTGGAGGCGATTCGAGCGCATCGGAGCGGGAGCGTCTTTACCGGTGACGCCTCTGAGGCGAATGCAGTGGTCCGGAACTTTAACCACCTCCGGGAAAGCCAGAAGCAGGACATTCTCAACTTTCTGCGTTCACTGTAGCCAGCTTCGCCGAAGGACTTCACTCTGCGCGTGGATCGGGTAGTATTGGCGGTACGAATTCAGAGGAGGCCTCCATGATGAACGACGCGAGCACGCGGCACGGACAGCCGGCAGCCGTGAATCCCCCGGGCAAGCTGGCGTACGCGACGCCGACCACCGCCCCCCTGGTGGCGGGCCGGCGCTCCTTCTTTAAGTATCGCGACCTCGGCGTCACGGCCGCGAGCAGCGGGAAGATCCGCGCCCAGGTAACGATCGGGGCCGAGGGGATGACGCAGCCGACCGGGTGGCATTACCACGTCTGCGAGGGCCAGTTCGTGTACATGCTCAGTGGATGGGTTGACCTCGAGTTCGAGGACGGTCAGAAACTGCGTATCCAGGCGGGCGAATCGCTCTACATCCCGGGCGGCCTGCGGCACAACGAGACGGCGGCGTCAAGAGATCTCGAGCTCCTGGAGATCTCCGTTCCCGCGGACATGGGCACCGTGGCCTGCGATCCGCCCGAGGGGCGGTCGAAGAGCTCGTGACGCCGCGCTGACGGCGATCCTGATCACGGCTCGGTGCGTTGATTGGGACGAGAACGCCCTTACCCCAGCGCGCTGAGCATCCGTGCACACGCTGCTCTTCCTCGACCCGGGTCACTTCCACGCCGCCCTGACCCTGCGCGTGCCGCAGACGCGCGCGGCCGACGACGTATTCGTCTACGCGCGCGAGGGCGCCGAGCTGCGCGATTTCCTCGCCCTCGTCGAGCGCTTCAACCGGCGCTCCCCGCACCCTACGCGCTGGCGCCCCATCGTGACGACGTCCGACGACCCGCTCGGGCGGCTCGTCGACGAGCGACGTGGAGACGTGGTGGTCCTCGCGGGCAAGAACGGGGGCAAGGCGCGCACCATCCGGCGGCTGCACGAATCAGGCTTCCACGTGCTCGCCGACAAGCCGTGGCTTGTGGAACCGGCCGACCTCGAGCACGTCCGGGCGAGCCTCGAGGGCTGGCCGCTGGCCGCGGAGATCATGACGGGGCGTCACGACGTGGCGGCCGGACTGGTCAAGCGGCTCGTCGGCGCTCCCGCGCTCTTCGGCGCGTTTCGCGACGACGGGCCGGCCATCGAGCAGGAGAGCGTGCACCACCTGGAGAAGCTCGTCGATGGCGCCCCCCTCAGACGTCCGTGGTGGTTCTTCGACGTGCGCGTGCAGGGGAGCGGCCCGGTCGACATTCCCACCCACGTCGTGGACCAGGCGCAGTGGCTCGTGGACGGCGACGCCCTGGCGCCGGCGCTCCTCTCGGCCCGCGCATGGTCGACGCGAGTGCCCGCGGAGGCGTTTCGGCGGATCACCGGAGAGGCGGGGTTCCCGCGGGAGCTCGGGCCCTTCGTCGACGGTGACGCGCTGAGCTATCGATGCAACGCCGAGCTCGTATACCGGATCAGTCGCGTCACCGCGAGCGCCGCGACGCGCTGGAACCTCTCGCCGTTGCCGGGCGGGGGAGATGCTTCGCACAGCGTCGCTCACGGGGCTCGCGCCGACATCCACCTGGAACAGAGCGCCCGCACGGGCTATCGCCGCAAGGTGTTCCTCGAGCCCCGCACCGATGCCGCCGCGATCGCGCGCGCGCTGCGCGACACGGTCACCGCGTGGCAGGTGGAGCTGCCCGGCATCGAGGTCGTGCCCGCCGGCCCCGACACGTACGAGGTGACCGTGCCGCCCCCGCTCGACGGGGGCCACGAGACACACTTCGCCCGGGTCCTCGACGAGTTCCTGAGAATCGTGGACGATCACCGCTGGCCCACCGCGCTCGCCGAGCGCACGCTGGCCAAGTACGCGCTGCTCGCCGAGGCCGCGGCCAAGACGGGGGAGCTCTCATGACCCAGCCCGAGACGGAGCCCTTCACGAAGTCGCTGGAGCGCATGAACCTCTTCCAGGAGCCCGAGGCGCGCGCCCTCATCGCCGACCTCGACTTGCCCGAGGGCTCGCGCGGCCTCGACGTCGGCTGCGGCGTCGGGCTCTTTGCCCTCTGGCTCGCGGAGGCGATCGGGCCACGAGGGCGCGTGGTGGGCATCGAGCCATCGACAGAGCGCGTGGAAGCTGCGCGCGCGATGGTCGGCCACGGGCCCGTCGCCTCGCGCCTCGAGTTCCGCGAGGGGGACGCCACCAAGCTCGACGCGCCCGACGCGACGTTCGACTGGGTCTGGTGCGGCGACGTCCTCCACCACGTCCAGGCGACGGGCCGGGCGCTGGACGAGTTTGCGCGCGTCGTTCGCCCCGGTGGCCGGATCGTCGTGAAGGAGTCTCAGCTCCTGCACGGAGTTTTCCTGCCCGGCCACCCCGCCCTCGAGCGTCGCCTGCGCCAGGCCGAGATGGAGAGCAGCCGCCACGAGGGCGGTGAGTTCTCCTTCGAGGAGCGCCGCCAGCGCACCCTCGCGTCGCTGCGCGCGGCCGGACTGTCCGTGGCGGGCTTCCGGACGTACCTGCTGGAGCGCCGGGCGCCGCTTCCCCACGCCGCGCGCGACTACATCCAGCGCGTCGTCTTCGAGCGCAACTGGGGCCCGCGCCTGCGCGATCGCCTGGCCCCCGACGACTGGACGCGACGCTCCGCCCTCTGCGAGCCGGAGTCCGCGACCTTCGTCCTGGACGATCCCGACTACTACTGTCTCTATCCCATCAGCGTGCTCGTCGCCCGCCGCTGATCCGACGCGCGGCCATGACGCTCAACCGCGGCGCGGTTGTGATGTGCGCGGCCCAAGCGTGCGCTCAGATCGGCGCCTTCGGCGTGGCGGCGCTCCTGCCGACCCTGATCGCCGTCTGGTCGCTCAGCAATACCGAGGCTGGGTGGATCAGTGGGATCTACTACGCGGCGTACACGGTCGTGGTGCCGCTGCTCTCATCGCTGACAGATCGCGTGGATCCCAAGCGCGTCTATCTCGGTTCCGTCGCCGTGACCGCCGTTGCCTTCGCCGGGTTCGCATGGGTGGCGACCGGGTTCTGGTCGGCGCTAATGTTCCGTGCGCTGATGGGCGCCGGCTGGGCCGGGAGCTACATGCCGGGGCTCAAAGCGTTGAGCGACCTGACGGAGGGTCCGCAGCAGTCCCGAGCCGTCGCCGCGCACGCGGCGGCGGTCGGCGTGAGCGGGGCGCTCTCGTTCGGCATCGCCGGCGCCGTCAACACCTGGCTCGGCTGGCAATGGGCTCTGGTGCCGGGCGCGCTCGGCGCCGCGCTGGCATTCGTGCTGGTGCTGGTCGGCCTGCCGGTCCGACCCCCCAGGGCCGCCCCCGGTCCACGCGGCGCACTGCTCGACTTCCGGCCGATCTTTCGCAACCGGTCGGCCCTCGCCTACTCGATCGCGTACTGCGTGCACACGTGGGAGATGTCTGCGCTGCGCGGCTGGGTCGTTGTGTTCTTGACGTTCGTCGCCGCCCAGACATCCGGCGCTTGGACGCCGCTGGCGCCCGCCACCGTCGCCAGCGTGATGGGCCTCGTCGGCGTGTGGGCCAGTGTCTGGGGCAACGAGCTGGCCATTCGATTCGGCCGCCGCCGCTTCATCCTTGGCACAATGCTGACCTCCGCCGCGCTGGCGGCAGTGATCGGCTTCAGTGCGACGCTGCCGTACGCGGCCGCGGCCGCTCTCGTCCTGCTGTACGCGATGCTGATCTGGTCGGACTCGTCGTCGCTGACCGCGGGTAGCGCCGGCAGCGCCGAGCCGGGCCGGCGTGGCGCGACGCTGGCCGTCCACTCGACGCTTGGCTACGCCGGCGGTTTCCTCGGTCCGCTGGCCCTCGGCGCGACGCTCGATCTCCTCGGCGGCGCGAGCATGCTGGGATGGGGGGTGGCATTCGGCCACGTCACGGTCGCCCTGCTTCTCGGAGCGCTAGCGTTCGTGTGGCTGCGCCCGGCCGATCTTGCCGGCGATCGATCGTTGGCGGCTGCCACGGCCTCTGCGCCCAGCCCTTCCTCCGGATCGCGCGCTTGACACCGCCCCGGCGCCTGCTTTACCGTCTGCGAAATCGCATTGCTATATCCGCAAAGCGGCGGAAGGGCGCCTAGCGTGAGTCGCAACACGAGATATACGCTCCTGACGCTCGTCAAAGGCCTTGCGGCGCTCGAGGCGCTCGAGGCCGTCGACGGTGGCCTCACGCTCACCGAATTGGCGCGACGCCTCAAGGAATCTCAGACCGTCGTCTTCCGGTCCTCAAGACCCTCGAAGAACACGGCTACGTCCGGCACGACTCCGTCTCCCGGCGGTACACCCTCGGTCTCCGCATCTGGGAGCTCGGCGCCAGGGTCGTCGGCCGAACGGGGCTGGTCGAGGCGGCGCGTCCGGTGCTCAAGTGGCTGACCACTGTGACGGGGCAGACATCGGGGCTCGTCGTGCTTCGTGGGACTGACGTGCTGTATCTGGACATCCGGGACGGGCAAGAGGCGCTACGCTTTTACGTCGAACCCGGCGCTCGCGCTCCCGCCTACGGGACCGCCAGCGGCAAGGTGATGCTCGCCTGGCACCCCGAACGCGTTCCCCAGGTCGTCAAGGCGGGGCTGCGGCGCCTGACTCCAACCACGATCGTGGGGGCGGCCGACCTCCGGCGCGAGCTTCGGGAGATCCGGCGGGCCGGCGTCGCCATCAACCGTGGCGAGCGCCAGCCCGACCTCGCGGCGGTGGCGGCCCCCCTCTTCGACGCGCATGGTGAGTGTGTCGCCGCCGTGGGCATCGCGGGGTCGCGCACCCGCTTCACCGACGACCTCGAAGAGTTCAAGCGCCATGTGCGGAAGGCGAGCGACGAAATCTCGGCGAAACTCGGCCATCGCGCCTGACGGGGAAATCAAGGAGGCAACCATGGGAGAGATCCTCGGGCTCGGCATGACGCATTTCCCGCCGCTCGGCGGCCGCGACGAAGGCATGGCCGGCATCCTGAAGCGGGCGCTCGCCGATCCGGCGTTGCCCGAACAGTACCGGCAGCCGTCCGGATGGCCCGAGGCCATGCGCCGGGAATACGGGACCGACGAGGGACGGAGCGCCGCCGTGCAGCATCGAGAATTCCTGGTGACGCACTTCCGCAAGATGCGGAGACTCCTCGACGACTTCCGGCCGGACTTCATCGTGCTGTGGGGCGATGATCAGTACGAGAACTTCAAGGAAGACATCATCCCACCGTTTTGCGTGCTGGCCTGCGAGTCGTTTGCCCCGCAGCCGTGGGCCCATGCCTCGTTCGTGCGCGCGAACGTCTGGGACGAGCCCAAGGACACGACCTTCCAGGTGCGGGGCCATCGCCCAGGCGCCAAGGCTCTAGCCGGGGGCCTCTTGGCGGAAGGCTTCGACGTGTCGTACGCGTACCGGCCGCTGCACCACGAGCTCGGACACGCGTTTCTGAACACGGTGATGTTCCTCGATTACGACCGCAAGGGCTTCGACCACCCGGTGGTGCCCTTCCAGATCAACTGCTACGGGCGAAAGGTGATCTCGCAGCGGGCCGGCATCGCGAGCCTCGCCGAGGCGCCGACCGGCGATCACCTCGACCCGCCCTCGCCGATGCCCTGGCGATGCTTCGACCTGGGCGCCGCGTGCGCCCGCGCCCTGGCGCGGAGCCCCTGGCGTGTCGCGCTCGTCGCCTCGTCGAGCTGGTCTCACGCGTTCCTGACGGCCAAGCACTACTTCCTCTATCCCGATATCGCGGCTGACCGCACCCTGTACGCGGCGCTGCAGACCGGCGACTGGGCGACCTGGCGGGAGACGCCGCTGTCCGCGATCGAGGACAGCGGCCAGCAAGAGCTCCTCAACTGGATGTGCTTGGCGGGGGCCATGGCCGAGCTCGGCCGCAAGCCCGACGAGACGGCGTGGATCGAGACGCACATCTTCAACTCGAACAAGTGCTTCGCCGCGTTCCGGCCGTGACTGCGGAGACTCTCTGATGCAACTGGGTTTTGTCGGCACCGGCACGATGGGCAACCCGATGGCTCGCTGCCTCATCGAGGCGGGCCATCGAGTGACCGTCCACGATCTCCGACGTGAGGCCACATCCAACCTGTGTGATCTGGGGGCACGCTGGGCGGACACCCCGCGCGCGACGGCGCAGGCCAGCGAGGTGGTCTTCACGTCGCTTCCTGGCCCGGCCGAGGTGGAGCGGGCGATGGCCGACCCATCGACCGGTATCCTGGCCGGGCTCAAAGCGGGCGGCGCCTGCATCGACATGACGACCAACGCGCCGGGCGTCGTTCGCCGGATCGCGGAGGCCTGTCGGGCGCGAGGCGTGGAGTTCCTGGATTCGCCGGTCAGCGGTCGCCCACCGGGCATGACCATCATGGTGGGCGGCCAAGCGGCAACCTTCGCCAGATACCGCCCGTTGCTCGAGGCCATGGGGCGGAACATCTTCTACGTCGGCGACACGGGCGCCGGGTGCATCGCGAAGCTGGTGACCCAATACCTCGGCTATACGAACTTCGTCACCTCGCTCGAAGGGCTCCTCATCGCCGCCAAAGCCGGCATCGACCTCGGTATCCTGGCGCAGATCGTCCCGGTCAGCGCCGGAGCGAGTCGTACCTTCGACAATATTCCCCGGTCCGTCCTGAGCGGCGAGTTCACCGCCGGCGGGACGCTGGACATCGTCGCCAAGGACCTGCATCTGGCGTGCGAGCTGGCGCGCGAGGTGGGCGCGCCCGCGCACCTGGGATCGATCGCCGACGACGTGATGAAGCGCGCGCAGGCCCGGGGATGGGGCCAGCGCGGATTTCCCATCGCGGCGCGAGTCCTGGAAGCCATGGCGGGCGTGGAGCTGCGGGCGGCCGGGCTCAAAGACGACGGCGGTTACCAGGACACGGATCCACGGCGGGGATCGCCATGAGCGATCACCGCGACGACGTCGCCCACCTTCTCCTCCAGCAGGAGATCCAGAGCTTTCTTTACCAGGAGGCCGAGCTTCTCGACGAGCGCCGATACGAGGAGTGGCTGGCGCTCCTGGACGAAGACGTGCGCTACTGGATGCCGATGCGACGCAACGTCAAGTTCGGCGAGCTCGAGCGGGAGTTCACGCGCGAGGGCCGGGACGTCAACTGGTTCGACGAGGGCAAAGAGACGCTGACGCGGCGGGTGCAGCAGATCCTGACCGGCGTCCACTGGGCCGAGGAGCCGCTCTCGCGGATCTGCCACATGGTGTCCAACGTCCAGATCCTCGACGTGAAGCCATCGGCCGCGGCGCCGTCGGAGGTGACCACCAAGTCGCGCTTCCTGATCTATCGAAACCGGGTCGAAACGGAAACGGACATTCTCGTCGGGAAGCGAGAGGATGTCCTGCACCGCGTCGATGGGCAATGGAAGATCAGGCGGCGAAAGATCGTCCTGGACCAGAACGTGCTCCAGGTCAAGAATCTGACGTTTTTCTTCTAGGAGAAGGCGCCATGGCGACGGGGCGTCGTTACCGGGGCGGTCTCGTGGATCTGGGGACAGGACTGATCAGCCGCGAGATCTTCGTCAACGAGGAGATCTACGCGGAAGAGCTGGACCGTGTGTTCACTCGCGCCTGGCTGTTCGTCGGTCACGAAAGTCAAATCTCGAAGCCGGGTGACTACGTCGTGTCGTGTATGGGCGAGGAGTCGGTGATCCTGTGCCGCGACCGCGAAGAGCGCGTGCACGTGTTCCTGAACTCCTGCCGGCATCGCGGGATGAAAGTGTGTCGCTACGACGAGGGAAACACCCCGGTCTTCACGTGTCCCTACCACGGCTGGAGCTATGCCACCGACGGAAAGCTTGTCGGCGTGCCGTATTTCAGAGAGGCCTACCACGGGAAGCTGGACAGGTCGCAATTCGGCCTGGTGGAGGTCGCTCAACTGGCGACCTACAAAGGAAGCGTGTGGGCCACCTGGGATCCGAAGGCGCCTGGATTTCTCGAGTATCTCGGGGAGTTCAGACGCTATCTCGACCTGACGCTCGATGGCTGGGATGGCCGCGACGGAGGCACCGAAGTTCTGGGGGGCGTCCAGAAGTGGCTCATCCCGTGTAACTGGAAGTTTCCCGCCGAGAACTTCAGCGGCGACAGCTATCACAACATCAGTCACCGATCGGTCGACATGGTGGGCATCGGGCCCAGCGGCAGTGGACGCCGGGATACGCGAGAGCGGCTGATCGCCCGCCGGCTGCAAATCTGCTTCCCGGAGCGAGGGCATCAGACCGGCCTCTACGTGCTCCCGAAGGATCAGCCGACGCCTCCGGCCTATCAGCAATCGCCCGTGGTGTCCGAGTACTTCAGGCATTGCGAGGAGGAGCGGCGGCGCCGCCGGGGTGAATGGGGGCGCGTGACCGGAAGCCCCGGGGAAGTCTTTCCGAACACGGCGCTCCATCCGCGACAGCCGCGCACCTTCGCCGTCTGGCATCCTCGCGGCCCGCACCAGACCGAAGTGTGGCGATGGTATCTCGTCGACAGCGACTCGCCGCCCGAAGTGAAGGACTTCCTGCGCCAGTACTACATCCGGTACTCAGGGCCGGCGGGACTGACCGAGCAGGACGATATGGAGAACTGGAACTACGCCCACGCCGCGAGTCGGGGGACGATCGCGCGGCGCTATCCGTACACGTACGAGCAGGGGATGGGGTTCGAAGTCGAGAGCTACGAATGGGACGGTCTGCGGTTGCCGGGGTCGGTGCTGGACATCACCGAGGCGAAGTCGAGCGAGCACAACCTCAGAAATCTCTACCGCCGCTGGGCGGAATTCATGGACGCCGCGAGCTGGGACGAGCTGGCGACCTGGCGGACTCCCGCGCCATGAGCATCGTCAACCTCAGGCACCTTCAGCCGGGCGCGAGAATCGGCCTGTCGGACGGATCGACGGCGGAGGTGGTGTCGAACCCGCTGGACGGCATCTGGGTGTTCGCGCGATACCTCTCCTCGCCGCGCGATGCCTCACGGGTCGGGACCGAAGAGATGATCTTCGCGCAAGACATCGTGGAGATCCGGTGAATGCCGTGATCGAGGAGCGCCGTGCGACCCAGTCGTGAAGAGCTGCGACGGGCCTTTCAGGCCGGCTTTCAGTCGATCGACGCGGGCGACACGTTCTACGCGGGCTTCGACACGTTCCTCACGTCGATCGGGTATCGAAAGCGCGACGAGGCCGCGTGCACGTGCCGGGACGACGGCGCACACGGTCACCTGCCCGAGTGTCGGTGGATGAAAACGTGAGGGGACACGGCCATGACCAGGACCGCTAAGCACCACGCGATTCCGGCGCTCGTCGACGTGAAGCAAGGACTCGTCGGCCGCGAGCTCTTCGTCAACGAGGAGCTCTACCAGCAGGAACAGGAGCAGCTCTTCGCCCACTGCTGGCTCTTCGTCGGGCACGAGAGCCAGATTCCCAAGCCCGGCGACTACTTCGTCTCCGGCATGGGCGAGGAATCGGTCCTCCTCACCCGGGACCGGGAGCAGAGGATCCACGTCTTCTTGAACACCTGCCGGCATCGGGGCATGAAGGTGTGTCGCTACGACGAGGGCAATACACCGGTCTTCACCTGTCCCTACCATGGCTGGAGCTACGCCACCGACGGCCAGCTCGTGGGAGTTCCCTACTTCAGAGAATGCTACGGGGAGCAGCTGGACAAGGCCGAATGGGGGCTGGTGGAAGTTCCGCGGCTGGGTGCTCACCGATCGAATTGCCGAGCAGAACCAGCGCGGCTTCTACGAGTGCTGGGCCGCGTACATGGACGGGGCGGGCATGGATCCCAGAAACGGGAGGCGCAACGATAGCAGACCGACCCGGAAAGGCGCTCGCCCACGCGCTCGTCACCCAGAATCGCGAGGATAGAACCCTCCATCCTTGTCGAATGCGAGGTGCGCGCCAGCCCGCCGTCGGTCGCGATGGAGCGGGTCGTCGGCGCATTCGAGATCCTCGCGCGTGGCGCGGTCTGGGTCGTGCCCGGGAGTGTCAATTTCGCTCGCGGGATGCCAAACAGTCACCGGCGAGGGCGATCATCGTCGCCGAATCAGCGTCTTACACGGACGGCCGGCGGCTTGCTTAGCGATAGGCCGCTCGGTCGCCATGCCCGGGTACAAGGAGGGGTCAATGTTCGAGCTGATTCAGCGAATTCCAGAGCCCTGGCGTCAGCTGACGGACCTGCTGATCGCGCCGCTGGCGTGGATTCCGCGCATGCAGCAGACGCTGTGGGACTTCTTCTTCGCCCCGGGTCCGCTGTGGCTCGTCGTCGCGAAGTTCCTCTTCTTGGCCATCCCGGCTCTGCTCGCCGTCGCCGCGGTCTGGTGCACACAGCTCTCCATCTACACGCTGCCGTTCCGATCGGGGCGCGTGCAGTTCGTCCCGACGATGATGCTGACGTGGTGGGATGCCGTGCGCGCCGTCTGGCTGTACTGGCTGGGGATGTTCCGGTTCGTCGGGGTGGCGCTGGGATGGGCGGTGGCGTTCAGCACCTTCGTGGCGAAGCTCGTGCTCGAGGTGGTCCGCCAGATCGTGCTCATGCCCTTCACGATGACGGGTCGGATGACGGAGACCTACTTCAGGCCCGGGGTGCCCTGGGTCGCGTTCGTGATGCTCATCTTTTGGTGCGCGCTCGAAGCCGCCATCTTCACCTATACCCTGATGCCGACGGTGACCGAGCTCCTCACCGACCTCGTCGGTGGCGAGTCGACGGCGCGCTTCACGGGCCCCATCCTTTACTTCTTCCTGCTGCTGCTCGTCATGGGGAGCTTCGCGTGCATTCAGACGTTGATGGACGCCGTGAAGAAGCGGGAGTGGAAGTACATCGTCCAGATGGTCGTGGTGGAGCTGTTCGTGATGTTCTTCGAGGTCATATTCCTTTACCGGGAGCTCATCGACGCGCTGACGCCGTGGATTGCGCAGCAGACGGGTATGAAGCTGGGCCTCACGGTTACGCTCTTGCTGTCGTCGTTCGGATGGATCGGTATCCGCGGCATGACGTGGTTCCTGTTCGGCCAGTTCGGAACGCCGCCGATGCTCGCCTTCATCTCGAGGCGGCCGATGGTGGACGACGGCGACCGGCGCCCCGCCGACGGCAAGCCTGCGCCGGCCTGGTGGCGGCAGCCGGTGGCGGAGGTCAAGAAGGAGATCGAGTGGCTCCACGCCAAGAGTGAGGAGCTCCTCGACTACCTGGTGCTGCCGGTATTGCAGATCGCGGCGGCCGCGCTCAACTTCGGCATGGTCCTGGTCGCCTCCCGCCAGGTCTTCTCGCTCCCCTTCAAGGACGCCAAGGAGATCACGCAGACCTGGCACATCCTCCAAACGTTGCACCTGCAGGCGCCGCCGCGGAAGCAGGCGACGCTATGAGGCGCCTGGGCATCTCGCTCGCCGCTCGCCTGGTCGCGGCCGCTCTCCTCAGTGTCGCCGTCGTGGTCTCGGCGGCCGAGACGGAGGACAACAAGCTGCCGCGGTCGACGCTCTTCGTCGGCGTCGACACCAGCGGATCCTTCCGATCCGCCTATGACGATGCCCTCACGTTTGTCGCGCACTACCTCTACGGCCACATGCACGAGCTCGGCGGCCTCTCGAAGCCGCGCGATCTCTTCGTGACGGCCATCGGAGGCAAGGACAACAACGAGCCGAAGTCCTTCCATCCGATCCACGACTTCAACAACAAGGAGGTCAAGCAGATCGAGACGGACCTCCGGAAGTGGTTCCCGCCCACCGACACGCTCACCGATTTCAATGTCTTCTTCCGGCAGATCGCGCGCACCGTGAAGGACCGGAATCTCGTCCTGGCGCCGATCACCGTGATGGTGGTCAGCGACGGCATCCCCGACGTGCCCGACGGGACGATCAAGTCGGGCACGCCCGCCTCCTATCAGCAGATCGATCTCAGCCCTCTTGATTACCTCTCGAAGAACGTCACCGTCCGCCTGGTGTACGCGAGCCCGAAGGTCGGGGACAACTGGCGCAAGCTGGTGAAGCGGGACCGCGTGCGCTTCTGGGCCGTGGAGTACGACGTCATGAAGGGCTGGCGCGCCCAGATGAGGCCGGATACCGACCTCGCCAACCAGGACCGCTTCTGGAAGTGGGTGCGGGACAACGTGGATTACCGCGTGCGGCGCGGCGTCTAGTCCCCTTCCCAAGAAACCTCGCCTACCCCAGCGTGGAATCCACGACGGCCAGGGAGTGTTGGCCCGGCACATAGGTCACCTCGGTCAGGCCGATCATGCGCCGTGCGTCGGCCTCGGGGATCTTCATGGGGCCGGGTGCCGGCGCGCTGCCGGGTGCCGGTTGCGGGAACGCGGTGGACATCGCGGTGTGGAAGCTGATGTTGCCTTCCACCTTCTGGAGCACCTGGTGGATGTGGCCGTTGAGCACGGTGACGGAGCCGAAGCGCTTGAGATGGGCGAGCGCGCGTCCGGCATCCTCGGTGGTCCAGCCCCACTGCGGGTACACCGCCCATAGCGGCACGTGCGAGAAGACCACCACTGGCGTGCTGGGCGAGAGCGGAGCGAGATCGTTCTCGAGCCACTCGATCTGATCCTCGCCGAGCGCGCCGATGCCCTCCCCCTTGTACTTCAGCACGTTGACGAGGCCGACGAAGTGACTGCCCTGGTAGTCGAAGCTCTGCCAGCCGCGCCCGCCGACGGTCCCCTTGCCGTAGCGGCCGAGATATTCCTTGCCGCCATCCAGGAAGACGTCGTGCTCGCCGGGCACGTAGAAGATGCGCTCCGTCTTCAGACCCTTGAGGATCTCGGCGACAGTGTCGAAGGCGCCGGCCTTCTGGCCGTGGGTCTGATCGCCCGTGTGGAGCACGAACGCGGGCGCCGGCCGGAGCGCGTTGACCCGATCCACCACTTGCTGGAGCGTGGCCGTGGGATCACCGTTCGCCTGGCCCTTGAAGCCGATGTGCGTGTCGCTGATCTGGGCGAAGCTGAAGCGGCCGGGCTTGGCTTCCGCGGCCGCCGCCGGCGCGATCACGCGCGACGACAGCACGCCGCTGGTGGAGACCCAGAGGAGCCCGGTGCCCGCCCAGGCCATGCATTCCATAAAGCCGCGACGATCGATACGGTCCATGTGCGCCTCCTTGAGGATCGTGAGCTATCTCACGACCACGATGGCTTTCATGTGAGGGTGCAGCGCGCAAAAGTACTCGTAGCGGCCGGGACGGATGAACGTCTGCGCGAACGTGTCATCAAGGCTGAGGCCGGTCGAACCGAACGCGGCGTTCGCCGATGTGATGGTGTGAGGTTCTTCGTCGTGATTGATCCACGTCACGGTCGTGCCCACCGCAACCGTCAGCACCGACGGCGTGAACTTGAACTCCTTGATGCCGACGGCGGCCGAGCTCGCCGCGCCGACGTGCGTGGTCGCCAGCGCGGCCACGACCACTCCTGCCACGATCATCGTTCGCCATTTGGGATCCTTCATCGCCAGCTCCTCTCTCTCGCCCATGCCAACGCCCACCGACGCGGTTCGTTCCATGGGAACGAATCGGCGAATCGAGCGTTGCGGAGGTGAGAGGGGCGCCGCGCCGGTGCTATGGTTGGGGCGTGGCGACGGGGAGCCGACCAGCGTTGAGCCCGGTGGCGAACGAGGGGTTGGCCTACGTCGACGCCCTCCACAACCTGGCGCGGTACCTCACGGGCAACCAGACCGACGCCGAGGACCTCGTGCAGGAGACGTATGCCCGGGCGCTCCGAGCCGAGCATCAGTTCACGCCGGGCACCAATCTCAAGGCGTGGCTGTTTCGAATACTGAGGAACACGTTCCTCAGCCTGTACCGGCGCCAGCGCCACGACCCGACGGTGGGCGGCCTCGACACCGTCGAGGCGGACGCGCAAGGCGCGGGGATCGAGTCGTGGCTGCTCGGTGACATCGAGCTCGATCGGCTGCGCAAGGTGGTAGGGGAGGAGATCGAGGCGGCGCTGATGACGCTGTCGGAGGAAGCGCGCACCGTGGTCCTGCTGGATCTGGAGGGCCTGACCGAAGTCGAAGTCGCCGACATCGCGGGCTGTGCGGTGGGCACGGTGAAATCGCGGCTGGCCCGCGCCCGGGCGGCGCTCCGGCAGAAGCTGAAGGACTACGCGCGATGACCTGCGACGACGTGCGGACGCGGCTGCTGGACTATCAGCGGGGGCGCCTGCCGTTGCCCACTCAGGCCGAGGTACGAACTCACCTCGACGCGTGCGCCGACTGCGGCCGCGCGGAGGCCGTCGAGCAGGAGCTCACGTCCGTGCTCGAGCACCGGCTGCCCCAGTATCCTGCGTCGCTCGCCCTCAAACGCCGCCTGGCGGCCGAGTGGCCCGCGCGCGCCGTCGAGCGTTCGTGGTGGAGCCGATGGCGGCCGGCGCTGGTGCCGTCTCTCGCCGTGGCGTCGGTTCTGCTGATGGTCCCCCCCATCCTTTATTACGAGCGCGCGACTTCCCGGGCGGCGAGCGAGCGGGCCAGCCTGGTGGGCGAAGCCGTGAACGATCACCTGCGCGTGCTCAGCAGCCAGCATCCCCTCGACATCGAGAGCGGCGGCTTGCACCAGGTGAAGCCGTGGTTCGAAGGACGGCTGGATTTCGCGCCGGTGGTGGCGTTCGAAGGCGACGCCGAATTTCCGCTCAGGGGCGGCGCCGTCGGCTACTTCCGGGATCGCAAGGCGGCGGTGTTCGTCTATGCGCGCCGGCTCCACCCGATCTCGCTCCTCGTCTTCCGCGCCGAGGGTCTCGCGTGGCCGACGCGGGAGCTGACGCGGATCGGCTCCGTGGAGGCCTATACAACGGCCGAGCGCGGCTTCAACGTGATCATGTGGCGGACACGCGAGCTGGGCTACGCACTCGTGTCCGACGTGGATGCGCGCGACCTGCGACAGCTTGCCGCCAGAATGGCGGGCGGTCAGTAACGCAGGGAGATCCTTGGTCGAGGTCGCCGTCAAGACGGTCCTCTCGCTCGCCCTGGCCGGTCTGGCCGCCGCCTACGCGTGCGGCTGGCGCCGGCTTCACGCGGCCGGGCACGCGCCGCCGCTCTGGCGCCTGGCGCTGTACGCGCTCGGACTCACCACGGTTGCATCCGCGCTTCTCTCGCCCCTCGATGACCTTGCCGCGGCGCGGTTCTCGGCCCACATGGGCCAGCACCTGCTGCTGACGATGATGGCGGCGCCGCTCCTGTTGCTCGGCAACCCGTTGCCGCTCGTCCTCTGGGGCTTGCCGCCCCGCGTCCGGTGGCCGCTCGCGGCGCCGCTCCGGCGGCGCGCGCGGCTCCGCGCGGTCCTCGCGACGCTCACATTCCTGCCGGTCGCGGGTCTCCTTCACGTGACCACCGTGTGGATCTGGCATCTGCCATTTCTCTATGACGCGGCGGTCGAGCACGAGCTCGTGCACGCGGTCGAGCATGCGACGTTCTTCGCGACCGCGCTCCTCTTCTGGTGGCCGATCATCCAGCCCGCGCCCCGCCTCCGGCCGCGGCCCCACCCCGGCTTCCAGATCCTGTATCTCCTCGTTGCGACTGCGCAGAGCACCGTGCTCGGCCTGCTGCTGACCGTGCCGGAGCGCGCGCTCTACCCGCATTACGTCAGCGTGGCCGCCGCGCTCGGGATCAACGCCACCGACGACCAGGTGCTCGGCGGTGGGCTCATGTGGAGCGGCGCGCACATGTACCTGCTCCCCATCCTGTTAATTCTCTACAGACTCTCACGCGACGCCGGGCGCGAGCGGGACGGTGCCCCGGCGTAGTGGCGGGTGCTCCGCTTCGGGGCTTGACTCTGGCTCCGGGGGGCGCGATCTTAGCGGTCACTCTAACAGGAGGGACTCATGGCCGAAGTCGACGGTGCAACCCTAGTCGCCAGAAATCTCAAAAAGCAGGGCGTCAAGTTCATGTTCGGGATCGTCGGGTTTCCGGTGCAGCCGATCGCCGCGGCCGCGCAGCGGGAAGGGATCACCTACGTCGGGATGCGTAACGAGCAGTCCGCCTCGTATGCCGCGCAGGCCGTTGGCTATCTGACCGGGCGCCCCGGCGCCTGCCTCGTCGTGTCGGGCCCCGGCGTCGTCCACGCCCTCGCCGGCCTCGCCAACGCGCAGCAGAATGGCTGGCCGATGATCCTCCTCGGCGGCGCCTCGGAGTCCTGGCGCAACGGCATGGGGGCCTTCCAGGAAGAGCGCCAGGTGCTGATCTCGACACCGTTCTGCAAGTTTGCGCACGCGGTCGAGCACGTCCACCGCATCCCGTTCTATGTCGAGATGGCGGTCAGGAACTCGATCTACGGCCGGCCCGGCGCGAGCTATCTCGACTTGCCGGACGACATCATTACCGGAAAGGTCGACGAGGCGAGGGTGGAAGAGGCGGCGCGCTGCCCGGACCCGCCACGCACCCAGGCCATGCCGGCGGACGTCGAGCGCGCGCTGGACGCGCTCCGGTCGGCGGAGCGGCCGCTCGTCATCATCGGCAAGGGCATGGCCTACTCACGCGCCGAGGACGAGGTGCGCGCCTTCATCGAGCGCACCAAGCTGCCGTTCCTCGCCTCGCCGATGGGCAAGGGCGTGATGCCCGACAACCATCCGCTGTCGGTCGGCGCGGCGCGTAGCCACGCGCTGCAGAATGCCGACGTCGTTTTCCTGATGGGCGCGCGGCTCAACTGGATCATGCATTTCGGCCTGCCGCCGCGCTACAGCAAGAACGTGCGCTTCATCCAGCTCGACGTCGCGCCGGAGGCGATTGGCCAGAACGCGCCGACCGAGGTCGCGCTGGTCGGCGACGGCAAGGCGATCGTCGCGCAGATCAACGAGGCGCTCAACAAGCGCGAGTGGGCCTATCCAAAGGACACGCCCTGGCATGCCTCGATCGCCGAGAAGGCGGCGGCGAATGCTGCGCAGATCGCGCCTCAGCTCGCCGACGACCAGGCGCCGGCCAACTACTACCGCGCGCTGAAGGACGTGGCGGCCTGGACGCCGGACGACGCGATCATCATCGGCGAGGGCGCCAGCACGATGGATATCGGCCGCACCCAGCTGTTCAATTCGAAGCCACGGCACCGGCTCGATGCCGGCAGCTACGGCACGATGGGCATCGGCATGGGCTTCGTCATCGCCGCCGCGGTCGTGCATCCCGACAAGCCGATCATCTCGGTCTCGGGCGACTCGGCGATCGGCTTCTCCGGCATGGAGATCGAGACGGTCTGCCGCTATAACCTGCCGGCCAAGATCGTCGTCTTCAACAACGGCGGCATCGGCCCGGGCCATGCGAAACATCCTGACAACCCGCTCCAGAACCTGAAGCCGAACGCGCTCATCTACGGCGCGCGCTACGACAAGATGATGGAGGCGTTTGGCGGCAAGGGCTGGTTCATCGAAAACCCGAAAGATCTGAAGGTCGCCTTGCAAGAGGCGATGGCCTTCCGCGGCCCGGCGTTGGTCAACGTCATGATCTCGCAGGAGTCCGCCCGCAAGCCGCAACAGTTCCGCTGGCACAGCTGATCTGCTGAGGCCGCACGGCCAGGGGCCGCTCCGCACGGGGCGGCCCCGGAGGCTCGCTCTCTATATCTCAGCCCTCCTGGTGGTGAGTGGCGCCGGGCCCAGCTCGGTGTGCGGGGAGCCGCCCCGGTTTTCGGTCGTGGCTCCAGGGATCGCGCACGCAATCTTCGACGCGCGCCCCCCGGACGGGGAGCCCTTCTCAGGCCACGCCTTCCAGATTGATCTCAATGGTGCGGAGCTTCGCCTGGTTCCCGCCGGCGGCCCCTCGTCCAGGCAAACCGTCGAAGAGATCGTCGCGCCGTTTCCCGAAGCCGTCGCGGTCAACGCCAGCTTCTTCGACAGTGAGGGCCGCGCCATGGGCCTCGCGGTCGACGAGGGACGACTCATGGCCCGTGGCAAGCGGCAGAGCTGGGGCGCCCTCGTGGTCAGTGGTACGACCGCGCGGATCGTGCTCGGCTCCGAGATCCCCGATCACCGCGCGCATCGCCTCATCGTCCAGGGCATTCCCCGTCTCGTCGTCGGGGGAAAAGTCCTGCGGCTCAAGCCGCAGCTCGCCGAGCGGACCGCGGTGTGCGCCGCGGGAAGTATCGTCACCCTCGTCGTCTCGACGAAGGCCGAGACCACCGCCTTTGCGCGCTTCCTTGCCGGCCCACCCGAAGCGGGTGGGCTCGGATGCGTGGATGCCCTCAACCTGGACGGGGGGCCGTCGACGCAGCTCGTGGTGAAGCTCCCCGCACTTACGCGGTCTCTGTCCGGGGGATGGGGGGTGCCAAACGCGCTCGTCGCGGTTCCGGCCGGGAGGTAGTCGCGAGCTACCTTCGCGGCGGCGACAGTACCCCTTGACACCTCCGCTTCGTCGGCGGAACATCACGGCCCAATGCAGCAGACCGCCGACGAGAAGCATCTACCGACAGATATCGATGCTCAGCCCCCGGTACAGGCCGCGGCCGCCCTGCGGTCGGTCATCCGCGGCTATCGCGACGAGATCGAGCGCGAGCAGCGCTTGCCGAAGGCGCTGGTCGAGCGGTTCCATGCCGCCGGCTTCTACCGACTGGCCATCCCGCGGGAGCTGGGCGGTCTTCAAGTGGACCCGCTCACCTACGTGCGCGTCGTGGAGCTGCTCGCCGAGGGCGCCGGCTCGGTCGGCTGGAATGTGGCCAACAACAGCATCGGTCAGCTCGTCACGCTCGGCTTGCCGGACGAGGGCGTGCAGGAGATTTACGCGCGCGGGGACACCGTCATCGCCGGCACCGCCGTGATGGGAGGCGGACGGGCCGTACCCGTCGATGGTGGCTACCGAGTCACGGGTCGCTGGCCCTTCGGCACCGGCTGCCAGGAGAGCTCCTGGATGCTGGGAAGCTTCCAGATTTTCGACGGCGACCAGCCTCGCCGGAGCCCGGATGGCACCTCGGTCTACTGGCGCGGAATCTTCGCGCGTTCGGAAGCGCAGATCGTCGAGGGCAGCTGGGACGTGACCGGAATGCGTGCGACCGGCAGTTTCGACTGGACGGTCGACGATATCTTCCTGCCGGAGCGGCGCACGATGGTCCACGCCGGCATCCCGCTCGACAACCAGTGGAAGCGGTGGCCGGGGATTTCGTACGCGCTGCCAGCCCAGGCCTGGGTCGGGCCCCACCACAGCGCCGTGATCACCGGAATCGCCCGGGCCGGGATCGACGCGCTGATCGAGCTGGCCGGCGCGAAGACACCGCGCGGCCGGACCAGTCGACTCTGCGAGAACCCACAAGTTCAGGACGCGGTCGGTCGGGCCGACACGATCCTGAACGCCGGTCGCGCGTACCGCAGCGCGATGATCGTCGAGGTGTGGAACACGGTCGCGGCCGGCGAGGAAACCACCCTCGAGCAACGCGCGCGTTGCCGGCTGGCGGCAGCGCATGCTGCCGACAGCGCTCGCGAGGCGATGGATCTGATGTACCGGCAGGGGGGCAGCACGTCGTACCGGCGCGAGAGCCGGCTGGCCGAGTGCTGGCGCGACCTCCACGTCGTGGGCCAGGCGGTCACGCTCTTGCCTGAGTGGTACCCGATCGGCGGCCGGGTCTTGCTGAGCATGGACCCAGGCCCGCGGCTGCGCTGAGCCGCGTGCGCCTTCTTGGACAGGACATCGATGTCGCAGATGCCGCTCTTCGCCGGTACCAGCCAGAGCGTGCTCGTGAACGACGAGCTGGGACGTATCACGTACACGGCCGACCTGGTGCCGGCCGAGGTCGCCCGTGCCTGGTTCGCCGAGCTGCGCGAGTCCGTGAGATGGAAGTCGCAGCGCCGGCGGATGTACGACCGGGACGTGGACGTTCCACGATTGATGGCCCATGTCCGCCTGGATCCCGAGGAGGGCCCCACTCTCGGCGCGATCCGTGTTGCGGCGGGCAACGTGGTCAGCCGCACGCGGGTGGCCTTCAACAGCGTCGGTCTCAACTTCTACCGCGACGGCAACGACAGCGTGGCGCCGCACAACGATGACTTGAACGAGATCGTCGAGGGTACTCCCATCGCGCTGCTGTCGCTGGGAGCCACTCGCCGCATGACGATCCGCGCGAAGGAGCCGCCGAGGCGCGTGCTCAACGTCGAGCTCGAGGCCGGCAGCCTGCTGGTCATGAGCTACGAAACACAGCTGCACTACACGCACGGAATCCCCAAGACCAAGGAGCCGGTCGGCCCCCGGATCAGCCTGGCCTTCCGCGTGACGCAGGCGGATGGCTCAGGCGACTACCGGCCGGCGCGCGCGCGGTTCTCCAGTCGGCTCAAGAGCCGCACCACGGGTCACGACGACACTTTGCAGTAAGAGGGCACCCAGCTCTTCTCGAGCATCTCGGGCGCGATCGTGCCGTAGTCGAACGCCTTCCCGTCCCGCACCATCTGCTCGACGTTGAAGAGCAGTCTCGTCTCCGGAATGTCGCGGAAGAAGGCCCGATACATCGACTCCACCATGAGGTGCGCCGCGCGCAGACCGAGAGGGCCGAGGAAGTTGCGGCGCTGGCCAACGTGGGCCAGCTCGTCGGTCATGACTTCACGCAGGAGCGCGCGGACGCGCTCACGGGCCTCCGGCTCGTCGGCGAGGATGTCGTCCAGGACGCCGTCGATATGCTGGTACACGGTCAGCCCCATCAGCTCGCTCACGAAGGCGGGAGGGGCCAGCATAGCTTCGGGGAACATGGGGAAGAGACGGTACATGCGGCTCATCCACTTTCCGAGCGGGACCCACTCCACCGGGTCGAGGTGAAACGTCCGGAGGATCTCCTGGAAAAGCCGCATATGACCGAATTCTTCGCACAGGTGATAGAGCCCAATCTTCGCGACGAGGGAGGTCGACTCGGTGAGCGGCTCCGTCCGGTCCCAGGCGGCGGAGATGCCGACGTATTCGTGGCGGGCGAACTTGTAGAGGAAGGTCAGGAGCAACGTCGTCCTGCATGACTACGTGGTTGCGATAGAAGCGCGCAGGGTCGGCCAGCGGCCGGCGCGACCGAACGGGATGCGCCTGTAAACCGACCAGAGTGTCCCGCTTCTTCACGAGATCCTTCTGGTCCTGGAGGATCGCTCCGTCGTGGGCCACCGAGTAGGCCCAGTACGCCTCGAAATTGGCGATCCGCTCTCGCCGGGTCGCCGACGTGAAGATGGATCGGTACCGCGATCGGCCACGCGCGATCACGGGGCCCACACGTGACAGTATAACCCTCAGGTCGAGTCCGCCCGGCGCCGTCTGTCGGAGCGTCAGTGAGGGCAGGTGGCGACCCGCGGGCTGCCAGGAGTGTCGCGCGCCTCAGTTGCTGACAGACCACAACACGACGAAGATTCGGTGACGAGGGATGGACGTCCGCGGTCCGCGACCCGTCCGTTCGGACGATTCCATTCGGGGCCCGTGCTCCGCATGCTGGGAGCGATCGGACTTTCTCAGGAGGGGATCGCATGGACAGGTTGCTCCTGCTTTCGGACGAACTCGCGGGCGCGGTTCAGCAGGCCGCTCGCGCGGTGGTGGCCGTTCACGGCCGGCCGCGCGTCCCGTCGACCGGCATCCACTGGCGCTCGGGCCTGATCGTCACCGCCAGTCACACGGTGCAGACCGACGACGACCTCACCGTCACAAGCCCAAGTGGTCAGTCGGTGCCGGCGGCGGTCGTCGGCCGAGATGCCGCCCTCGATGTCGCCGTGCTCAGGATCGGCGCCTGCGATGCCGAGGTCGCCGACGTCGGCGAGTCGGATGTCGTTCGGGTGGGCCACATGGTGCTCGCAGTGGCCACGGGCCCTCGTGCGAGCTGGGGCGTCATCAGCGCGATCGGTGCCGCACGGTCGCGGCGCGCTGAGAGCGACGTCTTCAGCCTCGATCTCACCCTGTATCCCGGGTTCTCGGGCGGGCCGCTCGTCGACGCGCGGGGCGCCGTCGTCGGCCTCAACACGTCGGGAGCATCGCGACATCTCCAGCTCGCGATTCCTGCGAAGGCGGTCGGTCGCGTCGTCGACGCCGTCGTACGACACGGCCGTATTCCGCGCGCCTACCTCGGGGTGAGCACGCAGCCGATTCGCGTACCGGAAGGCTTCCGTGAGGAGCATGGACAGTCGCAACGCACCGCGCTGATCGTGGTCGAGGTCCAGGCGGGGAGTCCGGCGGCCGCGGGGCTGCTCGTCGGTGACGTCATCCTGTCGCTCGACGGAACGGCCGTCACCGATCCGCTGGATCTGCGCGCGGCATTGCCGAGCGAGCGGATCGGCCAACGCGTCAGGGCGTCCGTGATCCGTGCGGGTCGCGCCCTCGACGTGGACCTGACGATCGGTGAACGGCCCGCGCGTGCGCGGTGATGGATCTCGGTCGCCTCGCGGACAATCTCCGTCGCATCACCGTCGAGGTGACGAGCGCGGGCAACGCGGTGGGAGCCGGTGTCGTTTGGGCGCCCGGGTGGATCGTGACGAACGCGCACGTGATCCGGCATCCGCGCGTGGCGGTACGCTTCGCGGATGGTCGGCGCGAGGACGGCGTCCTCGTCGCGGGGGATCGCACGGCGGACCTTGCCGTGCTGCGGGTGCCGGACGTGGGCCTCCCCGCGGCGGTGTCCGATGAATCCGATACGCTTCGGGTCGGCTCGCTCGTCGTCGCGATCGGACATCCATTCGGCATGCGCGGTGCGTTGACGGCGGGCATCGTTCACGCGCTCGGGCCCATCACCGCGGGCGGCCGGCCGTGGATCCAGACCGACCTGAGACTCGCACCCGGCAACTCGGGCGGTCCGCTTGCCGATGCACGGGGATGTCTGCGTGGCCTGAACGCGATGATCGTGGGCAACCTCGCGCTGGCGATTCCCCTGAGCGAGGTCAGGTGTTACATCCGTGCGGCCGGGGGTCCTTCGGCGTGAGCCAAGGCCCTCCGCGGTTCCTGGTCGTCGCCGAGAGCGGCGCGCGGGCGGCCATGATCGAAAGCGCCCTGCGCGACAAGGCAAACCTACACGTCGTCGTCGGCCGCCCAGCGGCGCTGGCACGTCTCATGGAAGAGCACGACCCGACGGCGGTCATTCTCTCGCTGACGACGGCGCGCGCCGTCGGCGCGCTCGAGCCGCTCGCCGGCGTCCTCCGCGCGCCGCCGGTGATTCTCCTCGTCGACGACCCGCGGGGCGCCTGGACCGCCGAGGCCCGACGAGCTGGCGTGCATGCCGTTCTCGACCGTGATTCAACGGTCGAGCAGATCACTGCGGCGATCAGTGCCGCCACGGCCGGGCTGATCACACTGCATCCCGACGTCTTCGCCGCCGCGGCCCGCCCGACTCTCGGCGGCGGTGGGGATGAGGGTGCGTTGACGACACGCGAGCACGAGATTCTGGAGATGATGGCCGAAGGTCTCAGCAATCGAATGATCGCGCGCCGCCTGGGGATCTCGATGTACACCGTGAAGTCCCACGTCGCCTCGATCCTGGGCAAGCTGCGCGCCGGGAGCCGAACGGAGGCCGTGACGCTCGGGGTGCGCAGCGGATTGATCTCGCTCTGAGGCGAGACCCGTACCCTTCAGTCGATAGGCGCACCGTCCTGGGGCACCGGGTGGGGCCCACGGAGCCCGAGCGCGGTGCGCATCCGCGCGGCGGCCCGCCCGGTCGCGACGCGGAAGCGCTCCATGTAGAGGTAGATGATGGGCGTCGTGTAGAGCGTCAGGAGCTGGCTCAGCAGGAGGCCGCCGACGACGGTGATGCCGAGCGGGCGACGAAGCTCGGAGCCGGTGCCCATCCCGAGCGCCAGCGGCAGCGCGCCCAGGAGCGCGGCCATCGTGGTCATGAGAATGGGCCGGAACCGCCGGAGACACGCCTGGTGGACGGCGTCCCGGGCGCCGAGGCCATGGTTGCGCTCGAGGTCGAGGGCAACGTCGATCACCATGATCGCGTTTTTCTTCACGATGCCGATGAGCAGGATGATCCCGATCATCGCGATGACCGAGAGGTCCAGCCCGCAGATCAGCAGGGCGAGCAGCGCGCCGACGCCGGCCGACGGCAGCGTGGAGAGGATCGTGAACGGGTGGATCAGACTCTCGTAGAGCACGCCCAGGACGATGTAGACCGTGACCAGCGCCGCCAGGATGAGCAGCGGCTGGTTGGCGAGCGCGGCCTGGAAAGCCTGCGCCGTGCCCGTGAACTTCCCGCTGATGCTGGTCGGGAAGCCCATCGTTCCCTCCGCGGCCTCGATCGCCTCGACGGCGTCGCCGAGCGCCACGTTCGGCGCCAGGTTGAAGAACACGGTGACCGAAGGGAACAGGCCCTGGTGGTTCACCTGGATGGGACCGGTGCCCATCTGGAACTTCGTGACGGCGGTCAGCGGCACGGTCTGGCCGGTGGTCGACCGCACGTAGACGTTCGAGAGCGCGTCAGGACGCTCCCAGTACTGCGGCTCGAGCTCCATCACCACGTGGTACTGGTTGAGCGAGCTGTAGATCGTCGACACCTGGCGCTGCCCGAACGCGTCGTAGAGCGTCTCGTCGATCATCCGGGTGCTGACGCCGAGCCTCGCGGCCGTCGCGCGGTCGATGACGACCGGCACCTCCAGGCCGCGATTTTGCTGGTCACTGCTGACGTCGCGCAGCTCGGGCATCTCCCGCATGGCGCGAACGAGGCGGGGCGCCCAGCTGTTCAACTCGTCCAGGTTGTCGCTCTGCAGGGTGAACTGGTACTGCGCGTTGCTGCTTCGCCCGCCGAGTCGCACGTCCTGCACGGCCTGGAGATAGAGGGTGGCCCCCGGCACCTGCGCGAGCTTGGGCCTGAGACGCGTGATGACCGCGTCCGCGGAAATCTTTCGCTCCTCACGCAACTTCAGCGAGATGAAGCCGCGGCCGGTGTTCGCGGTCGTGCCGCGCCCGCCGCCGCCGCCCGTGAACAGGGTGACCGTGTCGACCGCGGGATCGGATTTCAAGATCTCCGCGTACCGCAGCATCTTCGCGTGGACGGCCGCGAAGGAGACGTCCTGCTGCGCCACGATGTTGGCGGCGAGGCGTCCGTTGTCCTGCTGGGGGAAGAACCCCTTCGGCACGATGTTGAAGAGATAGGCGTTCACCGCGAACGTGGAGAGGAAGATGATCATCGTGATCGCGGGGTGCCGCAGCGCGACGGTCAGCGTGCGGTCGTACCCGCGGGTGATGCGATCGAAGATGCGCTCGCCCAGGACGGCGAGGCGCGGGCGGTGGATCGGGTCGTGAGGCCGCAGCAGCAGGGCGCACATCATGGGGGTCGTCGTGAGCGAGATCGCCAGCGACACGAGGACCGCGACCGAGAGCACCACCGCGAACTCGCGGAACAGGCGTCCCACGATCCCGCCCATCAGGAGGATCGGGATGAACACCGCCACGAGCGAGATGCTCATCGACAGCACCGTGAAGCCGATCTCCCTGGCGCCGGTCAGGGTCGCGTCGAGCACCGATGCGCCGCGCTCGATGTGGCGCATGACGTTCTCGACGACGACGATGGCATCGTCGACGACGAAGCCGGTGGCGACGGTCAGCGCCATCAAGGAGAGGTTGTCGATGCTGTACCCGATCACGTACATCACCGCGAAGGTGCCGATCAGGGAGACCGGCACCACGACGCCCGGGATGATGGTCGCGCGGACGTTTCGGAGGAACAGGAAGACGACGAGCACCACGAGGCCGATCGAGATCAGCAGCGCCTCTTCGACGTTTTTGACGGACGCCCGGATCGTCACGGTTTGATCGAGCACCGGTCTGAGCGTGACTTCCGCCGGCACCAGCGCGCGAAGGTACGGCAGCTCCGCGCGGATCCGGTCGACGGTGTCGATGATGTTCACGCCGGGCTGACGGAAGATGACGAGGACCACGGCCGGCTCGCCGTTGGACACCGCGCCGGCGCGGAGATCTTCGACGGCGGCGTGCACCCGCGCGACGTCGGTCAGGCGCACCGGCGCGCCGTTGCGCCACGCGATGATGAGCGGCTCGTAGCGCACCGCCTCGCGCAGCTGGTCCGAGGCATTGATCTCCCAGGTGAAGCGGCCGTTGTCGAGCTGGCCCTTGGGGCGGTTGACGTTCGCGGCGGCGAGCGCCTGCCGGACCTCGTCGAGGCCGATGCCGTAGCGCGCGAGCGCCATCGGGTTCAGGTCGACGCGGACCGCCGGCAGCGAGCTCCCGCCGACGAAGATCTGCCCGACGCCTTCGAGCTGCGCGATCTTCTGTTGCAGGACGGTCGACGCGATGTCGTACATCCGTCCCTTGTCGACGGTCTTCGAGGTGAGCGCCATGATCAGGATCGGCGCGTCGGCCGGATTCACCTTTCGGTACGTCGGCAGGCTCGGCAGATTCGGCGGGAGCTGACCAGCCGCCGCGGCGATCGCCGACTGGACGTCGCGGGCGGCGCCGTTGATGTCACGGGCCAGGTCGAACTGGAGCGCGATGGTCGTCGCGCCGAGGAAGCTGACGGAGGTCATCTCCGTGACGCCCGCGATGCGCCCGAACTGGCGCTCGAGCGGCGTGGCGACGGCGGAGGCCATCGTGGCGGGGCTCGCCCCCGGCAGGCCCGCGACGACCGAGATCGTCGGGAAGTCGACTTGCGGCAGCGGCGCGACCGGGAGCAGCCGGAACGAGATCGTGCCCGCGATGACGAGCGCGATCGTCAGTAAGGTGGTGCCGACCGGCCGACGGACGAACGGACTGGAGAGGCTCACGGCTCGGTCACCGGCCGTCCGGCGCGAGCGCGATCGGTCGCGTGGCGGCGCGCGAGCCGTTCGGCGAGACGATCGAACGCGAGATAGATGACCGGCGTGGTGTAGAGCGTGAGCACCTGGCTCACGATGAGGCCGCCCACGATGGCGATGCCGAGCGGCTCGCGGAGCTCGGAGCCCACGCCGTGCCCGAACGCCAACGGAACGCCGCCCAGTAGCGCCGCCATCGTCGTCATGATGATCGGACGGAAGCGGAGGAGCGAGGCCTGCTCGATCGCCTCCCGCGCCGGACGCCCCTGCGAACGCTGCGCGTCGAGCGCGAAGTCGATCATCATGATCGCGTTCTTCATGACGATGCCGATCAACAGAACGATGCCGATCAGCGCGATGACGGACAGGTCGAGGCGCA
>QHSL01000036.1 GCA_003220435.1 Candidatus Rokuibacteriota bacterium | reverse complement strand
GGATCGGGCTGATGCTCGCCGCGCCGGCGGCCGAAGGACTCCTGAAGGTCGTGATCGGGCGCGCCCGGCCCGAGGAAGCGTCGATGGGGTTCCCGAGCGGCCACGCGACGGCGGCGGCGGCGTTCTTCGGCGCGGTGATCTACCTCGCGGAGTCAGTGCCGGCGCCGACGCGCACCCTGGTGCGGCTCGGCGCGGCGCTGATGATCGTGCTGGTCGCCCTCGCGCGGGTCATCCTGCGCGCCCATTGGCCCGGCGACGCCCTCGCCGGAATCGCGCTCGGCCTGGCCTTCGCCTCCGCCGCGGCCGAGCTAGGCTCCTACAGGCCGTCCGCCCGAACGACCGGCTCCGGGTGACGCAGGCCGGCGCTGACATGGCTGGCGCCGCCAGCCGAACACTCGCCCTGAAAGTTCACCCCGGGCGGCTCACCGAGGGCCTGCAGGCCGGCGAGCACCTGGGCCGGCGTCGCCCCCGGGTTGTTCGCGACGTAGAGGGCGGCGGCTCCCGCGACGTGCGGTGAGGCCATGCTCGTCCCGCTCAGGGTGGCATAGCCGCCGAACTTGTAGGTCGAGTAGATGTCGACGCCCGGACCGGCGATGACGTGATTCAAGTCAGCGCCGCTGCCGAAGTTCGAGAAGCTGGCGAAGCCGTCGTCGATGCTGGAGCTGGTCGGCGCGCCCTGCCCGCACGCCTGGCCGTCCGAATCTCCGAGCGCGGTCACGGAGATCACCTCGTTGTACGCCGCGGGCACGAACCCGCTCAGGTCGGCGCCGCTGTTGCCGGCGGCGACCACGAACGTCACGCCGTCGGCGACGGCCTGGCAGATGGCCTTGTGCAAGGCGTCGTTGTTCGTGTTGCCGCAGTTGCCGTCGTCCGTCCCGCCTCCGCCCAGGCTCATGTTGGCCACGACGATGGGGCCGCCCTTGGCCGGGGACTTCGAGTCGACGAAGTCGATGCCGCAAACGACCGTCGAGGTCGATCCCGATCCGAGGAAGTTGAGCACCTGCACGGCCCAGAGCTTGGCGCCCGGAGCGACGCCGACGACGCCGGTGCCATTGTCGACCGCCGCGATCGTGCCGGCGACATGGCTGCCGTGGCCGTTCAGGTCACGGAAGCTCGGCGCCCCGATGCAGCTCTTGCCGCCGACGATGTTCGGCTGCAGCTCCGGGTGCGTTGTGTCGATGCCCGTGTCGATCACCGCCACGTTGATGCCGGCGCCCGTGTTGGTCTTGTTCTCGGCGTTGATCCGGTTGACGCCGGTCGGGATCGTCTGCTGGAAGGCCACGACGACCCGGTCCTCGCTGATGAACCGGACCCGCGAATCCCTCGCGACGGCGTTTAGCACCGCCGCCGGAATACTGGCCGAAAATCCCTTCAACGCGTTCTCGTACACGTCGAGAATGCCGATGCGGTAGCGGCGGGCGAGGTCCTGAGCCACGTCGACCGCACGTGGTACGTTGTCGTGCAGGACCACGATGTACTGGTCCGGAAGCACCTGAGCCGCGGCTGCCGGGGCCAGTCCGAGCGATCCCGCCAGAACCAGCAGCGCGAGCAGACGAGCGAGCATGAAGAACCTCCCGTTCAACACCGCAGCATTACGGGTGCCAGATGTCACACCGCCGACATATCAGTAAGATCGCGGACTGTCCCCGAAGGCACCGGCTCCATCTGTAAAGAGCACCTTACGACGCGCCCGGCCTATCTCACCACGCGGTCGCGGGCGAGCGGCGGCCGCACGTCGGAGCCAGAAAACAGCAGCGTCACGATGATCTCGACCGAGGCGTTGCCCCCGAGCCCCTGGCAGCCGATCGCGGCGCGCGTCGGCTTGCCGCGCTCGCCGAAGAGCTCGACGAGCAGGTCGGCGGCGCCGTTGATCACGCGGGGCTGATCGCCGAAGCCCGGCGCCGAGTTCACGAACCCGAGCAGGTGAACGATCTGTTGCACCCGGTCGAGATCGCCGAGCGCGTACTTGATCGCCGCCAGCGTCGGGATCACCGCCTGGCGCGCCGCCTCGTAGCCCTGGGCCAGCGTGAGGTCCTTGCCGACGACTCCCGGCAGATAGGGCTGCCCGCCCTTTCGCGGCGTGGTGCCCGAAAGATAGAGCAGGTTCTGCACCGGGTAGTGGGAGATGTAATGCGCACCGGACGCGTTCGTGCTGTAGAGGTCCTCGAGGCTCGGCAGCTCGAGCCCGAGCGCCGCGAGCTTGTTCTCGACGTTCATGCCAGCTCGTCCCAGGCCATGCGCGCCATGCGCCCGATGATCTGATACGCGGCGGCGAAGCCCGGCGTGCCGTCGGCGAGCGCGGCCGGCACGTTCTCCGTGTACGCGGTCAGGATGAAAAGCGGGCGATCGCCCTTGAAGACGATGCCCGCGTCGTTGTATCCGCGCGGTCCCGTCCCGGTCTTGTGGGCGACCCTCGTCCCCAGCGGCAGCTGCGATGGCAGACGCGTCTTCAGCTTCTGCCAGGAGAGAATATCGAGGCCGAGCTTGCAGAGCTGCGACGTGCACTGCAGCCGGCCGGCGACTGCGGCGTCGGTCGTCGCTTTGAGGATGAGCTCGAGCAGCATCCCCTGATCGTTCGGCGTGGTCACCGTGACCTGGTCGAGCGAGTGGCCGACGGCGAGCTTCGGGGGCATCCCGTAGCGATGGATCGTCCCCTTCATGCCGAGCGCGTCGCAGTAGCGCTGGACGTTCTCGAGCCCGACCAGCTCGACCACCAGGCCGGTGCACGCGTTGTCGCTGACGATGATCATCATCACCAGCGCGTCGCGCAGCGTGATCGAGAAGCCGGGGGTGAGGTGCTGGAACGTCCCGGAGTCGTTGTCCTGGTGGCGCGCCTCGATCGTGACCTTCTGGTCCAGGACGAGCTTGCCCGCGTGCACGGCCGCCAGCGCCGCCATGAGGATCGAGATTTTTCGGGTACTGGCCGACGGAACCGGCACTGCGCCCAGGCGGTCGGCGCTCGCCCCCGAGCCCAGGTCTTTCAGGTACCAACTGGTTTGGAAGGGCATGCCGTCACACAGCGCGTTGAGACGCTTCACGAGGTCATTCATCATTTTTTCTCCAGCCAGACGTTCCAGAAGTGCATGAACGGTCCCGGCTCGTACACCGCGATCGCGGCCGCGACGCCGAGCCGCCACGACACCCTCACCTGCCGCATGGTCACGCTCCTTTCGCTCCAGGCCGAAGCATATTACCGTACCGTCGATGGCTCAGCCGATCCTGATTCACGACGCCACGATCGTGACGGCCGACGAGGCCGGCTCGATCCACTACGACGCGGCGCTGGTCGTCCAGGATCGTCGAATCTCGGCGATCGGTCCCGCCGCCGAGCTCGCCGCCCGCTATCCCGACGCCGCGTGCGTCGACGGCCGCGGCCGCGCGATCCTGCCGGGCTTCGCGAACACGCACACGCACCTGGCCCGCGTGCTGGCGCGCGGGATCTACGAGGACCTCTCGCCTCCGCACACGCCGCCCTTCCGGGGCGGCCTGGCGCCGTTGCCGCTGCCCCCGCTCACGCCGGATCAGGAGCGGGTGATGGTCCAGCTCGGCGCCCTCGAAGCGATCAGAAGCGGGACCACCCTGGTGCTCGAGGAAGGCGTGGGGCTGGACGCGTACGCGGGAGCGCTGCTGGACACGGGCCTGCGCCTCGTCCTGTGCGAGCGTGCGTGGGACCGCGCGAACGCGTCGATCGGGCAGCCAGGTCCGTTCGCGGCCGACGCGGCGCTCGCCGAGGCGGGCCTTTCGCGGATCGCCGAGCTCCACGAGCGCTGGAACGGCCGGGAGGACGGTCGCCTGCGGATCGGCCTGGCCGCGTGGGCGCCCGACCTCTGCTCGCCCGACCTGCTCGCGCGTCTGGCCAAGCTCCGGTCGGAGCTCGACGTCCTCGCGACGATCCATCTGAACCAGGTCTGGGGCGAGGTGGCCGCGGTCCAGGAGCAGCGCGGCGTCCCGCCGACCGAGTACGCCGCCCGCACCGGGTTCCTCTGCGACCGGCTCGTCGCGGCTCATTGCCGGTGCATGACCGCGGACGAAGAGCGCATCCTCGGCGCGTCGCGGGCGGCCGTCGCCGTGAACTCGGCGATCGCCGCGCGTCGCGGGCTCGCGGCCCGCATCGCCGACCTCGAGCGCGCCGGCTGCCTGATCACGCTCGGCACCGACAACATGGCCGAGGACATGGTGGAGGTCATGCGCACGGCGCTCTTCATGGAGCGGGTGCGTCGCGGGGATGGACGGCAACCCACACCCGAGGAAGCGCTCGTGTGGGCGACGCGCAACGGCTATCGCGCGCTCGGCGTCTCCGACGGCGGCTGGCTCGCCACGGGCAACCGCGCCGATCTCGTCATCGTCGACCTGACGAAGCCCCACCTGGTGCCGGCGCTGCGCGTCGTCTCCTGCTTCGTGCACCAGGGCCAGGCCGCCGACGTCGAAGCGGTCATGGTCGACGGCCGATGGATCATGCGCGACCACCGCGTGCTCACGATGGACGAAGGCGCGATCGTCGCCGAAGCCGACCGCATCGCGCGGGCGGCCTGGCGCGATCTGTTCGCGCGCCAGCCCGACCTGCAACGCCCGCCGGGCTTCGACCTGGACGCGCGGTAGACTAGCGGGCGACATGCGCATCGCCACCTGGAACGTGAACTCGCTGAAAGCGCGGCTCGACAAAGTCGCCTGGTGGCTCGACCGGGCCAAGCCCGACGTGCTGCTGATGCAGGAGACGAAGCTCACCGACGCCGACGCGCCCCACGAGGCGTTCGTGCGCGCGGGCTACAAGCTCGCCCACCACGGCCAGGGCCGATGGAACGGCGTCGCGATCGCGAGCCGGGTGGGCATCGACGAGGTCGTCACCAACTTCGGCCAGCCGCTCTCTCCGGATCCGACACCGGACGTCGCCGACGATCAGCCGCTGGCCGAGGCGCGGATGATCTCCGCCGTCTGCGGCGGCGTGCGAGTGGTGAGCCTCTACGCGCCCAACGGCCGCTCGCTCGACTCGCCCTTCTACCAGGCGAAGCTCGTGTGGTACGAGCGCCTCGCGCGCTGGCTCGCCGAGTCGTGCGACCCGAACGCGCCCATGGCGCTCGGGGGCGACTACAACGTGGCGCCGACGGACGCCGACGTCTGGGATCCGGTGGCGTGCCACGGCGGGACGCACGTCTCGGAGCCGGAGCGATCGGCGATCGCGAAGCTACGCGGCTGGGGGCTCGTCGACGCCTATCGCCTTCGCCATCAAGAGCCCGGCCGCTACACCTGGTGGGACTACCGCGCCGGCAACTTCCACAAGAACTTCGGGATGCGCATCGATCACCTGCTCGTCACCGAGCCGGTCGCGGCGCGTACGGTGTGGGCCGAGATCGACCGGGAAGCCCGGAAGGGCAAGCCCGTACCGTCAGACCACGCGCCGCTCGCGATCGATCTCGACCAGCCCGGGCACGCCTTCAACCCGGGCTGGAAGTAGCTAAGAAGTAGCCGTCACCACTCGAGCGCGTCGGCCATCCGGCGCTTGTGCCAGCGCGGGTCGCCGAGGAAGTGGAACAGCGTCCGCGACATCTGCGTGTGCGCCGCCAGCCCGTACTCGATGAGCACGCCCATCCCTGCGTGCACCTCATGGGCGGCGTTGCAGGCCTCGAGGTACGCTTCGCTGGCGACGGCCTTGGCCATGTGAACGCTCGCCGTCGCCGGGCGGCCGGTGTCGAGCTTCCAGAGCGCCTCCCACGTCGTCCAGCGGGCGCTGTCCAGATGATTCACGAGGCGGACGACGTGATCCTGCACGCGCTGGAACCGGCCGATCGGCACGCCGAACTGGACGCGGGTCTGGGTGTAGACGACGGACTTCTCGTACACGGCCTGGCATCCGCCCACGATGTACGCGCACAGCAGTGGTACTGCGCGTTCGAGCGCCTTGGCGAGCGCGGCCCAGCCTCGCTGCGCCTCGCCGAGCAGCGCGGCGCGCTCCACCTCGACGTTGTCGAACGACACCTCGCACTGCCATGAGAGGAAGCCCGGCAGCCGTCGCGTCGTCACGCCCGGGGCGCGCGCGTCCACGTGCAGCAGGCTCACGTCGTTGGTCCCCTCGCCCGTCCTGACCGCCACGACCAGGTCGGTGGCCGATGTGGCATCGCTCACGAACAGCTTGGTGCCGTTGAGCGTGTACCCGCCGTTCTTCCCCTGCGGGGCCAGCGTGATGCCGGCCGGCCCCCAGGACGCGTTGGGCTCGGTGATGGCGACCGTCAGCACGCGCTCCCCGCTCGCGATCCCGGGCAGGAGCCGACGGCGCTGGTCCTCGGTCGCGCCCTCCAGCACCGTGAGCGCTCCCAGCACACCGGAGCTGAAGAACGGTCCCGGCAGCGGCCCGCGGCCGAGCTCCTCGTAAAGCACCGCGGCATCGCTGAGGCGATCACCGCTGCCCCCGTACTCGGTCGGGATCAAGATTCCCAGCCACCCGAGCTTGGCGGCCTTGCGCCAGAGCCCGGGCTCGAGCGACGACTCGGCCTTCTGCAACCCCACGACCACGTCGACCGGCGCCTCGCGCTCCATGAAGGTGCGCGCGGCGGTGCGCAGCATCTCCTGGCTTTCGGTCAGCGCTAGATCCATGTGCTCCGCTCGCTCTTCATGCGTCGCCCCCGTGGACGGTGCCGGCCGCCTCACGGGTGGACCGGCCGATCCCGATGCGCCGAGCCATCTGCACGCGCTGGATGTCGGTGGTGCCGCCGGGATGGACGGAGACGATGCCGTTGCGCTGCTGAGTCTCGAGGAATCCGCCCGCCGAGCCCCATATGGTGTCGGTGGTGAGCGCGGCGGGCCCGACCGCCTCGAGGATGGCCCCGGTCATCCAGAGGCCGGTGGTCTTGCGGTAGTACGAGAGCTGCGGTCCCTCGTACGACTTCGGCTTGCGCGCGTAGGTGAGCCAGAAGTTCCGCACGCCGAACAGGCGCTGCACCTCGGTCTTGATGTAGATGTCGGCGAGGCTGTCGCGGATGTCCTGCTGCTGGCTGAGCGGGACGCCGTCGCGCTTCGTCTCCTGGCAGTACCGGAGCAAGCGGTCCCACACCCGGTTGCGGCCGATCCGGCCGCCGCCCCCGTGCTCGAGTTCGAGGTGCGTGGTGGCGACCTTCCAGCCCTTGTTCTCGCCGCCGACCAGCGCGAAGGCGGGCACGCGGACGTCGTCGAAGAAGACCGTCTGCTTGACCCCGCTGTCGGTGCCGCCCTCGCCGCCGGTGCCCATCAGCTCCATCGGCCGCACCGTGATGCCCGGCAGGTTCGCGTCGATCATGAACCACGAGAGGTTCTCGTGGCGCTTGCCCTTCGGGTCGGTGTTGACGATCATCCAGATCCGGTCCGTCCCGTTGTCGCTGCCGACGAAGATCTTCTGGCCGTTGATGACGTAGTCGTCGCCGTCGCGGACGGCCGTCGTCATCCGCACGCCCGCGAGATCCGAGCCGGCGCCGGGCTCGGTGAGAAGCTGCCAGGTGCGGACCTCGCCCTTGTAGATCGACGGCAGCAGCGCCTGCCGCTGCTCCTCCGTGCCCCAGACCAGGATCGACGCCGAGCCGAGTCGGCCACCGCTGTCGTAGTACGGAGGCAGCGAGAGGTCGAACCTGTCCACCTCTTCTTCAAGAATGATCGCGTGGTCGACGTCGAGGCCGCCGCCGCCGTACTTCGCCGGCGCCGTCGCATAGAGCCAGCCCTTCGCCCCGAGCGTCCGACCGAGGGCGCGGAGCTCGAGATAGCGCTGGTAGTTGTCCTCCGGCGACAGGGGAATGCGCTGGACGCTCGCCGGCACGTTCGCCTCGAGCCAGGCGCGGACCTCCCGCCGGAACCGCTGCTGCTCCTCGGTGTAGGTGACCTCGAAGTCCATGGCGTCTCCTCTCGCTTCTTCTCCGCACGGACAGGGGGGAAGGTAACATAGGCCAGGTGGATGGCGTGAGCGCGTGCTCCGGCTGCGGCACCGCGGTTTCCGCGGAATTCGCGTTCTGCCCGCGCTGCGGGCGACGGCTGCCGGCTCCCTGCCCCGCCTGCGGCTTCGCGTGCGAGCCCGACTTCGCGTTCTGTCCACGCTGCGGGGCGGGGCGCGGCGCGGTCGCCCCGACGCCGGTCGCGGCCACACCAGTCACGCCGCCCGCGGCCCTCGCGCCAGAAGAGTCAGGAGGCCGATCGGCGTCAGGTGACGGTGCTCTTCGCAGATCTCTCCGGCTTCACGGCGCTCTCCGAGCGGCTCGATCCCGAGCAGGTCCGCGCCTTCCAGAACGTCCTGTTCGAGACGTTCGCCCGGACGATCAAGCGCTACGACGGCTTCGTGGAGAAATTCGTCGGCGACGCGGTGCTCGCGGTCTTCGGCGCGCCGGTCGCGCACGAGGACGATCCGGCGCGTGCCTGCGAGGCCGCGCTCGAGCTGCTCGAGCGTGCCGCCGCGCTGAGCCTCGAATGGGAGGCGCGTCTCGGCCAGCCCGTCGTCCTGCACGTGGGCATCCACACCGGGCCGGTGGTGGCCGGCAGCATCGGCGGCGCCGGTGGTGATGCCTACGCCGTCACGGGAGACACCGTGAACACGACGTCGCGTCTGCTCTCGGCCGCGGATCCCGGTACGATCCTGGTCTCCGAGTCCACCCGCGGCCTCGCGCACCACCGCTTCGCGTTCGAGTCCGCCGGCGAGCTGGCGCTTCGCGGCAAGACCGAGCCGATCGTCGTCCACCGCCTCGTGGGTGCCCTGGCGACGCCCGGATCGGCTCGCGGTCTCACGGCGCTCGGGCTAGCCGCGCCGCTCATCGGGCGAGCCAACGAGCTCGGTCAGCTCCTGTCCGCATTCGATCGGATGGAGCGCGGGCGCACGCAGGTCGTGAGCCTCGTCGGTGAGGCCGGCACAGGCAAGTCTCGGCTCATCGCGGAGTTCCTGGCACGGCTGGAGGCCGACGGACGATTGGCGCGCATCGCCCTGCGCCGCGCCGCATGCTCCTCGCTCGGCGAGCCGACGTACGGCGTCTTCGGCGCGCTCTTTCGCGAAGCGTATCCGGGCGGCGCGCGGAACGACGAGGCGACGGCGATCGCGCCGGTGCTGAGCTACGTGCTCGGCCTCGAGGGCGAGGCGCACCCCGACATCGAGCCCGAGCAGCTCCAGCGCCAGATCGCGCTGGCCGCACGGGCGCTGGTCGAGCGGCGCCTCGAGCGCGAGCCGCTGCTCCTCCTGGTCGAGGACCTCCACTGGGCCGACACCGCCTCGGTCGACCTGCTGCGCCAGGTGGTCGACCAGCTGCCGGAGCGGCCATTCATCGTGCTGCTCTCGCACCGGCCGGATACGAAGCCGCCGCTGGTGACCCGAGCCGCCCAGTCCGTCATCCGGGTCGCTCCGCTCTCCGCGGACGAGATGCGCACCCTCGTGACGAGCTTCTTCGGCGCGTCGGCAGACCTCGCGCAGCTTCCAGACTTCATCGCCGCCCGGGCGGGCGGCAATCCGCTCTTCGTCGAGGAGATCGTGCGCAGCCTGGTGGGCCGAGGATTGCTCCATCGCGAGGGGGGCCGGTGGACCTGCGCCACGGTGTCCGAGGCGGTCATCCCACCGACGCTCCATGGGCTTCTGCTCTCGCGGGTCGACCGCCTGCCCGCGCCGGCGCGGCGGCTGCTTCAAGAATCGGCCGTGCTCGGGGCGACGTTCGACGGTTCGCTGCTTCGAGCCGTCGCGACCGAGCCGAGCGCCATCGACGCGGTGCTCGAGCAGCTCGCCGAGGCCGATCTGGTGCAGCCGCTGGGGCAGTGGCACGAGAAAGCGCGATATCGCTTCCCGCACGCGCTCGTGCACGAGGTGGTGTACCAGAACCTCCTGCTGGCTCGACGGACCGAGCTTCACGAGCGTGTGGGACGAGCGCTCGAGCAGGCGGCCGGCCCGCACCCGGAGCGGCTGAGCGACCTCGAAGCCCTCGGTCATCACTGGAGCCTCAGCACAGACAAGCCGCGCGGAGCGCGCTACCTGGTGGCCGCTGGCGACTGGGCGAGGGCCGTGTACGCCAACGACGACGCGATCCGGCACTACGAGCGCGCGCTCCAGGCCCTCTCCGAGTGTCCCGGCGGCGGCGCCGACGGACGCGTCGCGCACGAGCGGCTCGCCGACCTCCTGGGCCTCACCGGGCGGCGGACCGACGCGCTCGCTCACTACGAAACCGTGCGCAAGGAGAGCGACCGAGACGGCGACCGCGCGGCGGCCGCGCGCGTGCAACGGAAGATCGGCGGGCTCTACTGGGAAGCGGGCGACCGCGAGCGCGCCGCGGCGTGCTTCACGTCCGGCCTCGAGTTGCTCGGCGAGCACGACGATCCGATCGAGCGGGCGCATCTCTTTCAGGAGATGGGACGGCTCGCGTTCCGCGCCGGGGACAACGCCGGAGCAATCACCTGGGCCGAGCGCGCGCTGGCCGAGGCGACGCACGAGCAAGAGGCCGCCATCGAGCCCGAGCGGGCTCGCGAGGCGACGACCATGCGCGCGCAGGCGTACAACACCCTGGGCGTCGCGCTGGCGCGCACCGGCCGGCTGGCCGAGGCGGTCGAGCAGATCGAGCGAAGCATCGGCCTGGCGGAGCGGCACGAATTGCTGCAAGCAGCCTGTCGCGGGTATACAAATCTAGGAGTGCTGTACAGCTCGCTCGATCCCCGCCGCAGCATCGAGACCTGTCTCCGGGGGCTCGAGACCGCGAAGAAGGTCGGCGACCTTGGCTTCCAGTCGCGCCTCTACGCCAACCTCGCCGTGGCCTACTGCGCGCTGACCGACCGGTGCGAGGCCGAAGGCGTGGAAGCGGCGCAAGCCGCCATCGACCTCGACCGGCGTCTCGGCCTGCTCGATCACCTGGCCGTGCCGCTGATCGTCCTCGGCCAGATCCATCAATGCCACGGCGAGCACCGCGAGGCCTTCGCCAAGTACGAGGAGGCGTTGGGCCTGGCCGAGCAAATCGGTGAGCCCCAGCTCCTGTTCCCCTGCTATGACGGTCTGGCGACTCTCTATCTCGACGCGGGCAACGCGGGCAAGGCCGAGGCGTACCTGACGAAGGCGCAAGAGGTCTGTGAGAGGGCCGGCGTCGCGCCCGACGCGCTGATGGTGCTGCCATTCCTGTGCTGACGAGAACACGAAGGAGTGTGTCATGACGAGTGCTGAATCACGTCCTCCGGTGGCGCCCGGCGAGCCCGCACCCGAGTTCACTCTTCCCTCCGTCGACGGAAAGGCGCCGGTGTCCCTGGCGGACTATCGAGGACGGAGCCCCCTTTTCCTCGCTCTGCTCATTGGGCTCTGGTGTCCCTTCTGCCGGCGCCAGATCGCGCAGATGAGCGCGAACGAAAGCAAGCTCAAGCCGCTCGGCGTGGAGTCGCTCGCGATCGTGGCGACGCCGCCCGAGAACGCCCAGCTCTACTTCAAGTTTCGCCCGACCCCGGTGCGGCTGGCCTCTGATCCTCACCTCACCACCCATCGCGCGTACGGCATACCGAAGCCTGAGCTGACCCCAGAGTTCATGAAGGCGATGGAAACGACGCGGATCAATCCCTTCCGGGAGCTGCCAGGACCGCTGCCGGTCATGGAGGCCGTGATGGCGACGGCGAAGCGGGACGGCTATGTCGAGAACGCGACCGATCGGGCCGATCAGGAACGGCAGTTCCCTCAGCTCAAGGGGCAGTTCTTGATCGACCGCGGCGGCATCGTGCGCTGGGCCAACATCGAGTGCGCGACCGAGGGCACCGCCGGAGTCGGCAAGTTCCCCGCGGCTGAAGAGATTCTCGCCGCGGCTCGCGCGGTGGCGAGCCGCTAGCCGACCGCGCTGCGGATCTTCGTGTGCAGCGCGCCGAGCGCGTCGATCATCGCGTCGACTGAGCGCGCGCCCGCCTGGAAGATCGCGGTCGCGTTCAGCGCGACCCACTCGAAGCCCACCGCCTTGAGCTCGACCACGCGGGCCACGACCCGGTCGTGCTCGGCGTAGAAGCGCTTGCCCTCAGCGTCCTTCGGCGGGGAGGCCACCATGCTCTGCAGGCCGATCGAGCCGGGATCACGGCCCGCGGCCTCGGCATAGCGACGGATCGTCGCGATGTCGCGCCGCCCACCCGCGGCGTCGGCGACCTGGCTCCCGAGCCAGCCGTCGCCGAGCTCGCCCACGCGGCGCAAGGCGCGCTCGGAGCGCCCGCCGACCCAGATCGGCAGACGGCGCCCCTGTGGCGGCTTGGGCTCCATCGCCATCGCGGTGATCGGATAGTGCTCGCTCTTGAAGTCGACCCGAGCGTCGGACCACCAGGCGCGCATCAGGCGAATCGCGTCGTCCACGCGCGCGCCACGCGTGTGGAAATCCTCGCCGAGGGCCTCGTACTCGGATTCCTGCCAGCCCACGCCGACGCCGAGCCTCACCCGGCCGCCCGATAAGGTATCGAGGGTGCTCACCTGCTTGGCGACGAGGGTCGGGTGGCGCTGCGGCAGCACGAGCACCTCGGTGCCGAGCGTCACGCGCGACGTCACGGCGGCGATGGCCGAGAGGGTCATCAGCGCCTCGAGGATGGGCATGGTCGGTGTGTAGGGGCCGGGCGGGCGGCCGGCGATCGGGTAGCCCATCACCACGTGGTCGAACACGTCGATGTGGTCGTAGCCGATCTGCTCGATGGCCCGCGCCAGCCGCAGCACGCCCTGCGGTCCCTCGCGATACGAGACGCTCGGAAACTCGACGGTCAGCTTCACGCCGGAATCAGGCGGAGAGGAGCTCGGCGGTCTGCCACAAGCACCATTTGAACAGGATCACCTTCAGCAACGCGGACTCGTAGAGGTCCCGGTACGACTTCACCATCCGGTCGAGGCCGAAGTGCTCGCGGACTCTGCGCCGGGCGCCGCTGGCGAGGCGCCGCGCCAGGTGCTGATCGCGCAGGAGCAAGATGAGTCGTGCCGCGAGGCCGTCGGGATCCTGCGCCGGCACGAGGAGCCCCGTGCCGCCACCGAGCGCTTCAGCGTTGCCACCGACGTCGGTCGCGACCACCGGCGAGAACCCTTCCGAGAGCGACGGCAGGACGAACACGTCCATGCATTCCAGCAGCGCCGCGACGTCCTCGCGAAAGCCGAGAAATCGGACGTTCTGCTCGATTCCCAGCTTGATCGCCTCGTCCTGCAGCTCCTTCAGCAGCGGCCCCTCGCCCGCGATCACCAGCGTCGCGCCCGGGAATTCCTTCACGACCCCGTGCATCGCCTTCAACAGATAGGTGTGCCCCTTCACCGGTCGAAGGGCGCCGGTTGTGCCGATCACCGGGCTTCCCTCCGAGATCCCGAGCTCCCGCCTGATCGTGTCCTTTTGACCGGGCGGCTCGAACGCCGTCGTGTCGATCCCGTTGTGGATCGTGGTCAGGTGGGCCGGCTGGACGCCGACCCGCTCGACCAGGAAGCGCTTCACGTCGTCGGAGACGGCGACCATCCGGTCGGCATAGCGCGCCACTAGCCGGTAGGCAAGGCGGCGGCGCCACTTCTCGCCTGCGTAGAGCGTGCCGTGCACGGTGGCGATGATGGGCACGTTCACGCGGCGCGCGGCGATGCCGCCGTACACGTTCATCGCGAACTCGTGCGCGTGGACGAGCCGTACGTTGTATCGCCGGATGAGATCGGCGCACCGGCCCACCCAGCCGGCGTCGAGTCCTCGCTTCTGGGGAAGGACGTGAGTCTCGTGCCCGCCCTTCACCAGCTCGGTGTAGAGCCACCCGTCGTCAAGGAGGGCCACGACCGACCGGAACCGCTCGGGATCCAGCTTCTGAACCAGGCTCGCGAGGATCTTTTCAGCGCCGCCGGGCTCGCTCGACTCGATGAGATGCAAGACCGTCGTCACGGGAGCCGCCTTTGTCGCTACTCGATCCACCCAATGGGCGATCGAGGTTCGATTCGTTCTCGAGGGATTGGAAGAAAAGCTCTAGAACAATAAGGCGCAGTCAGGTGTCTGTCAATAGACGCCGAGGTGCTGCCGGAGGTCGATCCCCCGGGAGCGGAGGTCGGCGGCCCCTCCCTCGACGACGACGTGGCCGCTGTTGAGGATGACGATGTCGTCGGCGACGTCGAACACCAGCTTGGCGTTCTGCTCGACCAGCACGATCGAGAGCCCCTCCGCCTTCAGGCGCCGGATGGTCGCCATGACCTCGGCGACGATCTGGGGCGCCAGCCCTTCCGAGGGTTCGTCCATCAACAGCACCCGTGGGTTAGACATCAGCGCGCGGCCGATCGCGAGCATCTGCTGCTCGCCCCCGGAGAGCGAGGCGGCGATCTGCTGGTGGCGCTCGCGGAGCCGGGGGAACAGGGCCGACACAGTATCGAGCGTCCACAACAGTGGCAAGCCTCCGCGAGGCTTTCGGGCAGCCACGGCCAGATTCTCTCTAACCGTCAGGCTTCTAAACACCCGACGCCCCTGCGGAACCAGCGCCACACCTTGTGCCGCGATGACCTCGGGGGTGCGCCCGGTGACCGCGCGACCGTAGACCGCGACCTCGCCGCGGCGCGGCGGGAGCAGGCCGACGGTGACGTTCATCGAGGTGGACTTGCCGGCGCCGTTGCGGCCGAGCAGGCCGAGCAGCCGGCCCTCGCCCAGGCGCAGTGACACGCGGTGCAGCACGTGGCTGTCGCCGTAGAAGGCGTCGATCTCGCTCAGCGCGAGCGCGTCATTCGCCAAGGCGATCAATATACAGCGAGTAGAGGTAGAATCGGCCCGTGCTGAGCGATGACCAGAACAGGGCATTGACGGAAGTCGGCGCCGGTACGCCCATGGGCGAGCTGTTGCGCCGCTACTGGATGCCGATCGGAGCCGTCGCAGAGCTCGAAGATCGTCCCACCAAGCCCGTACGAGTACTGGGTGAAAACCTCGTTGTGTTCAAGGACAAGACCGGAAACTACGGGCTGGTCGACCGCCACTGCCCGCATCGGCGCGCCGATCTCTCGTACGGCTGGGTCGAGGAGTGCGGGCTGCGCTGTCATTATCACGGCTGGCTGTGGGACCACACGGGCCGGTGCCTGCAGCAGCCGTTCGAGGAGATGGCGCACCCCCAGGCGCGGTTCAAGGATCGCGTGCGGATCAAGTCCTACCCGGTGGAGGCCAAGGCCGGGCTCGTGTGGGCGTACATGGGGCCGCCGCCGGCGCCGCTGGTGCCGACGTGGGAGCCGTTCACCTGGCAGAACGGCTTCGTCCAGATCGTGTTCTCGGAGGTCCCCTGCAACTGGTTCCAGTGCCACGAGAACTCCATCGACCCCGTGCACTTCGAGTGGCTGCACTCGAACTGGTCGCGCGCGCTCGGTGGCGCCAACGGGGACCGGTCGCCGACGCACCTGAAGGTCGGCTTCGAGGAGTTCGAATACGGATTCATTTACCGGCGGGTCCTCGAGGGCCAGTCGGAGCAGGACGAGCTGTGGACCGTCGGGCGCTGCTGTCTGTGGCCGAACTGTCTCTTCACCGGCGGCCACTTCGAGTGGCGCGTGCCGATCGACGACGCCAACATGCTGAGCGTGGGCTGGTTCTTCGACCGCGTGCCGAACGACATGGAGCCGTACCGGCAGGAGCGGATCCCCTACTGGACGAGCCCGATCAAGGACTCGCTGACCGACCGCTGGATCACCTCGCACGTCATGAACCAGGACTTCGTTGCCTGGGTCGGCCAGGGCACGGTGGCCGACCGGACCCAGGAGCACCTGGGCGAGAGCGACCGCGGCGTCATCATGATGCGCAGGCGGATCCTCGAGGACGCCGAGCGCGTCACGAAGGGCGAAGAGCCGAAGGGCCTCATCCGCGATCCGGAGAAGAACCGCTGCGTGCGGCTGCCCATCATCGGCCGGGATTTCTTCGTGAAAGGCTCGTCGCGGGTCGAGAGCGAGATTTCCCGACAGCGCACACCGGGACTGGCGCTCCGTAAAGACTTCCCCTTCCTCACCGGACAGCCGGAAGAGGTCCGCGCGGCCTATCGCCGCGCCATGGGTCTGGTTTAAACAGGGGGGCGATCATGGCCAATGTCGTTCTCGGCATCGCGACGTCGCACACGCCCATGCTCACGCTGCCGGCTGAGCTCTGGTCGTCCTACGCGCAGAACGACCAGCGCAACCGCGAGCTCGCGTTCCCTCCGCACGGGGTGGTGATGTCGTATCAGGAGGGGCTCGACTCGATCACGCCGGAAGCCCGTGCGAGATTCCGGGGCACGGAGCCGTACCGGGCGCAGGCCGAGGCCTGCCAGCGCGCGCTCGACGAGCTATCGGCCACGCTGCGCGCGGTGAATCCCGATATCACCGTGATCATCGGCGACGATCAGGACGAGTGGTTCTTCGAGGACAACATGCCGGCGCTCTCCGTGTACTGGGGCGAGACCGCGCCGCTGATCCCGCGCGAGACTCCACCCGGCACGCGCGAGCCCGCGGTGGCCGAGGCCATCCGGCGTGGCTACGGCGACGTGCCCATGGACGTCCCGGTGGCGAGCGGCTTCGGCCGCTACCTGATCGAGTACCTGATCGAGCACGACTTCGACGTCGCCCACATGCGCTACGTCAAGCAGCCGTACGGCGGGCGCGTGGCGCGCCGCTATCCCACGAAGCAGGGCGAGCTCGACTACGTGCGCGAGACGCCGCCCCGCGAGCAGGGGCTCCCTCACGCGTTCTCGTTCATCGTCAAGCGCCTCTTCGACAACCAGCCGCGTCCGATCCTGCCGGTGTTCCAGAATACGTGCTATCACCCGAACCAGCCGACGCCGCGGCGCGCCTACGCAACGGGCGAAGCGATCGCCTCGGCCATCGCGGAGTGGAAGGAGCCGGCGTCGGTCGCCGTCATCGCCTCCGGCGGGCTCAGCCACTTCGTGGTCGACGAGAACCTCGACCGCACGCTGCTGCGCGCGCTCGAGCGGCGGGATGCCGCCGGGCTCCGGGCGATCCCGCGCACTCAGCTCTACTCCGCGGCCTCGGAGGCACTGAACTGGATCGCCCTCGGCGGCGCCATGCAGAAGACGGACTTGAAGATGGAGCTGCTCGACTACGTTCCCGTGTACCGCACGCCGGCCGGGACCGGCGGCGGCTGGGCGTTCGCGCGCTGGCGCTGACCCGGTCCGGGCGCATCGCCGTCAATCTGAAGACCGATCCTGCGCAGGCGGATCAGACGATCCCCTGAAGGTCGAGCTCACCGCCTGGTGGCCCCCGCCTTCAGCAAGTGCTTCCTCCCGATACAGGCCCAGGGCCTCGAGCACGGGACGGTCCTGGATCGAGAACAGCACCGCGGGATCGCCCTGGGACGTGTTCGCGTGCTCGTGGAGCGCCCAGGACGGCAGCGCGATGACGTCGCCCCGGCCCCACACGAAGCGGCAGCCGTCGATGATCGTCTCGCCCTCGCCGTGGACGACGTAGTACACAGCGCTGCCGGTGTGGCGATGCGCGCGCAAACGCTCGCCGGGGCGGAGCAGCTGGACCCAGCAGGCCATCGTCGGTAGCAGCGATCGCCCCGTCTGCGGGTGGGTGTACTCGAGGGCGATGCCGTCGTGCGGGTCGGCCGGGGCGTCGAGCAGCCCGGACAGCGACGGCCACGTCTTCTCCCATGAGTAGAGGAGCAGCGGCGACGACCGCGGCCGCTCCTTGACCCAGGTGGGGCTGAGGCTCGCGTGGCCGTGGAGCTGCACCGAGGCGTTGTTCGGCTTGGTCAGCGGGAACTTCTCCTGGTCGTACATCTGAAAGAACATCGCGTCGAGCGCCTGGACCATCGGCACGTCGAGGCCGTCCATCCAGACCACGGGCTTGTCGGTCTCGTTGCCGTGGTCGTGCCACGCCCAGCTCGGGGTCAGGATGAGATCTCCCGGCGCCATGTAGACGCGCTCGCCGTCGACGGCGGTGTAGGCGCCCTCGCCTTCCATGATGAAGCGGATCGCGGTCGGCGTGTGGCGGTGGGCGCGCGCCACCTCGCCGGGCAGCAGGAGCTGGATCGCGGCGATCATCGTGTTGGTCGTCGCCCACTGCCCATCGAGACCCGGGTTGAAGAGCTGGAGCGCGCGCCGCTCCTCGCCGATCGGCACCACCTCGCCGGCCTCGCGCACCAGCGCCTCGAGCAGCGCCGCCGGCCACATGTGCGCGACCGCCTTCGGCGCCGGATGCTTCGTCATCTTGCTCGCGAGCTCCCAGAGTCCGTGGATCCCGGCGGCGTGCATGCGCTCGTGGAAGTCGCTCATGAGAGCCCTCGCTTACCGCGCCGTGGCCGGCGCCTTCAGATCGTAGAACCGCAGCGCGTTCTGCCCCAGGACCTTGGTCTTGGCCTCCCGGCTCAGGTCGTCGCGCTTCATGAGCTCGTCCACCGTGTGCGGCCACTCGCTGTCCCAGTGCGGATAGTCCGAGGCGTAGAGAATGTTGTCCTCGCCGATCCACTTCATGACGTAGGGGATCGTCTTCTCCTCGGGCTCGCACGAGTAGTAGGCGCGACCGCACGTCATGTACTCGCTCGGCTTCGCCTTGCAGAGCGGCGCCTCCCAGTGACGCTTCTCGAACTCGCCGTCCATGTGCTCCATGAAGAACGGGATCCAGCCGGCGCCGGACTCCATGAAGCCGATGCGCAGCCGCTGGAACTTCTCGAAGAGCCCGCCGTACACGCAGCTGATCAGGGAGATCATCTGCTCCGGAGCGTGCGTCCACGTGTGCACGGCGAGGAAGTTGTTGAACCGGTAGAGGTCGCCGGTCTCGCTGCCCGAGGCGTGCATCGACACCGGGACGCCGAGCCGTTCTGCCTCCGCGTAGATCGGCCAGAAAAACGGATCGGCCACGTTCCGGCCGGGCACGAACGTCGGGAACATGAGGCCGACCAGCCCGAGCTTGGACACCGCCCGGTCGAGCTCGCGCGCGCCTTCGGTCGGGTCGAGGTAGGGCACGATGGCCACGGCCTTGAGCCGCGTGGGATCGGCCTTGCACCAGTCCGCGATGAAGTCGTTGTAGGCGCGGCAGAGGGCCGTCTGGTAGTCGGCTTCGCGGATCTCACCGATCCGGAGCGCCGATGTGGGATAGAGGAACGCGAGATCGATGCCCTCCTGGTCCATATCGACCATCATTTCCTGCGGCGTGTTGGGGTCGCGTCCCATGTCCCCGTTGGGAGCCTGGCGGCGATCCCAGTAGGCGCCGGGGAAGAACGCGGTCCGACGGCGGTACTGTTCCGGAAGATATTTCTGGTAGCAGCGGTGTGCGAAGTCCATGACGTGGCCATCGCCGTCCACGACGAAGATGCCCTCTCGCATAGCTCCCTCCCCCACCGCAGAGAATAGCCCTTCTGGAGTCCGTGTGGACAATCGGCTACCGGCTGTGCCACGGAGTGGACCAGAAATGGCCACGGAGTGGACCAGAAATGGCTCGAGCCGCGGCGTTCAGTCCCGCGCCTCGGGATAAACCCGCGAATCTTCGTTCAGCGACACGGCATCGCCCTTGCTCCTTCCCGCGCCATGACCCTTCTGCGGCGTCTCTACTCCCAGGTCCCCTCCGGCGGCTCGCTTCCGGAAAGGGTCTGGCGCGCGCGCCATCGCTTCCTGGTTGGGCTCACGTTCTTCCACGCCGTGATCATTGCCCTGGCCAGCCTGGTGCTCGGCTACCGCTGGGAGCTGGGCTTCGCTGCGCTCTTCGCCGAGGACAACGCGTTACACGTCGGCGGCGAAGCGCTGATCGTGGCGGGCTTCGGCGTGCTGGCCTGCTGGCGCCGGGCGGGACGCACGGTGCAGGCGACGTTCGTCGGCTTCGGCCTGATGAGCGCGTCGGCGATCCTCGTGCATCTCTCCGGCGGCTACATCGAGTTCCACTTCCACTTCTTCGTCATGCTCACGTTCCTGGCCCTCTGCCAGGACTGGATCCCGTACCTGCTGGCCGTCGCCTTCGTCGCCGTCCACCACGGCGTCGTCGGCGTGCTCTGGCCGCAGTCGGTCTACAACCACGAGGCGGCGCTCAACGCGCCGTGGACCTGGGCGGGCATCCACGCGCTGTTCGTGCTGTGGTCCTGCGTGGGCAGCGTCATCGCCTGGCGGTTCAACGAGCGGGCGTTCGCCCAGACCGCGCTGATCCTACAGGCAGCGGGCGAAGGCATCTTCGGAGTCGACACGGAGAACAGGATCACCTTCATCAACCCGGCGGCCGCCGGGATCCTCGGCGTGGACGCGCAGACGGTCAGCGGAAAGACGATCGGCCAGGTCGTGCATCATCTGACGATCGACGGCACGCGGCTGCCCGACGAGGATTCTCCGCTCCTCGCCCCGCTCAAGGACCGCCGGGCCCACCACGCGAACGACCAGATCTTCGGCCGCGTGGACGGCAGCTACGTGCCGGTGGACTACGTGAGCACGCCGATGATCGAGCGCGACCAGCTGACCGGCGTGGTCGTCAGCTTCAACGACATCACCGCACGCCACCAGTCGGAGGCGGCGCTGCAGCAGAGCCACCGGATGCTCGAGGAAACGCTGGAGCAGCTGAAGGCGACCCAGCGGCAGGTGCTCCAGCAGGAGCGGCTGCGCGCGATGGGGCAGATGGCCAGCGGCATCGCCCACGACTTCAACAACTCGCTCTCGCCGATCGTGGGCTTCGCCGAGCTCCTGATGCGTACCCCCGACCTGCCGAAGGAGACGGCGCAGACGTACGCGCAGCTGATCAACACCGCCGCCCTCGACGCCGCGTCGGTCATCCGCCGCCTGCGCGAGCTCTATCGCGACCGGGGCGATGGCGCCGCCGCCGACGGCGCGGTGGATCTTGAGCGCTGCGTCGACGAGGTGGTCGCGCTCACGCAGCCGCGGTGGAAGAACCAGGCGCTCGGCCAGGGCATCGGCATCTCCGTCGTCAAGCGCGTGGCTGACGTGCCGAAGATCAAGGGCGACGCGGCCGGGATCCGGGAGATGCTGGCCAACCTCATCTTCAACGCCGTCGACGCGATGCCCGAGGGCGGCACGATCACCGTGCGGGCGCGCCCCGAGGGCCGCCACCAGGTGCGGCTGGAGGTCAGCGACACTGGCACCGGCATGTCGGAGGAGGTCCGCCAGCGCTGCCTGGAGCCCTTCTTCTCGACGAAAGGCCAGCACGGCACCGGCCTCGGGCTCTCGCTCGTGCACGCCACCGTCGAGCGGCACGGCGGCACCCTGACGGTCGAGAGCGAGCCGGGCCGGGGCGCCACGTTCATCGCGCTGCTGCCCATCGACTCCCAGCCGGTCGCGGTCGGCTCGACGGTCGAGTCGGGCGAGCCCTCGCGTCCGCTCCACGTCCTGCTGGTGGACGACGATCCGACGGTGCGCATGTCCGTCGTCGCCCAGCTCGGTAGCCAGGGGCACATCGTCGAGACTGCCGCCAACGGCCGCGAGGGGCTCGACCGGTTCGCGGCCGGTCGCTTCGAGCTGGTCGTGACCGACCGCGCGATGCCGGAGATGGGAGGCGACCAGCTGGCGGCGGCCATCGAGCAAACCGCGCCGGACATCCCCGTCGTCATGCTCACCGGCTTCGGCGATCTCATGGGCGCCAAGGGCGAGCGCCCGCGGGGCGTCGACGCCGTCGTCAGCAAGCCCGTCACCCTCGACGCCCTCAGCAAGGCGATCCGGAAGGTCACCGCCCGCCGCTGAATCCCAGTTGTCATGGCCGGCCGGTGGTGGTACACGTCCGGTCATGATTCTCATCATCGGCGGCATGGGATTCATCGGGCTCAACACCGCGCTGCGCTTCGTAGAGGTCGGCGAGAAGGTCGTCATCACCCAGCACAGCACGCACCGGGTGCCCGACCTCTTCAAGGGCGCCATCGGCACGCGGGTCTTCATCGCCCGCATGGACGTGACCAACCCCTACGAAGTCTTCGAGGTGGTGCGCCGCCACCAGATCGACAGCATCGTCAACCTGATGGCGCCGCCGGCGCGCAGCGTCTCGACCCAGGCCGACTACCACCTGTACACGCAAGGTCTGCAGAACGTGCTGGAGGCCGCCCGCACGTTCGCTCTTCGCCGCGTATCGCTCGGCAGCTCGGTCGCCGTCTACGGCGGCCTGCCCGCCGGGCCCTTCCGTGAGGACGTCGGGCTCCCGATCCCCTCACCGACCCAGGTCTCGGCGTTCAAGAAGGGCATGGAGATGCACGCCCACTACTACGCCGCGCAGAACAAGCTCGACGTGGTCGCGCTCCGCATCGGGAGCATCTACGGTCCGCTCTACTACAGCATGCACAACCCGGTCAGCCGTCTCTGCCACGCGGCCGCCCGGAACGCCGAGCCCGACTTCAACGATCGCCCCGACGGCAAGATCTTCGAGGACGACCAGGCCGACTGGACCTACGTGAAGGACGTGGCGCGCGGCATCCAGATGGTGCACACCGCGGAGCGGCTCGCTCACCGCGTCTACAACATCGCCTCCGGGCGCGCCGCGTCCAACAAGGACGTCGTCGAGGCGGTGCGCAAGGCCGTGCCGGGCGCGCGCGGCTCTGCTCTGAAGCCGGGGCGGACGCCCGGCAACTCGACGAACCCGGCCACGGATCTGTCCCGCGTCAAGGAAGTCGGCTACCAGCCCGAGCACACGATCGAGACGGGCGTCGCGGCCTACATCGACTGGCTGCGCACCAATCCACAGTAGGAGACACGCGATGGGACGACTCGACGGAAAAGTAGCGCTGATCAGCGGCGGCGCGCGCGGCCAGGGCGCCGTCGAAGGCCGCATGTTCTCTCGCGAGGGCGCCGCGGTGGTGCTCGGCGACGTCCTCGACGACGAAGGCAAGAAGGTTGCCCTGGAGATCACCGCCAACGGCGGCAAGGCGACCTACCTCCACCTGAACGTGACGCGCGAGGCCGACTGGCGTGCCGCGGTGGCGACGGCCGTACAGGCGTACGGCAAGCTCAACGTGCTCGTCAACAACGCCGGCATTCTCTTCCGCAAGCCCATCGAGGAGACCTCCGAGGAGGACTGGGACCGCATCATGGCGGTCAACGTCAAGGGCGTGTTCCTCGGCACCAAGGCCGCGATCCCGGCGATGCGCCAGGCGGGCGGCGGCTCCATCATCAACATCTCGTCCGTGGCCGGGCTGGTCGGGAGCCCTCAGAACACCGCCGCCTACACCGCGACCAAGGGCGCGGTGCGCCTCTTCACCAAGTCGACTGCGATCCAGCACGCCAGGGACAACATCCGCTGCAACTCGGTTCACCCCGGGCCGATCGCGACCGACATGATCAAGGACTCGCTCGAGAACAAGGCCCAGTGGGAGCAGCGCCTGCGACGCCTGCCCATGGGACGCGTGGGAACGCCCGAGGAAGTCGCCTACGGTGTGATATACCTCGCATCCGACGAGTCGTCCTACATGACCGGAAGCGAGCTGGTGATCGATGGTGGAACAACCGCGGAATAAGGAGGTCACGCCATGGCCCTGACGCTCAGCGAAGCCAATCGTATCGTCCAAGCGGCCATCACCAAGGCTCAGGAGATGAACATCAAGGTCAGCGCGGCGGTCTGCGACGCCGGCGGGCGCCTGATGGCGTTCAACCGCATGGACGGCGCCATCTGGGGCAGCGTCTACGGCTCCCAGGGCAAGGCCATCGCCTCGGCCGCCTTCGGGCGCGCCAGCGGCGAGCTGACCGAGCGCGCCGGCACCCCGATCATCCAGGGCATCGTCGCCGCCGAGGGCGGCCACATGATCCCGAGCATGGGCGCCGTGCCGATCATCCGCAACGGCGTGGTGGAAGGCGCCTGCGGCGTCGGCGGCGGGACTTCCCAGCAGGACGAGGACGTCGCCAAAGCGGCCGTCGCGAAGCTCTAGGGGGCCTTGTTCTGGACGCCTTCGAGGCTGTTCGCACGCTCCTGGCCGTGCGCAGCTACCAGGACAAGCCCGTGCCCGAGGCCGTCGTGAAACGGATCGTCGAGGCGGGCCGCCTCACCGGCAGCGGCATGAACGGCCAGCCCTGGCACTTCATCGTGGTCCGCGACCGCGAGATGCTGCGCAAGCTCGGCGCTTCGGCCTCGAGCGGACCTTATATCGCCCAGGCGCCGCTGGCCGTCGTGGTGGCGACCGACAAGAAGAGCCGCTTCGGAGTTTCGGACGCGAGCCGCGCCATCCAGTCCATGCTGATCACGGCATGGGCTGATGGCGTCGGCTCGAACTGGGTCGGTTTCGGCGGGATGGAGAAGGCCAGGACGTTGCTGGAGATCCCGGCCAGTCTGGACGTGCTCGCGGTCCTTCCCTTCGGCTACCCCGCGCGTGCGGTGGGCAGGGGCAAGAAACAGCGCAAGGCGCTACGCGAGATCGCGCACAGCGAGAAGTACGGGAAGCCGTTCGAGTAAACGGCCCTCACGCCAACTGCCGCATCTCCGCCTCCGCCCGATCCAGCCACGCGCGCATATCCATCTCCCGATACAGCGTGGTCGCCGCCACCAGATGTTCTCGTGAGTCCTCGGGCCGATCACTCTTACGGAAGAGCTTGCCCAGCTCGAAATGGCAGTGGGCGACGAGCGGGCGCATGCCGAGCTCACTGGCCAGGGCCAGGGCGGCGCGGTAGTGCGCTTCCGCCTTCTCGAAATCCGGAGCATCAGGACGGGCGACGATCGCGCCGAGCATGTGCAGACTCCATGCTTCGTGCCCGCGCTCCCCGTGCCGCCGCGCGAGGGCGTTGGCCTCCTGGGCGCGTTGCAGCGCCTCATCGAGGCGACCCTCGAGCATGAGGGCTCCGCCGAGCCACGCGAGCTCCATGGCACGCCCCACCCCCATCGAGCTCATCGTGGTCGCTGAGCGCGCCACATCTTCGAGAAGGTCTCGGGCCTCGACCCCGTGCCCGGCGAGGGCGCGGGCATGTCCGAGGCGAGCGACGACCGCCCAGGGTTGGAGGTTCCACCGGCCGAGGAGGACGCGCGCACGCTCCAGCATCTCGATCGCTCCGTCGACGTCTCCTTGCGCGAGAGAGACGCTCGAGAGCCCCGTCAACGCCTCGGCGAGCGTGAAGGGATGGTCCGCGCCTTCCGCGATCCGGAGTGCGGTCTGGGCATGCGACCGCGCGTCGACGAATCGCCCGATACTCGACAGGGTCAAGGCGAGCCACGTGTGCGCCCACGACTCGAAGAGCGGCGAGAGCGCGACGCGCGCCTCATCTGTTCCTGCCGCACACCGGGACAGCAGGTCGAGAGCACGGCCGTAGTCGCCGATCGCGAAGTACGCCTGTCCGGTGCGGTACTGGGCCTCGAGCTCGAGCGCACGGTCGCCCCCTTCGGCGGCGATCGCCAGGGCACGCCGCCCGACCTCGATCGCCTGAAGGTGCTCGCCGGTGACGTTCCTCAAGCGCGCGCAGATGTCGGCCAGCACCCGTCCCAGGCGCGCGCGATCATCGAGCTTGATCGCCAGCCCTTCGGCCTCGCGGATGACGGCCAGCGCGTCGTGGAATCTCCCCTGCGGGACGAGCGCGATCTGCAGCTCGAGTCTGAGGTCGATGGCCTGCGCGAGGGTCTCACGGGCGTCGGGCAGCCGCTCGAGCGCCCGCAGCGCCTCACGGAGCAGTTCGGCCGCTGCCGCATACGAGGACCGCGCGATCGCCCTTTGTCCCGCCTGGCGAAGGTACCGGGCGGCCCTGTCCCACGCCTCGGCGCCTAGCGCGTGGCGAGCGAGAGGCTCGACCTCCTCGCTCGGATGATCGGCCTGCCGGCGCTCCAGCGCTTCGAGGATCCGCAGGTGGAGCGCGCGCCGCCGTTCCTGCACGAGGCTCGCATAGGCGACCTCGTGCGTCAGCGCGTGCTTGAAGGTGTATTCCACCTCCGGATAGAGGCGCGTCTCGTAGAGGAATTCGGCAGCGGCCAGATGCGCTAGCCCACGGTCGGGATCCGCCTCGCCGTCCTCGACAACGGCCTGGAGCAGGGATAACGGCACGTCCTTGCCGATCACCGAGGCGGCCTGGAGGAGGCGCTTTTCTTCGGGCGGGAGTCGGTCGATGCGCCCCGCCAGGAGCGCCTGCACCGTCGCGGGGACCTGGATCGCCCGCGGGTCCTTAATCAGCCGGTACGCGCCGCGCTCGTCGGCAAGAGCGCCGGTCTCGACCAGCGTCCGAACGCTCTCCTCGAGGAAGAACGGGTTGCCCTCCGTCCGCTCGATCAGCAGGCGCTTGAGCGGGGCGAGCTCAGCGCCGTCACCGACCAGGGCGTCTAGCAGCGTCTCCGCGCTCGCCGGCGGCAACGGATCGATCCGGAGCTGGCGATAGTAGGTCTTGCCGGTCCAGTCGTGGCGATATTCGGGACGATAGTTGACGAGTAGCAGCAGCGGCGCCGCGGGCACGCTCTCCACCAGGCTGTCGAGCAGGGCTTGAGTCTCGGCATCGATCCAGTGCAGGTCCTCCAGCACCAGAACGAGGGGCTGGACCTGGCTCTCACGCAGGAACAGGCGCTTCACGGCATCCAGCGTGAGCTGCCGCCGCTGAGGCGGCTCGAGATCACGAAGGCCATCGCCCTCGGGCAGGGCGTCGAGCAACCAGAGAATCGGCGGGAGCAGGTCCCTGAGTCCCTCGTCGAGCGTGAGCAGATGCCCGGTCGCTTTGGCGCGAATGGATCGGACGTCGTCACGCTCGTCGATGCGGAAATACGATTTCAGGAGATCGACGACGGGGAGATAGCTGGCGGCCCGGCCATAGGAGACGGCGCTGGCCTGCAAGACAAGGCACCCGGCGGCCCGGTGAGAGTGGGTCAGCTCGTGGAACAGTCGGGACTTGCCCACGCCCGGCTCACCGACAACGGCCATGACCTCACCGCGGCCGCGCCGCGCTGCTTCGAGCGCTGCGCGGAGGTGCTCCAGCTCCGCATCGCGCCCGACGAAGCGGCTCAGGCCCCGAATGGCGGACGCCTGAAATCGGGTTCGCACGTGCCCAGCCGCGACGACCTCGTAGACCTCGACGGGCGCGTCGAGACCCTGGATCGGGACAGGGCCGAGCGGCCGGACCTCCACGAAGGTCTCGACCAGGCGCAACGTGGGTGCGGTGATCCAGATCGCGCCCGGCGGAGCGAGCTGCTCCATGCGAGCGGCCAGGTGGGTGGTCTGGCCGACGGCCGAGTAGTCCATGCGGAGGTCCGAGCGGATCGAACGGACCACGACCTCTCCGGAGTTCAACCCCACCCGCATCCTGACCGTGACGCCGTGAGCGCGAAACGCCCCTTCGGCGTAGGCCTTCACCAGCTCCTGCATGCGCAGGGCGGCGTAGCAGGCGCGCACGGCGTGGTCCTCGTGGGCGACCGGGGCCCCGAACAGCGCCATGATCCCGTCGCCCATCACCTGATTGACGGTGCCCTCGTAGTGATGGACCGCGTTCATCATGCGCTCGAGAACAGGATCGAGAATCGAGCGCGCGGTCTCGGGGTCGCGATCGGCCAGCAGCTCCATCGAGCCCTTCAGGTCCGCGAACAGCACGGTCACCTGCTTGCGCTCGCCTTCCAGGGCGCCTCTCGAGCCGACGATCTTCTCGGCAAGGTGCTTCGGCGTGTAGGCCTGCGGCGACTGGAACTTTGGCCCGGCGGTGGGCGCGAGCTGGGTGAGGGATCGGCCGCACCCGCCGCAGAACTTCTCATTGCCTTCGTTCAGGAAGCCGCATGCCGGGCACGTCGAGCCGAAGGACAGCCCGCACTCGCCGCAGAAGCGCCGGCCCTCGCGATTCTCGGTCCGGCACCGTGGGCATTGCACGTCAGGCAGCTCGGACTAGCCTGACGGCTTCCGCGCTAGCCGCACGCCATCGCGTAGACCTGCGTTGCCCCCTCGGGCAGCGGACGCACCGCCCAGCTCTCGCCGCCGTCCTCGCTCGCGAACACCTCGCCGCCACCGGTCGCGCAGAACATGCGCTTGGGCTGCCGCTGGTCGAAGGTCAGCGCGATCATCGTCGTCTTCGGCTCGATGCCCATCTTCACCCGCGCCCAGCTGGCGCCCCCGTCCTTGCTGCGGAACAGCGCGCCCACGTCGCTCTGGAAATTCGCGCCCGCCGCCACCCAGATGGTCTTCGGATCGCCCGGGACTTCACGGATGTCGCGGCAGTACGTCTGGCCCTTGGGATTCAGCGGCTCGAGGCGGCCGCTGGCCCAGTGCCCGCCCCGGTCCGTGCTGCTGAACAGCCCCGCCCGCGCGATCGCGAACACCGTCCCCGGACGCCACCGCGCCACCAGCACCGCGTGCATGTCCACGGTGTCATCATTCAGATACGTGCCGTGGCTCATGTTCTCCCAGTGCTCACCCGCGTCCAGGCTGCGAATGACGCCTCCGACCTCGATGGCCCCGTAGATCTCGTCCGGGTCGGTGGGGCTGGCCGCCAGCTTCAGCACCCGCTTGGCCGGGTTGGCGCCGGGACCCACGGTGATCTCAGGGAAGCGGACCGTCACCGGCAGCTCCCGCCAGCGCTCGCCACCGTCTTCACTGCGAAAGATCCCGCAGTTCTCGTAGCCCGCGTACATCACGCGCGGGTCACGCGGATCGAACAGCAGCGACCAGACCGGCAGGCCGTGATCCGCGATGTCGACCTTCTCCCAGTGGTCGCCATGATCCGTGGTGCGGTAGGGACCGTGCTGCGTGCCGACATACACCGTGCCCGGGTCCTCGGGATGCGTGGCAATCGCCCGGATCGCGGGCGCCTCGGGCAGGCCGCGCGTCGCGAGCTCCCAGCGATCGTCGCCCAAGGCCATGCGGTAGAGGCCCGACTTGATGGGGCGGTTCGGGGCGGTTTCGCCTGCCAGGCCGACGTAGACGTAGGACGTACGGTTCGTGGTCATCGCTCCCCTCCTTGGTCGCGGCCGTTGTGGCTCACTATAGCCGGGCGTCAGCCCGCGAGCCGGTAGAATCGCCGGGCGTTCAGGCCGAGGACTTTTCGGCGCGCCTCTTCTGACAGGGGCGCGAGACGCTGTTTCAGCTCACGCACGACGCCGAACGAAGCGTCGATGTGCGGATAGTCCGACGCCCAGACGAAGTAATCGGCCCCCAGGTGCTCGATCATCTGGGCGGTCACCGACTCGTCGGGGTCCGCCGAGATCAGGCACTGCCGGTAGAAGTACGCGCTCGGCGGCATACGGATGGGCGTCTGGTGGGCGAGGACGCGGTACTTGTGGTCGAGGCGGTCGAGCCAGGCGGCGATCCAGTTCGATCCGGCCTCGAGCACCACGCAGCGCAGGCGCGGATAGCGCTCGAACATGCCCGCGCTCAGCATCTGGGTGAAGGCGGCCATGACGTCGATGGCGAGAAAGACGATGCTGAAGAGGCCATCCGATGGGTCGTGCCGCTGCCACTGCCGGAACCACTGCCGGTCCCGCACGACGACGTGGAAGCCAACGGGCATCTCGAGGTCCTGCGCCGTCTCCCAGAACCGCGCGAAGACGGGGTCGTCGAAGTGGCGCCCGCCACGTGCCGCGAGGTCCGGGGAGAGGTAGATGCCCACGCAGCCGTCGCGGCGCGCGCGGATCGTCTCCTCCACCGCGCCTTCCGGGTCGAGGAGCGAGACGTGCGCCACCGGGTAGAGGCGCGTGGGGTCGGCGCGGCAGAACTCGGCCAGCCAGCGGTTGTAGGCGCGCGTGTAGGCGGTCGCGAGGGCGCCGTCGGTGACGTGACCTTCCCAGCAGATCCCGATAGTGGGGTAGAGAAGGACGGCGTCGATGCCTTCGGCGTCCATGACGCGCAGCCGCGCGGCGGGATCGTAAGCGCCCGGTGGGCTGCCTTCGGCATAGCTGATCTGGCCCCGGGTCAGGAGCTTGGCGGTGTCCATGCCGATCCCGCCGAGCGCGCCGAGCTCGCCGCGGAGCGTCTTGAGCGGCTGCCCGTCGATGAGGAGCACTTCGAAGCCGTTGTCGTCCCGCGCGATGCGGATCGCCCGGTCACGATAGGTCGGCTCGAGGTACTTGAGCCAGGTGTCTGCGGGCTCGAGGACGTGGCCGTCGGCGTCCACCACGCTTCGCGTCGGGTCAGCCGTCATGTGAGATCCTCCCCCGCGCATTGAGATCCCGCGCCGCCCTTTGAGATCCCTCCCCGCGCCCGGACGGACTCGCCGCCGTCTCTATACAACGAAGATCGGGCGGCGACAACATGGGAGTTGGCCGTGGGTGCGATGTGTCTCTTAAATTGGTCTCGGCAGCGCGGCGGCAGCTTCACTTGCATTTTCCGCTTGACATATTTTCCGAGCACGGTTGCCACGTGTCCGCCGCGAGGCGTGAGAACCGCGCTCAGCGGGCCGCGCGAGGTTTACAATGCGCGCCGGTTCGGTACGTCGCGAAAACGCAGATCGCGTTGCGATCGTCGCTTGTCGCGCCGCGCAGGTGGCTCTGAACTCGAGGTGTAGAGTCACCTCAGCAGGAGGCGACTCACGATGAACATGCTCACTGCCAACGTGCTCCCGCCCGCCGGCGCCACTGCCGAGCTCGACCGACTCGGCGACCAGATCGCCGAGCTCTCGGCGCACCTCGAAGCCGCGACCGCGCGCCTTCTGGATCTCATCCGCGAGTTCGACGCCCGCGGGGGTTGGGGCAACCACGGCAGCCGCTCTTGCGCCCACTGGTTGAGCTGGCGGGTAGGACTCGACATGGGCGCCGCGCGAGAGAAGGTGCGCGTCGCGCGCGCGCTCGGCACACTGCCGCGCATCGCCCGGGCCTTCGCCCGCGGCGAGCTCTCGTACTCAAAGGTCCGCGCGCTCACCCGCGTGGCGACGCCGCAGACAGAAGAGCGGCTGCTTGGAGTCGGACGTGCCGGCACCGCCGAGCACGTCGAACGCATCGTGCGCGGCTGGCGGCGCGTGGATCGGAACGCGGAGGCCCGCGAGTCGGCCACACGGCATCGGAGCCGGGCGTTGCACGTGTATCGCGATGACGACGGCATGGTGAGGCTTCGCGGCCGGCTCGAGCCCGAGGTCGGCGAGGTCCTCATCCAGGCGCTGACCGCCGGGCGCGAGACGCTGTATCGGCGCGCTCACCGAACTTTCGTCGTGGGTGCTGAGTCGTCGGACGTTCCCGCGGAAACGTCTGCCATGGAAATGCCCGGCGTTGGGACGCCCGCCGACGAACCACCTACGATGGAGCAGCAGCAGGCCGACGCGCTGGCGCTGCTCGCGGAGACGGCCCTCCACCACGGCATCGATCCCGGGGCCCCGGGCGAGCGCTACCAGGTCGTGGTTCACGTCGACGCCCCGGCGCTCGCCGATCCCGAGGCGCCCGGCCAGTCCCTGCTCGAGAACGGCGAGCACGTTTCCGCGGAAACGTCTCGGCGCCTGGCGTGCGACGCGAGCCGCGTCGTGATGCAGCACGCCCGGGACGGGCGAGTGGTGGAAGTCGCCGCCCGGACTCGGACGATTCCGCCGGCGCTACGGCGCGCGCTCCACCACCGAGACCGTGGCTGTCGCTTCCCGGGCTGCGGAGTGCGCTTCGGCCAGGGGCATCACATCCGCCACTGGGCCCAGGGAGGGCCGACAACGCTCTCGAACCTCGCCATGCTCTGTCGCCGCCACCATCGGGCGGTTCACGAGGAGGGCTATCAGGTCGAGCGCGATCCCGGCGGTGAGCTTCGATTCCGCCGTCCGGACGGCCGGCCGCTGCCTGAGGTGCCGCCCCTGCCGAAGGTGCCGGCGGATCCCGTCAAGGTCTTGCGAAAGCAGAACCATGCGCACGGGCTAGTCCTGCACTCCTGCACCGCGATGCCGCTGTGGCTCGGGGAGCACCTCGACGTGGGTTACGCGATCGACGTGTTACATCCGCGGGCGTGCGGCCAGTAGCCGTCGCGGCAAGTACACTCGGGAACGAGGCGACCACCATGCCTGACCCACAGACGCAGAAGACGCTGGACGCCGTCCGCCGGTTCAACGATGCCTTCAACCGACACGACGTGGATGCCGTCATGGCGCTGATGACCTCGGACTGTGTCTTCGAGAACACCGTGCCCCCACCCGACGGCGAGCGCTTCGTGGGCGCGGCGGTACGGGGCTTCTGGGAGCGGTTCTTCACGGCGACGCCGAAGGCACGCTTCGAGACCGAAGAGCTCTTCGCTGCCGGCGATCGCGCGGTGTGCCGATGGACCTTTCACTGGGACGATCGAGGAGGACACATCCGCGGAGTGGACGTGCTAACCGTACGCGACGGCAAGGTCGCGGAGAAGCTCGCGTACGTGAAGGGATGACATCTCAGGCGCTCGTGGTCGGGCAGACCCAGTCCAGGTTGCCGTCGGATCGGGCAAAGTACCCGCCCGCCATCATCCGGTCGAACCGCTGTCCCGCGGCCATGCGCGCGGCATCCATCGTGGCGCGTACGACGTCTGAAGGAGCATGGAGCGGAATCGAGCTGAGGAGCGGAGGACATGAGTAAGAAGCTGGAAGGAAAGGTGGCAGTCGTGACGGGAGCGTCAAAGGGGATCGGGGCGAGCATCGCGAAGGCGCTGGCGGACGAGGGCGCGTCGGTGGTCGTCAACTATTCGTCCAGCAAGCAGGGCGCCGATCGTGTCGTTGCGGAGATCGCGGGCCGCGGGAGCAAGGCGATCGCGGTGCAAGGCGACGTGTCGAAGCAGGCGCACATCGAGCGCCTCTTCTCCGAGGCAAGGAAGGCGTTCGGCCGGCTCGACATTCTGGTCAACAACGCCGGCGTCTACGAGTTCGTGCCGCTCGAGGAGGTGACCGAGGACCTCTTTCACAGGCAGTTCAACCTCAACGTCCTCGGTCTGCTGCTGACGACGAAGGAGGCCGTGAAGCACATGGGGTCCGAGGGCGGGAGCATCATCAACATCGGCTCCGGCGCGAGCTCGATGCGGCCGCCGAACTCCACGGTGTACACGGCGACGAAGGCCGCCGTCGACGCGATCACGGGCGTGCTCGCCAAGGAGCTCGGCCCGCGGAAGATTCGCGTGAACTCGATCAACCCGGGAATGATCGAGACGGAAGGGGTGCATGCCGCGGGCTTCGTCGGAAGCGACTTCCAGAAGATGGTCGAGACGCAGGCGCCGCTCGGCCGCGTGGGTCAGCCGGACGATATCTCACCGACGGCGGTGTATCTGGCATCGTCCGATTCGAAGTACATGACCGGGGAGACGCTGCTGGTGTCGGGGGGGCTGAGATAGCGGGAGGCCGCAGCTGCGAAAGCTAGCCGGCTGCGCGACGGGTTGACGCAGAGCCCCGCGGAGCCGGCGCGCCGCGGAGCAGGCCCTCTGTACTCAAATCTTCATCGACATCAGGCCAGTGGATACCGAAGCCTCCCCCGGCCACACGCCAGTTGGCGCGCTGCTCAGCGGTCGCCGATAGGAGGCGTGGATACCATACGAGTGGTGTCCTCGGTAAACCGGACATCCCTCACACGCTCGCCCGGGCGACCCTCCGAAGTATTCATTCCAAGCCTCTAGCAGTCCTGGCACGTGCTCAACGACGAGTCGCTGAACGCGGCGGAGTTCGACCGCTGTGAACCCAAGGTTACGCGCCATTGCGACCGGCGCCAACCAGAACTCTGTATCCCAGCGGGCACATTGACGCGACGACACCCGGCTGAATAGACTCAACCCATGGCCTCCAAACCGAGAAAAGGCAAAAGGGGAACGGCGCGCACCGCCGTCGCTGATCCTGCAGGGTTCAGGACGCTCTCGAAGGCCGAGCAGATCCGCTATCTGCAAACGCTCTGGGATCGTATCGCGGAGAGACCCGGACAGCTCCCGGTGCCGAAATCGCACCTGCGTCTCGCCAAGGAGCGACTTGCGGCGTATCGACGAGATCCGACCCGCGCGCGGCCTGCCCGTGATGTGCTCCGGAAGCTGGCAAGTCCCGATCGGTGACCGAGTATTGGCTGGTAGCCGAGCCGCGAGCGGACCTCGACGTCGCGGCAGCATACCAGTGGTATGAGAGCGAAAGAGCCGGGCTCGGCCTGCAGTTCCTCGATCAGCTAAGCACCACGTACGATCGGATCGTCGCGGATCCTTTGAGATATCGAGACCTCGAGTCTGGAATTCGGCGTGCTCTACTCCGTCGCTTTCCCTATGCGGTCTACTTCGCGGTCGAGTCCGACGACGTCGTCGTTCTCGCAGTACTCCATGTGAGTCGCGATCCAGCAGAGTGGCAAAGGCGACGAAGGATCTAGCCGCCCGCCATCTCCGCGAACCGGCACAACGCGTTGATCAGCCGCATCTGCTCCACCGTGCGCGCGTGTGATTCGAGCAGGCGCGGGCTGGCGACGATGAAGGCCAGGCACATCGCGCGCGAGACGGCGACGTTGAGGCGGTTGCGCGAGAAGAGGAAGTCGAGGGTGCGCGGCACGTCTTCGGCGCTCGAGGTGGCCATCGAGTAGAAGACCACGGGCGCCTCGAGCCCCTGGAACTTGTCGACGGTGCCCACGGGGACGTCGCCCAGCCCGGCGGCCTGCAGCGCCTGGCGCAGCCGGCGCACCTGCGCGTTGTAGGGCGCGACCACCATGAAGTCGGATTCCGTCAGTGGACGCGTCTCGCCCTTGCGGTTGGTCCACGACCCGCCTCGCATCGCGCGGATCTCCTGCGCGACGCGCTCGGCTTCCTCCGGCGCCATGGCCACGTTGCCGACGTGCTCCACGGGCAGGAAGCGCAGCCCCGTGCCGAAGGCCGTCGCCTGCATGGCGAGCTCGGGAAGCCCGGTGAGCCGGCCCTCGTACACGATCTCGGAGACGAACCGGCTCACGTCCGGGTGCATGCGCCGCGTGCGGTCGAGGAAGATCCCCATGTCGTCGGGCACGGTCTGGTGGACGCCGAGCAGATGCTCGAGCACGGATAGCCCCGTGCCCTCTGGGTGCGTGCCCTGGGAGACCTGGGCGAGCTGCGATGGGTCGCCGAGCAGGATCACGTTGCGCGCGGCAGTACCCATGGCGAGGGCGTCGGCGAGCGACACCTGCCCGGCTTCGTCGATCACCAGCGTGTCGACGAGGCCGTCGCCTTCTTCGTGGGCGAAGAGCCACGCCGTGCCGGCCACGAGCTGCACGCGCGACGCCGCCTGCACGATCTTGCGGTTGTCGCCGAGGTTGGTGATCCAGTCGGCTTCGTACTCGGTCTCGGCGCCCGTGCCGGATTTCTTGACGCCGCGGACCCGCACACCTTCCTCGCGCGCGGCGCGGCCGATCTCGTCGAGCAGATTGTGGATGGCCTTGTGGCTCGTGGCCGCGACCCCCACGCGCCGGCCGCGGCGCACGAGATCGACGATGATCCGGGCACCGGTCCACGTCTTGCCGGTGCCCGGCGGCCCCTGGATGAAGAGATAGCTCGCGTCGAGCGTGGCGGCGCGCTCGCGCTGCTCGCGAAGGTCCGTCGTCTGGATCGGGCCGGTGTACCCTCCGGTCAGGCGCGGCCGCGCCCGGGCGAGGATGTCTTCCAGCGCGCGGTAGCGACCGTCGCCCGCACGGATCGAGGCGCCCAGGCGCGCCAGTGCGCTTCGCTGCGCATCCGTCTTGTAAGGCCCCGTCGGGATCAGTGCTGTCGGGAGTGGCTCGGACGCGAGCCTCGTGCCTCGGCGGAGGATGAGCACGCCCTCCACCTCGTCCATTTCCATGATCGTGCCGGCGCCCTTCCCCGACACCGGATCGATGGGCGTGTCGCCGGGCCCGAGCTTGTGCTGCTGGGCCGGGAAGCTGAAGCGGTGGTGCAGCGAGCTCCCCACGCGTCGCGGGGCACCCTCGGGCTGGATCCGACTGATCGCCTCGCCGTCCTCCACCAGCTCGTCGAGCGACATCGAGCAGCGCGCGAAGAACCACCACCAGGCCGGGCGGGCCTCGCGCCGGTGATACTCGAGCAGCTCGGCGGCCAGCCAGCGCGGCGACCCAGCGCTCTCGCCCGCGAGCAGCGCCTGGCGCAGCTCCTCGCGCTCGGCGTCGGCCTCCTGTTTGTCTTCGTCGGGCGGCCGCGCGTCCGGACCCTCGGCCCACGGCGTGCCCTCCGGCCGGTGATCCACCAGCCAGTCGCGGAGCACCAGCGTGGAGCGGCAGTCTTCCTCGTTGTAGGCCGCGATCTCGGCGAGCCGCGCGGCGGCGCCGGTGTGCATCCATTCCTCGTAGGCCAGCACGGCGCGGGTGCCGCTCGCGAGCTCGGCCTGGCGGCGAAACTCCGGTAGCGCCTCGACGTCCTTCAGCGAGTACCCCGGCACGCCCGCCCGTAGGCCCTGGCGCACGACCGAATGCAGATCCACGAAGACCTCGCGGCGCAGCAGCGCGTCCACCGCGTCCTCGCGCGTCGCGTACACGCCCATGAGCTGCTTCAGCGCCGTCGGCTCGTAGGCGCCGTAGT
>QHSL01000053.1 GCA_003220435.1 Candidatus Rokuibacteriota bacterium | reverse complement strand
AACGTGAAGAAGGGGGTGGTGTAGTCATGGCGCGCACGCTGGCGATGTTCACCGACACGTCGCTGTGCATCGGCTGCCGGGCGTGTCAGGTCGCGTGCAAGCAGTGGAACGAGCTCGGCCTCGAGGTGCCGGAGTGGACCGGCACCTACCAGAACCACACCCACTTCACCGACAAGACCTTCCGGCTGGTGCGCTTCATCGAGGAGCCCAAGCCCACCGGCGACCTGGCGTGGCTGCTCATGTCGGACGTCTGCAAGCACTGCGCTGACGCGGGCTGCCTCAACGCGTGCCCGACCGGCGCGATCTACCGCACGCAGTTCGGCACGGTCAACATCAACCAGGACGTCTGCAACGGGTGCCGCTATTGCGTTTCGGCGTGCCCGTTCGGCGTGGTGAGCTTCAACGAAAACACCGGCACCGCCAAGAAATGCACGTTCTGCAACGACCGCATCCACAACGGGCTCGGCCCGGCGTGCGCGAAAGCGTGCCCGACCGAGTCGATCCAGTTCGGCTTCCGCGACGATCTCGTGGGCAAGGCGCAGAAGCGCGTCGAGACGCTCAAGGCGATGGGCTTCAAGGACGCACAGCTCTACGGCGCCGACTCGGCGGGCTTCCTGGGCGGCCTGAACGCGTTCTTCCTGCTCCTATCCAAGCCGTCGACCTACGGGCTGCCGGAGAACCCGAAGCTTCCGCAGAAGAACATCTTCGTGGACTCCCTGCTGTCGATCGGCTCCGCCCTGCTCGTGGGGATCGGCGCGCTGGTCGCCTTCCGCCAGCGCGGCCCGGGCGGGGAGGCCTAGCATGGGGGGTCTGCTCCAGTCCGCGCACTGGCCCTTCCTGATCGACGTCTATTTCTTCCTGGGAGGCCTCGCCGGCGGCGCGTTCGTCATCGCGACCTTGGCGCTGATCGTCGACGCCGCGCGATACCGAGACGTCTCGCGCGTCGGATACTACCTGGCGCTCGTCGCGCTGGTGCCGTGTCCGGTGATCCTCATCGTCGACCTCGGCGTGCCGGTCCGGTTCATGAACATGCTGATGACCTTCAATCCCCGCTCGCCGATGAGCATGGGCGCGTGGGCCCTGCTCGGCTTCTCCGCTGCGGCGTTCCTGGCGGCCCTCCTCACTGTGCTCGAGGACCTCGGCAAGGCTCGGACGCTGTCTGGGCCCAAGACCGTCATCGGCGTGATCGGCGGGTTCCTCGGCTTCTTCCTCGCCGCGTACCCCGGCGTGCTCCTCGGCGCCACCGCCCGCCCGCTGTGGATCAACGCCCACACATTGGGTGCGCTGTTCCTCGCAATCGGCGCCTCGTCGGGCGCTGCGGCGATGGCGCTCGTGCTCGCCGCGCTGAGCCGCCGCAGCCGGGACGGCATCGCCAGGCTCACCACGACCACCGTGCTGGCCGTCGTAATCCAGCTCGCCGCGATGGTCGGGTTCGCGTGGTCGGTTCGGTCGTCGGGCTCGTCGCAGGCCGTGAACGCGCTGGCGCTGATCACCAGCGGGCAGTACAGCATGCTGTTCTGGGGCGGCGCGATCGTCGTCGGCTCCGTCCTTCCGCTGCTCCTCGGGCTGGTAGGGCTGAAGCGACCGTCCGCGGGATTGACCGCGGTCGTGTCGGTGCTGGTCCTGGTCGGTGGTTTCCTCGTGAAGACCCTGATCATGGCCGCGGGTCAGGTCTGATCTCGTCTCCTCTGCGCACTGCCAGGGGGCCCGCAAGGGCCCTTGGTGCGTTCGCGTCCCCATGATGGATTGACTGACGTGACGCTAGGTAAGCTCAGGGCGGAGTGGGAGGATCTGCTCGAGCGACGGCCGTCGTTCCACGACTCGCTTTCCGTCTGCGGCGACATCCTCGAGCTGTGGGCTCGATGGTCGCCGATCCGACTGTCTCCGCTCGCGTGGTCGGCCGAGGAGTGCTGCGCGCGTTGGGAGCGTGGAATGCCCCTGCTGTCGGAGGCGCCCGCCGCGATCGGCGCCGATGAAATCGAAGACCTGCTGGGCGCGTTGATGGAGCGCGTCGCCGAGCTTCGCCAGCGTGCGGCGCCCGAGCTTCAACGACTGGCCGAGGCGTGGGATCGTGGCGCGATCCGACCTCACGCGTTCTTTCCGGTCCCCGGACGCATCGGGTCTGGCCTCATCGAGGAGGCCTCCGGCCTGGCGACGGAACTTGTGGCGCTCCTCGCGTACGGCAGCTTGAGGCCGCCTCTCGACATCTACTTCACGTCCGTGCGGGGTCACCTGAACGATGACGCGTGGAGGCTGGGCGCGTGCCCATTCTGCGGCGGCCCCGCCGGCTTCTCCGACGTGCTCGAGGACGGCCGGCGACGTCTTGCGTGTCACCTGTGCGGCGGTGGCTGGCTCTTCTCCCGGGTAAAGTGCCCGTTCTGCTCCACCGAGAGCGCTCAGGACTTGGTGCGCCTCGAACCGGAGACGCAGGACCAGGGGTATCTGCTCAACGCGTGCAAGCGCTGCCACATGTACGTGAAGGAGCTCGACCGGCGGGTACGCTGGAACGGCCAGTCCGCGCTCATCGAGGACTGGGGTTCTCCCCATCTCGATCTCGTCGGCGAGCGCGCCGGCTACCGGAGGCCCGCTCCGGCGCCACTCGCCGCGCTGACCAGGGCATAATCCGCATCGGAATTGTGGTAAACTCTCGCTACGCTTGATCTTTTAGAGCCATGTACCAGACTCTGCTCACCCTCGCGATCGTAGGGTACGTCGTCGCCACAGGGCTCGCCCTGGCTTACCTGGTGCTGCGAGACGAGCTCATCCATCGGCTTGCCTCGCTCGCGACCCTGGCAGGCTGGGTCCTTCATACCGTCGCGCTGCTGGCCCTGGCGCTGGACCTCGGGCGGCCGCCGCTCGGGAGCCTACCCGAGGCGGTCTGGGTCGCCGTGTGGGTCGTGGTCCTCCTCGAGATGTGGCTCGAGCGCCGCTACGGCCTCCCGGTCCTCGGCGCATTCGTGCTGCCGGTCGCGGTCGCGCTCAGCCTCCAGTCGATGCCGGTACGGCCGCTGATCGCTCCCACGCTACGCGGCGCATGGGTCTGGGTGCACATCCTTCTGGCGCTGGTCGGGATCGCCGCGTTCGTCCTGAACTTCGCGGGCGCGCTGATGTACCTCTTGCAGGAGCGGCAGCTCAAGACCAAGCGACCGGGCGCGCTCTACTATCGGCTGCCGGCGCTCGAGACGCTCGACCGGCTCACGTACCGCACGCTCGCGCTCGGGTTCCCGTTCCTGACGATCGGACTGATCCTCGGCGTGCTCTGGGCGGGCGCCGCGTGGGGCAGCGTCTTCGCGTTCGACCCGCTGGCGCTGCTGTCCTTCGTCGCGTGGGCCGTGTACGCCGCGACCCTGGCCGGGCGCGCCGCCGCGGGCTGGCACGGCCGCCGCGCCGCGTACTTCGCGATTCTCGGCTTCGCGGTCTTGGCGCTCACGCTCGGTGCCGGGCTGTTCCTGCCGGGAAGGCACGGCGGCTAGATGTCGCTCTTCGTCGCCGGCCTCTCACACCGGAACGCCCCGGTCGAGCTGCGGGAGCAGCTCGCGGTCGACGAGGACAAGCTGCGGGAGCTCCTCCGCGACGCCGCGGCATCGGGCACCGTCCGCGAGGTCCTCGTGCTGTCGACGTGCAACCGGGTCGAGGTGTACGCCGTCGCCGACGTGCCGGGCGAGGCGCGTGCCGCGCTGTTCCGGCGGCTGTGCCGTCACCGCGGCGTCGAGACGGCGCCGGTGGAGGCGCTCCTGTACACGCACGCCGACGCCGAGGCGGTACGCCATGCGTTTCGGGTGGCGTCGAGCCTCGACTCGATGATGCTCGGCGAGCCCCAGATCCTGGGCCAGGTGAAGGACGCGTTCGCGCTCGCCCAAACGTGCGAGACGGTCGGTCCGGCGCTGCATACGCTCTTTACGCAGGCCTTCGCGGTCGCCAAGAAGGTCCGCACCGAGACGGAGATTGCGCGGCACGCCGTCTCGGTCTCGTTCGCCGCGGTCGAGCTGGCGAAGAAGATCTTCGCGGGGCTCGACGGCAAGGCGGTCCTCCTCGTCGGCGCGGGCAAGATGAGCGAGCTCGCCGCCCGGCACCTGGTCGAGCACGGCGCGTTCCCGATCTACGTGACCAACCGGACCTGGGCTCGGGCACAGGAGATGGCCCGGGCGCTGGCCGGCACCGCCGTGCCCTTCGACGAGCTGGCGACCGCGCTGGCGGCGGTCGACATCGTGATCACCTCCACGGGCGCGCCGGAGCCGGTGATCAAGCGCGCGATGGTCCAGCGGATCATCCACGCGCGCCGCGGACGGCCGCTGTTCTTCATCGACATCGCGGTCCCGCGCGATGTGGAGGACGCCGTCGACACGCTGAACGACGTGTACTGCTACGACATCGACGACCTGAAGCAGGTCGTCGACGCCAACATCCGGGAGCGCGTCCGGGAGGCCCACCGGGCCGAGGCGCTGGTCGACCGCGAGGTGGCGAAGTTCCTCGCGCGGCTCGGCGACGTCGAGGTGATCCCCACGATCGTATCGCTCCGGGAGCGGCTCGAGGCGATCCGCTCGGGCGAGGTCAAGCGCACCCTGGCGCGGTTGCCCGCCGCGACGCCGGAGACGCGCGAGGCGATCGAGGCGCTGTCGACGGCGATCGTCAACAAGATCCTGCACGCGCCCATCACCAAGCTGCGCGAGTCGTCTCGCGCGGGCTCGTCCCGCTCGTGGCTCGAGCTCGTCCACGAACTCTTCGGGCTCGGACGGAAATGAGCGCGACCTTCAAGATCGGCACCCGCGGAAGCCCGCTGGCGCTGGCCCAGGCGCAGGTGGTGGCGACCCCGCTTCGCGAGCAGGGCGTTGAGGTCGAGATCGTGCGGGTGCGGACAGAAGGTGACCGGCTCCTGGAGGTACCTCTGGCCGAGGTGGGGGGCAAGGGGCTCTTCGTGCGCGAGATCGAGCAGATGCTGCTGGCCGGCGCTCTCGACTGCGCGGTTCACAGCCTCAAGGACCTGCCCGCCGACCTCCCGACGGGTCTCACGCTGGCCGCGTTTCCCGAGCGCGAGGACCCACGCGATGTCCTCGTCGCGCGCGCGCGGACGCGCTTCGAGGACTTGCGCCCGGGAGCGGTGCTCGGCACCTCCAGCCCGCGCCGGCGCGCCCTGGCGCTGGCGCTGCGACCCGATCTCGTGGTCGAGCCCATCCGCGGAAACGTCGACACACGGCTCCGCAAGCTCGAGGGCGGCACCTTCGACGGCGTGCTGCTCGCCGCGGCCGGTCTGGCGCGTCTCGGGCTGATCGCGCCGCACGCGCAGCCGCTCGACCCCGAGGTCTTCGTGCCCGCGGTGGGCCAGGGCGTCCTCGCCATCGAGACCCGTACGGGCGATCGTCGCGCCGGTGCCTTGCTGGAGCGGCTCGATCACGCGGCGACTCGCGCCTGCGCGCTGGCCGAGCGGGCCTGCCTTCGCCGGCTGGGCGCCTCGTGCAACTCGCCGATGGCGGCTCACGCCGTCATCGCCGCCGACACGCTCAGGATCACCGCGCTGGTCGCCAGCGAAGACGGGCGCAAGGTCCTTCGCGGGAGCGCGGCCGCGAGCCCGGCGGCGCCGGAGGCGGTGGGGCGTCGGCTCGCCGATTCTCTGCTCGAGCAGGGCGCTGCCTCGGTGACGGCGCTCCGGCCGGTGACCCAATGGCCCGCGTGAGCCGTGCGACCGCCGAGCCGCGGCCGCTCAAGGGCCGCACGATCGTGGTCACGCGCGCTCGCGCCCAGGCGCAGCGGTTCGTCGAGCTCCTGGAGGCGGCCGGCGCGCGCGTGTTACAGGCGCCGACGATCGTGATCGAGCCGCCGGCCTCGTGGGAGCCGCTCGACTCCGCGCTCGCGATGCTCGACTCGTTCACCTGGCTGATCTTCACGAGCGTGAACGGCGTCGCCATGGTCGACCGGCGCCTGGTCACGCGGGGAATCCCGTGGGCAGCGATCGCGCGCAAGCGGGTGGCGGCGATCGGGCCGGCCACCGCCGACGCGCTCGCCGAGCACGGCGTCCGGGTCGAGGCGGTCCCGACCGAATACCGGGCCGAGGGGCTGGTGGGGCGACTGCGCGCGGTCGTCGGGCCGGCCGATCGCGTGCTGTTGCCGAGGGCCAAGGACACCCGCGACGTTCTGGTCGTCGAGCTCCGGCGGCTGGGCGCCTCCGTGACCGAGGTTCCGGCGTATCAGACCCGCCGCGTGGAAGATGGCGTCGTCCGTCTTCGCGAGGCGCTGGCGTCGGGCGCCGTGGACGCCGTCACCTTCACGAGCTCGTCCACCGCGCGCAATTTTGCGGAGCAGTTCAGCGAGGACGAGCGGAGGGCGTGGCGGGGGAAGACGGCCGTTGCGTCGATCGGCCCGATCACCGCGGCGACCGCCGCCGAGTACGGCCTGTCCACCGACGTGATGCCGACCGAGTACACGATTCCGGCCCTGGCCAGGGCGCTGGCGGACTACTTCTCTCGCGCCCGGCGAAATGCCCCTCGCCGATCCACAAGGAGCGTGTGATGGCACATCCGATGTTCCGCCCGCGGCGGCTGCGCGAGAAGCCGCTGCTCCGCAAGCTCGTCCGCGAGACCGCACTGGCCGTCGACGACCTCGTCCACCCGCTCTTCGCGGTCCACGGGCGGGGCGTCCGCGAGCCGATCGCATCGATGCCCGGCCAGTTCCATCTCTCGATCGACGAGATGGTGAAGGATACGAAGGACATCGCGAGCATGGGCATCCCGGCCGTGCTCCTGTTCGGGCTTCCTTCCGACAAGGACCCGCGCGGCTCCGAGGCGTACGCCGAGGACGGCATCGTGCAGCAGGCGATCCGGGCGGTGAAGGACGTGGTGCCGGACCTGCTGGTCATCACCGACGTGTGCCTGTGCCAGTACACGAGTCACGGCCACTGCGGAATTGTCGAGGGCGGCACCGTGCGCAACGACGCGACGCTCGAGCTGCTGTCGCGGGTGGCGGTCTCGCACGCCGAGGCGGGCGCCGACATGGTGGCGCCCTCGGACATGATGGACGGCCGGGTCGGCTCGATCCGCGAGGCACTCGACGACTCGAGCTTTACCGATATGCCGATCATGGCCTACTCGGCGAAATACGCATCGAGCTTCTACGGCCCCTTCCGCGACGCGGCCGACTCGGCGCCGCAGTTCGGCGACCGGCGCGCGTACCAGATGGATCCGGCCAACGGCGCCGAGGCGATGCGCGAGATCGCGCTCGACCTCGACGAGGGCGCCGACATCGTCATGGTCAAGCCCGCGCTGCCGTACCTGGACATCATCTCGAGAGCGAAGGCCGAGTTCGGCGTCCCGCTCGCGGCGTACTCGGTCTCGGGCGAATACGCGATGATCCGTGCCGCCGGCCGCCTGGGTTGGCTCGACGAGGAGCGCGCGATGATGGAAGCGCTCACGTCGATCCGACGCGCGGGTGCGGACGTCGTCATCACGTACTTTGCCCGGGATGCAGCGCGTGTTCTCGAACGTGGCACCGTGAGCTGAGCCGTGGCCCGCCCCGGCGAGGCGAACCCCTCAACCAGCGACGATCTGGCGGGCTAGGAGCCTGTCGGAGAA
>QHSL01000052.1 GCA_003220435.1 Candidatus Rokuibacteriota bacterium | reverse complement strand
GCGCCGCTGCTCCGTCGTCTCTGCGTATCGTTCCTCGACGATAAGGTTACGGCCCTCGATCCACCCGAGGTCCCGCAGCGCCTGACGGAAGGCGAGGTACAGGTCGGGCACCGGACCTAGTACGACGTCATTCAGCAGGCCCACCCGGACGACCTGCCCCGCCGGCTGTGCTTCACAAACCAGAGGGGCGTCCAAGATGGCAAACGCGGCGAACGCTAGGGTGAGCCAGACACCGTAACGTCTCGTCAACGTGTCCTCCGTTAATTGCCGCCCCGTTGAAAATGCACGTCTCCGCGGTGCGGCGAACCCTGCGGTTGAGCCGCCGCGCCGCCGAGGGTCCGGATGGCGACAGCGTGATCAAGGCGGCCGGCTCGAACCGCTTGTTCGGCGCTACTGGATGATCGCATCCGCGCGCTTGAGCACGTCGGGCGGAATTGTAAATCCCATCGCCCTTGCGGAGCCGGCGTGAATGGCCAACTCGAAGCGTGTCGGCGGCCCGATCGGCAAGTCGCCCGGACGGGTCCCCTTGAGAATTCGATCGACGTACACCGCGGCCTGCCGGAACATGCTGCGGAGGTTGGCCCCGTAGGCGACCATGCAGCCGGCGTCTGCGTAGTCGCGCTCCTGACAGATCGAGGGCAGGCCGGTTGCCGTCGTCAGCTCACCAATCCGCCTGCGCTGAGCAGTGAAGCGCGGATCTGCAACGACGAAGATCGCCTGCGCGCCTTTGTCGCGTAGACCGGCTAACGCCGTTTCGAGCTGACCAGGATCCAGGACATCGATTGGAATTACAAGGAGCCCCGCACCCTGCGGGGCTTCGCGTGCCCGTCGTGCGTTGAGTTGTGACGCTGGATTCGAGTCGTTCCACAGCAGGGCGATGCGGTTCAGCCCTGGCACGACCTCACGAAGTACCTCCACTTGCTTGGCCGGTGCATCCGCGGGAAGGACGTCGAAGGCTGCCACGTTGCCTCCTGGCGTTACCAGGCCGGTTCCGACGGGATCGGTGGCCGCAGCAACGACGATCGGAATGGTTTGCGTCGCTTTCTTGAGCGCCAGCGTCGGGGGTACCCCACCTGTCACGAGGATGTCGATCGGCAGTTGGACAAGCTCCGCGGCGTTCTGGGCGAACCGCTCAAGCTTCCCCTCGGCGTAGCGCAGCTCGATGACGATGTTCTGACCATCGATCCAGCCGTGTTCGCGCAACCCTTCCCGAAGCTCGGCGACAAAGGGACCAGACGTCGCCGTAGCTCCGATCGACGCAAACCCAAGGCGTTTCGGCTGGGCGCTCTGCTGCCCTTCAACCGGAGACGCTGCGACAAGGAGGGCGAACGCGTAGAGAGCGATACCTGTCGTTGGTCTCATCCTGCGCTCCTTGCTGAATTAGGCGCACGAACGCCTGAATCGCCGCCGAACGCTGGCTATGAGCTGCGGCGCGAAGCGCCGTCAGCTCGATGGCCTTGTTAGGCATGCCCATCTCCAAGGAGTCGAGCGCTGAAGGCCTTGGGATCCAAGAATGCAGCCCGAGCCTCCTCAGCCCACTGTGGCGCCCCGATCGCTATTGCGACGGTAGACCGACACTCATCGAAATAGGGCGCGTCGGGAAAGGCATTGAACAAGACGTACCAAAGCGCATCGGCAAGTGGCTCGTCATTGTGCCAGGTTGATATCGCGAAGGTGCCATTCGGTCGCATCTCAGCCTCGACCGTGTCGAATGTGTCGTGTACCCGCTCGCAGTTGGGGCCCCAGCAGCAGACATAGACGCATCCTGTCGACAGGAGGTGACGCGCAAGCGCGACCACATCGGGATCTGTGGCGGCGGTGGCGTCCCAGGCGAGGAGGCATGCGAAGTACCGACCTGGTGGACGAGGGGCCGAAATTGCGTCGGATGCCCGCATAGCATCGATAACGAACAGCTCGCGCTCGGATACGTCCTCACGTCCTATGAAAGTAAGCGCTGCCATATCTTTGTCTGCCTAACGCCGGTATCAGCCGCGGCCGAAGGCCGTCGGCTGCATGCCGAAGTTATCCCGTTTCTCGACGCCTTGCGCCCGGCGAGGGTTTGCCCTTGGAACTCTTCGTCGCGACCTCTTGGAGCAACCGTAGGGCTCGGTTCACCGAACTACTGTCCGGAAACGCCCGCGCCACATCTGGCTCCAGCAGGACCAAGTTCGTTCCTGCGGTTGCCTGCTTGTAGTACTTGCCTCGTACGCCACCCTTCAAGGTGGAGAGGTCGTACTCGGGTCGGAGTTCGTCACTGCGTCCCTTCGCCGCTTGGTTCCTCATATTATCTCTGCTCCCGGCGCGTCGCCCGACGCGCGCTAATGATTCGGACACGTCCCTCGCGGGCAGCGTGTGCCACGAACAGTACACGCCGCCGAGCGGAACGGCCTATCGTGAACGACGAAGTCCAGACGTACCTCGCGCACTTAATTCAAGAGCGCAAGCGGCGGTAGTGCTTCGCCAGACGGACCACGGCAGCGATGTACGCTTTGTGAGTGCGTGGGGCGAAGCCGCGCACGGTCATGTCGCGGATCATGCGGTCGCGGAGCTCGCTCATGGGACACCTCCCTGGAGTGATGAACTGCAAGGAGGTCATGGTGCGTCGACGGAGCGGGGGTTCAACAGTGACGTGCGTCGAACAGGCCGGAGCCGATCAGCAGACCGACGGACGCGTGATCCGCATCGATATCCGATCTACCGCGTCAGCGGTTTAGTTCAACTCTTAGTCGCTTGAACCGCGCATCCCGGCGGACCAAGCGACGGCCCGCAGGCTAACACAGCCGCAAAAATGTCGTTGGAGCCGCCAGAACCCCTTGTGCGGATCGAAGTTGGCCGTCGCAGCGGGTAGACCGAACGTCTTGCTACGCAGGTCGAGGATATCCACCGGACATTGCGAGGCCGGCAGTCGAGCGACGCGTACGATCACAGGTCCATCCCATCGACCGGGCTCCGGACACCGGCGGGTCCGCGGTTCAGGACGTGCGTGTAGATCATTGTCGTGCTGACGTCGCGGTGTCCAAGCAGCTCCTGAACGGTGCGGATGTCGCGATCGTCCTCGAGCAAGTGGGTGGCAAAGGAGTGGCGCAAGGTGTGACAGGTCGCGCGCTTGGGTATGCCCGCGTGCCGCACGGCATCCTTGAAGGCGCGCTGCACTACAGACTCGTGTAGATGATGTCGGCGACGCTGGCCGGTCACTCGGTCGACGTAGAAGCGAGTGGCCGGAAAGACCCACTGCCAGACCCACTCCCGGCCGGCGTTCGGATACTTACGAGCCAGCGCCCACGGAAGCTCGACCCAGCCGGCTCCCTGCCGGAGGTCGAGGTCGTGCTGCTTCTTGACGACGTCCAGATGGCGAGCCAACTCGACGCTGATGATCGTGGGGAGCGTCGTGGTCCGGTCTTTGTCACCCTTGCCGGCGCGGACGGTGATCTGGTGACGCTCGAAGTCGACGTCCTGCACGCGTAGTCGAGCGCACTCGAGAAGGCGGAGACCGGAGCCGTACAGCAGGATTGCCATGAGACGAGCGGTTCCGCGAAGCTGACGGAGAATCGCCCGCACTTCGTCTCGCGTGAGCACGATCGGCAGTCGCACTGGCCTCTTGGCCCGCACGACGTCGTCCAGCCAGGGCATATCTTGCTCGAGCACTTCGCGATAGAGGAAGAGGAGGGCGCTCAGTGCCTGGTTCTGGGTCGACGCGGCCACATTTTCCTCGACGGCCAGCGAGCTCAGGAATCGCGTAAGCTCGGGCGCGCCCATCTGGGATGGATGGCGCTTGCCATGGAACAAGATGAATCGCCGGATCCATGCGACGTAGGCTCTTTCGGTTCGCCGGCTATAGTGACGGGCACGCACGGCGTCTCGGACCCGGTCGAGGAGCCGCGGTGGCCTCGGAGGCAGGGCCGCCGAAGAATGTGACTGGAGAGATACGGCGCCTACGCCCCGAGATACGCGCGCCGCACGTGATCATCGGCGAGCAGATCGCGCGCCGCACCCTCCAGCACGATGCGGCCCGTCTCCATCACGTAGGCGCGGTCGGCCATGCGGAGCGCGGCGTACGCGTTCTGCTCGACCATGAGCACGGTGGTCCCGCGCCGCCGGATGTCGGCGATGATCGCGAACGTCGACTCCACGATGGTCGGCGCCAGGCCGAGCGAGGGCTCGTCGAACAGGATGAGCCGCGGCCGGGCCATCAGCGCACGGGCGATGGCGAGCATCTGCTGCTCGCCGCCTGACAGCGTGCCCGCCATCTGTCGGCGCCGCTCGGCGAGGATCGGGAAGTGGGTGCACACCTGCTCGACGTCGGCGGTAATCGCGCTCCGATCGCGCCGCACGTACGCGCCCATCGAAAGGTTCTCCTCGACCGTCAAATATGGGAATACGCGGCGCCCTTCCGGGCAGTGGGCGATGCCGGCCTTGAGGATTTCTGCCGGTGCGGTGTTCTGGATCTCGCGGTCGGCGAATACGATGCGCCCGCGAGACGGCGGCAGCAGCCCGGATATCGCGCGCAGCGCAGACGTCTTCCCCGCGCCGTTGGCGCCGATCAGGCACACGAGCTCGCCCGGCGCCACCAGCAGATCGAGGCCGCGAAGGGCAGGGACGTGGCCGTAGCCGGCGTGAAGATCCTCGAGCCTGAGGAGCGCCTCAGGCTGGGCCATGCTGAGCCCCGAGGTACGCGCGGATCACGTCGGGATGCGCCTGGATTTCTCCCGGCGTGCCCTCGGCGATCACTCGGCCGTGGTTCAGCACGATCACGGTGTCGGAGATGCCCATGACCATTCGCATGTCGTGCTCGACCAGCAGAATCGTCACGCCCTGCTCGCGGACCTTCCTGATGAGCTCGCTCACTACGGTTTTCTCGACGCCGGTCATGCCGGCGCCCGGCTCGTCGAGCAGCAGCACACGCGGGCGCGCGGCGAGCGCCAGGGCCAGTTCCACCAGCCGCTGCTCGCCGTAGGGCAGGGCGCTGGCAATCTCGTCGTGGCGGTGACCGAGACCGACGAACGCGATGATCCCATCGGCATCAGCGGCTAGCGACGACTCCTCGGCAGTGAGCCGGCGCCGGCCGGCGAGCACGTCGAAGAAGCCGGCGGTTGAGCGCAGGTGCAGTCCGGTCAGCACGTTGTCCGCGACGCTCAGCGAGGGAAAGATGCTCGTCCGCTGGAACGTTCGCACGATCCCACGCCGCGCGATCGCCGAAGGCCTGAGCCCGCTCAGCGCGGCGCCGTCGTAGGTGATCCGTCCGCCGGTGGGTCGCAGGTAGCCGGTGATGGCATTGAACGCGGTCGTCTTGCCCGCGCCGTTCGGGCCGATGACGCTCGTGATCGATCCCGGCCGCACCGCAAACGACACGCCGTCGAGGGCTGTCACCCCGCCGAAGCTCACGGCGAGATCGCTGACCGAGAGGGTCATCGGAGCGGGGCCCGTGAGCCCGGAGCCGATCGGGGGTGGCCCGAGAAAGACGCGACTATTTGAGGCACGATCCCGCGCGGCAGGAAGAACACGAGCAGGACGAGGAGCAGCCCGTAGGCGAGCATCTGCCACTGCCACGACGCGGCCGCGCGCAGGGCCTCGGGCAGCACCGTGAACAGGACCGCGCCGACCAGCGGACCGGCGAGCGTGCCCTTGCCGCCCGCGATGACCATGATCACCATCGTCACCGTGTAGGTGAACAGGAAGACCTCCGGGCTGACGAACCGCGTGTAGTGCGCGTAGAGGCTTCCGCCGAGCCCGGCCATCGCGGCGCTCACCACCGCCGCCAGCACCAGGTAGTGCGTCACGTCGACGCCGATCGACTCCGCGAGCGGCTCGTTCTCGCGCAGCGCCACGAAGGCGCGGCCGATCCGCGAGCGAACGAGCCGGCGGCACACGGCGTACGAGAGCGCCACCCCTGAGAGGACCAGATAGTAGTAGGCGGGTTTAGTCCGGAGCGACCACGGGCCGAGGTCGGGCGCCGGCACCCCCGGGAGTCCCAGGGGCCCGTTCGTCAACTCGATCCAGTTCACGCTCACCAGGGAGATGACACCCGCGAAGCTGATCGTGACCAGCACGAAGTAGGCGCCCCGTAGCTTCAGCGCCAGGCGCCCGATGAGCCAGCCCGCCGCGGCGGCCAGCGCGATCGCGGCAGCCAGCGCCGGCCAGAACGACCACAGGCACTTCAGCGTGAGCAGCGCGGAGGTGTAGGCGCCGATGCCGAAGAACGCCGCGTGGCCGAGCGAGAGCTGGCCGGCGTAGCCGAGCAGCAGGTTCAGGGACAGCGCGAGCACGCCGAAGATCCCGGCCATGATCGCGACGTGCAGGTAGTACGGGTCGGCGAGCCAGAGCGGCAGCGTCACCAGGGCGGCCGCCAGGAGCCCGCGGCCGAGAGCCCTCATCCGATTCGTTCTTGCCGCGCGAAGAGACCGGAGGGGCGGAGGAGCAGCACGAGGATGATGATCACGAAGCCGACGGCGTCACGATAGCCGGACGAGATATAGCCGGCGCCGAGCTCCTCGGCGATGCCGAGCAGCAGCCCGCCGACCGTCGCGCCGGTCAAGTTGCCGAGCCCGCCCAGGATCACCACCGAGAAGGCCTTGAGCGACGCGAGGTCGCCCATCGACGGGTACGCGAGGAAGACGGGACCGAGCAGCGCGCCGGCCGCCGAGGCCAGTGCCGAGCCGAAGGCGAACGTGGCTGCGTGCACGCGCCCGATCGACACACCCATGAGCGCCGCGGTGTCGCGGTCCTGGAACGTGGCGCGCATCGCGCGTCCGAGCTTCGTCTGGTGGATCAAGAGCCACGAGCTCGCGATGAGACCGACCGCCAGGACCAGCACGATGATTCGCAGCGGCGCGATTGCCACGGGGCCCATCACCAGTGGCGCGGTCGGGTACGGGTGCGGGATCGACTTCGCCACGCCGCCCCACACGAGCAGCTCGCCATTCTGCATCGCGATCCAGACGCCGATCATCACGAGCATCGTGGTGTCGATCGACTCGTTTCGGAGCGGCCGCAGCAGCGTGACCTCGCAGAGCCACCCGAGCGCCGCGCCGACGACGATCGCCGCCAGGATGGCCAGGTTGAAATTGAGACCGGCCAGCGCGATCCCGGCGAACGCCACGTACGCGCCCAGCGTGTAGAACTCGCCGTGGGCGAAGTTCACCACGTTCATGAGGCCGAAGATGAGGGTGAGCCCGATGCCCAGCAGGGCGTACGTCCCGCCGAGCACCAGGCCGTTCACCAGGTGCTGGAGCAGCTGGTCCATTCGAGACCGCCGTGGGCTACTTCTTCGCGAGGAAGTCGGGCAGCGCCACCTTGCCGTCGCGGATCTGCACCACGAAGATGCTGGGCTTGCTCTGGCCGCTCTCCTTGCCGGCCGGCCCGTCCTTCTCGAACTTGATGGGGCCGTTGACGCCCATCAGGCTGACCTTCCAGAGCGCGTCGCGAATGGCCGCGGCCTCGTCCTTGCCGGCGACCTTGATCGCCTCGGCGATCGTGGCGATGCCGTCGTGGCCGCGGAACCCCTCGGTGAGCCCCTCGAACGGGTGGCCGCGCTTGCCCCACTCGTCGACGAAGGCCTT
>QHSL01000061.1 GCA_003220435.1 Candidatus Rokuibacteriota bacterium | reverse complement strand
CCGTAGGAGTCGGGACCGTGTCTCAGTTCCCGTGTGGCTGGTCGTCCTCTCAGACCAGCTACCCGTCATAGCCTTGGTGAGCCGTTACCTCACCAACTAGCTGATAGGCCGCGAGCCCCTCCAAAAGCGGCAGCTTTCGCCACCTTTCCTCCCCAGGTCTTGCGCCCCAGGGAACGTATCCAGTATTAGCCTCCCTTTCGAGAGGGTATCCCGGACTCAAGGGCAGGTTACCCACGTGTTACTCACCCGTACGCCACTAGGACCGTCGAATTATTGCTAACCCGACGATCCTCGTTCGACTTGCATGTGTTAAGTACGCCGCCAGCGTTCGCTCTGAGCCAGGATCAAACTCGCCATAGAAAGCGATGAACCTGGTCCTCAAGCTCGAACGTTTCACTGCGATGCTGCTGACAGTTACTCGGCCGAGCGCAAGGCTCGATAGAACGGATGGGTGCTCACACCTTTTTGGTGAGCCAGTAGCATATCCAGCTTTCAAAGAGCACTACGGTCAGCTTTGGAAGGTGACCGGGCTTACGTCCTGCTGCCCACGGTTCCGTGAGCAACGCCTGACTATACGGACCGATCCTAGCCTTGTCAAGCTTTTACCCATCGGGCCCGAGCACCACACGCTTGAACCGCCGTTTGCCCACCTGGATCAGATACGCGCGCCCCGGTGCGAGCGTCTCTTCGACGCTGGTGACCCGCCGACGATCGACCTCGACGGCGCCCTGTCGGATCATCCGGCGCGCCTCCGACGTCGAGCTCACGAGCCCGGCCTCCTTGAGGACGAGCCCCAGCGGCCACGGAGCCCCCGTCGGAGGCAACACCCTTCCCGGGATCGCGTCCCCGTCGGTGGGCAGGCGGGCGGTCTCGATTTCGTCGGGCAGATCGCGGTGCTGGTGGATGCGCGCGAAGTGGGCTTCCGCCTCCGCGGCCGCGCCGGCGCCGTGGTACTGGGCCGTGATCTCGCGGGCCAGCCGCTTCTTGGCGTCCATCGGGTGTCCGGCGCGAAGGACCGCGATCTCGGTCGACGGAATGCGCGTGAGCAGCTCGAAGTAGCGCCACATCATCGTGTCGGAGACCGACATGAGCTTGCCAAAGATGTCCTCGGGCCTCTCGTTGATGCCGACGTAGTTCCCCAGGCTCTTGGACATCTTCTGCACGCCGTCGAGCCCCTCGAGCAGTGGAAGCGTTAGCGCGATCTGCGGCTCCTGGCCATGGGCCCGCTGCAGGTCGCGTCCGACCAGCAGGTTGAATGTCTGGTCGGTGCCGCCCAGCTCGATGTCCGCGCTCAGCGCCACCGAATCGTAGGCCTGGGCGATCGGGTACAGGAACTCGTGAAGACTGATCGGACGCTCGGCGGCGTACCGCGCGGCGAAGTCCTCACGCTGGAGCATTCGAGCGACCGTGAGGCTCGCGGTCTCGCGGATCACGTGTTCGAAGGTCAGGGGCGCGAGCCACGTCGAGTTGAACTCGACCCGCGTCCGTGACATGTCGATGACCCTGCCGAGCTGCGCGCGGTACGTGTCCGCGTTCGCGCGGATCTCGTCGCGGGTGAGCGGCTTGCGCGTCTCGGAGCGGCCGGTCGGGTCGCCGATCATACCGGTGAAATCGCCGATGATCACGATCACCTGGTGGCCCAGCTCCTGGAAGTCGCGAAGCTTGGTCAGGACCACGGTGTGCCCCAGGTGCAGGTCGGGCGCGGTCGGGTCGAGACCCAGCTTGACCTTCAGAGGTACGCGGGCACGACGCGACCTCTCGAGCTTCTGCGAGAGCTCCGCCTCGACAATAATGTCGGCGGCCCCGCGCCGAATGATCTGCAGCTGCTGGTCGACCGGCGGGAACTCCAGGCGGCTCAAAGCACCGGCGTTGTATCACAGGGGATTCCGAGGGCGCAAGGCACTGCACGGCCCGGCGAGGTGGCCGGTATAATGTCCAGGATGGCCCGCGCGCAGAAGCCGTCGACGTCCGCCGACCGCCCCGTCCGGCCCCCCCGCCGCTGGTTGCGACGTCTCCTCATCGGGGTTGGCGCCGTCACGCTCCTCTTGGTCGCCGCGGTGGCGGTCGCCGCGCTGTGGGCGTTCACGATCTTCCCGCGCTCGCTTCCCTCGGTCACCGCGCTCGAGACGCTGCAGCCCATCCTGGGCACCAAGATCTACGACGACAACGACGAGCCCCTCACCGAGCTCCACGTGGAGCGGCGCATCTTCGTGCCGCTGGCCCAGATCCCCCAGTCGCTCCGGGACGCGGTGATCGCGACGGAGGACAAGCGCTTCTACTCGCACTGGGGCATCGACCCAATTGGCGTGGCGCGCGCGGTCGTCCAGAACTACCGGCGCGGGCGGTTCGTCGAGGGCGGCAGCACCATCACCCAGCAGCTCACGAAGGTCCTCTTCCTCACGCCGGACAAGAGCCTGGAGCGGAAGCTGAAGGAGGCCGTCCTGGCGCTGGAGCTCGAGCGCCGCTACTCCAAGGACCGCATCCTCGAGATGTACCTGAACCAGGTGTACTTTGGGCACGGCGCGTACGGCGTCGAGGCAGCGGCCCGGACGTACTTCGGCAAATCGGTCGCCGAGCTCAACGTGCGCGAGTCGGCGCTGATCGGCGGCCTCCCGCGGGCACCCTCGAACTACTCGCCATTCGAGCGCTCCGAGGCCGCGAAGCGGCGGCGCGAGGTCGTGCTCCGCCGGATGGTGGAGTTCGGCGCGCTCAAGGACGAGGACGCCAAGCGCCTGGCCAAGACGGACCTCGGGCTGATCCCGCCGGAGCGACGCCGCACGACCGGCCAGTACTTCGTGGACTACGTCCAGCAGGCGCTGGAGGCCAAGTACGGCGCCGACCTGGTGTTCAAGGGGGGCCTCAACGTCTACACGACCCTGAATCCCACGATGCAGCTGGTGGCGGAGCAGTCGCTCCGTGAAGGCTTGAGGGCGCTCCAGGGACGCACCGCCAAGGGGCAACCTGGCGAGTCCCCCGAGGGCGCGGTGATCACGGTCGAGCCGCAGACTGGCTACGTGAAGGCGATCGTCGGGGGCACCGATTTCTTCCGCAGTGAGTTCAACCGGGCGGTGCAGGCCAAGCGCCAACCGGGCTCGGCCTTCAAGCCCTTCATCTACATCGCGGCGCTCGAAGCCGGGTTCACGCCCGCCACGCAAATCGAGGATGCGCCGGTCTCCTACGCGGTCGGATCGAACGGGCAGTCGTGGAAGCCCGAGAACTACGATCGCAAGTTCCGCGGCGCCACGACCCTGCAGCAGGCCATCGAGGAGTCGGTGAACGTCGTGACCGTCAAGCTCCAGGAGCGCGTCGGGATCAACAAGACGATCCAGGTCGCGCGCCGGCTCGGCATCTCGAGCCGGCTGGACATCAATCTCAGCCTGGCTCTCGGAACGTCGGATCTCTCGCTGCTGGAGTTGACCTCGGCCTACAGCGCGCTCGCCAACCAGGGAGTCTGGATGCCGCCGGTGACGATCCGTTACGTCACCGATCCGCAGGGCAAGCTCCTCGAGGAGCACGTGCCGGAAGGCCGTGAGGCGCTGTCGCCCGAGACCGCCTACGTGATCACTCATATGCTCCGCGGCGTCGTCGAGCGCGGCACCGGCCAGGGAGCGAAGGCCCTGGGACGCCCGGTGGCGGCCAAGACTGGGACGACCAACGACTACTCGAACGCCTGGTTCATCGGGTTCACGCCGCGACTCGCGACCGGCGTGTGGGTCGGATACGACCGGCCGCGCAGCCTCGGCCGCGACGAGACCGGCTCGCGCGTCGCGGTTCCCATCTGGGTCGCTTACATGGGCAAGGTCCTCGGCGACAGCCCGAAGGAAGACTTTCCGGTCCCGGAGCGGGTGGTGTCGCTCCTGGTCGACGAGGATCCGACCGGCGCGTGCGCACGTCCAGTCCTGATGGCCTTCATCAAGGGGACCGAGGCCGGCGTCGTCTGCTCGGGCGTGGGGCAACCCCGAACCCAGGTCGTGCCGCTCGCAACGCCAGTGCAGGTGCCCGTACCGACACCCGTCGTAACACCAGGGCCGGCCCCGATGCCGCCCGCAACGCCGCCGCCGCCGCCGGCCGCGCCGATAGTTTCACCCTCGAAGGGCCAGACGCCCTAGTTATATGGGGGGCCTCGACGGGCCCCCCAAGCCCCCCGACGCTCGACAGCGCCCCGGCGGAGCCGTGGCGCTCTTCGGAATTGCGTAGCGACGGGGGGCCTCCTGGGCTAGCTGCGTGCTGGCGGATACCGGCGAGCGATTGCCTCCCACGCGGCGCCGTCGAGGAACTCGCGGAATACCGCCTCCAGTTCGGCGACGGGCACGCGGATCTGCTCCATCGAATCCCGCTCGCGGATCGTCACCTTCTGGTCACCCGCCTCGCCGCGCTCTGCGTCGCCGACGGTCTGGACGTCCACGGTGACGCAGTAGGGGGTGCCGATCTCGTCTTGCCGCCGGTAGAGCCGTCCGATCGCCGCGGTGTCGTCGTAGACGACCCGCCACCGCCTAGCGAGATCGGCGCGAATCGTCTGGGCGACCCGTACGATGTCGTCGCGCTTCTTGAGCAGGGGCAGCACGGCGACCTTGAGCGGCGCCAGCTCCGGATGGAACCGGAGGACGACACGCTTCTCGCCCCGCACCTCTTCCTCGCGGTAGGCGTCGGCCATGAACGCGAGCAGCGCTCGATCGACGCCCGCGGCGGGCTCGACGACGTACGGCACCACGTGCTCCTTGCGCTCCTCGTCGAAGTAGGTCAGCGACTTGCCGCTCCACTTCGCGTGCTGCTTGAGATCAAAATCGGTGCGGTTGGCGATCCCCATCAGCTCGCTCCAGCCGATCGGGAACTTGTACTCGATGTCGACGGTGCGCTTGGCGTAGTGGGCGAGCTCGTCCTTATCGTGCTCGCGGAGTCGCAGATTCTCGTCACGGAGGCCGTAGCGCTGGAACCACGCCATGCAGTCCGCGATCCACCGATCGTGCCAGTACTCGTCGGCGGGGCGCCCCTCGACGCGGTCGTGCGGGTTGACGAAGTACTCGATCTCCATCTGCTCGAACTCGCGCGTCCGGAAGATGAAGTTTCCGGGCGTGATCTCGTTGCGGAAGGAGCGCCCGGCCTGGGCGACGCCGAAGGGAAGCTTGAGCCGCATCGACTGCAGCACGTTGTCGAAGTTCACGAACATCGCCTGGGCGGTCTCCGGGCGCAGATAGGTGACCGCCGCCTCCTCTTCCACCGGCCCCATGAACGTCTTGAACATCAGGTTGAACTGGCGGGGCGCGGTCAGCTCGCCCTTGCCGCACTCCGGGCACAGCGTCCGGCGTTGTCCGCAGTGGCCGCACCCCTCGCCGGGGGGGATTGTGAACCTATTGCCCTTGGTGGCGGGGCAGTAGTGGGTCCACGGCAGATCGTTTACGTGATCGGCGCGGAACCGGTGCTTGCACTCCCGGCAGTCGACCATCGGATCGGTGAAGTGGTCGAGGTGCCCGCTGGCCTTCCACACGGTGGAATGCATGAGGATGGAGGCGTCGATGCCGACCATGTCGGCGCGCGCCTGGACGAAGTCCCGCCACCACACGCGCTTGATGTTGTTCTTGAGCTCCACGCCCAGCGGCCCGTAGTCCCAGCACGAGCCGGTGCCGCCGTAGATCTCGCTCGACTGGAAGACGAAGCCGCGCCGCTTCGAGAGAGAAGTCAGCACGTCCATGTTCATGGGCTCGCCTCGCCTCCGGCTGCGGCGCGCACGGCCACGTTCATGGGCTCGCCTCGGTCATATTCTTCATATTCTCACGCTTCGCCGCTGCGCGGTCGACCGGGGCCGGAGAGATTCGCTGGAGCTCGCGGAGGAACTTGGTCGATCGCGGCGTATGGCCCATGAGGCGCGAGACCTGCGTATCCAGCAGGCCGCCAAGCTCGGCCTCGGCCCGGCCGATGGGCCGCACGAGCGCCTCGTCCCACGCCAGCGACCGGAGACGGTCCAGCGCGTCGATCGCCGACGGTGAGATCGGGAGCGCGTCGGCGCCCGCCCGCACGCACGTCTCGCACACGAGGCCGCCGGCGCCGAGGGACGCGCGCGAGAACGGATAGGCGCGGCCGCACTCGACGCAGGCGTCGAGCCGTGGCCGGTGGCCCAGCGCCTCGATGCATCGCACCCCGAACGCGAGCGCCACCCGCGCCGGCTTCACCGCGCCCTCGAGCGCCCGCAGGGCGCGGACCAGCAAGCCGAAGAGGGCCACGTGCCGGTCCCGCTCGGCGGTCAGCCGAGCCACGCACTCGATGATCCACGCCGCCCGCGCCAGCCGCTCCAGATCCTCGCGCACGCGGTTGAAGGGGCGCGTGATGTCGAAGTGGTCGATGCGCACCAGCTCGCTCCGACCGGTGTCGAAGAACACCAGCTCTCCGAGCGTGCCGAGCTCCAGCGCGCTCCCGAACCGGGAGCGCACCCGCCGGGCCGCCCGGGCGACGCCCCGGATCTTGCCGAACTCGCGCGAGTAGAAGGTGACGACCCGATCGCTCTCGCCGAGCGGGAACGACCCGATCACGACCGCCGAGGATTTCCCCAGCGCCATCAGGACGTCAGCCGGAATCCGAACTCACGCAGCGCGCGCTCGTCCCGCCGCCAGTGGCGGCGTACCTCCACCGTCGACTGGAGGAAGACCTTGATCCCGAAGAACGACTCGAGGTCGCGCCGCGCCGCCGTGCCGATCTGCTTCAGCATGGCGCCGCCCTTGCCGATGAGGATGCCCTTCTGCGACTCCTGCTCGACGAAGATGATTGCTCGCGCGTAGAGACAGGCGGGGCGCTCGCGCTCGGTCAGCTCCTCGACGCGGACCGCGACGGCGTAGGGGATCTCCTCGCGCGTCAGGTGGAAGACCTTCTCGCGAATCATCTCGGCCACGAAGAACGTCTCCGGCTGGTCGCTGGTGGCGTCGGGGGGAAAGAACGGCGGATGCTCCGGCAGTCTCCCCACGATCAGGTCCAGGAGCCGGTCGCAGTTCGTGCCTTCGGTCGCCGACAGGGGGACGATCTCGGCGAACGGGTGTCCCTTCTGCCAGGTCGCGATGAGCGGCAGCATCCGGCTCTTGGGGCGGACGCGGTCGGCCTTGTTCAGCACGCAGAAAACCGGGCCCGCGTAAGCGCGCAGAGGGTCGAGCACGATCTCGCTCGGATCGTCCCCTTCGGCCGCGTCGACGACGAGACACACGACGTCGACGTCCTCGATCGCGCGTCGCGCCGTCGTCAGCATGAAGGCGCCCAGCTTGCCGGCGGCCGGGTGGAGGCCGGGCGTGTCGACGAAGACGACCTGGGCGCCCGGCAGGTTCTTGATGCCGGTGATGCGGTTGCGCGTCGTCTGGGGTCGCGCCGAGACGATCGAGAGCTTCTCGCCCACGAGGCGGTTCAGGAGCGTCGACTTTCCGGCGTTGGGCCGGCCGATGAGCGACACGAACCCTGCCCGGCCGGTCACGCGAGGAGGCCCTGCCAGAGGCGCGCCGGCAGCCGGCGGCGTCCGGTGGAGAGAATCTCCCGCTCGCGCTCGTGCATCAGCCTCGCTTCGACGCGATCACGGTCGTCGTAGCCGACGAGGTGGAGCACGCCGTGCGTGACGAGAAGGTCGAGCTCGGTGGCGAGCGGGATCCCGAGACGGCGCGCCTGGCGACGCGCCGTGTCCGCCGAGATCACCACCTGACCGACCAGCGAGCCATGCGCGCCGGACACCTCCAGCGGGAACGCCAGCACGTCCGTGCGCCGTCCGACTCCGCGGTGACGCCGGTTCAGGCGCCGGATCTCCCGGTCGTCGACGATCAGGATGTCGACGGTGCCGCCCGCGCGGCCGAGCGCCGCGAGCGCTCGATCGGCCGTCCGGGCAAGCCGCCCCGGCGAGAGGCGGACGCGACGCTGGCGATTCGCGACCTCCACCGCCATCAGGGAGAGGCGGGCGGCGCTCCGCGGTCACCCTTGCGCGCATCGTGGGCGTCGTAGGCGCGGACGATCGCCGACACGAGCTGGTGGCGGACGATGTCACCGTCGTCGAAGTACATGAAGCGGATCCCCTGGACCCCGCGGAGCACCGATTGCACCTCGATCAAGCCCGAGCCGCGGGACGCCGGCAGATCCACCTGCGTTATGTCGCCGGTGATCACCATCTTGGAGTTGAAGCCCAGGCGCGTGAGGAACATCTTCATCTGCTCGGCCGTGCTGTTCTGAGCCTCGTCGAGAATGATGAAGGAGTCGTTCATCGTGCGGCCGCGCATGTAGGCCAGCGGCGCGATCTCGATCGCGCCTTTCTCCATGAGGCTCGTCACCCGATCGGTCTCCAGCATGTCGTAGAGCGCGTCGTAGAGGGGCCGCAGGTACGGATGAACCTTCTCGTAGAGGTCACCGGGAAGGAAGCCCAGCCGCTCGCCCGCCTCGACCGCCGGTCGCGTCAGCACGATGCGGGCCACCTCCCGCTTGGTGAGGGCGGACACCGCCATCGCCACCGCCAGGAACGACTTGCCGGTCCCGGCCGGGCCGATGGCGAACACCATGTCGTGCGAGCGGATCGCGTCCACGTACCGCTTCTGGTTCAACGACTTCGGCGCGACCCACTTCTTGCGCGAGGGCACCGCGATCGCGTCCGAGAAGACGGTCTTGAGGTCCGCCTGGTCGTCGTCCGCGAGCACGCGCAGGGCCGCCCGAACCTCACCCGCCCGCAGCGGGGTGCCGGCGCGGACGAGCTCCGCGAGCTGCACCAGGGCGCGCTCGGCCTTCTTCACCTGGCGCTCGTCGCCCTTCAGCATGATGTCGTGGCCGCGGGCGACAATGCGCACGTCGAGCTCGGTCTCCAGCGTTCGGAGGTGGTCGTCGTTGCGGCCGAGCAGGGGCAGCAGGTCGAGGTCGGGGGCCAGCGAGATCCGGCGAGTGATCGTGTCGGTGTCGCTCAACTCCTGGGATTCCCTCCCGAGTCCGGGCTCGGCAAATCGAGCTTGAGGTGCAGTTCCTTCAACCGTTCCGGCGGGACCGGGCCCGGCGCCTGCATCAGCAGATCCTGGGCCTGCTGGTTCATCGGGAACGCGATGACCTCGCGGATGCTGGTCTCGCCGGCGAGCAGCATCACGATGCGGTCGATGCCCGGGGCCGAGCCGCCGTGCGGAGGGGCGCCGTACTTGAACGCGTTCAACATGCCCCCGAAGCGGGTCTCGACCTCCGCCCGACTGTAGCCCGCGATCGCGAACGCCTTGTACATGATGTCGGGGCGATGGTTGCGGATCGCGCCGCTGGAGAGCTCGACGCCGTTGCAGACGATGTCGTACTGATAGGCCTTGATCGTCAGCGGGTCGGCGCCCTCGAGCGCCTCCAGTCCGCCCTGCGGCATCGAGAACGGGTTGTGGCTGAACTCGATCCGCTTGGTGTCCTCGTTCAGCTCGTACATCGGGAAATCCGTCACCCAGCAGAAGCAGAAGGCGTTCGCCTCGACGAGCCCGAGCTCGTCGCCGAGGCGCGTCCGCACCCGGCCGGCCAGCTTCTCGGCCGCTCCCCTCTGATCGCACACGAAGAAGACCGCGTCGCCGTCGCCGGCACCGGTCACGGCGGTGAGCCGTGCGAGCCGATCATCGTCAACGAATTTCGCGATCGGCCCCTTGGCTCCGCCGTCGGCCAGGACCACGTAGCCGAGCCCCGGCGCACCCTGCTCGCGGGCCCACTGACCGAGCTTATCGAAGAAGCTCCGTGGCTGCCGCGACGCGCCGGGCGCTCCCACCGCACGCACGACCGCACCGCCGGCGATCGCGGTGGCGAAGGCGGCGAAGTCCGATCGGCGGAAGACGTCGGTCGCGTCGGCGATGCGGAGCGGATTGCGGAGGTCGGGCTTGTCGGAGCCGTACGCGGTCATCGCCTCGGCGAAGGGAATGCGCGGGAACGGCGGCGGCGTCACCTTGGCCCCGCCCGCGAATTCCTCGAACACCCCGTAGAGCACCGGCTCGATCGCGGCGAAGACGTCCTCCTGCGTGACGAACGACATCTCGAAGTCGAGCTGGTAGAACTCGCCCGGGGACCGATCGGCGCGTCCGTCCTCGTCACGGAAGCACGGCGCGATCTGGAAATAGCGATCGAACCCGGCGGTCATGAGCAGCTGCTTGAACTGCTGCGGCGCCTGCGGCAGCGCGTAGAACTTCCCGGGGTGCACGCGGCTCGGCACCAGGTAGTCGCGCGCCCCCTCCGGTGAGCTCGAGGTCAGGATCGGCGTCTGGAACTCGGTGAAGCCGGACTCGATCATCCGGCGACGGATCGACGCGATCACGCGGCTCCGCAGCACGATGTTGCGATGGAGCTTCTCGCGGCGCAGGTCGAGGAAGCGATAGCGCAGGCGCGTCTCCTCGGGGTACTCCACCTCGCTGTTGACTTGTAAAGGCAGCGGCTCCGCCACCGACTGCACCGCCAGCTCGGCAACCGCCAGCTCGATCTCGCCGGTCGGCAGCCGGGGGTTGACGGCCGCCGGCGCGCGCGGCACGACCTCGCCGGTCACGGTGATCACGCTCTCCAGGCGCAGCCCCTCGGCGGTCTTGAAGAGCGGGCTCGACCCGTCGAGCACGCACTGGGTGATCCCGTAGTGGTCGCGCACGTCGAGGAACAAAAGGTTTCCATGATCCCGCTTGCGGTGGATCCAGCCCGAGAGGCGCGCGATGGCCCCGGCGTGCTCCCGACGGAGCTCGCCACACGTATGGGTGCGGAGGCTATCCATCACCGCTCCCGCGAGCCGGCGCGCGCTGGGCCAACGGCTTGACCTCCACCTCGTTCGCACCGGCGCGGAACACCGCGTACGAGCCGAACCCCTCACCGGCCAGGTCGTCGAGCTGCCTGGCGAGATTCTTCCGCTTCACCGTCAGCGAGACCACGCGGTCGCCCCGGCGCAGCGTGCCCGCGGCCGCGACGACCTCCCCGAGACCGTCTTCCGGGCCGAACAGGAACGCGACCCGCTCGCGCTCGGCGCCGGCCGTTTCAGCCTTCTCCTCGAGGATCGACACGACGCGCTCGAATCCGATCGAGAAGCCGCACGCCGGGACGTCGTGCCCGGAGAGCCGGCCGATCAGCCGGTCGTAGCGGCCGCCGCCGGCGATCGACGACCCGTAGTCGCCGTACGCGGCCTCGAAGATGGGGCCGGTGTAGTACCCCATGCCGCGAACCAGCGTGGGGTCGAAGGCAACCGCGTAGCGCTGCGCCGCCTCCCGCTCGATCGTGAGCACGATCGTCCGGAGCCCCTCCACGAACGGCCGGGCCTCGGGAACCGTCGCCGACAGCTTGTCGAGCGCGGCCGCCGCCGGCGCGCCCGTCGGCGAGATGAGCGTGAACAGGCGTGTGATCGCCGCGTCCCGGTGGCCGTCGGCGCGCAGCTCGCGCTCGACGCCTTCGCGGTCGATCTTGTCCAGCTTGTCGAGCGTGACGAAGAAGTCGTGCTGGCGGTCGGCGTGGAAGCCGCAGTGCTCCGCGATCGCCGCGAGGATGCGCCGATCGTTCAGGCGAACGGTGGGGCGCTCGAGGCCGAGCGCGATCAGCGCCTCGGAGGTCGCGAGGATGAGCTCGATCTCGGCGATCTCCGACGCGACGCCCAGGATGTCGATGTCGCACTGAGTGAACTGGCGGAACCGTCCACGCTGGGGTCGGTCGGCCCGCCACACCGGCCCGATCTGGATCGCCTTGAACGGGTCCGGCAGCGTCGCCCGGTTGTGGGCGTAGTAGCGGGCCAGCGGCACCGTCAGATCGAAGCGCAGCCCGAGATCGGCCAGGTCGTCCTCGCGCAGCGTCGCCACCGAGTCGAGCTTCGCGCCCCGCTTCAAGACCTTGTAGATCAGCTTCTCGTTCTCGCCGCCGCCGCTGCCCAGCAGGAGCTGGAGATTCTCGAGCGCCGGCGTCTCGATGCGCCGGAAGCCGTACCGCGTGTAGGTGGCGAGGATCATGGCGGTCGCGCGATCCCGCAGCTCCACCTCGGCGGGCAGCAGGTCCTTCATCCCGCGCGGCGGCGCGGTGTCGAGCTTCACGGCCACGTCGGCTCCTGGCAGGCGACGGCTCTGACGAGGCCGGCGGGCGCGGACGGGTGGCGACGAGTCATGCGGTGAGACGTGACGGAATCAGGGCGACGGTCGGACGCGTGCCGGAGTCACTCCACCAACGTCATGATGATCTGCGTCTCGCCCTGGGTGTTGAACATGTTCGTAAAGCGGACGACGGCCGCGATGAGCGAGGGGGTGTTGGAGTCGCCCGGGATGGCGCCCAGCGCGATTACCGTGCCCTCGAAGCCGGAGTTGACGGTCTGGAATCGATAACCGGCGGGCCCCTTGTAGACCACGGCCAGCCGGCCCGGAAACTGGTTCTGCGGCACCACGATCTCGTCGATACCGTCACCGTCCAGGTCGACCGACAGCGGGAAAGGCTCCGTCGTGTAGAGGTAGTCTCGCCCGCCGCGTTCGATCTGCGTCTGCACCACCAGCTTGGTCAGGCCGCCGCCCACCTGGGTCGCCGATCGGAACACCTCCTCGGTGTCGATGGCGATCCGCAGCCGGTTGTGCTCGTCCACAAAGGCAAGCGCGCGCGGTCCCTTGCCTGTGATGTTGGTAGCGGTCGCGCCCGTCGCCCGGAACGAGCTGGGAACGCGCACGCGCTGCTCGACGACGAGTCGGCCGTTCCGAAGCACGGCGCGCTGGGCGTCCCCTTGCTTGAAGAAGCCGGTTTGCGCGAACGATTGCATCCACAGCGCCTTCTTCACGCCGTCGCCGTTCGTGTCCATCGCCAGCAGGATGTCCGACACGTCCTCGACGACCAGGACCGGCTTCTTGTCCTTCGATGCCAGGATGAAGGAATTGAGCAGGATCGCCGGAATCGGGTTGTAGCGGTTGGCCACGACGTGAACGACGCCCTCCTCCGCCAGCTCCGCGAGCTGCACGCTGAAGATGCGCCCGCGGGCGTCGCCGCGATACGTCCACTCGGGCTCGAGGGCGCGCTCCGCCGAGATCCGGTAGAGGAAGATGCGCTCGCCGTCGGTGACGACCATCCGGGGAATCCGGTCCTTCGATCCGACCGCGACGTCCATGGACGTCACGACAAACGGAAACTTCGCGACTTCTTTGAGGGTGATCGCGGCCTCGCCGCTCGAATAGGTGCCGGCGTCGAGGTCGCCGAACAGGAGCCGGGCCAGGAGCGAGCGCTGCGGGTTCGGCGTCTGGCTGTCGCGCGGGCGACCGGCTGAGAAGTCGCCCTTGGGGGCCGACTTGATGGCCGGCGGCACGAAGAGCGCAGTCGTCAGGAGCGAATTGACCGCGGGAAGCGTGAAGAGCCGCACATCCATGTACGGCTTGTTCTGCACGCGCGTGAAAGCGACGACCAGGAGCTGCTCGGCCCGGAACCGCTCGTAGACCTGGGCCAGGCCCTTTCCGGCGAGCACGTCGTCGCGCTTGATCCCCTGCTGCGTCAGCCAGACGCCGATGGCGTCGCCCATCCCGACCTGGAAGCGGCCGGTGCGGTTGAGCGCCTCGACCAGCTCGTGAACTGCGGCTTCGACGAGCCCGGCCTTCACGCCACCCTCGGCGATCGGCAGCACGCTCAGCTTGACCTTGCCCGCGGAGACACGGGCCTTGTCGCCAGCCTGGACCTCGGTGGCCTGGCTCAGGGTTCCCGTCGCGTAGGCTTCGAACACCTCCTGGACGACCATGCGGCCGACCGCCTGCTCGGTCCGACCCAGGACTTCACCGGTCTTTGGATGACGGAGCTCCCGTCCCTGGCGATAGAGGGCCAGCTCGACCCCGGCCAGCAGACCGTCCTTTCGGCCGATCGCCACTGTCACAGTGGTGCCCTGGACCTCGATCACGTCCCCGTCGACCTTCGGAAACAGGGCGACGAGCTGATCGACCAGAACACCCAGCGTGGGCTGAGTCTGCGCCGGTGCCGTCGCGGCGCTCGCGACTCCGATCAGGACGGCGAGCACCACCGTTCGAGCTGCGAGGAACTTCACGCGGAAACTACCGTCAGCATGGACCGAGGCTAGCCCACGGCATGGGGAGAGTCAAGGAACGCAGACAGAAATGAAACGGGGCATGGGCGACCCGCCCATGCCCCGCCGTCTACCACCGTACTGCTACAGACCTAGAAGGACAGCCTCACACGCGCCATCAAGAGGTAGGCGTCGTTTGCTTCGCGCTTCACGTACGATGTCGCACCGCTACCGCAGGGGTTGCTAACCGATGCGGTCGTGGTGCACTCATGGGTGTCCAGCGCAGCCCCGGCAAAGAGATAGGCTCCCAGCACATCGAAAGCCACGTTCGGGGCGAACCGCCAGGTGATACCGAGATCGGTCTCGGTGCCGAGGTAGCGAGAGTCACCCTCGACCCAGCTCCGGTCGGTCACCGTCTGCCGGGCCGGGCAACCGACGGCGGCTTGAGCGACCGTCGGCGCTCCACAGTTGGTGTCCGTGTCGACCTTCTGAGCCGTCCACGTCGGGCTGAGGATCCCGTACACCGCGAACGCCGGGGTGAGGTTGTACGTGACCCTGGCGCCGAAGCCCATACGACCATAGCGATCGTAGCCGACGTTGGTGGACATACTCTGCATGGTCCCGCTGCCGCCGTTGAAGTAGTCGCCTGTCGAATTGGCGAACATCTGGGCCCAGCCGTTCCAGTAGCCAGAGTCCAGATCGAGCGGCTCGAAGTAGCGCTTGCTGAGCGACAGGTTGTCCCGAGCCTTGTTACCGGTGGTGTACACGCCGCGGAGCTCGACAAGCAGCGGCCCGGCCTGGTAGCTACCGATGACGTCGAACAGCCACGCGGCCGTGTCACCCTCGACCCGGCCGACCCGACCGTTCCGGTTGAACGCCTGGGTGTTGTAGGTACCGGTCTGGTAGAAGATCGAGGGATCGAGCCCGAAGGGGCCCATGCGCCAGCGCGCATCGATACCGAACGTGTAGCGATCTTCGTGGTTCGTCGAGTCGCCGGCCGTGCCCGCGACGCCGTTGGTGCCGGTCCCCAACGAACTGTTCAGGCTGCCACTGGTGCCCTGCGCCCCGGTTCCGACCGTCTTGACGTTGACCGAGTTGCGGCGGGAAGCGCCTGCCGTCACGCCGTCGGCGTGGAACCACGAGATCAGCGGCTTGACGTCGAGGCCCTTCATCGGCGTGATCTCGGGGCTCAGGATGAACGCGTAGTCCTCGCCGCGGCTCGTCCTGCCGGGGGCCGCCGCCCGGTTACCGCCCGCGAGCTGGTCTTCCACGATCACGTAGGCGAGGTGGTTCTTGATCTCCGGCGTGAACGTCGTGTAGAGGTCCAGACCGGCGAAGTCACCGTTCCCGTAGATTATCTTGTAGTTAGCGATCGTGCCGAACGGCTGGCCGCCGGCGCGGGCCACGGTGAGAACCGGGATGAACGGCAAGATGCTGTCCTTGCCGGTCAGGTCGAACTCGGTGTAGATCCACTTGATCTCCATCATGCCGCCGACGTCGGTGTTGATGTCCAGGGCACCGTTGGTGCCGGCCCTGCTCCCACCGTTGAAGCCACCGGCAAAGCCCGAGTTGTTGCCGGGGAAGCCGCCGTCGTTGGAGCCGCCCTGGCCGTACATCAGGTCGATCTCGATACCGAGGACAGCCTTGGTGCGCCCGACCTCGAAGACGAAGTCAGGGCGGAAGCGCGTCCGGGCATACCACTCGCGATCGTTGTCGCGCGAGTAGTTGCCGTCGTATAAGTTCCGGCCCGTCGACGTGATCTGGTCGAAGAGACCGGTGATCGTCACCTTCGGTGCGGGCGCCTGTGCGAGCACAGGTAGCGCCAGCATCGCGAGGGCGACGACGGCGAAGACTGCAGTGACGAGGACTCTCCTCATTACCGCCTCCTCAAATGTGGTGAGCAGCCCCCAACCTCGATGCCAACACCAACGCCGACATCACCAACAACTCCAACGTGCTCCAGCAGTTTTAGCGTGCTGGTCAGCTTTGGGTCAAGAAAACCCTGCGACTTAGCTCCCTTTGCCCTAGAACGCGAACCTCAGCTTCGTTCCCAGCGTGTAAGCGTCAGTCGCCTCCCGCCGCGTGTGCACACCAGCGGTGGCCCCGGCACCGCAGTTCGTCGGCGCCGGTGTCCCGGTAACGACGCACTCAGCGGTGTCCAGCGCGTGGCCCGCAAAGAGATAGGCGCCCTGGACCTCGAGCAAGACGTTCGGGGCGAACCGCCACACGAAGCCGAGGTCCACCTCGGTGCCGACGTTGCGCGAGTCGCCCTCGACCCAGCTTCTGTCGCTCACAGTCGTTCGGCTGACGGAGCCCCCGCCTAAACCGGGGGCGGCACCGGTGTCGGTGTCGACCTTCTCCGCGGTCCACATCTGGGTGATCCAGCTGTACACGTTGAACGCGGGGGTGATGTTGTACGTCGCCCGAAGGCCGAGCGCCGCGATCCCGTACCGGTCGTAACCGATGAACCGTGCCTGGTTGGTCAAGAGAGCGCCGTTGAAGTAGTCGACGTCTCCACTGGCCAGGATCGCGGCCCATCTGGACCAGTAGTTGCCGTCCGTGGTGAGCGGCTGGTAATAGCGGATCGTCTGGGCCAGGTTGTCCCGGGCCTTGTTGCCCGGGCTGTAGACGCCGCGCGCCTCGAGGAGGAACGGACCGGTCTGGAAGCTGCCGATCAGGTCGACGATGTAGGAGCTCAAGTCGCCCTCGACCCGCCCGACCGTGCCGTTGGTCCTGACCGCCTGGTGGTCGGCGTGGCCCCACTGGTAGTGGACAATCGGATCGAAGCCGAAGGGGCCCGAGCGCCAGCGGAGGTCCAGACCAACCGTGTAGCGATCCTCCTGGTTCGTCGAGTCGCCCGCGGGTGCGCCGCCGCCAAGGGCCGCGGGGCTGTTCGTGTTGCTGCAGTTTGCAGCGGTCGAGCAGGTGGCACCCGCGGTCCCGACGAAGCGGCGATTGGTCACGGCGTGCCGAGACGAGCTGGACGTCAGGCCGTCGGCGTGGAACCACGAGAACAGCGGCTTGATGTCGAGGCCCTTGAACGGCGAGATCTCGGGACTCAGGATCGACGCGTAGTCCTCGCCGCGGCTGGTCCTGGTCGTGGCGGGAGCGCGGTTCCCTCCCGCGAGCTGGTCCTCGACGACGACGAAGGCGAGATTGGTCTTGAGGTTCGGCGCGAACGTCGTCACCCCCGACAGGCCGGCGAAGTCACCGTTCGCGTAGATGGCCCTGGTATTGGCAAGGCTGCCAAAGGGCTGGCCGCCCGCCCGGGCCATGGTCTCGACGGGGATGAACGGCATCACGCTGTCCTTGCCCGTCAGTGGGAACTCCGTGTAAACCCACTTGATCTCGATCATGCCGCCGACGTCGGTGTTGAGGTCAAGACAGCCGTTCGAGTTGTTCTTGCAGCCAGTGGTCGTGGTCCCGTTGCCAGTGACCGCGCCGCCCGCCACCCCGCTGTTGTTGCCCGGGAAGCCGCCGTCGTTGGGGCCGGACTGTCCGTACTGCAGGTCGATCTCGAGGCCGAGCACGGCCTTGACCCGCCCGACCTCGAAGACGAAGTCCGGACGGAACCGGGTCCGGGCGTACCACTCGCGATCGTTGTCTCGGGACGCGTTGCCGTCGTAGAAGTTCCGGCCCATCGACGTGATCTGGTCGAAGAGCCCGGTGATCGTGACCTTCGGCGTGGGCGCCTGCGCCAGCGCGGAGGGCGCAGCCAACGCGAGGACCAGTAGGGCCGCGATCAGGGGGACGAAGAATCTCTTCATCGAGGATCCTCCCACGTACTGGGCACTTCCCAGAATCCGCTGCGGGTGATCCACTGCGGGACGGGTCAGCTACGGGACACAAACGTTACGACGGGCCGCTTTTTACCGCACTGGTGACCTTTGGTCAAGAAAAATTGCTCAGCTCCCATCCCCCAGGGCCTTGAGGCGATCCTGGGCGGCCTCGCCGACCGGAGAGTCGGGTCCGAGCTGGCGGGCCTGGCGGAAGACGGCCTTCGCTTCTTCCCGCCGGTCCTCGGCCACCAGGACTAGCCCCAGGTTGTAGTACGCCAACTGCATCTTGGGGTCGAGCTTGATTGCGAACCGCAGGGTCTGCTCGGCTTCCTGGTAGCGCTTGAGGTGGTAGAGGGCCAGCCCCAGGTTCTGGTTCGCGGACTCGGGGATCGTGAGAGTCGGAAGGTCGAGTGCGCGCCGGTAGCTCTTGACCGCCTCCTCCCACTGGCGCGTCTCGGCGAGCGCCGTGCCCATGTGGAAGTGGGCGTCGGCGAAGTTGGGATCGAGCTCGAGCGCCTGCTTGAATCGCTCGAGCGCCTTGTCGGGCTGCCCGAGGTCGAGCATCACGAGGCCGAGGGTGTCGCGATAGAGCGCGGAGGACGGGTTGACGGTGATCGCCTGCATCAGCGCCTGCACAGCGGGCGCCGGTTGCTTGTCGTTGAGATGGCTCAGCGCGCGATCGTAGGCTTCGCGGGCCTGGAGCTTCTGCACCTCGGCCGCCTTGGGGTTCGAGCTCGCGCATCCGACAAGCGGGAGAGCGCAGAAGAGCAAAACAGCCGAGACCTCGTGTCTTCTTGACACCCTTGATCCTCCCCGTGTAGCTTCAATAGGAGTGCCTACCTACGAGTACGAGTGCCTCAAATGCAAGAGAGTGTTCGAGATCCGTCAGCGAATCTCCGAGCCGCCCCTCAAAAAGTGTGACGCGTGCGGCGGCGAAGTACGGCGTCTTCTCTCGGCGGCGCCGTTCATCCTGAAGGGTGGCGGATGGTACGTCACCGACTACCCGTCGGACTCACGGAAGAAGGCGCTGCAGTCCGAAAAGTCGTCGGAGAAGACCCCGGAGAAGGCCACGGACAAGCCCGCCGAGAAGCCAGCAGACAAGCCCGCGGACAAGCCGGCCGCAAAGAGCGAGAGCACTAAGACTGCCTCCTCGCCCGCCGTGCCGGCGCCGAAGTCCGACTGACGACCACCGGCGTCCCGCGCCTGGCGCCGAGCACGGCGGCGGCGCTGCCCGCGTTCACCGCGATCTCCAGGCGGTTGTGCGAGCCCACCAGCGCTCCGGCCCCGCCTCGCGACAAATCCCCGTAGGTTCCCACCAGCCGCAAGGCCCGGCCCGCCACCCGCACCGAGACGGAGGGGCCGAGCGACGACAGCGCCTCGGCGCCGACCGAGGTGACAAGGTTGCCGAACCGGTCGACGTGGACGACCGCGCCGCGAATCGTACCTCTGGCTTCGTGCGCCTCCGGCCACGGAAGCCGCACCGGGTCGGCTACCGGCGGACCGAGCCGGGCCGGCTCGAGACCGCGGGCAACGTGGGCTGCCGCCGGCGCGAAGACGTCGCGCCCGTGGAACGTGCGACTCACGGCCGGCCGGCGGAACTCCCGCTCGCTGAGCTCGAAGGCGCTCCAGCGAGCCCCGCGGAGGAACGGAGTGAAGAGCCCGTTGTCGGGTCCGATGAACACTCCCTCGCGCGCCGCGACGGCGAGACCGCGCCGCGCCGTGCCGACGCCGGGATCGACCACCGCGACGTGGATCGTGTCGGCCGGAAAGGACGGCGCCGCGGCTTCCAGCGCGAGCGCGCCCTCGAGCACGTCGTGGGGCGCGATCTCGTGGGTGATGTCGACCAGGTGGATGTCGCGTGCGATGGCGAGGATCGCGGCCTTCATCTCGGCCACGTAGGTGTCGCGCGTGCCGAAGTCGGTCGTCAGCGTGATGACCGCCACGTCACCGATCGCGGTCGACCACGAAGTCCGCCACCAGGGCGAGCGTCTCCCGCTCCTCCGACGGCGCGAACGCTTCGAGGTCGGCCTTGGCCGCTCGCGCGTACTCGTGGGCCCGGGCCAGCGCGTACTCGACGCCCTCGTGGTCGACCACGTAGCGGCGGATCTCCTCGACCTCCTCGGCATCGAGGGCGGGGCGCTTGAGCAGGCTCTTGACGCGGGCCGCTTCGGTCGGCGTCGCGCGCTCGAGCATCGCGATGAGCGGCAGCGTCCGCTTCCCTTCTCGGAGGTCGGCGCCGATCGCCTTGCCGAGCCGGTCCTGGTCGGCCACGAAGTCGAGCGAATCGTCCGAGATCTGGAAGGCGACGCCGATGTCGAGCCCGTACCGCGTGAGCGCGTCGATCTGCGCGGCCGGAAGCCCGCCCAGCAGCGCGCCGATCCGGCAGCACGCGGACATGAACGAGGCGGTCTTCTGCGTGATGATCCGCACGTAGTCCGCCTCGGTCGTGATCCCGCTCCGCTTGAGCTCGAGCTGGAATACCTCCGCCTCGGTCATGGAGACCGTCGAGCGCGCGAGCGTCTCCATCACGGCGCGGTCGTTGTCCCGCACGAGCATCGCGAACGACTTCGAGTACAGGTGGTCGCCCACGAGCACGGACGCGTCGTCACCCCACTGCGCGTTGGCCGAGGCTCGCCCGCGCCGCAGCGGAGCCTGGTCGACGACGTCGTCGTGGATCAGCGTCGCGGTGTGCAGCAGCTCGACGACGCAGCCCAGGCGCACGCTGCGCGGCCCGTGGTAACCGGCCAGGCGCGCCGCCAGCAATAATAAAATCGGCCGGAGGCGCTTGCCGCCGGCGCCGGCGATGTAGCCTCCCATCTCCCGGATCAGCCCCACCGACGAGTCGAGCTCCAGACCGATCTCCGCCTCGACGAGCTCGAGCTCGGCGCCGATCAGACCGGCAACGCGCTCCTTGAGAACCCGTTCGAGGGTGGGCGAGGGCACGCGGGGCTACTTCGGGAAGACGCGATCCTTGATCTGGATTCGCGCGCCGGGGGCCACCGTCTGGACGTCGCCGACCGAGAACTTCTCACGCACTTCGGTGAGACGCACGGTCGCGACCTCCTGGTCGAGCTCGCCGAGCACTTCGCCGGTCACCGGGTGGACGATCGGGATCGCGTCGCGCCGGACGCTCACGAGGGTGCCCGCCCGAACGCCGTCGACGGCGGTGAGGTCGACGACGATCCGCGTCGTGTCCACGTACACGACCAGGCCCCGCTTCGGGCCTTGGGGCGCGTTCCCGTTCGTCGCCGCGGGCAGCGCGGCCGCGGCGCGGCGCGGCGCTTCCGCGTCGGGCGTCGTCGATGAGGACGCGGACGGCGCGGTATGGGACGGGACGCCCTGCCGCGGGCTGATCTTTCCGCCGCCGGGAGGGGCGCCGTACTTGGCGACGATCTCCGGTGTCGCGATGATCGCGCCCTGGCCGCGCACGAGGGTCGTGAGGGTGATCGGCATCTTGTCCTCTTCGATCCACACGTACTCAGGCTCGCTCGCGACTTCGCCGAATCGTGGGTTCTTGATCAGCAGCCACCGAGTCTCAGCGGGCTTGATCGTGACGGAAGGATCACCCGGAGACTGGACGCCCAGGATCTGCTTCGCCGTCGAGCAGCCCGAGGACACGAGGGCCGCCACGACCGCCATCACCACAAGACGTTGCCCCGTCATGACGCGGTCATACCATACCAGGCCTGACCGCGGAAGCCCTCAGTCTTCGCTGGCCGGCTCCCAGGGGAACCGCTGTTCCTCCGCTGCCGCCGGCGGCAGGAGGGGCTCACGGCGCGAGAACATCGCGGTCCCCGTCACCGCCGAGATCCACGTCACGTCCAGGTAGACGACGCCGCGCCGCTCGATCAGGACCGGCACGACCCAGCCCGCCACGTCGAACCGCGTCGAGATCGAGACCGCCCGATCCGGGAGGGCCAGGACCGCCTTGACGTCCTCGCCGCCGCTGACGAAGAGGTCGCCGACCGTGAGGGGGTCGCTCACCTGGAAGCGCTTCGACTGCTCGAGCACCACCGCCAGCAGGTAGGGGACGCGACGGAGGTCGGGCTTCGTCTGCGATTGGGTCAGATCGAGGACGGGTGTGACCCCGACCTTGATCCGCCCGCGGGTGATCCTGACGCCGTCGTCCGGCGCCGGGAGCGGCTTGCCGTTGATCGGGACGAACACGGCCTCGGAGAAGCGCGGCTGGACGCGCCGGATCTGCGCGTGCCCCAGAACCTCCTCGTAGCGGCCGAGCACCTTTCGGGTGAGCGGGTGATGGAACTCCTCGCCCTTCCGAAAGATCGTGAACTCCTGTCCGACCTGGGCGCCGTTGCTCTCGCCGAGATCCAGGTAGAGCGTGCCGCCCTCCACCCCGACCACGAGCCCCTCGAGCGGGTTGAACGCTTTGATGAACTGATCCGACATCAGCACGAAGGTGGCGCCGATCCGGTCCGCCATCCCGGCGCCGGCGCTCGACGCCAGCCCGAGCACGCCGACGAGGAGACCCCCGATCGCCCCGACTCGCAGTCTCAAAACGCGACCGACGGCTGGTGGACGCCGAAGACCACGCGGAGCCGGTCGCAGATCTCGCCGAGCGTGACCCCGACCTCGACCGCGGTGACGAGGAGCGGCACGAGGTTGTCCCGACCGCGCGCGGCGGTCTCGAGCGCGTCGAGGGCGCGCCGCGCGCCGTCCCGGTCCCGGGCGGCCCGCACGCGCGCCACGCGCTCGGCGAGGGCCCGGCCGACCGTGGCATCGACCTGGAACAGGTTGCCAGGCGGAGGCTCGTCGGTGACGAATTCGTTGACGCCCACGACGATCCGGCTGTGCTCCTCGACCTCGCGCTGATAGCGGTACGCCGCGTCCTGGATCTCGCGCTGCATGAAGGGGATCGCGGCGACCGCGCCGCCCAGATCGTCGATGCGTGTGATGTAGGCCCGCGCCGCCTCCTCGATGTCGCTGGTGAGCCGCTCGACGGCGAAAGCGCCGCCGAGCGCGTCGACGACGTCGGCCACCCCGGACTCGTGGGCGAGGATCTGCTGCGTCCGGAGCGCGATGCGGACGGCGCGCTCGGTGGGGAGCGCGAGGGCCTCGTCCATCGAGTTCGTGTGCAGGGACTGGCAGCCGCCGAGCACGGCGGCGAGGGCCTGCACCGCGACCCGGACGATGTTGTTCTCGGGCTGCTGCGCGGTGAGCATGCTGCCGGCGGTCTGGGCGTGGAACCGGAGGGCCAGCGAACGCCCGTCGCGGGCGCCGAATCGCTCACGCATGATCCGCGCCCACAGGCGGCGCGCGGCCCGGAACTTCGCGACCTCCTCGAGGAGGTTGTTGTGCGCGTTGAAGAAGAACGACAGCTGCGGCGCGAACTCGTCGACGGTGAGCCCGGCGTCCACCGCCGCTTGCACGTAGGCGACGCCGTTGGCCAGCGTGAAGGCGACCTCCTGCACCGCGGTGCTGCCCGCCTCACGCATGTGGTAGCCGGAGATCGAGATCGTGTTCCAGCGCGGCACGCGGTCCTTGCAGTACGCGAACGTGTCCGTGATCAGCCGCATCGACGGGCCCGGCGGGAAGATGTAGGTGCCGCGCGCGATGTACTCCTTGAGGATGTCGTTCTGCACAGTCCCGCTGAGGCGCTCGGCCTCGATGCCCTGGCGCCGCGCGGTCGCGACGTAGAGCGCCAGCAAGATGGCGGCGGTGGCGTTGATGGTCATCGAGGTCGAGACGCGGTCGAGCGGAATCCCCTCGAAGAGGTCGTGCATGTCCTCGAGCGACGCGATCGACACGCCCACCTTGCCCACTTCGCCCTGCGCCATCGGCGCGTCCGGGTCGTATCCCATCTGGGTCGGGAGATCGAACGCGACCGAGAGGCCGGTCTGCCCCTGGTCCAGCAGGAAGCGGTAGCGCTTGTTCGTCTCGACCGCGGAGCCGAAGCCGGCGTACTGCCGCATCGTCCAGAGCCGCTTGCGGTGCATCTCGGGATGGACGCCGCGGGTGAACGGGAACTCGCCGGGCGCGCCGAGGTCCGCGGCCAGGCGCTCGGGCGGCGCATCCGCCGGCCCGTAGACCGGCTTGAGGGGACTGCCCCACGAGCTCTTGAACTCGCGCTTCTCGTCTCTCAAAGACTCGCCTCGCCTCCGGCTGCGGCTCGCACTGCCATCATAGCCTCGCCTGCGGCTGCGGCTCGCACTCCGATCACAGCTTCGCCTCGCCTGCGGCTGCGGCTCGCATTGCCATCACAGCGGGAGGTTCCCGTGCTTCTTGGCCGGGTTCGTATCGCGCTTGGTTCTCAGCAACTCGAGGGCCGCGCAGAGCCGCGCGCGCGTGTCCCGGGGCTCGATCACCTCGTCGATGTAGCCGCGCTCCGCCGCCACGTAGGGCGTCGCCAGCATCTCGCGATACTCCCGCGCCTTCTGCTCCTTGAACGCCTCCGGCACCGGTGCCTGCTCCATCTCGCGCCGGTAGAGGATGTTCACGGCGCCTTCGGGGCCCATCACCGCGATCTCGGCCGTCGGGTACGCGAAGTTCGCGTCGCCGCGGATGTGCTTCGAGGACATGACGCAGTAGGCGCCGCCGTAGGCCTTGCGCGTGATCACGGTCAGCTTCGGGACCGTGGCCTCGCAGTAGGCGTAGAGGAGCTTGGCGCCGTGCTTGATGATGCCGCCGAACTCCTGCGTCGTGCCGGGCAGGAACCCCGGCACGTCCTCGAACGTCACCAGCGGGATGTTGAAGCAGTCGCAGAACCGGACGAACCGGGCGCCCTTGAGCGAGGCGCTGATGTCCAGGCAGCCGGCCAGATGCATCGGCTGATTGGCGACAATGCCGACCGGGCGGCCGCCGAGACGGCCGAGCCCGATGATCAGGTTGGCCGCGAACCCGGCCTGGACCTCGAAGAAGTAGTGGTCGTCCAGCACCGTGCGGATGATGTCCAGCATGTTGTAGGGCTTGTTGGGCTGGTCCGGCACGATCGTCTGGAGATTCTCGTCGCGCCGATCGACGGGGTCCTTGGTGGGCCGTCGCGGCGGGTCTTCCAGGTTGTTCTGCGGGAGGAACGTCATCATCTCCCGGATCAGCGCGAGACACTCCTCTTCGCTATCGGCCGAGAAGTGGGCGACCCCGGAGGTCGTGGAGTGGGTCGTCGCGCCGCCGAGGTCGTCGGCCGACACCGTCTCGTGGGTCACCGCCCGGATCACGTCCGGCCCGGTGACGAACATGTACGAGGTGTTCTTCACCATGAAGATGAAGTCCGTGAGGGCGGGCGAGTAGACCGCGCCGCCGGCGCACGGTCCCATGATCGCCGAAATCTGGGGGACGACGCCGGAGGCGAGCGTGTTGCGCAGGAACACCTCGGCGTAGCCGGCCAGCGCGACGACACCCTCCTGGATCCGGGCGCCGCCCGAATCGTTGAGGCCGATGATGGGCGCGCCCGTCTTCATCGCCAGGTCCATGATCTTGCAAATCTTGCGGGCGTGCGTCTCCGAGAGGGAGCCGCCGAACACGGTGAAGTCCTGGGCGAAGACGAAGACCGGCCGGTCGTGGATTCGGCCCGCGCCCGTGACGACGCCGTCGCCGGGGAACCGCTGCTCGGCCATGTCGAAGTCGTGGCTCTGATGGACCACGAACTTGTCGACCTCCATGAACGACCCGGCGTCCAGCAGGAGCTCGAGCCGTTCGCGCGCCGTCTTCTTCCCGGCCTTGTGCTGGCGGCGGACGCGTTCCTCGCTGCTGGGCCGCAGCGCCTCGGCGTGGCGCCGCCGGAGCTCGTCGAAGCGGTCCTGGTTCGACATCAAGCTCCTAGTTTCATTGACTTCCACTTGATTATCCACCAATAATTCAAGCCCATGCCCTATTGGGCCCAGACTTCCCTCTCGATCGCGACGCTGATCTTTCTGCTGGCGCTGGTGGCGGCGGTCCTGGCGATGCGCCGGGTCGCCCAGCGTGCGGAGGCGATCCTGGTGATCGTGGAGCAAGAGCTCCGCCCGCTCATCGGCCAGGCCCACGCGCTCACCGAGGACGTGCGCGCGCTCACGCGCGAGGCCGGGCGCGAGCTCGAGCGGGTGGGCGCCGTCGCCGACCGGGTCGACACGATCGCCGAGGGGCTCGGTCGATTCGTCGGGACGCTGAGCGGGCTGACGCGGGCGGGCCAGATCGTCGGCGTCGCCGCCGGGCTCAAGAAGGGCATCGACGTGTTCGTCAACCGCCTGAGGCATCGAGGAGACGACCATGAGTGACGAGCGAGGCGACGCGGCCGGATACATGGGCTGGTTCCTGTTCGGCGCGGCGCTCGGCGCCGCCGCCGCGCTGTTGCTGACGCCGAAGACCGGTGCCCAGGCGCGCGAGCTGCTGTTCGAACGCGGCGGCGATGTGGCGAAGCGCGCGCAGGACTTCGCCAACCACGCGCAGGGTCACGCCGGCGAGTGGCTGGACAAGAGCCGCGAGCTCTTCGAGGAGCAGACCCAGCGGCTCATGAGCGCGTTCGAAGCGGGCCGGGACGCCATGCGCGAGGAGATCCGCCGGGGAACGGAGTCCCATGGCTGAGGTCGAGCTCCCGAACCCGGACGAGCTGCACGAGCACGCCGAGAGGAGCTTCAGCCGGCGTGTCGCCCTGACCACCGCGATCTACGCGGTCGTGCTCTCGATCGCGTCGCTCGGCGGCAACAACTCGGTCAAGGAGATGCTGCTGGCCCAGCAGCAGTCGTCCGACCAGTGGGCCTTCTACCAGGCCAAGGTGATCCGCGAGCACCAGTACCGGGGCCAGAAGCTCCTGCTGGAGACGAACCTGGCCGAGCCCTCGAGCCTCAAGGGCGCGGAGCGGGCCAAGTTCGAGACGCTCGCCGCGAAGTTCGCCGAGGAGGAGAAACGCTACAACGCCGAAAAGAAGGACATCGAGAAGGACGCCAAGAAGCTCGAGCAGGTCCGGGACCGCCACCGGGACCGCCATCCGTACTTCGAGTTCGGCGAGGTGTTCCTGCAGGTCGCGATCGTGTCTGCGTCGGTCTCGATTCTCTCGAGCTCGCGCCCGATGTTCTGGTTCTCGCTGATCCTGGCGCTGCTGGGCACCGTGCTCGCCCTGAACGGCTTCGTCCCGCTCTTCACGCTACCCTTCCTGCACCACCACTGAGGGGAGGCCGGCGCGGGCCTCAGCGCGCCGGCGCTCTGCCAGCGCGCGCGAGGGCCTCATCCAGGTTGGCCGACGCCAGTGGGTAGATGGGTCGAATGCGCAGGGCCTGGCGATATTTGTCGATCGCCTCGTCCCACCTGCCCTGTTGCGCCAGGGCGCGGCCCCAGTTGTTGTAGGCCTCCGCCGCGTCGGGGTTGATGCCGACCGCTTCACGGTAGTGCTGGATGGCTTCCTCGAACTCTCCCGCCGCGAACAGCGCGTTGCCCCAGTTGTAATGAGGAACGCTGTGCGGCGCGACGCGCAGGGCCTCGCGATACATGGCGATCGCCGCGTTCCGCTTGCCCTGCTGCGCCAGGGCCCGGCCCCAGTTGCTATAGACCTCCGCGGCGTCGGGATCGATCCGGACCGCCTCGCGGTAGTGGCCGATCGCTTCGTCGAGCTCGCCGATGGCGAACAGCGCGTTGCCCCAGTGGTGGTGGGCGTCGGCGCTCCGCGGTGAGATGCGGAGCGCCTCGCGATAACGGTTGACCGCCTCGCCGAGCTTCCCCTGCTGGGCGAGCGCGATCCCCCAGTTGACCTGGAGGTGGGCGGCATCGGGCCGCATCGACGTGGCCGCGCGGTAGTGCTCGTCGGCGTCGGCCCAGCGCCCCTGCTGCCGGCGCAGGTTGGCCAGGTGCGAGTGGACCATCGACGACGGATCAATCGCGAGCGCGTGAGACCAGAGCCGCTCCGAGTCGCGCCAGAGAGAGGCCTGGAGCCAGGTGAGCACCGCGAGAACGATCACCACGAGTGCGGCGGCGGCGGGCACGGCGAGTGCCGGGGCCCGCCCACGCCGTTCGCTCCACACGCGCCAAGCCACGATCGCGCCCGCGCCGAGCAGCACGGCCCACGGAAGCGACGGGAGGTAGCTGTACCGGTCGGCCGCGATCTGCGGTCCGTTCTGGAAGACGCCGGACACCGGCACGAGCGTGCCGACGTACACGAGCCAGGCGGCGCCCAGGGCGGGCCAGCGCCGGCGCAGCCGGATCGCCGCCACGGTGACGCCGGCCACCACGAGGCCGCTCACGACGAAGGGCGCGCCCAGCGGCTCGAGCGGTGTTCTCAGCGCGTAGAACGGGGAGAGCCCGAGCGGCGCGACCATCTTCCGCACATAGAAGGCCAACCCGTAGACGCCGATCGCGAGACGGTCCGCGATCCCGAGGCCGGCGATCGGGACCAGGTTGGCGCCCCTCCGGGCGGCGACGAGAGCGATCGGGATCACGACGGCGCTCCCGACGAGGAAGGGGAGCTTCTCGAACCACCGCCGGCGCGTCTCCGCGTTCCACCAGCCCCGCGCGCCCCCGACACGCCGCAGCGGGTACACGTCCAGCACGAGGAGGACGAGCGGGAGCGTCACGACCATCGCCTTGGCGAGAAGGCCCAACGCGAAGCTTCCGAGCGCGACCCAGTACCACGCCCGCCGACGGATGGACCGCCCCGGCTCCGCGTCGGCGTCGCGCAGGTACGCGAGAATCGCGAACAGGTAGAAGAACCCGGAGAGGACGTCGCGCCGCTCGGTGATCCACGCCACGGACTCGACGCGCAGCGGATGCACCCCGAAGACGAGCGCCGCGAAGGCCGCGCCGAGTCGCCACGGGAGGGGGTCACCCGCGAGCGCCCCCATCGCCGCACCGAGCAGACGCAGCGCGACGAGATAGACGAGCGCCACGTTCGCGCAATGCAGGACGACGTTGGTGAGATGGTAGCCGGCCGGATTCATCCCCCAGACGAGATAGTCGGCGCCCAGCGTCATCCACGTGACGGGGACGTAGTGGCCGAGGAGCGTGGTCGTCCACATCCACTTGAGGTGGCTCCAGTCGAGCCCGCGGTAGAACGGGTTGACGGTGAAGTTCTCGAGGTCGTCCCAATCGACGAACTGGCTCAGCACCGACGGGGCGAAGGCGATGAAGGTCGCAACGACCGCGCCGACCACGATCCAGCTGCGAGCGCGTCGCCACGTGGGCGGCGCGGCAGGCGCCGCCGCCACTCGCGCGCGGCGTTTGGCCGGTCGGGTCAGATGTGGATCGCCTGCCCGAGCGCGGCGAGCGTGGCCTCGAGCGCCGCCTCGGACAAGGTTGGGTGGGCGTGGATCGTGTGGATGATCTCTTCGAGCGTGGCTTCCAGCGTTCGCCCGACGGCAAACTCGTGGATGATCTCGGTCGCCTCGGGGCCGACGATGTGGACCCCGACGAGCTCACCGGTCGCCTTGTCGGCCACGACCTTGATGAACCCTTCGGTGTCGCCCAGCGCGACCGCCTTGCCGCTCGCCGTGAACGGGAACTTGCCGACGGTCACGTCGCGGCCCCCCTCCCGCGCGCGCGCCTCGGTCGACCCGATCGACGCGATCTGCGGGCGGCAGTAGGTGCACGACGGGATGTTGCCGTAGTCGAGGGGCCGTGGGGCGCGCCCGGCGATCGCCTCGGCTGCCACGACGCCCTCGGCCATCGCCTTGTGGGCGAGCAGCGGCGCGCCGGCCATGTCGCCGATCGCGTAGAGCCCCTTCACCGACGTCTCCATGAGGGGCGAGACCTTGACGAACCCGCGCTCGAGCTGGACCCCGACGGACTCCAGCCCCAGCCCGGTCACCTTCGCCGCGCGTCCGACCGCCATGAGCACCTGCTCGACCTCGAGCTTGCCGCCGTCGGTCTCGACGACAAGGCCGGGACCGCCGGGCGCGACCGACGCCACCTTGACGCCGGTCCTGACGGTGATCCCGCGGCGCGTGAACGTGCGGGTCAGCTCCTTGGCGACCTCTTCGTCCTCGAGGGGCACGATCCGCGGCAGCGCCTCGAGCAGCGTGACCTGGACGCCGTACGTGGCGTAGACGTCGGCGAACTCGACGCCGACCGCGCCCGCGCCGATGACGGCGAGCGACTTCGGTGCGCGCTCGTTGCGCACCGCGCCGGTCGAGGAGATCACGGTCTTCTCGTCGATGGCGACGCCGGGCAGCGACTTCGGCTCTGACCCGGTGGCCAGAATCACGGCGCGCGCCTCGAGCGTCTCGGGCGCGCCGCTCGCTCCCTTCACCTCCACCAGGTTCTTGGACTTGAGCGTCCCACGCCCGGGGAACAGCGTGATCTTGTTCTTCCGGAAGAGAAACTCGACCCCCTTGGCCATGCGGTCGGCGACGCGCCGGCTGCGCTGGACCGCCTCGGCGTAGCTCACCTCGAAGCCGCTCAGGCGGATCCCAAACTCGGCGGCGCGGCCGAGGAGCGTCACGACCTCCGCGTTCCGCAGCAGCGCCTTGGTGGGAATGCAGCCCCAGTTCAGGCACACGCCGCCCGGCCGGTCGTCCTCCACGACCCCGACGGTGAGGCCGAGCTGGGCGCAGCGGATCGCGGCGACGTAGCCGCCGGGGCCGGTGCCGATCACCGCGACGTCCATTTTATGATTCACCGTCGGGGCGCCTCCGCCCATAGCCGCGCCTCGGCCGGTGGGGCCTGTTCGGATCGCTCGCCTCGGGCCTGGGGGCCCCAGCCCCCGGGCCGCCCTGCGGCTCGCACGGCGGCCCCGCGACGGCCTGCGGCGCGCACGGCTCCCGACGTTCGGGCGGCAACGCACCGGGTCATATCAGCAGCCGCAGCGGCTCCTCGAGCAGGCGCTTGACGTCCTGCAGGAACCGGGCGCCCATCGCGCCGTCCATCACGCGGTGATCGCACGAGATCGTCAGCGCCATGCGCCGGCCGACGCCCAGGCCCGCGTCGTCCACCACCGGCACCCGGCGGACCGAGCCGACCGCGAGGATCGCGCCCTCGGGGGGGTTGATGATGGCCGAGAACTCGGCGACGTCGAACATGCCGAGGTTCGAGATCGAGAACGTCGCGCCCGACAGCTCCTGGGCGCGCAGCTTCCGCACACGCGCGCGCTCGGCCAGCTCGCGGGACTCGACGGCGATCTGGGTCAGCGACTTGGCGTGGCAGTCACGCAGCACCGGTGTGATGAGCCCTTCCTCGAGCGCGACGGCGATGCCGATGTGCGCCCGATGGAAGACGCGGATCGCGTCGCCGCGGAAGGAGGCGTTGACGCCGGGGTGCTGCAGGAGCGCCAGGGCGCAGGCGCGGATGATCAGGTCGTTCAGGGAAATCTTCGGCTGGCCCTCCAGCGCGTTGAGCTCTTCGCGGAGCTCCCACGCACGGTCCATCGCGACCTCGTTCGTGACGTAGAAGTGCGGCACCGGCCCCTTCGACAGCGGCATCTGTCGGGCGATCGCGGCGCGCATCGGGGAGAGCGGGCGGTCCTCGAACTCGGCGTCGCTGACGGTGCGCACCGCCGCGGGTGCGGCGCCCGCGGTCTCGACGTCTCGCCGCACGATGCGGCCGCCCGGGCCCGTGCCCTGGAGCAGCCTCAGGTCGACGCCCGTCTGGGCGGCGATCTTCTTCGCCAGCGGCGAGGCCTTCACGCGCCCGCCGGACGGCTGGGCGGCCGGCGCGCTCGTCACCGCCGCCGGCCGCATCGGCGTCGGTGCCGACGGAGCCACCGTGGCCGGGCGGAGCGGTGCGACGGGGCTCGGGGCTGGGGCGGGCGGCGCCGGAGCGCTCGCCGCCGGTGCGGCGGGGCGCGCCGGCGGGACGTCAGCGGCGCTGGTGAGCGCCGGAGCGGCGCTCGGAAGCGCCGGAGCGGCGCTCGGAAGCGCCGGTGCGCCGCTCGGAAGCGCCGGTGCGGGCGCGCTCGCGAGGAGCGCCGAGACGTCGTCGCCCGGCTCGGCGATGACGCCGATGAGCGCGCCCACGGGCACGCTCTCACCGGCCGGCGCCAGGATCTTCCGCAGCACGCCAGCGCCGAACGCCTCCATCTCGATGTCGGCCTTGTCCGTCTCGACCTCGGCCAGGATGTCCCCGCCCTGGATCCGGTCGCCTTCCTTCTTGAGCCACTTGATGATCTTGCCGCTCTCCATGGCCTCGGAAAGCTTGGGCATGACGACCTTCGTGACGGCCATCGCTCAGCTCCCGTTCGCCCCGCACACGCGGCGGATCGCGGCTACGATCTTGTCCTTCGACGGGGTCTTGAGCTTCTCGAGGTTGCGCGCGTACGGCATCGGCGCGTTCGCGCCGGTCACGCGCTCCACCGGCGCGTCCAGATCGTCGAAGGCCTGCTCGGTGATGAACGCGCCGATCTCCGAGCCCATGCCCGCGAACCCGGCGCCGGCCTCCACGACGACACAACGATGGGTCTTGCGCACCGAGTTGATGATGGTCTCCGTGTCCATCGGTCGCAGCGTGCGCGGGTCGACGAGCTCCACCGAGATCCCTTCCTTCTCAAGCTCCTCCGCCGCCTCCATCGCGCGGTACATCATGCCCATGTAGGCGATGACGGTCACGTCGGTCCCCTCGCGGCGCACGACCGCCTCACCGAGGGGAATGAGGAACTCGGGATCCTCCGGGACCTCACCCTTGACGTTGTAGAGCGTCTCGGACTCGATGAAGATGACAGGATTGTCGTCGCGGATCGATGATTTCAGCAGCCCCTTGGCGTCCATCGGCGTCGTCGGGCGGACGACCTTCAGGCCCGGCACGTGATAGAAGTACGTCTCCATCGACTGCGAGTGCTGCGCCGCGAGCTGAGCGGCGGGTCCGCCGGGGCCCCGGATCACGATCGGGACGTTGAACTGGCCGCCGGACATGTAGCACATCTTCGCCGCCGAGTTGACGATCTGGTCGAGCGCCAGCAGCGCGAAGTTGAACGTCATCATCTCGATGATGGGTCGCAGCCCCACCATGGCCGCGCCGATGCCGACGCCGGTGAAGCCCGATTCGGCGATCGGCGTGTCGACGACGCGCTGCGGCCCGAACTCCTTCAAGAGCCCCTGCGTCACCTTGTAGGCGCCCTCGTACAGGCCGACCTCCTCGCCGATCACGAACACGCGTCCGTCGCGCCGCATCTCCTCGCGCAGCGCCAAGTTCAGGGCCTCGCGATAGGTCATCACCGCCATCTCACGACTCCTTGTAGATGTCGGTGAAGAGCCACTCGCTCGGCGGCTCCGGCGACCCGTCCGCGAACGCCACCGCCTCGTCGACCCGGTCGCTGACGTCCTTCTCGACCGCGCGCACGTCCGCCTCCGACAGCACGCCCGCGCTCACGACCTGCTCGCGGAACAGGACGATCGGATCCCGGAGCTTCTCCCGCTCGACCTCTTCCTTGGTGCGATAGACCGCGCCCGCCGGATCGCGCATGGAGTGCCCGCGGAAGCGGTAGGTGTCGGCCTCGATGAGCGACGGGGTCTTGTCCTTCCGCGCCCGGGCCACCGCCCGGCCGACCGCCTCGCGGATCGCCAGCACGTCCATGCCGTCCACGCGCTCGCCGGGAACACCGTAGGTCTCGGCGAACTTCCAGATCTCGGTCTGGGAGAGCGCGCGCTCCGTCGAGGTGCCCATGGCGTAGCGGTTGTTCTCGCAGAGGAAGAGCACCGGCAGCTTCCAGAGCGCGGCCAGGTTCAGCGCCTCGTGGAACTCCCCCTCCGGCACGGCGCCGTCGCCGAAGTAACACACGATCACCTGGTCTCCCCCCCGGTACTTGATGGCGAAGCCGACACCCACCGCGATGGGCAGATGCGCCCCCACGATCGCGTGACCGCCGAGGAAGTTGGTGGACTTGTCGAACAGGTGCATCGACCCGCCCTTGCCCTTGGAGAGCCCGTCGCGGCGGCCGAAGAGCTCGGCCATGACCCGCTTGGGATCGGCGCCCTTCGCCAGGCAGTGGCCGTGCTCGCGGTACGCCGAGATCGCGTAGTCGTCGGGCCGCAGCATCGAGGTGGCGCCCACCGCCACCGCCTCCTCGCCGATGTAGAGATGGAGGAACCCGCCGATCTTTCCAAGCGCGTACGCCTCGGCGGCCTTCTCCTCGAAGCGGCGGATCAGGAACATATCGCCCAGCAGCTGCCTCGCGACGGCGGCATCGACGCCGAGGCCCGAAGGCCTCCCACTCCGTGTCACTGCCTTCGCCATGCCCTCCCCCTGCTACCAGCGCATGAGGCTGAGATCGTCCACCGAAAGCCGCCGGCGGACGCGAAAGATCGCCACAATGATCGCGAGCCCCACGGCGACCTCGGCCGCCGCCACCGCCATCACGAAGAAAACAACCACCTGGCCGTCGAGGTTGCCGAACCGCCGGCCGAAGGCGACGAGCGCGAGGTTCGCCGCGTTCAGCATCAGCTCGATCGACATGAAGATCACGAGGGGGTTACGCCGGACCACGACGCCCACCACACCGATCGTGAACAACACAGCCGACAACGATAAATAGTAGCTCTCAGGCACCATGTGTTGCCATCACTTCCAGAATTCAGGATTCACCGGCGCGCACGACCAGAAATCGTATGCGCGCCTCCGCCGGCGGGGCCCCAGCCCCGCGACGGCTTGCGGCGCGCACGACCACCGCCCGTCACGCCCCCCGTCGGGCCAGGACCATCACCCCGACCATCGCCGCCAGCAGCAGCACCGACGTGAGCTCGAACGGGAACAAGTAGCTGGTAAAGAGGAGCCGCCCCACCGCGTCGGCGGTGCCGCTGGCCGCCGCGGGGGCGGCCGGCCCGGTCCACCGACGCGCGACCACGAGCACCAGCAGCAGGAAGAGCAGCGCGCCAATCGGCAGCGCCAGCAGCCGTGCGCGTCGGTGCGGGTCGGGGCCGATCTCCTCTTTGCCGGGGATCAGCACCATGATCGCGAACACGAACAGCACCATGATGGCCCCGGCGTACACGATCACCTGCGCCGCGGCCAGGAACTCGGCTCCCATCATCAGATAGAGGGCCGCGATCGATCCTAGGTTGACGACCAGGAACAGGGCGCCGTGGATCGCGTTCCGCCGGAGGATCAAGCCGAGCGCCGAGCCGACGGCGATCGCGGCCACGACGAGGAACGCCGCGCGCGCGATCACGCCGTCCGGTCCGCCGGCACAGGGATCGGGGAGCGCGGGCGGCCGTCGGCGCCGGCGGCCTCGAGCGACAGCAACATCTCCTTCGTGTAGATCATGCCGCCGCGGGAATAAGAGGAAAACTCTAGAATTCCGGTGTCCATGCGGATCGCGTCTTCCGGGCACGCTTCCACGCAGTAGCCGCAGAACACGCACTTCCCGAGATCGATGTCGAAGCGTCGCGGCACCTTCTCGATGTCCGGATTCGGGTGCTCTTCGGCGACGATGTAGATGCAGTGCGCGGGGCAGACCGTCTCGCACATCATGCACGCGACGCAGCGGGGCGAGCCGTCCTCGCGGCGCACGAGCCGGTGGAGCGAGCGGAGGCGCGGGGAGTACGGCCGCCGCTCTTCCGGATACTGGATCGTGACCGCGCCGCCGGTCCGCGAGGCACCGACGGCATGGGCCACGTGGCGCCCCATGTTCCGGAAGAAGTGCGCGGCGGTGAGCCAGAGTCCCGACAGCACCTCGACGAGATAGAACCGTTGGCGGAAGTTCATGGGAGCCGGCGCCGCACGCCCGTTCTTACCCGCATCAGCGACTTTCCCACGCAAGCAGGAGGAGGCCGGTGATCACGATGTTGGCGATCGAGAGGGGGAAGAGGCCGAACCAGCCGAGACGCATCGCCTGATCGTAGCGGAACCGAGGGAGCGTCCACCGGATCAACATCAGGACGAAGATCACGGCGCCGACCTTGCCGACGAACGCGCTCACCTGGAGCACGGTCACGAGGAGCGGCGAGAGCGCGACGGCGGCGCCCCACGGGAAGCGAAAGCCTTCGGCGTAGAGATACGGGATCTGCCAGCCGCCCAGGAAGAGGGACGTGCTGAGCCCGGCGAGCACAATCGTCTCGACCATGTCGGTCATGAGGAACATCCCGAACTTCATGCCGCTGTACTCGACGAAGTAGCCGATGATCTCGGACTCCCCCTCGGGCATGTCGAACGGGATCCGCTTGGTGGCGGCAATGCCGGCGGTGACGAAGAGCACGAAGGCCAGCGGCTGGGTGAGGATGCCCCAGGCGGGCACCCATCCCCAGAGGAGCCGCCCCTGTCCCCGCACGATGTCCATCAGGCTGAGGGAGCCGTGAATCATCACGACCCCCATGATCGAGGCGCCGATGGCGATCTCGGCCGAGATCATCAGCGCCGCCGCGCGCTGGCCGCCGAGGAGCGCGTAGTTGTTGGCCGACGCCCAGCCCGCCATCATGACGCCGTAGACGCCGAGCGAGAGCATCGCGAAGACGTAGAGGAGGCCGACGTTCAGCGTCACGGCCTGGAGGGGAATCTCGCGACCCCCGACTCGCAGCGTGTCGCCGAACGGGATCGAGGCGAACGCGACCAGCGCGAAGAAGACCGACACGAACGGCGCCAGCTCGAAGAGCAGGCGGTCGGCGCGCGCGGGGCGGAAGTCCTCCTTGGCGAGCATCTTCAGCGTGTCGGCCAGGGGATGGAAGAGGCCCAGCGCGCGGAGTCCGAAGATGGACGCGCGGTTGGCGCCGATGCGGTCCTGCATGATCGCCGACTGCTTGCGCTCCACCCAACCCAGGAGGGCGGCCACGTTCAGGACGAAGAACATCATGAACGCGACGCGCCCGAAGGAGATGCCGAGATCGGCGACCACGCTCATGCCCGCACCGCGCCGGGGAGCAGTCGGCCGCCGTCCCCGAGCGCCTGATAGCTGAGCCCCGCGAAGGCCGGCACGGCCGCGACGAGCTGACGGAACCAGTGCTCCGGGCGGGTCGCCGTCGAGTCGACGCCGAGCGCCGCCAACAGCCGGCCCACGATCTCCCACTCGGCCAGCGCCTGGCCGAGCGGCTCCACCGCCGGCCGGAAGCGCTGCACCCGTCCTTCGAAGTTCGTGTAGGTACCGTCGCGCTCGACCCATGCCGCCGCCGGCAGCACCCAGTGCGCGGCGGCGCTCGTCGCGTGGGCGTTGGAGCCGACGAAGATGACCGTCTCGACGGCGCCGAGCGCCTCGCGCACCTCGGCTTCCGGCCATTCGCTCGCCAGCAGATCGTGACCGAAGATCACCAGACACCGCAGGCGACGCGCCCGCGCCGCCTCGAGCACGGCTCGAGAGTCGCCGCCGAGCCCGACCAGCTCCGCGCCCAGCGAGTTCGGGTTCTTGTCCGCGCGGATCAAGAAGTTGTCCTGGTCGCCGGCCACCCGCGGCGGCACCCGGAACGCCACGCGCCGGAGAGCCAGGTTGTCCAGCAGACGGCGCAGGGCGAAGAGATCCTCGTTCGCCATCTTCGGCGACGCGATGATCCCGATCTCGTCCGGCGGCGACCGCCGAAACGTTGCCGCCAGCGCCACGATCGCGTCGTCCCACGTCGCGTCGCTGACCGTCTCGCCCTCCCGGCGCGTGGGTACGAGCAGGCGGTCCTGGTCGTCGACGAACGTGAACCCGTAGCGCCCGGCGTCGCAGAGCCACCAGCGGTTGACGGCCTCGTTGAAGCGCGGCTTGAGCCGGGCCACCCGGCGGCCCTCGGCGTGATGGGGCCGCCGGCGGTTCACGTGGACGTCGATGTTGCAGCCGCGCGCGCACCCGGGACACACGGACTTCGCGCTGTCGAGGTACCACACGCGCACCTGGAACCGGAAGTCGCGGTCGGTCAGGGCGCCGACCGGACAGATGTCCACCACGTTGCCGGAGTAGGGGTTATCGAGCGCACGACCCGGGAAGAGGCCGATCTCCGAGTGGTCGCCGCGCTCGAAGATGCCGAGCTCGCCGGTGGCGGTGATCTCGTCGCAGAACCGTACGCAGCGCGAGCAGAGGATGCAGCGCTCCGCGTCGAGCATCACGTGGGGGCCGAGCGGCACGGCCTTTGGCTTATGGACCTTCTCGTCGGTCATCCGCGGGTCGTAGAGCCCGTGCTTCATGTAGTAAATCTGCAGCCAGCACTCGCCCGCCTGGTCGCAGACGGGGCAGTCGAGCGGATGGTTGATCAGGTGGAATTCCATGATCGACTTCCGCGTCTCGCGCACCCGGTCGGTCTCGGTCAGGACGACCATGCCTTCGGTCGCGGTCGTGTTGCACGCGATCGTGGGCCTCGGCGCCTTCTCGAGGTCGACCATGCACAGGCGGCACTGGCCGGCGATCGAGAGGCCGGGATGGTAGCAGTAGTGCGGCACCTCGACGCCCGCCTTGCGCGCGGCCTCGATGAGGTTGGTCCCCCCCGGGACCTCGACCTCCTTGCCGTCGACCGTGAGCTTAGGCATGCGACACGACCACGCGTCGCGGCGCGGCGGCGACCGCGGCCTCGGTCAGCGCCTCGAACTCGCTCCGGAACTTCTCGATGTACGAGATGTACGGGCCGACCGCGCCGTCGTAGAACGCGCAGATCGTCGTGCCGGCGCCGCGGCGCGCCACGTCGAGGATCGTGTCCAGGTCCGCCCGGCGCCCGCGCCCCTCGACGATCCGATGGGTGATCTTGTAGATCCACCCGGTCGACTCACGGCACGGCGTGCACTGGCCACAGCTCTCGTGGGCGTAGAAGCGCGCGACCACCATCAACGCCTCGGGGATCGACACGGTCTCGTCCATCACGATGACCCCGGCCGAGCCGGCCATCGTCCCGGCGTTGCGGAGCCCGTCGACGTCCATCGTGACGTCGATCTCGGCGGCGGTCAGGATGGCCGCCGAGGAGCCGCCCGGCACGACTGCCTTCAGTCGCCCGTTGCCGGTGACGCCGCCGGCGCGCTCGTAGATCAGCTGGCGCAGGGTGATCGCGACCGACTCCTCGTACACGCCCGGGCGCGCTACGCGGCCGGAAACCGAGTACATCCGGGTGCCGCCCTGGGTCTTGGTTCCGAGCCCGGCGAACCATGCAGCGCCGCGGTTGATGATGTGCGGCACGTGGCAGATCGTCTCGACGTTGTTCACGATGGTCGGCGCGCCGAACGCGCCCTTGATCGCGGGAAAAGGCGGCTTGAGCTTTGGCCAGCCCTTCTTGCCCTCGAGGGACGAAATGAGTCCTGTTTCTTCGCCGCAGATATATGCTCCGGCCCCCCGGTGCACAACGATGTCGAAGCCTCTTCCTAGATATCCCGCGGCATACGCGTCTCGAACCGCCGCCGAGAACCGCCGCCACGGCTCGACGTATTCGCCGCGGATGTAGACGAAGCCCGTGGCGGAGCGGATCGCGCGCGCCGCGATCAGCATGCCCTCGATCAGGGCGTGGGGGTCGCGCTCGAGCAGGTAGCGGTCCTTGAACGTTCCGGGCTCGCCCTCGTCGGCGTTGATGACGAGGTACACCGGACCGGCATGATTCTTCGGGATGAACGACCACTTCGTGCCGGTCGGGAACCCAGCGCCGCCGAGCCCCCGGAGGTTCGCGGCCTTGACCTCTTCGACGATGGCGGCGGGCTCCATCGCCTGCGCTTTGGGCCACGCCTGGTAGCCACCGCTCGCCCGGTACCCGTCGAGCGTGTGGGAGTCGGGCCGCTCGAAGCTCCGGGTGAGGATCTTTTCGGCGGTCACGCGAGCCCGTCGAGGAGGCGATCGATCTTCGCCGACGTCAGGTTCATCTCGTAGCGGTCGTCAACCTGCATCATCGGCGCCGCCTCGCACGCGCAGAGACACTCGACCGAGAGCAGCGTGACCCGGCCGTCCTCGGTCGTCTCGCCCACCTCGACGCCGAGCCGCCGCTTGAGGTGCGCGATGATCGACGGCGCGCCGGCCAGGTGGCAGGAGAGGTTGTGGCAGACCGAGATGACGTGGCGGCCCGGCCGGTCGCGGAAGTAGAGCGTGTAGAACGTGACGACCTCGTGCACGTGGGCGGGCGACAGGCCGAACAGGCCAGCCACGTACTCCTCGACCTCGAGCGAGATCCAGCCGAACGTGTCCTGCGCGATGTAGAGGACCGGCAGGAGCGCGCCCCGCGCGTCGGGATAGAGCGCCTGCAGGCGGCGGACTTCCGCGAGCTGCTCGGCCGAGAACGTCGGTGTCGCGGGGTTTGTTGTCGCGGCGTTTGTTGTAGCGGGGTCCGTGAGGCCGGCTTGTGCCGCGGGTGGCCTGTTAGAGATGCTCCCGGCTCCGCTCATCGGTCGAGCTCACCGCCGATCATGTTGACGGAGCCGAACGTCGGGACCAGATCAGCGATCATCTCGCCCGCGATCATCCGTGGGAGCGCCGCGACCGGCGGGAGGCACGGCGGCCGGCACCGGACTCGATACGGACGGTCAGTGCCGTCGGAGACGACGTAGAACCCGAGCTCGCCGTTCGCGCCTTCGACCGGGAAGTACGCCTCGCCCATGGGAGGCCGGATGCCGTACCCCTCCATGATCAGCATGAAGTGGTTCATCAGCCCCTCGATCGAGCCGTAGGCGGTCTCCTTCGGCGGCAGGACGACGCGCTTGTCACCCACGTTGACGCGATCGAGCGCCGCCCGCTGCTGACCCTGGAGATTCGGCGAGAGCGTGATCGGGAGCAGGAGAAGCCCTTCGGTTTTCCCCTGCTTGCCCTGGTCGACGTATGTCGCCGGGTCGATGGGACGCCCCTCGAAGTCCACGTTGATGGGGCCGCCCGGGATCGCGGCGAGCGCCTGCTCGACGATGCGCATGGACTGCTCCATCTCCGCCATCCGCACGAGGTAGCGCGCGTAGTTGTCGCCGTCCTTCCGCGTCGGGATCTCGAACTCCACACGGTCGTACGCGTCGTAGGGCTGCGCGCGGCGGACGTCGTAGGCGACGCCGACGGCGCGCAGCAGCGGCCCGGTGATGGCGTAGCCGATTGTCTCCTCGCGGGAGAGCGCGCCGACGCCGACCATGCGGTCCATGAAGATGCGGTTGCCGGTCAGCAGACGGTGCACCTCGTCGAGAACTTCCCGCGTGTCCTTGAAGGCCTTCCGCGTCCGCTCGGCGAACCCTTCGGGCAGGTCGGCCTTGACGCCGCCCACCCGGCCGTACGAGATCGTCAGCCGGGCGCCGGTGACGTCCTCGATCAGCTCCCACAGGAACTCGCGCGCCTTGATCATGTAGAGGAAGACCGTGAACGCGCCGAGCTCCATGGCCGAGGCGCCGACGCAGGTGAGGTGATCGGAAATCCGCGAGATCTCCGACATGATCACCCGGATGTACTTGCACCGCTCGGTCACGTCGATGCCGAGGAGCTTTTCGACCACCGACGCGTATCCGAAGTTATTGATGAGGGGCGAGACGTAGTTGAGCCGGTCGGTATACGGGATCGCGTTGTTCCAGCTGCCCTGCTCGCAGTCCTTCTCGAAGGCGCGGTGGAGATAGCCGATCTCGACGTCGGCGTTGACGATCACCTCGCCGTCGAGCTCGGTCAAGATCCGGATGATGCCGTGCATGGCCGGGTGGGCCGGTCCCACGCCGACGTGCAGGTTCTGGGGGCCCCCGCCGGTGCCGCCGCCCTCGCCGAGCATGAACTCTTGCCGCGCGGTCTCCGCCATCCCCTCCCTCGCCTAGCTCGCCGGACCGATCAGCGGCTGGCGCCGGTTGATCGGATAATCCTTCCGCAACGGGTGGCCCACGAACTCCTCGTACATCAGGAGCCGCCGCGGATCGGGATGGCCTTCGAAGCGCACGCCGAACATGTCCCACACCTCACGCTCGAGCCAGTTCGCGATCGGCCACAGCGCGACCGCGGTCGGGACGGTGGCGTCGTCCTCGTCCAGCCGGACCTTCAACCGGAGGCGGTGGTTGTGGGCGATCGAGTACAGGTGATAGACGACCTCGTAGCGCGGCCCATCCTCGCGCCCGGGGTACCGGAGATAGTCGACCGCGGTGAGGTCCATGAGCACGTCGAACGCCAGCGCGACGTCGTCGCGGCAGTGGCCGAGCACGGTGAGGATGGCGTCGCGGGCCACGATCGCGGTGAGGTCGCCGCGATCGTGCGTCTCGACGATGGCGTCGCCGAACCGACGCTGGAGCTCGGCGAGTATCTCCACGCGCTCAGTACCTCTGGGCCTGGGCGGCGATCTTGTCCTGCAGCTTCATGAGCCCGTCGATCACCGACTCGGGGCGGGGCGGACAGCCCGGGATGTAAATGTCGACGGGAATGATCGTGTCGATGCCCTGCACGGTGGCGTAGTTGTCATAGAAGCCGCCGGTGCACGTGCACACGCCGAACGCGACGACCCACTTGGGCTCGGTCATCTGATCGTAGATGCGCTTGAGGACCGGCGCCATCTTGTGGCTGATCGTGCCGACCACGAAGAGCACGTCGGCCTGCCGGGGCGAGAAGCGCGGCAGCCCCGCGCCGAACCGGTCGATGTCGTAGTGCGAGCACGCGGTCGCCATGTACTCCATCCCGCAGCACGCGGTCACGAACGGGTACTGGAAGATCGAGTATTTCCGGGCCCAGCCGAGCGCCTCGTCGAGCTTGCTGGTGAAGAAGGTGCCTACTCCCATTCGAGGCCCCCTTTCCGCCAGATATAGAGGAAGCCCAGCATCAGGATGGAGAGGAACACGACCATCTCGGTGAAGCCGAACCATCCGAGCCGCCGGTAGAGCATCGCCCACGGCCAGATGAACAGGAGCTCGATGTCGATGATGATGAAGAAGATCGCGACCGTGGAGAACTTGATCGCGAATCGTCCCTCGGCCACCGCGATCGGGTCCTTGCCGCACTCGAAGGGCTCGGCCTTCACCGGCGTGAGCCGGCGGGGCGCCAGCAGCGACGGGATGAACAGGAGCGCGCCGGCGACGAGCGCGGCGAACGCGAACACCATCAGGATCGGCGCGTGGGTCATGGTAGCGGGGTCCGTGAGGCCGGCTTGGACCGTGGGTAGCCTGAGGTAGATGCGAGCGGGCTCCGACACGCCCGTTCTACCGCAGGCGCAGCCGAGATCCCTACGTCACGCACGAGGTCACCTGGCTGGACGGACTCGGCCTGGCGCTTGGCGTGGTAGGAGCTGCGGACCAGCGGGCCCGACTCCACGTGGCCGAAGCCGAGCTCGCGACCGATCGCCGCCAGCTCAGCGAACTCGTCCGGGTGGTAGTACTTCTCGACGGGCAGGTGGCGCGCCGAGGGCCGGAGATACTGCCCCAACGTCAGGATCGCCACGTCGACGTCGCGCAGGTCACGCATCGTCGCCACCAGCTCGTCGCGCGTCTCGCCGAGGCCGAGGATGATCCCGGACTTTCGCGGCAGCGCCGGCGCGACCGCCCGCGCGTGCCGGAAGAGCGCGAGCGTCCGCTCGTAGCGTCCGCCGTGGCGGGCGAGCTTGTAGAGGCGCGGAACGGTCTCGGTGTTGTGGTTGAGGATATCCGGGCCCGCAGCGACCACGGCGTCGAGCGAAGCGGTGCTCCCCTGGAAATCCGGAATGAGGACTTCCACCCGGCACCGTGGGGCGTGGAGCCGCACCGCACGGACGGTCGCCGCCCAATGCGCCGCGCCGCCGTCGGCCAGGTCGTCGCGGTTGACCGACGTGATCACGACGTACTCGAGGCCGAGATCCGCGACGGCCCGGCCGATGCGCTCGGGCTCCTCGCGATCCTCCCAGACGGGCTTGCCGTGAGTCACCGCGCAGTAGCCGCAGTTGCGCGTGCACACGTCGCCGAGGATCATGAAGGTCGCGGTCGCCTCTTCCCAGCACTCGCCGATGTTGGGGCAGTGCGCCTCCTCGCAGACCGAGTGGAGGTTCCACTCGCGCAGGCGGCCCTTCAGTCTCATGTAGTTCGGACCGCCGGGCGCCCGCACCTTGAGCCACGCCGGCTTTCGGCCGAGGAGCGAAGGGCCATCGGGCTGGATCAGCGGAAGTGGGTGCACCATGGGCAGTTGTTCCGTTCGTCTCAACCGAGCCATTATGCCACGGGTCCGGGCGAGGAGCAGGGCGGAGGGCAATCAGTTCTGCTGCGCGGTCACCGGCTGTGGGGTCGGGCCAGACCGAGCTCCAGGCACTCACCGGGGCGCGCGCGGCCGATCACGAGCGCGCCCCTCGTGCGTGCCGTTGCTCGGCCTTGCATGCCGGGCAGATTCCATGAGACGTCCGCGTATCGAAGCGGCGCTCCATGAATTCCTCCAACGGGATCCACTCGTTGTCGGCATGCAGCTTTCGGCACCAGGCGCAGAGCCGCAGGAACTCTTCGAGATAGTGGAGTCGGGCAACGAGGCGTCGTGTCACCACCACCACCGGGTTCGCCACGACCAGGATGATGGCCGTCTCCAATACGCTCTCGTGCCAGCCGCCGAGATGCTCGGTCCCGAAGAGCAGGCCGGGCAGACCGAGCAGCTCGTTGATCCACGACAGCGCGATGATCGCCAGGAAGCCGGCGATCTCATACGCGACGATCATGGACGCGCGGCGGTGCGGCGAGGATTCTCCGGAGGCCTCGACATTCGGCGTCATTCCTCTTCCTCCCGGCCGCCCCTCGACCGCTTCGAGCCCGTGCCTACCTACTCCGACAACCTCCGACAACTGTGCGACCGGCACGCCGAGGGCTGAGGGCCAGGCGCCGGAGGACGTCGAGCGAGCGGTTCTTCCGCGGGGCAGGGTCGAACGACGATTTTCGCGGGAAAGGGGACTTGGTGCCGAAGGGGGGACTCGAACCCCCACGGGTTGCCCCACACGCCCCTCAAACGTGCGCGTCTGCCAGTTCCGCCACTTCGGCGCGAGGGTGAAGTATAGCGTTATCGTGAACGACTGACAATTCGCCCGAAGCTCTGGCGGAGCCTCGGGTCGAGCGCGTCGCGGATCCCCTCACCCAGCAGGTTGTAGGAGAGCACCGTGACGAGAATCGCGAAGCCGGGGTACGCCGAGAGCCACCAGCCGATCTCGATCGCATCCTTGCCCTCGTTCAGAATGTTGCCCCAGCTCGCGTGAGGGGGCTGGACGCCGAGCCCGAGGAACGACAGCCCCGACTCGGTGAGGATCGCCGCCGGGATCCCGAGCGTCATCGCCACCAACACCGGCCCCATCGCGTTCGGCAGGATGTGACGCCAGATGATCCGGAAGGCGCCGGCGCCGATCGACTGAGACCACAGGACGAACTCGCGCTCCCGGAGCGAAAGGAACTCGGCGCGGACGAGCCGAGCGACGCTCATCCAGCCGGTGAGGCCGATCACGACCATGATCGTCCAGATCGACGGCCGCAGGAACGCGAGCACCGCCAGGAGCAGGAAGAAGCGCGGGAAGACCAGCATGAGGTCGACGAGCCGCATCACCATCGCGTCGATCGTTCCGCCGTGGTACCCGGCCGCCGCCCCGAGCGCGATGCCGATCAGCGTGGCGATTCCGACCGACACGAAGCCGACGGCCAGCGAGACGCGCGCGCCGTAGAGCATGCGCGAGAGCACGTCGCGGCCGAGCTGATCGGTCCCGAGTGGGTGAGTCTTCGAAGGCGAGTCGAGGATCTTCCTGATGTCGGGCCGGTTCGGATCCCACGGCGCGATCCACGGCGCCAGGATGGCCAGCGTGGCCAGGCAGATCACGACGACTCCGCCGAACAGTGCGAGCCGGTTCCGACTCAGTGCACGCCAGAACGCCCTCACGCGCTCACCGGCGCGCCCGGCGCGCGGACACGCGTATTCGCGGATCGACCAGGCTGTAGGTCAGGTCGGCGATCAGGTTCGCGACCAGCGTGAGCGACGCCACGATGACCAGGTTGCCCATGATCACCGGGTAGTCGCGCTCGAACACCGCCTGGACCATGAGCTGCCCCATACCGGGGATGGCGAAGATCGACTCGACGATCACGCTGCCGCCGATCAGCCCGGGGAGCGAGAGCCCCAGCACCGTCACGATCGGCAACAGGGCGTTGCGGAGCGCGTGCTTGCCGATCACCAGCGACTCGGAGAGCCCCTTGGCGCGGGCGGATTGGATGTAATCCTGGCGGATGACCTCGAGCATCGACTGCCGCATGTAGCGCGAGAACCCGGCCAGCCCGCCGAACGTCGCGACCAGGATCGGCAGGACCAGGTGGCCCACGAAGTCCCACTGTTGCCGCCAGAACGACAGGTACTCCCACGTGGGCGAGCGCAGGCCCGAGATCGGGAGCCAGCCGAGCTGGACGCCGAACAAGATCATCAGCATCAGGGCCAACCAGAAGTCCGGGGTCGCGAAGCCGACGAACACGAAGACCGTCGTGACCTTGTCGAAATTCGAGTATTGGCGCGTCGCCGACAGCACGCCGATCGGGATCGCGAACGCGACGATGATCAGCATCTCGGCGATGTTGAGGAGCAGCGTGACCGGCAACCGCTCGCCGATCTTCTGCAGCACCGGCCGCGCGTCCGGCGAGAACGATCGACCGAAGTCGAGCCGGACCAGCCGCGTCAGCCAGTTCCAGTACTGGACGTGAAGCGGCTTGTCGAGTCCGTAGATCTCCCGCAGCCGCTCGCGCAGCTCCCGGTCCGACTGGGTGCTGCTCTCGCCGCCCTGGTTCTCGACCGGCTCGCCGGGCGCCAGATGGATCACCAGGAAGGAGACGAACGTGATGCCGATCAAGAGCGGGATGGCCAGGACGAGGCGCCGCAGCGCGTAGCCGAGCATGGCCCGCTATTCTATCGCGGCCGGCACGCTCTACCCCGCCGTATAGCGGTGCAGGTTCTTCGGAACGAACCACTCGTTGAAGTTGTACTGGATGCCGATCGGCGCGGGCACGATGCCCCGCATCCGGGACGTGACCACGGGCAGCCCGTCGCGGAAGTAGAGAAACACGATCGGCTGGTCCTCGGCGAGCACTTCCTGGAGCCGGTCGTAGTACTTCTTCCGCTCGGCCTCGATGCAGGTGCTCCGCCCCTTCTCCAGAAGGTCGTCGACCTCCGGATTGGCGTAGCCGATCCGGTTCAGCTCGTCCGGCGACGTCTTGGACGAGTGCCAGATGTCGAATTGGTCGGGGTCGGGGGTGATGCCCCAGGCGAGGATCACCGCCTCGAAGTTCCGCTTCTTGATGTACTCGTTCAGCAGCGCCGCCCACTCGATGACCCGGATCTCCACCTGCACGCCGAGGTCCTTGAACGCCGCCTGGATGATCTCGGCCACTTTCCGCCCTTCGTCGCTCCCCTGGGCGCTCAGCAGCTCGATCTTGAACGGCTGGCCGTGCTTGACGAGGACGCCGTCCGAATTCATCTCGTTCCATCCGGCCTCGGCGAGGAGTGCCCGCGCCTTCTTCACGTCGTAGGGGTAGGTCCGAACGTTGGGGTTGTAGGGCCAGGTGCCCGGCTTGTACGGCCCCGTCGCCTCGCGCGCCAGGCCCAGACGGACGCCGTCGATCAGCTCGCGCTTGTTGATCGCGTGGGCGAAGGCCTGCCGCACCCGCCGGTCGGCGAACCGCGGGTCCCTCAAATTCAGCCCGAGGTAGACGTAGACGTTCGCGGAGTACTGGTACTTGGTGTACGCCTTGCGGAACGCCGGGTACTCGGTCTGCCGCTTGAACTGGAGCGCGGTGAGCTTGGCGCCGTCGACACCCTTGGCCTTCAGCTCGAGAAACGTCGTCGCCGAGCTCGGGATGATCCGGTAGACGACCCGTGAGATGTACGGCCGGCCCTCGAAGTAGTCGGGGTTGGCGACCAGGACGACCTTTTCGCCCGGCTTCCATTCCTTGAAGCGATACGGGCCGGTCCCCACCGGCGAGGTGCGGTTCTGGGGGGATTCGCGCAGCTTTCCCTCGAGCATCGACTTCTCGAGAAGATGCTTGGGCAGCATCCAGATGCCCCAGCTCTGCAGCGCCCGCGCGTGGGGATGCTTGTAACGGACGTGGACCGTATAGGGATCGACCGCCGTCACCGACGCGACCGACTTGAAGTCGCCGGCGTAGGCGGTCGGAGTCTTCGGGTAGACCATCGTGTCGTAGGTGAACACGACGTCCTCGGCGGTGAACGGCTGGTTGTCGTGCCAGCGCACGTTGCGCCGGAGCTTGAACGTGAGGTCGAGGCAGTCGCGGCTGAACTGCCAGGACTCGGCCAGCTCCGGCACGAGGTTGACGTCCTTGTCGTGCTTGACGAGGCCGTTGTAGATCAGCGAGCCGACCTCGAACGAGGGCCCGTCGCTGAGCACGTTGGGGATCAGCCCCGAGATGTTGCCCTGCAGGGCCTCGATGTAGGTGTCGCCGTACGCCGGCTTGCCCGCGAGCTGGCCCGTGCCCGGATCGACGGCGCTGTCGGCTTCGCCGCCGCACCCGGCGGCGAGGAGGAGAAGCAGCGGTCCGAGGAGGCGCGGCAGATCGGTCCGCCGCATGACGATCAGCGCGGGGCCGGCGTGGGAGACGCCGGCGCCGCCGGCGCAGCGGGTGCGGATCCGGCGGGCGCTGGCGCGGCGGCCGGCGGCGGCGGCGCCGCCTCGCGCACGACCGAGCTCCCACGCTCGCCGCCCAGGATCGCCAGCGTGAACGACGTGATCGTGAAGACGACCGCGATCCCAGTCGTGATCTTGCCGAGCAGCGTCGGCGTCCCCATGGAGCCGAACACCGCCTGGCTGCCCGCGCCACCGAACGCCGAGCCGATGTCGGCGCCCTTGCCCGACTGCAGCAGGACGATCCCGATGATGGCGAAGCACGCGAGGACGTGCACGATGGTCAGGGCGATGTACATCCGCTCACTCCTTCGTCGCGGTGCCGATGCGCGCCGCCTTGCGAACAATCGCGATGAACCCCTGCGCGTTGAGGCTGGCGCCGCCGACGAGAGCGCCGTCCACCTCGGGTTCCGCGAGAAGCGCGTCGGCGTTCTCGGCCTTGACGCTGCCGCCGTACAGGATACGGACGGTCTGCGCGATTTCTTTGGACGAGAGCTCCGACAGGAGCCCGCGCAGGTACCCCTGCACCTCGGCGGCCTGGGCGGGTGTGGCGTTGACGCCGGTGCCGATCGCCCACACCGGCTCGTAGGCCAGGATGGTCTTGGCGATCTCGTCGGCCCCGAGCCCGGCCAGACCGGCGCGCAGCTGGCCCTCGACCGTCGTGAACGTCAGCCCCTGGCGTCGTTCGTCCGAGGTCTCGCCGACGCAGAGCACCGGCGTGAGACCGCTCGCGAGCACGGCGCGGAGCTTCCGGTGGATCACCTCGTCCGACTCGCCGATCTCTTTCCTCCGCTCCGAATGGCCCACCAGCACCCACCGGCAGCCGACCTCGGCCAGCATCGGCAGCGAGACCTCGCCGGTGTGGGCGCCCGCCGGCTCGTGGTGGCAGGTCTGCGCGCCGAGTTGGATCGGGGAGCCGCCGAGGATCTCCGACACCGCGGCGAGCGCGGTGAACGGGGGACAGACGGCGACCTGGACCCCGCGCGGTCGCTTGAGCCCGTCGCGGATCCCGGCCGCCAGGGCCCGCGCCTCGACGAGCGTGCCGTGCATCTTCCAGTTACCGATCACGAGCGGTGCGCGCATCAGCCGGCCTCCGTCAACGCCTCGACCCCCGGCAGCGTCCGTCCCTCGAGGAACTCGAGGAACGCGCCGCCGGCCGTCGAGAGGTAACCGATCCGCTCGGCGACGCCCGCCTGCGTGACGGCGGCCAGCGTGTCGCCGCCGCCGACGACCGAGAAGGCGGACGACTCCGCGACGGCGCGCGCGAGCGCGATCGTCCCCGCCGCGAACGGCGCGCGCTCGAACACGCCCAGCGGGCCGTTCCACACGATGGTGCGGGCGCTCGTGAGCGCGGCGGAAAATCGCTCGACCGTTCGGGGCCCGATGTCGAGCCCCATCTGGGTGGCGGGGATCGCGCGGAGCGGGACGGCGCGGCCTTGCGGGCTGTCGAGGCCGTCCGCCACGACCGCGTCGACGGGCAGCACGAGGCCCACGCCGCGGCGCCGGGCGGCTTCGAGCGCCTGACGCGCGGTTCCGATCTGGTCGGCCTCGACCAGCGAGCGGCCGACTGAATGACCGAGCGATCGCAGGAACGTGAACGCCATCCCGCCGCCGACCAGCAGCGCGTCGACGCGCTCGAGCAGATGCTCGACCAGCGCGAGCTTGTCGGAGACCTTGGCGCCGCCCAGCACCGCGACGAGCGGCCGCGCCGGCGACTCGAGGATGCGGCCGAGCGCCGACAGCTCCTGCTGCATCAGCAAGCCGGCCACCGCCGGCTGCAGGTGCCGGGTAATGGCGGCGATCGACGCGTGCGCCCGGTGCGCCGCGGCGAAGGCGTCGTTCACGTAGCAGTCGGCGAGCGCGGCCAGCGCGCGGGCGAAGCCGTCGTCATTGGCCTCTTCCTCGGCGTGGAAGCGGAGGTTCTCGAGCAGGAGCACCTCGCCCGGCTCCAGCGCCTGCGCGCGCGCGCGCGTCTCCCCGCCCACGCAGTCGGGCGCCAGCTCGACGCGCTGGCCCAGCAACGTTTCGAGTCGCTCGGCGACGGGGCGCAGCGAGAGCTCGGGAGCGACGCGGCCCTTGGGCCGTCCGAGATGCGACGCCAGCACGACGGACGCGCCCGCCTTGAGCGCGTGCTGGATCGTCGGCACCATTGCGCGTAGCCGCGTGTCGTCGCTGACGGCGCCGCGATCGAGCGGCACATTGAGGTCGGCGCGCACGAAGACGCGCTTTCGCACGAGGTTCAGTTGCTCGATCGTCAGCTTCGACAATTACAGGGTCTTGGCGACGAACCGGATCAGATCACGCACCCGTGACGAATAGCCCCATTCATTGTCATACCAGGCCAGTACCTTGACCAGGTTGCCGTCGATGAGCGCCGTCGACGGCAGGTCGACGATGGACGAGTGCGGGTTGCCGTTGAAGTCACACGACACGAGCTCCTCGCTGCACGCCTCCAGGATTCCGCGGAGCCGACCGGACGCCGCCTCGCGGTACGCGTCGTTCACGGCCGCGATCGAGGCCGGCTTCTCGAGCTCCGCGACCAGGTCGACCACGGAGACGTTGATCGTCGGTACCCGGATCGCGATCCCGTCGAGCTTGCCCTTGAGCTTCGGCAGCACGAGGCCGACCGCCGTCGCCGCGCCGGTCGTGGTGGGAATCATGCTGACGGCGGCGGCGCGGGCCCTTCTCAGATCTTTGTGCGGGAAGTCGTGCACCGGCTGATCGTTGGTGTAGGAGTGCACCGTGGACGCGAAGCCGCGCTTGATCCCGAACGTGTCGTCGAGCACCTTGGCGATCGTCGCCAGGCAGTTGGTGGTGCAGGACGCGTTGGAGATGATCCGGTGGCGCGTCGGCTCGTACGCCTGCTCGTTCACACCCAGCACCAGGGTGACGTCGGGATCCTTGGCGGGCGCGGTGATGATGACCTTCTTGGCGCCCGCCTGCAGGTGCTTGGAGGTGGAGGCGGTGTCGCGGAACACGCCGGTCGACTCGACGACGACGTCGACGCCCAGCTCCCTCCACGGCAGCATCGCGGGATCCTTGAGCGCGCAGACGCGGATCTCGCGGCCATCCACGAAGATGGCTTCACCCTTCGCGGAGACCTCCGCCGACAGCACGCCGTGGACCGAGTCGTATTTCAGCAGGTGGGCCAGGGTCTTAGCGTCGGCCAGGTCGTTGACGCCGACGACCTCGATGTCCTTCGATTCGAGGGCAGTGCGGAAAAAGACGCGCCCGATCCGACCGAATCCGTTGACGCCGACGCGAACACTCATGGAAGCACTCCTTGTGGGGACGTGGGACCTACCAGCGTGGGGAATTATACGGCGGCGTGCAGGACGCGGGCAACTGTTAGGACCCCGATACGCCGCGCCCCGGCATCGCGCAGCGCCCGCGCGCACGCGCCCAGGGTCGCGCCGGTCGTGAGGACGTCGTCCACGACGACGACGTGGCGCCCGGCCACGCGGCGGGAGGCCCGGAACGCGCCGCGAACGTTCGCGTGACGCGCGGCGGCAGAGAGATCGCTCTGCGGCCGCGTGACACGGATGCGTCCGAGCCATCCGGGGATTACCGGAATCTCGAGCGGCCGCGCGAGCCGTTCGGCGAGCAGCGCCGCCTGGTTGAAGCCGCGCTCACGCTCGCGCTCGTACGCGAGGGGCACCGGAACCAGCGCCTCGATGTCCTCCGGAAGAAAGGCCCGGCACTGCTCGATCGTGAGATCACCGAGCGGCCGGGCTAGCGCGCGTTTGCCTGAAAACTTGAAGGCGTGCAGCGCCTCCCTCAGCGTGCCCTCGTAGGCCGCCGCCGATCGAGCGTAGTCGTAATCCGGGGGGCTCGTCGTACACGTCCAGCACGTGCGCCGGACGCCGGGAGCCCGCGGGCGCTCGAAGTCCGCGCGGAGCGGCGACGGCGCGCCACAGACGTCGCAGTCGGGCGGCGGGAACCGGGCGATCTCTCCCCAGCAGCGGCCACAGAGTGGGTCGCGGCGGCCGGCGCCGAGAACGGCATCGCAGACTGGGCACAGGGCGGGAAAGACGAGGTCGAGCGCCGCGACGGCCCAGCCCGCATCCATCGGTGCGAGGGGGCTACGTGCGGACCGGGCGGAGGGTGTTCCAGCGCTGGCACTGCGCGCAGCGGTCTTGCCAGGTCGGCGCCTGCGCCGCACACGCCTCACATCGGTGCGGCCAGTCGAACGCGTGGCCGAGCTGCAGCGCGCGGCGGTATTCCTCGAACGCCTCGCGGGTGTCGCCTCGTCGCTCGAAGACGGCGCCGAGGAGCGCGTGGATCACGGGCAAGCCGGGCGCGCGAACCTCGACCTTCTCGAACTGGTCGGCGGCCTCGTCCAGCATCTCCAGCTCGAGGAAGACCCGACCCAGGGCCACGGCGAGGGCGAGGTCCTCGGGAGCCCGATCGAGCGCCTCTCGATAGAGCGCGATCATGCGGCTCGGTCGGCCGTCCTGACGATACGCGCGCTCGAGCCGCGCGAGGAGCGGGAGGGCAGGCGCGACCTCGGCGGCGCGCTCCCAGACACGGAGCGCCTCGCGGTGGTCGCCGAGCGTCTCGTACGCATCGCCCAGCGCCAGCGCCGCCGGAAGGAAGAACCGATCGGTCCGCACGGCGTTCCGGAAGTGCGCCAGTGCGCCGCCGTGGTTGGAGTGGCCGAGCTCGACCCGGCCGAGCTCGTAGTAGATGACGGCGAGCCACTCGGTCTCCGGCGATCGCTCGGTCGAGCCCACGGCCCCGATGACACGCTTCTGCGCGTCGAGGGCCTCCGGCCAGCGTCCGGTCTCGACGGACAGATCGCGGAGGCCCCGTAATGCTCCGAGGTGGTTCCGATGTGTCTGAAGAATCAGACGCAAATGCGTCCCGGCTTCGTCCCGACGGCCAACCCGGCGCGCCTCCCGGGCGCGGCGAAGCAGATCGGTCGTCGGGGCATCGTCCTCACCGGCTGGGATCGGTCGATCGAAGAGGCGCTTGAGCGCCAGACCGAGAGACAGGGCACTACGGACCGCGGCGGGCAGGGTCACGGAGAGGGGGCGACCTGGCCGTCCACGGCTAGCCTGTGGCCATCCGTTCCTCTTCCTCGATGACCCGCTGGCAGTCGATGCAGTGGCGGGCGAACGGGAGCGCTTCGAGTCGCTTCTCGGAGATCGGCTCGTTGCAGCGCTCGCAGGCGCCGAACGCCCCGTCGTCCAATTTCTGGAGCGCGGACACCACGTCGCGCAGGAGCCGGCGGTCGCCGTTCCCCAGCTCGAAGAAGAACTCCCTCGTGTAGGCCGTGTTTGCCTGGTCGCCGAGGTCCTTGATCGAGTCGTCTTCCTGATCTTTCCCGTAGAGAGCCGTGCGCCCGACCTCTTCGGTCAGCTGACGCTGCTTTTCCACTAACCGCTTTCTGAAGTGTGCGAGGCGATCCTTCCGCATCAGAACCTCCCTCCCACCACACAATCACGCGCACTCAGGAAATCAACGCTAGCATGCGCTCCGAGACCACGCAACACCTTCGCGGTCCGCGCCGCTCACGCGCCGTCGAGTGGCACGCGCGGGGCGTCGCCCCACAGGCGCTCGAGCGCGTAGTAGGTGCGCGTAGCCTCCAGGAACACGTGCATCAGCACGTCACCGTAGTCGAGGAGGATCCAACCGCTCTCGGCGACGCCCTCGGCGTGGAGCAGGCGTACGCCCTCGTCCTTGAGCTCGGCGCGGATCGCCTCGGTAATCGTCTGCAGGTGCGTCGTCGACTTGCCGCTGCAGACCAGAAAATAGTCCGTCACGCTCGACACGCGCTGCACGTCGAGCACGACGAGGTCCCCCGCCCGCTTGTCCAGCGCGGCCCGCGCCGCCCGGCGCGCTTTCCACTCGGCGGACGGTGGCGTCACGACGCTTCGCCTCGGTAGAGGCGCTTGGCCTGGATATAGGCGCCCACCGCCTCCGGGACCCGGTACGCGAGGGACCGCCCGTCGCGGGCCCGGCGGCGGAGGTCCGACGCCGAGATCGGGAGCGAGGTCGCGTGCACGACGAGCGGCTCCTCGCCGATCTCGTGCACGACCTTCCGAACCGCCGCGCTCTCCGGATCGAACGCGCTGCCGACGCGCGGGACCACGACGAGCTGCGCCAGCCGGGCCACGCGCCGGGGCGCCCGCCAGGTGAGGAGGTCGAGGAACGTCTCCGACCCCATGATCAGGAACAGCTCCGCGCGCTGAAGGCGGAGCGCCTCGAGCGTGTCCACGGTGTACGACGGCCCGGACCGGCGCAACTCGAGGTCGGAGACGACGAACTTCGAATGTCCTGCCACCGCGAGCTCGACCATCGCGTAGCGGTCCTGCGCCGGTGCGAGCTGGGCCTTCGGCTTGTGCGGCGGCGCCGCGGCGGGTATGAAGAGCACTCGATCGAGGCTCAGCGCCTCGGTGACCTCGTCGGCAAGCAGCAGGTGCCCGTAGTGGATCGGATTGAACGACCCACCGAAGACGGCCGTGCGGGCCACGCTAGTCTAGAACCAACAGCGGGCGGCCCCGCACCTAGTCCCGCACCTGCCCGTCGCCCTGCACGACGAACTTGGTCGTCGTCAGCTCGCGCACCCCCACTGGTCCTCGCGCGTGCACCCGCGACGTCGAGATCCCCATCTCGGCGCCCATGCCGAACTGGCTGCCGTCCACCAGCCGGGGCGACGCGTTGACCAACACCGCGGCCGCGTCGACCTCGCGGGTGAACCGCCGGGCGTGGGCGCGGTCGTTGGTCACGATCGCCTCGGCGAGGCCGGTCCCGTGGCGCTGGATGTGGGCGATCGCGGTGTCGAGGTCGTCGACTATCCGGATCGAGAGCGTCAGGTCCAGATACTCGGTGTCCCAGTCGGCCTCCGTCGCCGGGCTCGCCGCGGGCAGCAGGGCGAGCGTGCGCGGGCAGCCTCGAACCGTCACGCCGACTTCGGCCAGGCGAGCGCCCAGGATGGGCAGGAGCCGAGGCGCGATCTCGCGGTGGACCAGGAGCGTCTCGAGCGCGTTGCACACGCTCGGCCGCTGCGCCTTCGCGTTGACCACGATCGCCACGGCCATCCCGACGTCGGCGTCGGCGTCCACGAAGGCGTGGACGAGCCCCTTGTCGTGCTTCAGCACCGGCACGCGCGAGCGCTCGCTCACCCAGCGGACGAACTCCTCGCCCCCGCGCGGGATGATCAGGTCCACGAGTCGGTCGAGCTCCAGCAGGGCGGCCACCGCCGCCCGGTCCGTGGTGTCGACGAACTGGACTGCGTCGGCGGGCGCACCCACCTTCTCGAGGGCCCGCGCCAGGACCGCCGCGATCGCGCTGTTGGACTCGATCGCCTCGCTGCCGCCGCGGAGCACGACCGCGTTGCCGGACTTGACGCACAGCCCCGCGGCGTCGGCGGTGACGTTAGGCCTGGACTCGTAGATGAAGCCGATGACGCCCAGCGGGACGCGGACCCGCGAGATCTCGATGCCGTTCGGGCGGCGCCACGACTCGACGACGGTGCCGACCGGATCGGGTAGCGCGGCGATCTCGCGCAGCCCCTGCGCCATCTCCTCGATCCGCGACTCGGTGAGCGTCAGGCGGTCGAGGAACGCTCGCGCCACCCGCCCTCGCGCCCGCTCGAGGTCGGCCCGATTCGCCTCCAGCAGCGTCTCGGTCTTCTCCATGAGCCCCCGCGCCATCTGGATGAGCGCGTCGTTCTTCGTCTTGGTCGGGCAGAGCGCGAGCGCACGGGCGGCCTCGCGCGCCGCGCGCGCCCGGGTCTCGATGAGAGCGCGGGCATCCATGGGCATCCTCTGCTTATCGCCTTTTTATCGCCGCGCCCCGGCCGGCCGGGGCTTGTTCAGATTGCTCGCCTCGGGCCTGGGGGCCCCAGCCCCCGGACAGCCCTGCGGCTCGCGCTGCGGCCCCGCGACGGCCTGCGGCGCGCACTTCTATAGAATGACCAGGTTGTCACGGTGGATCACTTCGTCGAAGCTCTTGTAGCCCAAGCGCTGCTCGATCTCCTGGGTCTTCGCCCCGCGGATCTTGCGGAGCTCCCCCGCGTCGAAGTTCACGACGCCGCGCGCGAACTCCTTGCCCCCAGCGTCCCCCGCCAGAGCCACCACATCGCCCGAGGCAAAGTTGCCCTGGATCTCGACGATACCCGAAGGAAGGAGGCTCTTCCCTCGCTGAGTTAACGCCGCCAGCGCGCCCGCGTCAACCGTGAGCCGTCCCTGCGGCGGAACGGCAAACGCAATCCAGCGCTTGCGGGCACCCAGGCGATCGGCCTTCGGTGCGAAGTAGGTGCCGACGGGCTCCCCGTCCAGTATGCGTCGCAACACGCCGGGCTCGCGGCCGCTCGCGATGATCATCGGCACCCCGGCGGCCGCGGCCTTCCGCGCCGCCTGAAGCTTGGTCGCCATCCCGCCGACCGAGACGCGATCCTCGCGGTCGTGGGCGAGCCGCGTGATCTCCTCGGTGACGGCGTCCACGGTATCGAGCTTGCGGGCTCGCGTGTTCACGGTGGGGTCGTCGGTGTAGAGCCCGTCGACATCGGTGAGGAGCACCAGGAGGTCCGCGTCGATCAGCGAAGCGACCAGCGCGCTCAGGTTGTCGTTGTCGCCGACCTTGATCTCCTCGACCGCCACGGTGTCGTTCTCGTTGACGATCGGAAGGACGCCGAACTGCAGGAGCGCCAGGAGCGTGTTCTTTGCGTTGAGGTAGCGCGCGCGGTCGCCGATGTCGTGCGCCGTCAACAGCACCTGCCCCACCTGGATCTGGTGGACGCCGAAGGCCGCCTCGTAGTGCCACATCAGCGCGGACTGGCCCACCGCCGCGGCCGCCTGCTTTTCGGGAATCGACCGGGGCCGCTCGGGGAGCCCCAGGCGCGCCGTGCCGGTCGCGATCGCACCCGAGCTCACGACCACGATCCGGCGCCCCTCGCGGACCGCCGCGATGTCGGCGGCGAGCGCACCGATCCGCTCGGGCGCGGCGCCGACGCCCTCGGTGGTCACGAGGCCGCTGCCGACCTTGACGACGAGTCGGCGCACCCGCCCCAGCCGGCGCGCCGCGCTCACGAACCGCTCGCCGCCGGGGGCCACGGAATAGAGGCGTCGCGGGCCGCGGTCTCGCCGGCCGGGGTGAGCGGCGCAACGGTGTCCAGCCGCGCGGCGACGGCCCGCACGAGCTCCGGGAGACCGCTTCCGGTGACGGCCGAGATCACGAACAGCTCGAGCGTGTTCTCGGCGCAGAACCGCTCGACCCGCCCGCGGTTCTCCGCTGCGTCGGGTAGATCCGCCTTGTTGGCGACGATCAGCTGGGGACGCCGGGCCAGCTCGGCGGAGTACGCCGCCAGCTCGTCGTCGATCACGCGAAGGTCGTCGACCGGGTCACGGCCGGACTGAGGGTCGAGATCGAGCATGTGCATCAGGAGCCGCGTGCGCTCCGTGTGGCGCAGGAACTGATGGCCGAGTCCCTTGCCCTGGGCGGCGCCAGGAATCAGCCCCGGGAGATCCGCGATCACGAACGATCGGTCGCCGTCCGCCCGCACGATGCCGAGCGTGGGCTCGAGCGTCGTGAACGGGTAGTCGGCGATCTTGGGCCGCGCCGCCGAGAGCCGCGAGACGAGCGTGGACTTCCCCGCATTGGGAAAGCCGATGACGCCGACGTCCGCGAGGAGCCTGAGCTCGAGGTGGAGCCAGCGCTCGGGGCCGGGTCGACCGAGGTCGGCGCGGCGCGGCGCCCGATTGGTGGAGGTGGCGAAGCGCGCATTGCCCCGGCCGCCACGAGCACCCCGGATCGCTGGCTCTCGCTGGCCGTGGGTCGTCAGGTCAGCGAGGCGCTCACCGGTATCGCGATCGCTGACCACGGTGCCGAGGGGGACCCTCAGGACCATGTCGGCGCCGCTGGCGCCGTGACGGTTCGAGCCCTGGCCGTGGGTCCCGCGCTCGGCGTGATAGTGCCGCTTGTAGTGGTAGTCGAGCAGGGTCGTGAGGGCGGAGTCAGCCTCGAGCCAGACGCTTCCGCCATCGCCCCCGTCGCCGCCGTCGGGACCGCCATACGGGACGAATTTCTCGCGACGGAAGCTGACGCAGCCGGCGCCCCCGTCGCCGCCCTTGACGAACACATCGATCTCGTCGACGAACATGCTGTACACTCGCGGGCCCGGGGGAGCCCGCCGGAGGTCACACCGCGCTGGTGGCGATGCTCACGTAACGAGAGTCTCCTCGGCGCTCGAACCGCACGTAGCCGTCGATCTTCGCGAACAGGGTGTCATCGGAGCCGAGCCCGACGTTGAGCCCGGGCCTGAACCGCGTACCGCGCTGACGAACGAGAATGGACCCGCCCGTCACGAACTGACCCGCGAACCGCTTCACGCCAAGCATCTGTGGGTTGGAATCGCGCCCGTTCCGCGAGCTGCCGACGCCCTTCTTGTGCGCCATACCGCCTCAGACCTCGATCTTGGTGATGCGGACCGTCGTCGCCGACTGACGGTGGCCGCGGTTTCGGCGATAGTTCTTCCGCCGCTTGAACTTCACGACCATCACCTTCCGTCGCCGCCCCTGCGCCACGACCTCGCCCGACACCTTCGCCCGGCCGAGCGCCTTCTCTCCGGCGATCACCTCGCCGTCGCGGGTGACCAGCAGGACGGAGCGGAACTCGACGGCCGAGCCCTTGTCGCCCGCCACCTTCTCGATCGAGATCACCTGCCCAGGCGCCACGCGGTACTGCTTACCTCCAGTCGCGATCACCGCTTCCATGAGTCCAGACCTTTCTGAAACGTCAACTGTGACGAGGCCTTATCAGACCACAGGCCGACGCCATGCGTCAACCCGACAGATGCGCGCGCCGCCGGCCGTCTCGAGGCCGCAGTGCGAGCCGCGGCGCCTGCCCGGGGCTGGGGCCCCAGGCCCGAGACGAGCGATGCGAGCAGTCCCCGGCGGTCGAGGCGCGGCTATGAACCGATGGCGTCAGACGGTCTTCATGTAGTCGGCGAGCTGCTTGCGCACGAAGAGGCGCGAGCGGTGCACGCGTGACTTCACCGCCGGCAGGCTGATGCCGAGTGTCTCCGCGATGTCGGGGTTCGACAGACCCTCGACGTCGTGCAGGACGAGCGCGGTTCGGTAATCGTCGGGCAGCCCGTCGATCGCGTCGCTGAGCACGCGGCGAAGCTCACCCTGCAACGCCTGCTCGTCCACGCGATCGGACCAGTCCGCCATGGGCTCGAAGTGGCGTCCGTCGTCGTCGAGCGTGGGCACGACGTCGTCCATCGCGATCTCGCGCGACTTGGCCTTCCGCGCCCTCAGCTTCTGGTACGCGGCGTTCGCGGCGATGCGGTAGAGCCAGCTTCCGAACGCGGACTCGCCCTTGAAGGTGGAGATCTTCCGCGCGGCCGTCCAGAGGGCGTCCTGCGCCGCTTCCTCCGCATCCTCGTTCGACCCGGTGATGCGGAGGGCAAGCCGGTACACGCGATCTCCGAAGGTCTCGACCAGCTGCTCCGGGGCCTCCGGATCGTCGCGCCGCAGCGCCTCGACCAGCGCCGCGTCGCTATCGGTCTTCGTCGTGTCCATGACGCTCATGTCCTCGGCTCGAACAACGACAGGTACCGCTTCATCTCCGCCACGCACTGCTCCATGACGACGATGTCCTTCGTCAGCTTCGTGAGCAGAATCGCCCCCTCCAGGGAAGCGACGAGAAAGTCCGCGACCGCTTCGGGCCGACACTCGCCGGAGACTTCCCCGCCGCGCTGGGCGCGGCGGAGCACCAGCGTCAGCCGCTCCCGCCACGCGGAGAACACCGACGCGAGCCGCGCGCGGAACCCCTCGTGGACGTCGGACAACTCCAGGGCCATGTTGCCCAGTGGGCATCCACCGACGCAGTTGCGCTCACGCTGCGTTTCCAGCACTCGATCGAAGAAGCAGCGAATCTGCGCCAGCGCTCGCCCCTCGGGATCCGCGAAGCAGGGCTCGAGGGTCCGTTCCAGGAACGACGCGATGATCTGATCGAGGATGGCGTAGCCGAGCTCTTCCTTGCTCTTGAAATGGTAGTAGAAGTTGCCCTTGCCGACGCCGCTCTCACGCAGCACGTCATCGAGTGCCGTTTGGTTGTACCCGTGGACGTGGATCAGGCGGCTCGCCGCCTCGAGGATCGCCTCTCGGGTCGATCGGCCGCCCCTGACTTTGACTCCACTCTCAGTTGTCTTGATAGTCATCTGTACTGACCAGTTGGTACAGAGAGTAGCTATCGTTACGCTCTGCGTCAAGGTATTTCTGGAACGAGCTGCTATTTCAGATACTTAGCAAAATAAGACCGGCGACCCATTCAGGCATCGGTGGCGGAGTCCAGATGAAATGACGCCCACCCATCCACCATCACCCATCCACTCATCACTCATCACAGAAGAACCCGCGGACCGCGTGTTGATAAATCTTCGAGTCGCGAATCTTGCCGAGGCGGCGCATGGTCGCCTCGCCTTCTCGGGGCGAATGAATACGTCTCGCTCGGCCCACAAGGCCAGGAGGGGCTACGTAGCCAGGCCGAACGCCTCCATGACGACGATCGCGGCGCCGCGTCGTCCGGCCGCCGCCCGCGCCAGATGGCACCCATTGGGCCGTCGGCGACGGCCACCGTGACCGGCTCCGTTCGAAGGTCCGCCTAGAAGAGGGGCGCCGCGACTCGAAGCGCCGCCATGACGACCGGCTTGGGATAGACGCCGAGCGCCACCACGCCGAGCGCGCAGAGGATCACCGCCAGCGCGAGCGAGCGCGAGACCTGGATGCGGCCGCCCGACGCCGCAGGCGGCTCGATGTACATTCGCTTCGCCACGACCAGATAGTAGAAGAGCGCGACGACCGTGAGGACCGCGCCCACGAGCACCAGCCAGTAGAGCCCCGCCGACGCGGCCGCCCAGAAGACGTAGAGCTTGGCCCAGAACCCGGCGACGAACGGGATGCCGCCCAGCGAGAGCAGGAACAGCAGCATCGCGAGGGCCAGCAGCGGCGAGCGCTGGGCCAGGCCGCGCAGTGCGGCGGTCGCCTCCGAGCGCTCACTGCGCGCGACCGCCTCGACGACGAGGAACGCTCCCATGTTCCCGAAGACGTAGGCGACGAGATAGAAGAGCACCATCGCCGTCCCGGAGGCCGAAGCCGCGGCGAACCCGACGAGCATGTAGCCGATGTGGGCGATACCCGAGTACGCCAGGAGCCGCTTGGTGTTCTGCTGCGGCAACGCCATGAGGTTGCCGGCGACGATCGTGATGGCCGCGAGTCCCGCCGCGAGCGGCACCCACGTCGCCGCCCGCTCGCCCATGCCCTCGAAGTACACACGGAAGAGCGCGACGAAGCCGGCGGCCTTCGGCGCGACCGAGAGCCAAGCCACGAACGGCGTGGAGGCGGCCTCGTAGGTGTCGGGCACCCACATGTGGAAGGGAAACGCGGCGATCTTGAACGCGAAGCCGGCGAACGCAGCGATGAGGCCCAGGATCAGGAGCGGCTGGCTCCGTGTGAACGTCTGCGCGACTCGCGCCAGGTCGGTCGTGCCGGTGGCGCCGTACACGAACGAGAGCCCGTACGCCATCACCGCCGAGGACACGCTGCCAACCAGAAAGAACTTGAGCGCGGCCTCGACCGCGACGTCTTCACGCTTGAGAAAGCCGGCGAGCACGTAGAGCGGGATCGACATCAGCTCGAAGGCCACGAAGAGGAGGATCAGATCGCGCGCCGACGCGAGCACCAGCATCCCGAGCAGCGACGCCAGCATCAGCAGGTGGTATTCGCCAGCACGCCGGCCGCACGCCGCACCCTCGGTGGAGATGCCGGCCAGGAGCCCGATGAACGTCGCGGCCAGGAACAGCCGCTTGGCGAAGATCGCGAGCCCGTCCTGGACGAACATGCCGCCGAGGGCGGGGCGCGTCGGCGCCACGAACACGCTGACGATGCCGAGGACCAGCACACCGATGGTCGCGAGCCCGGCGATCCACCGGCGGTCGGAGCCGCGGGCCACCAAGCTCGCGCCGAAGACGATGAGCGCCAGGGCGGCGAGGCCGAGCTCGAGGGTGAACGCGCTCATGGGCGGACAATCCGGGCGAGCAGCGGCACCGTCGCGGTGTCCACCGGCTCGATGGCGAGGCCCGGCACCATACCGAAGAGAACGAGCACGAACACCAGCACCACCAGGGCGATCCACTCGGGTCCCCTCGCGTCCTCGAGATGCTCGAACTGCGGCGAGGGCGGACCCCAGAAGATCTGCTTGGTGACGCGCAGGACATAGACCGCCGTCAGGAACGTGCCGGCAACGGCCGGAAAGAGCCACCAGCGATGGCCCGAGCGCCAGGTTCCGAGGAAGGTCAGCAGCTCCGCGACGAACCCCGCGGTGGCCGGCAAGCCGAGCGAGGACAAACTGCCGATCGTGAACGCGGTGGCGATGCCGGGCATCGACTTCCCGAATCCCCCCATCTTCTCGATCTCGCGCGAGTGGGCCTTCTCGTAGACGAGGCCGACCAGGGCGAAGAAGAGGCCGGTCATCACGCCGTGGGCGAACATCTGGAACACCGAGCCGTTGAGCCCCGTCTCGGTCAAGGTCGCCGCGCCCAGCATCACGATCCCCATATGGGAGACGGACGAGTAGGCGATCACGTACTTGAGATCCGTCTGCGCCATCGCGGAGAGCGCACCGTAGACGATGTTGATGCACGCGATCCCGCCGACCAGCCACGCGAGGTCGGCCGCACCCTCCGGCAGGAGCCCCATCCCCACGCGAACGACGCCGTAGGCGCCAAGCTTCATCAGGACACCGGCGTGGAGCATCGAGACCGCCGTCGGCGCCGACGCGTGCCCGTCGGGCGACCAGGTGTGGAGCGGCCAGATCCCGGCAAGGATGCCGAACCCGACGTAGAACGCGAGGAACACCCAGCGCTGGAGCCCGAGCGGGAACACGGCGGCCTCGAGCTCGAGGAACGAGAACGACGCGGCGCCGGCGCTCACGTAAAGCGCGAAGATCCCGACCAGGATGAACGCCGAGCCGAAGAGCAGGTAGAGCGTCAGCTTCATCGCGGCGTACTCTTTCGTTCCGACGCCCGTCTCCCGGTACGCCCACGCGAAGATCCCGCGGGGCCGCACCTCACCGGAGGACCCCCAGATCCCGATCAGCAGGTACATCGGGAGCACGGCCAGCTCGTAGAAGAGAAACAGGACGAAGAGGTCGAGCGACGCGAAGACGCCGTACACGCCCGTCACCAGCGCCAGGAGCAGCGCGTAGAATTCTTGGCTCCGGACCGCCACGGTCCACGACGCGAACACGCCCGCGGAGATGATGATCGACGTCAGCAGCACCATCAGCAGGCTGATTCCGTCGACGCCGAGCTCGTAGGAGATGCCCAGCGGCGGGACAAGCGGGAGCTTCTCGTAGAACTGGAACCCGGCCGCCTCGTGGTTGTAGGTGGCGTAGGCGTAGATCGACAACAGCGTCGAGATACCGGTCGCCACCACGGCGATCCACCGCACCGCGCGTGGGCGATGGCGCGCCGTGAACATGATGAGCAGCGCGCCGATGAACGGCGACCATGTGATGGCCGACAGGATCGGCAGGGTGAGAGGGCCTACCGCCACAGCTGCGCCCAGACGATGAGGAGCAGCACGCCGAACGCCACCCCGTAGACGTAGTCCTGGGGCCGTCCGTTCTGGATCCTTCGAAGACCGTCGCCGCCTCTCAGGGTGAGCGCGCTCAGCACGTTCAGCACGCCGTCCACCAGGTAACGATCGATCCAGCCGATCAGGCGCGCGAACCCCAGGACGAGCCCCCGGTAGAGGCCCCCGTAGAGCGCGTCGATTCCGTACCGCCGCCGCGCGAGAAAGTCGAGCGGCGCCAGGGCGGACGCGAACGTCGCCGGATCGACGACGCCGCGCTGGTACATGGCCCAGGCCAGGGCGAACCCGGCAAACGCCAGCGCGAGCGAGAGGGACACGAGCCACGCGGGCGCCTCGTGCTCGCCGCCCATGGCGAGACGGATGCCCACGGCAACGGTGAGCGCGGCCAGGAGCCAGAGCGGTCCGCGCATCAGCCACGGCGCCTCGTGCGGGTGGCCGGCCCCGAAGGCGCGCCCGAAGAACGCGACGAACACGACGCGGAACATGTAGAACGCCGTCAGCAGCGCGGTCAGCGCCAGCATCAGGAAGGGCCCGGTCAGCTGCGCCTCCCACACACCGCTCAGCACCGCCTCCTTGGAGAAGAATCCCGCCAGCGGCGGCACACCGGCGAGCGCCAGGGTCCCGACAATGAAGACGAGGGCCGTCTGCGGCATGGCCCGGAACAGACCGCCCATCCGGAAGATGTCGTTGGTGCCGACGGTATGGATGACGGCGCCGGCCGCGAGGAAGAGCAGCGCCTTGAAGAGGCCGTGCGTCAGCAGGTGGAGAAAGCCCGCGTCGGCGGCTCCGGCGCCCGCCGCCGCCATCATGTACCCGAGCTGTGAGACCGTCGAGTACGCGAGCACGCGTTTGATGTCGCTCTCGACACACGCCATCGTCGCGGCCAGCAGCGCGGTGAACGCTCCGACCCAGCCGATCAGCGTCAGCACCTCGGGGACCAGCGCGAAGAGCGGCTCCGCCCGGGTCACCATGAAGACCCCCGCGGTGACCATCGTCGCCGCATGGATGAGGGCGGAGACCGGCGTGGGCCCTTCCATCGCGTCGGGGAGCCAGACGTGCAGGGGAAACTGCGCCGACTTGCCGACCGCTCCGAGGTAGATCAGGAACATGATCGTCCCGAGCCGATCGATCGCGAGCGCGTGCTCCTGAGCCTTCGCGAAGAGCTCGCCGAAGTCGAAGGTCCCGGTGGCCGACCACAGCAGCACGATGCCGATGACGAACCCGACGTCGCCAAGCTTCGTGATCCAGAACGCCTTCACCGCCGCACGCGCGGCCGCCGGTCGCTCATACCAGTAGCCGATCAACAAGTACGAGCACAGTCCGACCAGCTCCCAGAAGACGAACATCTGGAGGAAGCCCGGCGAGAGCACGAGGCCGAGCATCGAGACGGCGAAGAGCGACTGATAGGTGTAGTAGCGGCCGAGCGAGGCGGGCGGCTCGTCGCCGAGGTAAGCGAGCGAGTAGACCTGGACGAGCAGCGAGACCAGCGTCACGAGAACGAGCATCGCGTTGCTCACCGGGTCGACCAGCACGCCGACCGTCGCGATCGGGCCGCCGTCGGACGGGATCCACGACCACGTCGCCTCGCCGCGGAAGTCCTCGACCCAGACGACGAGCGCGGCCATGAACGCCACCCCCATCGCCCCGATCGACAGGAGACCGGCGCGGGGGCCGGCGCGGCGGAGCGGCGCCACCACCGCCAGCAGCACGAAGGCCGCGAAGGGCAGCACCCAAACGAGCAGCGGCAATACGGTCGGCAGGGTCACGATGCTAGCCCCGGAGCAGATCGAGGCGGTCGGCCTCGACCGTTCGCCGCACCCGGAAGATCGCGATGACGATGGCCAGACCCACCGCGACCTCGGCCACCGTGATCGAGATCGTGAACAGTGTGAAGACCACGCCCCCCAGATCGCCATTGAAACGCGCGAACGCGACGAGGTTGATGTTGACCGCGTTCAACATCAGCTCGATCCCGAGGAGGATGCCGACCGCGTTGCGGCGCGTGAGGACGCCGAAGAGTCCGATTGCGAACACCAGCGCCGCCAGCACGAGGTACGCCTGCAGGCCGCTCACTCCTCGCTCCGCGCGAAGTACAGGGCGCCGAGGAGGGCCGCCACCAGCAGGACGCCGAGCAGCTCGAGCGTGACCGCGAAGGGTCCCACCAGCGCGCGACCGATCGACGCCGTGGTGTCGACGACCGGCGCCGGGGCCGTGGCCCGGATGGGCGCCTGGATCAGGAATCCTACGATGCCCGCGAAGACCGCCGCTGCGACGATCGCGCCGTTCAGCGGGTGACGGCTCGCCTGCCCGACGCGCTCGCCCACCAGCCGCTCGGTCAGCATGATCGCAAACACGACGATCGTCACCACGCCGCCGGCATAGAGAAGGAGTTGGACGGCGAAAAGAAACGGCTGCTCCAGCAGGAGGAAGACCGCACCGGTCGCGACGAGCGCGGCGGCCAGGTAGAGCACGGCGTGGAACAGGTTGGGCGTGAGCACGACGGCGAGACTCGAGACCAGCAGCAGGGCGGCGACCACCCAGAACCCCACCGTCTCAAGCGTCACTCGGCCGGCTCCTTCGCTTCTCCCTTGGCGTCCGCTTTGGCCTCGGTCCGGGCCGGTTTCGGAGGCGCCTGCATGTCGCGCAGCCGGTTGCCGGTCGCCCACGACGGCTCGAACTGCAACCCGAGGGCGTGGAGCCGTTCCTTGTCGAGCAGAAGGTCGCGGCGGTCCGCCGCGGCCAGGTCGAACGATTTCAGCATGACGATCGCGTCGGTCGGGCACACCTGCACGCACAGCTCGCAGAACTCGCACGCGTAGAGCTCGAGCGTGAAGGTCTTGGCGTAGTTCCGCTTCCCCGCCTTCCGCATCTCGACCTTGATCACTTGAGGTGGGCAGACGTACTCGCACAGGCGGCAGCCGATGCACGCCTCCTCACCGGTGTCCTTCTCGTAGACGAGCGCGAGGATGCCCCGGAAGCGGTCCGGGTACGGCCGCTGGACGTCCGGGTACTGGATCGTCACCGGCTTGCGGAAGAGGTTCCGCAGCGTGACGGCCATCGCGCGGCTGACAGCGCTCACCAGCTGTCCCGCCTCGCTCCAGAACCCCGACGCGGGCCGGCCGCCGTTAAGCGCCACCGGCGCCTCGCAGGGCGACGACGAGCCCGGTCGCCAGCAGCAGGACGAGCGTCGCCGGCAGCAGGAGCTTCCACGAGATCGCCAGGATCTGATCGACGCGGATCCGCACGAAGGACCAGCGTACCCAGGTGATGACCAGGAAGACCAGGAGCGCCTTGAGCACGAACCACACGGGCCCGAGCGCCACCGGCCCGGGCCCGAGCCAGCCGCCCAGGAAGAGGAGGGCGCCGAGGAAGCTCGTCCCGAGCATGTGCGCGTACTCGCCCAGTTGGATGAGGGCGAACTTCATGCCGCTGTACTCGACGCGAAAGCCCGCGACCAGCTCCGACTCCGCCTCGAGGATGTCGAACGGTACGCGATTCTCGGCGGCGAGCGTCGCGATCAGGAACGCGACGAAGGCGAGTTGTCCGACGAGGGGATAGGCCACGAACCAGAGCCCCTGCTGCGCGGCAACGATCGCCGACATCTGCATCGAGCCGGCAAGCACTACGGGCACCAGCGCCGCGAAGATGAAGGGCAGGTCGTACGAGATGATCTGGTTGACTGCGCGCATCGCGGAGAGCAGGGCGTACTTGTTGTTCGAGCCCCAGCCGCCCATGAAGAGCCCGACGATCTCGAGGGCCGAGACGGCCAGGAAGAACAGCACGCCGATGTTCAGGTCGGCCACGCCAAGCTCGGGGGCGAATGGAATCGTCGCGAAGATCAGGAGGCACGGAAGCAGGAAGACGATCGGGGCCAGGTTGTACACCCAGCGATCGGCGGCGGTCGGGACGATGTCTTCCTTCAGCAGCAGCTTGATCGCGTCGGCGACCGGCTGGAGCCAGCCGTGCGGACGGCCGACGTAGTACGGACCGATGCGCGACTGCATCCGGGCGGCGAACTTCCGCTCGAGCAGCGTCAGATACGCGACCATCACGAGCACCGCGTTCAGCACGACGAACGCCGCGATCATTGGAGCGGGTGCCTCGAGGCCGGATTGAACCGAGGGTGGCCTGAGATAGGAGCGAGCCGGCTCCGACACGCCCGGTCTCCCCGGGGAGCGAGCCGGCTCCGACACGCCCGGTCGGACCGTCGCGGAACGATCGTCATCGGTCGACTTCGCCGAACACGGGATCGACCGAGCCCATGATCGCGACGACGTCCGCCACCTTGTGGCCGGGAACGATGTGCGGCAGCACCGCGAGGTTCGAGAAGGAGGCGCCTCGCCACTTGAGGCGATAGGGTTTCGGGCCGCCGTCGCTGACGAGATAGCAGCCGACCTCGCCGCGCGCGCCTTCGACCCGCGCGTACCCCTCGCCCTTCGGCACCCGCACCTGGCCGACCGACTTCACGCCGGGCCGCGACGAGATCGGCCCCTGGGGCAAGCCGTCGAGCGCCTGGCGGACGATCCGAATCGACTGCCGGAACTCGACCATTCGCACCAGGTAGCGCGCGTAGCAGTCGCCTTCGGTCTCCACCGGCACGACGAAGTCGAAGTCCCCGTAGGAGGAGTATGGCTCGGCGCGGCGGAGGTCGTAGCCGATCCCCGAGCCGCGAATGAGCGGCCCCGACACCCCGACCGACTGCGCGAGCTCGCGCGAGATCACGCCGACCCCCTGCGTGCGGACGCGGAAGAAGGCGTTGGCGTCCAGCATCGCCTCGTACTCGTCGAGCCGCGCCTCGATCACGTCCACCGTCTCGCGAACCTTCTTGTCCCAGCCGGGCGGCACGTCGTACCGGGTGCCGCCGACCTGGTGAAAGCCGTAGAGGAGGCGCGCGCCGGTCAGCTCCTCGAAGCGATCGAGGACCATCTCGCGCTCGCGGATGCAGTACAGGAACACCGTCGCCCCGCCCCCGAGCGCGCCGCCCATGTCCATGCACCACGTGCCGAGCCAGAGGCAGTGCGACGCGATCCGCTGCAGCTCGGCCACGATCACGCGCAGGTACTGCGCCCGCCGGGGGACCTCGATCTTCGCGACCTGCTCGACGGCCGACACGTACGCGAGCTCCGCGGTCATGGCCGCGACGTAGTCGGTCTTCGACGCGATCGACGGGTACTGGACGTACGTGAGGGTCTCGCCGAGCTTCTCGTGGCAGCGGTGGAGATACCCGATCACCGCGTCGACGGCGACCACCGTCTCCCCCTCGAGGGTGAGGATCATCCGGAAGACGCCATGCGACGACGGGTGCTGCGGGCCCATGTTCATCATGAGCCGCTCGTTGCCGCCGTAGCCTACCTCGACGACCTGCCGCGCCTGGGTCTCCGGCATGTTCTCAGCGTGCCGTCGGGGTGCCGGCGCCGGGCCGCCAGCACCCGATGCGCGATTCGGTGGTGAGCTCGCTCATTTCATGGGGGACGACGGTGCCGGGACAAGGGCGAGCGAGCGCATCTCGACGAGCAGCGGCGTGGCCTTGCCGAGGAACGCCTGCCACTCCGGATCCTGCATGGTCTTGGACCGCACCGCTGCCCGGTCGTTGAGATCGCGGTACGCCCACAGGTGCACGACCTCGTTGAGTTGGGCGACTTCGGTCTGGAAGAGGCCGACGTTCTTCGAGTACTTCTCGCGCACCGGCATGATCGCCTTGAAGTGGCTGAGCCACTCGCCCGCGCGGCCGACCTGCGTCCGGTAGGTCCGCAGCTCGTAGATGTGAGCGCCGTCGGCCGGCGGCTTCAGCGGCAGCTGCGCGGAGAGGATCTTGTTCTCCTGGGCGAGGAGCAGCAGTCGAATCTTCGAGACGTAGTCGCGGCCCCACGCGTCGTTCTTTGCGAGCTCGCCCCGCAGCCGCTCGCGCTCGACGAGATCGGCGTAGGCCCAGAGGTGGACGTACTGGTTCAGCGTGCCGAACTCGGTGGTCCACGAGCCCTCGAGCTTCCCGTATTTGTCGCCTCGGATCGGACGCCCGATCTCGGAGTTGAGCTTGAGGTACTCCCCCTGTTTGCCCGGCATCAGCGTGTAGGTCCGCAGTTCGTAGATCATCGTCGGCGTCTCCTCTGACGGGTCATCGGTAGGGGGTGAACGCGGTGTCGACGGCGTAGTCCTTGCGCAGCGGATGGCCCTCCCAGTCGTCGGATAACAGAATTCGCCGGAGATCGGGATGGCCCTCGAAGACCACGCCGAACATGTCGTAGCACTCGCGCTCCATCCAGTCGGCGCCGCGGTAGAGGCCGGTCAGCGTAGGGCAGCGCGCCTCGCCGGCCCCCAGGCGCGTGCGCATCGTCACGACCAGGGGCGCCTCGAGGTTCTCGAGGCGGCAGAGCACCTCGAACCCCTGGTCCTTCCAGTCGACGGCGGAGAGCCAGTTGAAGTACCGGCAGCCCAGCTCGTCGCGGGCGAAGCGCGCGAACTCTTCCCAGCGTTGGCTCGGCAGGGTGACGCCCAGGCCGCCATCGGCGACTGCGTCGATCCCGAACCTGTCCCGGATGCGCGCGCTCGCGTCGGCGGCCGTCATGCTCCCCTGGAATCGGACGTCGCGGAGCGCTTGCCGGTCTTCTGGAACTCGTCGACCTGGGCCTGGAGCTTGAGCAGCCCATACATGAGCGAGTCGGGAGTCGGAGGACATCCCGGGACGTAGACGTCGACGGGCACGACGCGGTCGACGCCCTTCACGACGTGGTAGCCGTGGCGGAACGGGCCGCCGGAGTTCGCGCACGAGCCCATCGAGATCACCCATTTGGGGTCGGGCATCTGGTCGTAGATCCGCTTCAGCATCGGCGCCATCTTGATGGTCACGGTGCCTGACACGATCATGAGATCGGAGTGACGCGGCGAGGCCCACGGCACCATGCCGAAGCGCTCCACGTCGAAGCGCGACGCGAACGTGGCCATCATCTCGATCGCGCAGCACGCCAGACCGAACGTCACCGGCCAGATCGAGGACTTGCGCGCCCAGTTGAAGATCTTGTCGGTGGAGGTGGTGACGATCCAGCCGCCCGGCATGTGGTGGATCACGTCGGCGATCGAGGCGAGCGCGTTCGAGGTCTTGTCGTCGTCCGCGCGCGTCTGGTGATGCTTTTCCCACTCCTGCAGATCCTTGAACTCGCCCCAGACCGGCGGCGGGATCTGCGGAACGGGCGGCTTCACTTCCATTCGAGCACGCCCTCCCGGTACGCGTAGAGCCAGCCGAGCCCGAGCGTCGCGACGAACGCGGCCATCACCCAGAAGGCCGGCAGGCCGGCGGCGCGGAGGATCAGGGCCCACGGGAAGAGGAACACCGCGAGCGCGTCGAAGACGATGAAGACGAGCGCGACCAGATAGAAGCCGGCCGGGAACTGGACCCACGCGGAGCCGATCGGCTCGGCGCCGCACTCGTAGTTCATGAGCTTGACGGCGTCAGGACGGTGGGGGCGCAGGAACCGCGCCACCGCGAGCGACACGACGCCGAACCCGACGATCAGCGCGGCGAAGATGAGCACGGGCTGGTAGCCCGACAAGGTACTCCTCCCTCGAAGTCGACCCGGGGCCTCAGTATAGCACGCTGGTCTGACCACGCCCGTGCACCCGTCGCGTCGTGGGGCGCACTACCTATCGTGCTAAACTCGAGCGCAGATGCGAGTGCTCGTTGTCGAGGACCAGATCGACCTCGGCGATGTGTTCCGCGACTTCCTGCTGGAGCTCGGCCATCAGCCCGTGGTGGTCCACACCGCCGAAGCCGCGCTCGCCAAGCTGGCGAGCGACCGCCCGGACGCGATCCTCCTCGACGTCCAGCTCCCCGGCATGAGCGGCCTCGACTTCCTCCAGCTCCGTCCCGTCCGCGCTCTCGGCGTCCCGATCGTCGCCGTCTCCGGGGTCGTCAACGAGACCCAGGCCCGGGAGTGTCTGAGACTCGGCGCCGCTGACTTCATGGGCAAGCCGGTCATGCTGGAGCGCTTGAACGAGGTGCTGATGTTCCTGGAGCCGCACGCGATGAGCCGCGTCGATGAGCGCGCCGCGGCTCTCGATCGGCGCCACTCGTCGCGTGCGCGGCTGGCGGTTCCGATGCGCCTGCACGAGTACAACGGCCGCGAGCACCAGGGGACTCTGGTCGAGGTCGGCGTGTCGGGTCTCAAGGCGCGACTGGGGGCGACGCTCGAGAAGGACACGGTCGGGCGGGTCGTCTTCACGCCGCCCGACGGCGGCCCGCCGATGGACGTGATGTCGATTCTGACCCGCGTGGACCAGGACGGCCACGCCTTCACGTTCGTCCGTCTGGGAGCCGACGAGACCGAGCGCCTCCGTGCCCTGGTCGGCCGTGCGGCGCTGAGCTAGGCGTCCGCCGCCAGGGCCGCCGCCGTCGCCTCTGATTCCGGCCCCTGCAGGACGAGCGCCCGATAGCGGGCGGCGAGCGAGCGCGCCGCCGTGAAGTCGCCGCCGTTCGCCATGGCATGCTCGCCCGCCTTCGTCGCGGCCTCGAGGAGGCGGTCGAAGTGGCCGGTCATTCGGCGACGGACGTCGCCGTAGCCCTTGACGAGCTGCGCCGCACGCGCGACCTCGCAGGCCAGCAGGCCGTCCCATGCGCGACACCGTGCGACCGCGGCGAGCCACCGGTCGATCCGGGCGTGCTCCTCGTGGGCGCGGTACGAGATCGGGCGCAGCGGACGGAGCAGCGTGAGCAGCCAGACGCGCAAATACCCGCTCACGGTCGTCGTCTTCACGTGCTGACCCAGCGAGGGCCGGCCGTGCGGCCACCGGCGCTCGGCCCACCTCGCGAACCACGCGACCAGGCGGTACGGCAGGACGCCGTAGATCTCGTCGAGGTCAGGCTTGAGGAAGTCGGTGACGATGATCTCGCCGTCCCGCACTCCCTTCTCCTTCCGAATCCTTTCGAACCGACTCATCCGAGTCTTGAATTCGGCCACCCGCACGGCATCCTCGTAGCTCATCCAAACCGCTAGATGCCGCGCCACGATCTGCCCCAGCTCTACGTCTCCAGCGAACGGCCGCAACCTCTCGAGATACCGCTCGGCATAGGCCCGATTCTGATAGTCGATGAGCCTCAAGACCCCCTGCCGCAGCACTGGCCGCAAGCTCTGAGGAAAGGCCGCTGTCATGGCCTCGATGTCGGTGTCCGAGAGCGCCTGGCCGGCGGGGGCGGCGGCGGCCGGGGACCCCTCCCCGCCCGCCGCCGCCCCCGCCGCCAGAGCAACCGCGAGCCCGGCTTCAAAGCCACGAAGGTTGGCGTCCACCTGAACCGCTTTGGCCCGGATTGCGGTGCGATATGCCTCGACGGCGATCGGAAGCGCGCCGGAGCCGGCGAGCGCCCCGAGGAGGACGGCATTCGCTTCGGTGCCGTGCTCGCGCGCGAGGGCGAGCGCGTCGAACGCGATCAGCTTGCGCGCGAAGGCGCGGGCCGCGGCGTCGAGTCGCTCGATCGGGTAGATCCCGCGGCCCGTCGCGATCTTCTCGTGGATCGAATAGAGGCGGTGCGTGCTCGCGATGATCGTCGTACGCGCCGGAGACGGGAACCCGAGCTCGATCGAGCGCCCGACCTCGAGGAACTCGGGCGCGAGGAGCACGTCGAGCGCCCCCGGCACCGGGTAGAGCGAGAAGATCGGCGGCAGCTCGTCAGTCGACGCGCCGCGCTCGGTGCAGAGCTCGACGTAGTAGGTGGTGGAGCCGGTCCGCTGGGCGACGCCGGGGATCGACGTGCCGTGAACCGGGTAGCCGTCGGCGATGGCGGCGTCCACGATCCATTCGAGGAGGACACCCCCGCCCTGCCCACCGACCGCGGGGATGAGGAGACTCAGGAGCGGCGCGTCGATCACGCCGTGACGGCCGCGAGCCGGCGGATGACGGCCTGTCGCAGACGGCTGACGAGCCGCGTCCACCGGGTCGGGTTCGCGATCACCTTGACCTCGTAGAACGACGGGCAGAGGACCGCGGCGTGGGCAACCTCCCCGCAGACGCCGCAGCCGACGCACGTCTCGTCCACGTGAGCGATCGGGTCCTCGCGCAGCGGGTCGGGATTCTCGCGCAGGGTCAGCGACGGACAGCCGTTCAGCCGCATGCACGAGTGATCGCCGGTGCACACGTCGGGGTCAACGCCGAAGCGCGGCTGGACGACCTGGTGACCCTCGGCGGCGAGCCGGCGGAGGCGGGGCCGCTCGCGGCGCTGGCGCTCGAGCATGCATTCGTTCTTGGCGATGATGACCTTGAGGCCGGGGACACGCGTCGTCAGCGCCTCGCGGAACGTCCCCATGACGTCGGCGATCCGGTAAGAGTTCACCGTGCGGATCCACTTCACGCCGAGGCCCTTGAGCGCGTCGGGGATCGTCATCGGCAGGGGCTCGTTTCGGGCGTTCGTTCCCGTCGACGGCACGTGGTGCTGGCCGGTCGCCGCCGCGTAGAAGTTGTCGAGGATCACGAGCACCGAGTCCTGCTTGTTGTACATCGCGTTGGCGACGCCGTTGGTGAGCCCGTTGTGCCAGAAGCCGCCGTCGCCCATCACCGAGATCGTCCGCTTGCCGAAGAGCGGCGCGACCGCGCTCGACGAGGCAAGCCCCATGCCGTAGCCGAGAACGGAGTTGCCCACGTTGAACGGCGCCTGCGTCGAGAATGTCGAGCACCCGATGTCGGCAGCGACGTGCGTATCGCCGATCGCGGGCTCGCGCGTGCGCAAGATCTTCAGCGCGCTGAACACCGGTCGCTCCGGGCAGCCCGTGCAGAAGGACGGCGGGCGCTTGGCGACCGGCTCCAGCAGCACCAAGCCGACCTTCTCGCGATGGGCGGTGAGCGCCTGGTACCGGTCCTCGATCGCGGTGGTCGACTGCGACGTGACGCCGGCCGAGGTGAAGAAACGCCGCAGGCCGCCCACGACGAGCTGCGGGATGTACTCGCCGTGCGGCGAGAAGACGTCCTTTCCTTGGATCTCGACGGGCAGCCGCGCCTCGTGAGCCAGCGCCTTCAACTCGCGCTCGATGTAGTTCGGCATCCCCTCTTCCACGACCAGGACCCGCGTCTTGCCGCGCAGGAACCCGATCAGCTCCTCGGGCACGAGCGGGTGGATCGCGTTGAGCACCAGGAGCGGCACCGGCGTGCGACCGCGCGTGTCGGCGAGCCCGAGCGCGTGCAGGCCGCGCAGCGTCGTGTTCCAGAGCCCACCCTGCATCACGATGCCCAGATGGTCCTCGGCGCCGCGGAAATGCTCGTTGAGCCCGTGCTCGACGATGTAGCGCCGCGCCGCCGGCAGACGCTTCTCGAACTTCTGCGCCTCCATCTGGTACGTGAACGGCGGGAGGTTGATCCGGTCGATGCTGAAGCTCGGCGAGTCGAGCCGCGACAGCATGCTGATCGCCGGCTTCACGTTGTCCCGGCAGCGCAGGGTCCCCCGCATGTGGCAGGCGCGGATGCGGATCGAGAAGAAGACCGGCTGGTTGCACGCCTCCGAGAGCCCGAATCCCTCGCCCACGAAGCGGGCGAACGCGTCGAGGCTGTTGCGCGGATCGAGGAGCGGGACGGACGACTTGAGCGCGGTGGAATGGGTGCGCTCCTGGAGGATCGACGCGCCCTCGCCGTAGTCCTCGCCGATCACGATCACGGAGCCGCCGATGACGCCGGCCGACGCGACGTGCGAGAGCGCGTCGGATGCCACGTTCGTGCCGACCACGGATTTCCACGTGACGGCGCCCCGTATCGGGTAGTTGATCGAGGCGCCCAGGAGCGCGGCCGCGGCCGCCTCGCTTCCCGACTGCTCGAAGTAGATGCCGAGCGGCTTGAGGAGCGGCTCGTTCGCGTCGGCCAGGACGTCGATGAGGTACGAGACCGGCGCGCCCGGATAGCCACCGACGTAGCTCACCCCGGACTGGAGCAGCGCCTTGGTGATCGCGAGAATCCCCTCGCCGCGCAGGATCTCGCCCTCGCCGTACCCGAGCTGCTTGACGTCCTCCGCGAACGACCGCTCACCCATGCCGCGTCCTCGGCGCTCTCGCTACTTCTTCTTCGCGGTGTCCTGCTTGGCGATGATCTGATCCTTGATCTTGTCGTAGGTGGCCTGCGGGATGATCTTCTTCTTCGGCAACTCGTCCTTCCGCGCGTACGGGCGGCCCTCGACGATCTTCTTGGCGTACGCGTCACCGACCCCAGGCAGTGCCTTCAGCTGATCCTCCGACGCGCTGTTGATGTCGATCAGCTCCTTCTTCTTGGCGGGCTCCGCCTTCTTCTCCGGGGCCGGGGCGGGCGTGGCCGGCGCGGGCTTGGTCTGTGCCAGCGACGGCGCAGCACCGAGCGCCACGACGGCGAACACGACGGCGATCAGCACGGCAACGAGTCTGGTCATCGATGGCCTCCTCGCGAGTGGGCGAACGGCGATTCAGCGTCGATTCTGGTTATATCACAGGATTTCAATGATTTGCCCGACGTCTAGCAAGGCTGGTCGAGTCTCGGGCACCGTTCACGAAAGCCACCGGCAGGGACGACGGCCTATCTTCGTACTCCGCTAGGCCAAAGCCGAGACGATTCGCCTGCTGCCTTGGTTGTATCACGCGCCTGATGTCCCGTGCCTCGTCCGAAAGCGCGCCAAGGCCCAACCGTTTCTTCGTCCGCTTGGCCATTCCCGCGCGCTCAGTAGGGCGGCCGAGGGCGGGCTGGTTATACAATGCTGAGCCGTAAGGTATTTGGGCCGGGGTGGTGTAACGGCAGCCACGCCAGACTCAAAATCTGGTGCCCGCAAGGGCGTGCGGGTTCAACTCCCGCCCCCGGTACCAAAAGTGAATCTTGACAGGGTGTTCAAGCGCCCTGTAGCGTGATCCTTCGCGTGGGGCTGTAGCTCAGTTGGGAGAGCACAAGGCTGGCAGTCTTGGGGTCAGGGGTTCGACTCCCCTCAGCTCCACCAACTTAAGAGATGAAGGCTGCGGCAGCGGGTACCCGTGCAGTATCGGCTGCCGCAGTTCTTCGTTGACCGTGATCCCCTAACGGAAGCACCGGACCGTGCTCCCTCTCGAATCACCTGATCACTCCCGGGGGAGTCCCGCCGGCCTCTCTCCTCACTCAGCTTCCTCTTCGATTGATCGAACAGCTGCGTAGATGCTGAAGATCCGAGAAGAGAGGGCTTCCGGTCAATAGACAGGACTGCAGATTTAGGGGACCAGACTGTTGCAGTCGCGTCCAGGGGGACGACGACTTGCGGGGCTACGCAGGATCCCGATGGTGGACGAGGACCCTCGCGATCCGCCCGTCAGCGTCGAGCTCCATGATCTCGATCTGGAGCCCGCGGATGCTGTTCCGGAAGTACACGGCCACCGAGTTCACGCCGGTGAAGACGTCGAGCAGCTCGAATCTCAGATCGGGCGAGGCGGCCAGCGCCTTGGCGAAGTAGGCGCGCAGGGCCGGCTTGCCGCGCACGGTTCCCGCCGGATCGCCCAACACCCTCGTCGCCAGGAGCGAGGTGAGCTCTACCGACTCGGCGTAGTGCGAGAGGATTGCTTCGAGGTCGTGGCGGTTGAACGCCTTCACCCACTCATGGGCGATGGCGTGAGCGTGGGTCTTGTCCACGGTGGAGCAAGGCTAGCACGACAGCGGCGGGTGCCGACTACCGCTTCGACGCCAGGCATCCATCCATTCGCGCGTCGTCGACCGACTTGTAGCACCGGTCCGGCTTCGTCGCGTTGTAGAGCTCGCCCTCGGGCACGTAGTAGAGACAACGGCCGCCCGAGTACACGGTGGTGCTGCCCTTGACCGGCTGCAGCGCCGGGCATGTCCAGGGCCCCTCGGGACCGACCCCGGGCCGCTCGGACGGACCCATGCGGCCGGCGTCCGCCACGGACGTCGGCGTGGTCGGGCCCGAGAACTCAGCCCACAGGCCGCGCTTCTGGTCCCGAGCTTCCTGCTCGAGGGTCACGAGGACGTCGCGGTATCGCATGTTGGGGGGAACGGTCAGGACCTCGGCCTGGCCGCGACGGACCAGCTCCGCGTTGACCATCTGCGGTCCGACGTAGACATAGGCCAGCAGGTGCCCGTTGCGGTCTCGCTCCGCGACGTCCAGCTCCAGGCGGACCTGCTGGCGCGCCACGAGCTGGCGATTCGCATCGGATGCGTCACGGCCGCCGGGCTCAGGGCTCCTCGGCGTTTGGTCGGTCTGTCTGGTGTCGATACCGATGTAGCGGACGGTCTCCGCGCGGTCACCGAGCTCGACACGGATCGTGTTGCCATCGATGACGTCGACGACCTGACCCAGCAGAACCTGCGGCGCGTCGGCGTTCCGGGCTGCGGTCGCCCACGCCGTCCACAGCTGCTGGCGGGCCAGCGCGATGTCGTGGTCGGGGACGAACAGGCGGCACTCGATCGCGTCGAGCATCATAGTGACGATCTCCGCGGACACTTCATAGGCCTGGTCGTCGGGCCGCGTCAGCGCGAGCGTGCGACGTCTCCCGTCGCACATGACGTCGATCGTCGGGTACGCAGGCAGTCCGGCCAGCAGGACGTACCGCTTGCGGGTCTTCGGCTCGACGCCGAGCGCCACCCGTGGGCCGCCCGACGCCGGGCCTTGAACGATGACCTGGGTCAGGTTAGTGGCGCGCCCTTGGGAGAGCAGAGCGAACTGAACGACGCCGGCGGCGAGGAGGAGGGCGGTGGCGATACGCGTTGATCGGGTCACGTGCGCAGGGCCGGCAGGCGCCGGAGGGCGGTGACGGTCCCGCCCTCCGGTCGCGCCGTCACATCACACCGTCAGCGACTCTTGACCTTGAACTCGGCGCGCCGGTTCTGGTTCATGCACTCGTCGGTGTTGTCGGTGCACGCCGGTCGCTCCTTGCCGTAGGAGATCGTCGTCATGCGGTCCTTGGCGACGCCGTTGGCCTCGAGGTAGTCCATGGCCGCCTTCGCCCGCCGATCGCCGAGCGCCAGGTTGTACTCGGCAGTGCCCCTCTCGTCGCAGTTGCCTTCGATGAGCACGAGCGTGTCGACGTTCTCCTTGAGCCAGGTCGCGTTGCTGGTGAGCGCGTCGGCCGCGTCGGGCCTCAGCACGGCCTTGTCGAAATCGAAGTGGATGGTCTTCAGCTCGGGCGCCGCGACGAACTCCTCCTGGCGCGGCCGCTGCTGCGCGGGCTCTTCCGCCTTCGGCGTCTCGGTCGACTCCGGCTGATCGGGGGCCGGGGCCAGTGCCACGACCGTCGGCTCCGGCTCGGTCGGCATCGCCGCGGCCGGTGTGGGCTCGGCCGGCGCCGGCTGGCTCGCCATCGACGGCGCCGGCGGCGCCTGCGCGGCTTGCGGGGGCTGCGGGACGGCGCTCGAGCGGTCGCGTGAGAGGATCAGGCGAACATTGCTTCCCCGGACCGTGCCCACCATCTGATCGCCCACGACCTTCAGGTCGGCGGTGAAGATCCGCCTGTCCATCTCGTGGGTGAGCTTGACCTTGCCATCCGAAATCTCGGCGAAGACCCGGATGCCGAACAACCCCTGCTGCCGCACCTGCCAGGGCACTGACTCGGCCGCGACCGCGTTGTCGATCACCAGGCGGCCGTACCCGGCGTCGCCCGCCTGGGCCAGATCGAGGGTCAGGTTTTCCTGGCGAACCGAGTTGAACAAGCCGGTTCCAACCCACGAGCCCGTCCACTTGCCGGACACGTCGGTCTCGGATCCACCGAAGGACTCGGACGGGACCGTCAGCGAACAAGCAATCACCACGACCAAGGCCAGCACCGCAAACACGCGCATAGAGAGGCCTCCCTTGAGCCACAAACCTGCGTCTCCGGCATCTGGCACTGGCACGTCGCGTGCCAAAATGAAATCGCCGCGGTGAACGCTACTTAGACGGGCGTGCTGTAGCAGATCGGCACGCGCCGACTCGAGCGATGCCAAGATGTGTCACTTGTCGGGACGGTGCCGACCGGGCTGGACGGCTACTACTGAATGATCGCGGTCAGCGCCATGGTGGTCTGGTCGCTGCTCTCGCTTGCGCGATAGCCGAGGATCCGCCGGGTGAGCTCGTGGGTCTGCGTGGTGGTCCCGCCGAGCACGACGGGCCGGCGGTTCGGAACCACCAGCTCGGTCGACGCCTCGTTGACCTCGACGAGTCCGACCTTGTCCGCCGAGAACCAGCTGATCGTTGGCGTCAGGCGAACCTTCACCTGGTTGCCGGGCAAGATCGTGGTCCCGACCTTCACCGAAGTCCCGACGTCCTTGAACTGCACTCCCGTGCCCACGTAGCCGGCGCCCGTCAGATAATCGCGGTAGAACGCGATCTGAGGATAGGGGACCTGGGTCGCGACCATCAGCGACGACTCGCCACCGTCCTGCACGATCGTGAAGATGCTGGTGGATCTCTGAACCCGGCGCTGGGTGCTGTCGGCGGTGACGCGGCCCGACGGCTGCGTGCCGCCTCGCTCGGTGATCACGACCCGGCCGCTTCCCTGGACCGCGTCGCGGCTCTGCGTACCCGACTGGAGGAACTCGAAGACCACCTTCACCTGCTTGTTGCTCTGAGCGCCGGTGGAGTCGGGCCAGCCGGAGAGCAGCGCGAGGAGTACTGCGAGCGGCGGGATGGCTCTCATCTCTCCTCCAGCGTAGCCGCAGTCCGCGATACATCCAAAAAGCTTGAATGAGGGGTCAGGGATTGGCACCCTGCACCCATGACCGAGCAGTCCCACTCCTTCATCGTCCTCTGACGGGAGGCCGATGTCGCGCCTACGCTCCTGGCTGGTGCTGATCGCGGTGCTCGCGTTCGCCGCGCTCATCGTCGGTCTCCCTGCGGGCCAGGCGCCCCTCTCGGATCCGAACGAGGCGCGCTACACGCTCCTCGCCCGCGACATCCTCGAGCACGGGCGCTGGCTCGTGCCCGAGCTGCCCGACGGCTGGGCGGCGGCGCGCCGCCTTCGTCCCTGGCTTGGTCTCGGCGTCCTAGCGGTGGTGCTGCTCCCGTGGTATGGCACGTACCTCACCAGCCACACCTCGGCGTTCGTCACCGACACGGTCGTAGGTCACTACGGCAGCTGGATCTTCCGGCCCGGCCTGCTGATGCGACTCGAAGGCTTGTGGCTGCTCGTGTACGCGCTGCCGTGGACGATCTTCGTCATCGGCGCGATCGCTTGGCGCCGGCGAGCCCCGGACCCCGAGCGGCGACTGATCGCGGTGTGGACGCTCGCCATCTGGGCGTTGATCGGGCTGAGCGGCATCCATCGCGCCCGCTATCTGTTCCCGATCTATCCGGGCCTGGCGCTCCTCGCCGGCGAGTCCATGGCGCGGGCCGGCCAGCACGGCGGCGCGCGTGAGCTGCGCGCGGCGGCGTATTGTTTCGCGGTGCTCGCCGCGGCCGCGGCGGCTCTCGGCCTCTCGCCGCTCGCGCGCCGGATCGGCGGAGAATGGCGACCCTGGATCCCCGATACCGCGGACGAGCTCGGCGTGACCGCCGCGCTGCTCGTGGCCACCGCGGTGCTCGCCGCGGGCGCCGCCCCTCGCGCGGCCTTCGTCGCCACCGGCGTGATGGTGGCGCTCGGCGTGGGCGCCGTTCTGATCGTCGAGGGCGTGTGCTATCCGGCGCGGTTCGCTCGTGAGTTCGACGTGCGCCCGATCGCGGCGGCCGCCCGGGCGCGGACGTCCGCCGGTGTCGCCGTCCCTGCGCATCCCGACATCTGGCTCACCTACGATTTCTATCTCCGGCGACCCGTCGCCGAGCTCGACCGCCCCGCGGTCGAGCGGCTGCTGGCCAGCGAGCCCAGTGGGGCACTGATCATGTCGAGCAAGGCGTGGAGCAATCTGCAGCGCCGGGCCCACCCGTCGTGGCGAGTCGTCGCCGCTCGCCGGGTGGCGAGCCGCGAGATCGTGGTCCTGGGCGGAGGTGGGGCGTGACCTTACCCCTGCCGGAGATCTCGATCGTCCTTCCGGTCTACAACGAGGCCGAAAGCCTGCCGATCCTGTGGGAAGAGCTCGCGCCCGTGCTCAAGCGCGTCGGACGCGGCGCCGAGGTGATCGTCGTCGACGATGGATCGACCGACGGCAGCACGGAGTTCGTGCGGCTGCTCCAGGCCACCGACCCGCAGGTGCGGCTGATCCGTTTCGCGCGCAACGCCGGCCTCTCGTCGGCGTTCGCCGCCGGCCTCCACGCCGCGCGCGGCCGAATCGTCGTCACGCTCGACTCCGACCTCCAGTCCGATCCGGCGGACATTCCGGCGCTGCTCGGCCAGCTCGATCGCTGGGACGCCGCCTGCGGCTGGCGCGCCGCGCGGCGCGACCCGTGGCTCAAGCGACTCTCGTCGCGAATCGCCAACCGCGTGCGGGCGGCGGTCCTCGGCGACCACATCCACGATAGCGCCTGCTCGCTGCGGGCGATGCACCGACGTTGCGTCGAGAGCCTCGTTCCGTTCAACGGGTTCCACCGGTTCGTCCCCGCGCTGCTCCGCCAGGCGGGCTTCACCGTGATCGAGGTGGAGGTGAACCATCGTCCGCGGCGGTTCGGCGCCTCGAACTACGGGGTGTGGAACCGCGCGTGGCGCGGGCTCGTCGACATGCTCGGCGTCCGGTGGATGCAGTCGCGGCGCCTCCGCTACGAGGTGGCGGAGGAGTCGCCCCCTCAGCCGCCGAGGTAGAGGCGCTTGACCTCGGGGTCGGCCAGCAGCGCCGCGCCGCGCCCCTCGAAGCGATTCTTCCCGAGCTCCAGCACGTAGCCGCGATCGGCAATGGCCAGCGCCCTCGCCGCGTTCTGTTCGACGAGTGCCAGCGTGTAGCCGGCTCGCTTCATCTCGACGAGCCGGTCGAAGATCAGTGCCACGAACTTCGGCGAGAGGCCGAGCGAGGGCTCGTCTAATAGGATCAGGCGCGGCGCGGTCATGAGCGCGCGCGCGATCGCCACCATCTGCTGCTCGCCCCCCGACATCGTCCCCGCCTTCTGGGTGCGACGCTCGCGCAGGATCGGGAACAGCGCATAGACCCGCTCGAGCGCCTCGGCGATCCGCGCCTCGTCCCGCACCGTGTACGCGCCCATCTCGAGATTCTCGAGCACGGTCATCTGGGGGAACACGATCCGGCCCTGCGGCACGTACGCGAGCCCGCGCTTGAGGACGAGATCGGGCCGGAGGCCCGTGATCTCCGCGCCGTTGAAGACGACGCTGCCGGCCCGCGGCCGCAGCAGGCCGACGATCGCCTTGAACGCGGTGGACTTGCCCGCCCCGTTGGGACCGATGATGCTCACGATCTCCCCTGACGCCACCGTCAGCGACACGCCATGAAGGATGTCGAGCAGCCCGTAGCCGGCCGTGATCTCGTGGGCGGAGAGGAGCGGAGCGGTCACGGCCGGCGCGTCGCGATGTAGAGGACGTGCGGATACGGAAGGAAGTCGAGCATGGCGTGGCGCCGGACCTCGAACCCGGCCGTGCGCAAGACGCCCGTCAGCTCCTCGGCGCTCCAGTACGTGACTGGCGTGGTCGGCCCCATCAGCTTGTCGAGCGCCCAGGTGAACCAGCGCTTCGCCGCCGGGCGGGTGTCCACGTCCTTCACGAGCAGCACGCCGCCGGGGGGCAGGCAGGCGTGAAGACGGCGCAGCAGGGGCGGCACGGTCTCCGGCGGGATGTGGTGCACGATGTCGAGCATGTACGCGGCGGCGAACTCGCTGTCGCCCTTGAACTGGCGAGCGTCGCCCTCTTCGTACGCGACGTTGTCGATCCCGAGCCGCGTCGCCGCCCGGCGCGCCATCGTGATTCGCCGCGCACTCACGTCGATACCACGCACGAACCGGCCCGGCGCCGTCGCGGCGTAGTAGAGCGAGAAGAGCCCGAAGCCGCAGCCGATGTCGAGAACGGGCCCGGACTCCGGCAGGTACTGGCCGATCTCGTCGAGGAACCGCTGGCGCAGGATGCCGAAGCGAACCCAGCAGTACGTGCGGACCACCGGATCGCGGTACGCACGGACGATACGACGGATGACATCAGCGCGCATACATGACGTACCCGTCGCGCCGCGCGTCGACCCGATAGGTCGAGAGGCGGCGGCGCAGCTCCTCGAACCGCTCGATCCGCTCGTAGCCGCCATTCGGCCAGCCGCGCTCGAACAGCACGACGAACCGGGGCGGGTGCGCGTCGAAGCCCGCGATGAAATCGGCGCGAAGCTTCCGCACGATCGGCGACTCGATGTCGTGGTAGAAGTGGAAATCGTAGAGGAACCGCGTGGACTGCACGGCGTGGAGCCGCAACAGCGCGTGGACGCCCGCCTCGGTCGTGTCGAGCACCTGCACGACGTCCCTCCCACCGATCTTGCCTTCGAGGTCCGCGACGAGGGCGCTCACCCGACGCTCCTTCGCCCGGACCCACGCCGCGTCCGCCGACTCGACGCCCTTGAGCCCCAGCAGGATGCCGGCGAGGGAGACGCATGCCAGGAGCGGCAGCGCCGCCGCGCTCCGCGCCTCGCCGCGCGGGCTCGCCTCCGCGAACAGCGCCACGGCCGCGAACGCGGCGAGTGGATACAGATGGTACTCCCAGCCCTTGCCCTGGCCGACGAAGTGGGTGAGCCCGTAGACGAGGCCGAGCGCCACCACCGCGTGCCGCACGGTGATTCGCCGTCGGGCGAGCGCGGACCACGCCGACAGCGCCACGCCAGCTCCGATCGGCACCCAGATCTGCCATCGATGGAACGTCCAGCGATCCGGCCGGCCGAGCTTCGAGTAGAGCGGCACGAGGTAGTCGAAGGTGATCTCCCACCACGCGGCCAGCGCGCCCTTGGCGGCGAGCCACACCGTCGTCGCCGCCGGCGCCACCGCGATGGCCGCCGCGAAGACTGCCGCCGAGCGAGCCGCCGGGCGATCGGCGCGGCGTGCGACGACCGCGACGACGACGAGGAGCGCCGCCGCGAACAGGCCCGCGTGGGGCTTGACGGTCATCCCCGCGCCCACCGCCAGGCCGCCCCACACGAGGCTCGACCTATCGTGGGGTCGCTCGGCCCATCGCGAGACCCCGAGCGCCGCCAGCAGCAGGAGCGGGCAGAGGAAGAAGTCGCGCTGTCCCGCCTGCCCCGCACCGCCGGCGAGGTGATAGACCGCGAAGAAGAGCGGAGCGCCGAGGGCGGCGAGTCGCCCCCACGGCGCGACGAGCGCGGCGGCGACGAGCGACGTCCCGGCGAGCCAGGCCAGGTCGAAGGCGCGCCATCCCCCGTCGCCGGCGCCGAAGAGGCGGAGCGCCGTCAGATGGATCAGGTAGACACCCGGAAAGTTCATGTCGAAGAGGTCGCGATAGGGCACCGCGCCCTCGCTGATCCGCCAGGCGACGTAGTGCATGAGCGGCGCGTCGTGGATCAGTGGCCAGCCGCGCGATCGCCACGCCAGCCCGGCGGCCAGACACGCCAGCAGGACGAGCACGAGCCCCTCAGCGACCGAAGTACGCTTCAATGACCCGCTCGTCCGCCTGGATCACGCCGGGCGGCCCCTCAGCGATCTTCTCGCCGTGGTCGAGGACGAACACGGTCTCGCACAGCCCCATGACGACCTTCATGTCGTGCTCGACCAGCAGGACGGTCTTGCCGTCGTCGCGGAGCCGACGCACCGCCTCCAGCAGGTCGTTCAGCAGCGTCCGGTTCACGCCGGCGGCGGGCTCGTCCAGCAGGATCAGCGAAGGATCGCGCATGAGCACGCGGACGAACTCGACCAGCTTCTGCTGACCGTACGACAGGTTGCCGGCGTACTCGTGCTTGAGGCCGTCGAGCTTGACGAACCGGAGCAGCTCGAGCGCGCGAGCCTCGGCGCCGGCCAGGCTCCCGCGGGTGACCACAAGCAGATTCTCGAGGGCCGTCAGCTCGGGGAACACCCGGATCAGCTGGAAGGTCCGGCCGATCCCCTGGCGCGCGATCTCGTAGGGCTTGAGCCCGTCGATCCGCACGCCGTTGAAGCGCGTGCTCCCGACGTCGCGCCGCTCGATCCCGGTGATGCAGTTGAAGAGCGTCGTCTTGCCCGACCCGTTGGGCCCGATGAGCCCGTAGATGCGCCCCGGCTCCAGCGCGAGCGACACGCGGTCGACCGCGGCGACGCCGCCGAAGCTCTTGCACAACCGCTCGACCTCGAGGACGGGCCGCGCCATCAGATCGTCCGCGGCAGGTGGTAACGCTGTTGCAGCACGCCGAGGACGCCGCGCGGCATCAGGAGCACGACCGCGACGATGATCGAGCCGAAGAGAAGCTGGTGGAGGTACGGAAACCGTGCCCAGACCAGCTCCTGCGAGACGAACAGCACGACCGCGCCCAGCACCGGTCCCCACACCGTCCCCTTGCCGCCGAACAGCACCATGACGATCATCGTGATGGTGGTGGCGAGCGGGAACACACTGATCGGCTCGATGTAGCCCTGATCGCGCGCGGCCAGCGCGCCGACGATCCCGGGTCCGGCGGCCGATAGCAGGAACGCGTAGAGCTTGTGGCGCGCGGTGTCGATACCCATCGCCTCGGCGGCCACCTCGTCCTCGCGGATCGTCATGAGCCTCAGGCCGAACCGCGACGTGATGACCAGGTAGGTCAGCAGCGTCACCGCCGCGGCGGCGAGACCCATCGCGTAGTAGACCGGCACGGTCGCCTCGAGCGTCGGCAGCGAGATGCCGTTGCCGCCGCCGGTCAATCCCTCGAAGTAAGACACGAGCGCGCGCAGCACCTCGTTGAGGCCCAGCATCGCGATCGCGAAGTACGGCCCCTTCAAGCGCAGGCACGGGTAGCCGATGACAAGCGCCACCACGCATGCGGCGAGCCCGCCGGCGAGCGCCGCGGTCGGCCACGACCAGCCGGCGCGGGTGATGAGGATCGCGCCGGTGTAGGCCCCGGCGCCGAAGAACGCCACGTGGCCGAACGAGACGTAGCCGGTCAGCCCCGAGATCAAGTTCCACGACGCGGCCAGCGCGATCCACATGAAGATCTGCAGCACCGCGCGCAGGCCGTACCCGGTGCCGACGGCTGGATAGACGGCCAGCGCGGCCACGAGGACCACGAGCCCGAGGCGGAACGTCCCCCGCGGCGTCACGTCTGCCGACCGCCGAGCAGCCCGGTGGGCCGCACCAATAAAATCAGCACGAGCAGGATGTACGCGACCGCCTCCGACAGCTGGGTCGTCAGGAACAGCGAGGCGAGTTGCTCGACCAGACCGAGCAGGACGCCGCCCAGCAGCGCGCCGGGATAGTTGCCGGCGCCGCCCAGCACGATGACGAGGAACGACTTGAACGTCCAGATCTGGCCCATCTCGGGTTGGATCGCGACGATCACCGACACGAGCGCGCCGCCGGCCCCCGCCAGCGCCGCCGCGATGCCGAAGGTGATCCGATGGATGCGCTGCACGTCGACGCCGCAGACCATCGCCACCTCGCGGCTCTGCGACGTCGCGCGGATGGCCTTGCCGAGCCGCGTGCGCTGCAGGAACAGAAACGCGACGCCGGCGAGCGCCGCGGTCGGCCACGACCAGCCGGCGCGGGTGATGAGGATCGCGCCGGTGTAGGCCCCGGCGCCGAAGAACGCCACGTGGCCGAACGAGACGTAGCCGGTCAGCCCCGAGATCAAGTTCCACGACGCGGCCAGCGCGATCCACATGAAGATCTGCAGCACCGCGCGCACGCCGTACCCAGTGCCGACGGCTGGATAGACGGCCAGCGCGGCTACGAGGACCACGAGCCCGAGGCGGAACGTCCCCCGCGGCGTCACGTCTGCCGACCGCCGAGCAGCCCGGTGGGCCGCACCAATAAAATCAGCACGAGCAGGATGTACGCGACCGCCTCCGACAGCTGGGTCGTCAGGAACAGCGAGGCGAGTTGCTCGACCAGACCGAGCAGGACGCCGCCCAGCAGCGCGCCGGGATAGTTGCCGGCGCCGCCCAGCACGATGACGAGGAACGACTTGAACGTCCAGATCTGGCCCATCTCGGGTTGGATCGCGACGATCACCGACACGAGCGCGCCGCCGGCCCCCGCCAGCGCCGCCGCGATGCCGAAGGTGATCCGATGGATGCGCTGCACGTCGACGCCGCAGACCATCGCCACCTCGCGGCTCTGCGACGTCGCGCGGATGGCCTTGCCGAGCCGCGTGCGCTGCAGGAACAGGAACACGAGGCCGGCGAGCGCCGCGGCGACCACGAACGCGATGAGCCGGGACTTCGAGAAGGCGAGCGGCCCGAGCGTGTAGGAGCCCGTCACGTACTCGACCGTTCGCAGATTGGACGTGAAGGCGAGCTGGGCCAGGTTCACCAGCGCGATCGAGATGCCGAAGGTGAGCAGGAGCGACGAGAGCTCCGGCGCGTCGACGACCCGGTACACGAGCGTGCGCTGCAGGAGGGCGCCCAGGATGAACAGAACGAGCATCGTGATCGGGACGGTGAGGTAGGGGTTCAGGCCAAGCGCCTGGTAGATGAAGAACGTGGTGTAGGCACCCAGCATCAGGAGCGGCCCATGGGCGATGTTGATGACGCGCATCACGCCGAAGATCAGCGCGAGGCCGAGCGCGACCATCGCGTAGAGCGCGCCGGCGAGGATCCCGGACACGACCACCTGCCCGAGCATCGCCGGCGTGATGGCGACGTTCACCCCGACCCGCCCCGGCCCCGGCGCCCGCCGCGCGACGCGCCTAGCGCTGGTTCCAGGGCGGCGTCGGGAAGCGCGTCTTCGCCGACGCGAGCTCGTCGGGCCAGACCGTGTACTTCTTGCCGTCCAGCCACTGGAACAGCGCCATCTTGTGGGCGAGCTGGAACCCGTCGGCGTCGACCTTGTAGTCGCCGAACATCGTGCGCGTCTCGAGCTTCAGCAGCGCCTCGCGCACCCTGTCGGAGTCGAGGCTGCCGGCGCGCTTGACGCCCTCGGTGTAGACGAGGCAGCCCGCGTAGCCCGCCGCCGAGTGGTACGACGGATCGTGGCCGAACTCCTTCCGATAGGCGTCGAGGAACTCCTTCTGGCCGGGGTACGGCAGCGTCGGCTCCCACTGGGTCGCGCCGTAGATGTACTCGGCGTTCTGCCTGAGCGTGTCGTAGAACTCGGGCAGGTCGCCGCCGACGGTGACGCCGTACATGCGCGGGTTGACGTTCAGCTCCTTCATCTGCCGGGTGAGCGCCACCGCGTCGTCGAAGTAGGTCGCCGCCGCGATCACGTCCGGATTCAGCGACTTGACCTTGGTCAGCAGCGCCGAGAAGTCCGTGTTGCCCTTGGGGTACGCCTCCTGATAGACGACGTGCAGCCCTCGCTTCTTGGCCAGCTCCAGGGCGCCGGAGGCGGCGGCCTTGGAGAAGAGGGTGTCCTCGTTCACGACGGCCACGGTCTTGAGTCCCCGTTTGGCGGCGATGTCGATCAGGCCTTCCAGATAACCCTCGGCGGGCGAGATGACCATGAAGATGTACTTCCGCCCCTTGCGGAAGATCGACGTGGTCGCCGCCAGCGGCGAGACCATGACCTTCTTGTATTTCTCGGTGACGTTGGCGGCCGCCTCGGTGACCGGTGACGAGTACGGCCCCATCACGCCGTCGACCTTGTCCTCCGTGATGAGCTTCTCGTACAGGCGCACCGCCGTCGGCGGCGCCGACTGGTCGTCGTACACGACGAACTCGACCTTGCGGCCGAGGAGTCCGCCCTTCACGTTCACGTCGCGCTCGCAGAGCTTGTACCCCTCGTGCTGGTTGCTGCCGAGCTTGGCGTAGCTGCCGGTCAGCGAGAGCGAGGCGCCGATCCGGATCGGTGCCTGCTGCGCTGCGGCCGGACAGGCCGCCGCGGCGACGACGCCGGCGACAAGCGCAATTCGCGCGGTGAGTCGCATGGGGAAACCTCCTGAGGGCGATCAACAGCGCATATTCCTTTAGCATCGGGCGTTCTGGACTGTCAAGGTTGCGCGGGCGACACGGCGCCGCCCCGCGCGCCGTTACTCGCGGAACTCCTGGTCGAGGATCTCGCGGATGAAGCGATCGATCGACACGGGGTAGAAGCGCACGTCGGGGGACGCGATCACGCCGGTGTTGATCACCTCGCGCTGCGACAGCTCCTCCAGGACCCGCTCGAGGTGCCCGTGGGCGTCGCGCTGGTGCCGCCGGATCCGCAGCTCCTCGCTCTCGAGCGAGACGCGAGACGCGTAGCGGAAGCTGAACACGCGCGCGACGAGGCGATGGTCCATCAGCTCGGTCTCGTGGAACAGATCGCCGTAGGTCGGGGCGTCGTTCCCGGCGGCGATGACGAGCCGAGGCGATACCTTGATGCGGCCGCGCACCTCGACCGAGTGCCCCGGCTGGTCGTGCTCGGGGCCGACGAGGATGTAGGGAAGCACGTGGTAGCCGGTGATGATGCCGGTCATCGGCTTGCGCACCACACGCGTCTCGTCGAAGACGTGGCGGAGGAACTCGATATCTTGCCAGTCGTCGGCCATCGGGGTAGTGTACCAACAGCATGGAGCCCCGCCCGCACGAGTCTCCTCCGCTCCCCCGCCGCGACGCATCCTCCGCCGGCGCCACCTGGGCGCACGTCTGCGAGCGATGCGGCGAGCGGATGGAAGAGCGGCAATGCAAGATCGTCTGCACCAACTGCGGGATGGTACGCGATTGCAGCGATCCGTGATCGGCCGCGCCGACCTCGCCCAGCTCTAGACCACCGCGATCGCCTCGACCTCGATCAGCCAGTCCGGGTGCGCGAGCGCCGACACGGCGACCAGCGTCGACGCCGGAAGCTTCTTGCCGAAGATTGCCTCGCGGACCGCCGGCAGATCCGCGCGGTAGCGGATGTCGGTCAGGTACGTGTTGACCTTGACGATGCTCTGGGCCGTTCCGCCCGCGGCCTTCACGTGGGCCAGCAGCGCGCGAAACGCCTCGCGCGCCTGCGCCTTGAAGTCGCCGGGATGGAGGACGCCGCCGGACTTGTCGTAGGCGACCTGCCCGGAGAGAAAGAGAATCGATTGGGCGCCGGTGACCTTGATGGCCTGACAGTACACCGGCGGATCGTAGACCGACTTCGCGCAGACCTTCTCGATCCTTGGCATGACTTCTCCTCATAATTCGCCGATGTCGAACGCCGCCGAGCGCTTCCTCGAGGCCGCTCGCGCGACGCTCCGCGAAGACCGTCGCGGCCGTTGACTACGGGGCTTCCGGCGCCCGCACCTTCGGCGAGGGCGGCGCGCCGCCGGGCGCCGGCGACCAGTCCACCGGCGCGATGGCGCCCATGTCGGGCTCGAGCTGGAGCGTGTCGGCGATCTTCGTGTAGCTCGAGAACATCTGCGTGACGCCGAGCACCTCCAGGACGCCGCCTTCGCCCACGCCGAGGCGGCGCATCTCGCCCAGGTGGAACGCGGTGCCGAACTGCGAGCGCGTCGTCACCGAGACCGCGAACGCGAGCGCTTCCTTGAGACGACGGGTGAGGCGATTGTCGGCCGAGACGCGGCGCGTCGCCCCCCAGAGATCGGCGAGATAGCCGGGATCGGCGGCCACCCGGCGAAACGGCGCCGGCACGTCGGCGCGTCCGTAGAAGGCGCGAATCTCGGCGAACACCACCTCCGCCTCGGGCGCGGGTTGCGCGGGCTCGAGCGCCGCCAGCGGCGCATCGGCGACCACGTTCAGGGCGTTGGTGACGCCGACCACCAGCGCGGCTTCGTACCAGAGCGCGTCGTCGCTCATCCCCTGCAGCTTCCCGGCTGCAGTGTGCGCCTGCACTCAGTACGCGCAGGCGTTGACGCCGCTGACGACCGCCGCGACCATCTCCTTCTCGGCGCGGGTGAATTCGCCGGGCGCCATGGCGCGCTTCATCGCGCGGCCGTGGAACCCGCCCAGCTCGGTGTCCCAGGCCATGACCCGGCTCATCGCCGGCGGCTGGGCGAAGTCGTGGTTGAACCAGGCCTTCGCCACCTCGAACAGCTTCTGGACCGGGCCGGGATACTCGGAAGCGTCTCTCAGCCTGACCGTCGGCATTAGCGACTCCTTTCCGCTGCGCTCGAGCGGCGCCTCCAAGCGCGGAGCGCCGCCCCTGGATTCATCATGCGTGGACCAGCCAGCGCCCGGGCCAACCGTCGATCACGTCGGCGGCGCGAATCGCGCCCGTGTGAACGAGTCGCGCCACGGCTCGCGCCGCGTCCTCGGACGGGACCCCGAACAGACGCGCGAGCAACCGCTCGGTCGTGAACACGGCGCCGCGCGAGTAGCGCTCGATCACGCACGCGAGCGCCGCGTCGCGCGACATCCGCCGGCCCGCGGCGACCGCCTCGGGCAGCCACGACTCCACCAGGTCCCAGCGGTACGAGAAGGTCGGCTCGTAGCGCTCCTCGCTCTTGACGAGCCACAGCCCCTGCTGGAGCTCCGCCATCGCGCGCTCGAACTCGCGCGTCTTCGTCGGCTCGAGCATGAACACGTTGGCTCGCACGCCGCGCGTGTACTGCGGGTGCTCGCGAACCATCGTGTCCATGATCCGGCGGGCCGTGTGCGACAGCCGTCCGGCTTCGTACTCCGCGCGATAGTCGCGCGCCCGCTGCCGACCGCGGGCCAGCGCGTAGAACGCAGGAAAGAGATCGAGCGCCACCAGGAGTGGCCGGCCCTTGAGGAGCTTGCCGTAGTACACAAGCTTCCGGGCCGGCAGCGTGTCCTTGAGGTCCCAGGTGAGACCGATGCCGGCGTCGTGGTGCGAGCGCCGGGGCCATCGCGGATTCGCCCGGCCGGCCACCGCCTCCCACAGACACGCCACACCTTCAGGGAAGCGATAGAACGTCGACGCGAACCCCACGTCGTCGATGAACGCGAGCGCCGCGCGCTCGCCGTGGACGCGAAGGGCCGGCAGCCGGCGAAAGCGCCGGTCGCGGAGCCGCTGGAGCGATTTGGCCGTCACGCGGCCCGCGCGGCTCGCGCTCGAGGCCGCCGCGTCCGCCCGGGGCATGGCCTCATTGACCACATTTCCGTCGCTGTTGTAAAGTGCGCCGCATGAAAAAGAAGAAGAAGGCCGCGACGAAAGCGGCGCAAAAGACCGCGTCCAGGAAGCCGGCAGCCGCGAAGAACGCCGCGACGTACACGCCCAAGCCGGTCGGGGGCACCGGCTGGGCGCCGTTCCGATACCCGCCGCAGTAGCGGGCGAACCTGGACAGATTTCTTCCCCATGTGGCGCCCGGCGCCGTGTTGCTCCTGGGCGCCACCGTCGTCTTGCAGTCCGCGTCGCTTCGCGAAGCGGTCACGGTCTCGGCACCCGTCTATCCGTGGATCGTCTTTGGCGCCGGGCTGCTCCTGGGCTGGCGGTTCAACCGGAGCCAGCTCGCCGTCGCCCTCGCGGTGCTGTTCGCCGCCAACCGGGCCCTGGCCGCGTTCCCCCCTGACGCGTCGTCGACCGGGCGAACCGTATTCGCCGCCATCGCGCTGCTGCTGCCGCTCGACCTGGCGCTCCTCGCCTGGTTGGCCGAGCGCTCGATCGTCTTGTGGTCCGGCCGACTGGTGCTGGGGGTGCTCCTCGCCGAGCCGCTGGCCGTCGCGCTCCTGCTGCGCCCCGAGCTGGCCGACCTGGCCCGCGGACTGGATCGCGTCTTCGTCTCAGTCGCGCTCCCCTGGCTCCGAATCCCGCAACTCGCGCTGCTGGCATTCGTCGCCGCGCTCAGCCTGGTCGGGCTGCGGTTCTTCACCCGAAGAACGGTCATCCAGTCGAACTTCGTGTGGACCCTGATCGCGGCGTTCCTCGCGCTCAACAGCGGGGGCACCGGCGCGGCGTCGACCGTGTACCTGACCACCGGCGGCCTCCTGCTCGTGGTGTCGCTGATCGAGACTTCGCACCGGATGGCGTTCAGCGACGAGCTGACCGGCCTGCCGTCGCGCCGTGCGCTGACCGACGCGCTCCTGCGGCTGCCGGAGGTCTACGCGATCGCCATGGTCGACATCGACCACTTCAAGAAGCTCAACGACCAGTACGGTCACGCGGTAGGCGACCAGGTACTCCGGCTGATCGGCACGACGCTCACGCGCACCGAGGGCGGTGGCCGACCGTTCCGGTACGGCGGTGAGGAGTTCGCGGTGCTCTTCCCGGGCAAGGCGGCGGAAGAGGCGGTGCCCTACCTCGAAGACCTGCGCGAAGCCATCGAAGCCTCGAGCTTCGTCGTGCGCGGCCGCGACCGCCCCACGCGCCGCCCCGACAAGCCGGTCAGGTCGGCGGGAGGGCGGAAGTCACTCTCCGTCACCGTCAGTATCGGAGTCGCGGAGCCGGACGATCTGGACGCCGATCCCGAGGACGTCATCCGCACCGCCGACCAGGCCCTCTACCGAGCCAAACGCACCGGCCGCAACCGCGTTTGTTCGTAGTGGGGGCCCCGAAACGGCCCACTTGTTCGTAGCGCGGGCCAGAAATGGCCCCCACACCCCCAATGACGGGTTCGGAGCGCCCAGCAAACCCGTGGCGCCCCTCGTCTCTCGCTCGCGGCCCACGCGCTCCCGTCGCTGATCCGGCTCGATCGATCCCAGTCCGGAGCCGCATGTTCGCGCGAGAAGTCGGCCGGTCGCCCGCCGACGATCGGGCCGACGCGCGCTTCACCCGGAGGGCGGGGCCGAGGGGGTGGGGGTGAGACGGGGGCGACGGGACCCGTTCCCGAGAAGCGGGAGGCGGACGACCCGCGCCCGGATGGAGCCCAGCCGAGGCGTGCTAGCGAACGCGCGCCGCGTGGTCCCGCGCCCCCCGTCTCACCCCCACCCCCTCGGCCCTGTCAAAAGCCCCAGGTGAAGACGCGCGTGGGAACAACCTCGACGACGATCGAGTCCGACTCGGAGATCGCGGCATCGCGCGAGTACTGCGGATACTTGCGATAGAGCAGCGCACGGATCTTCCGGAACCGTGGTCCCTTCGCGTAGAGCGTAGCCCGTCCCTGAACCATCACGCCCTTGATGTTCGACCAGTCGTCGGAGTAGAGGTCGACCGCCACCGCCACCCGCGGGTTCGCCGCCAGGTTCAGCGCCTTGCGGCCGTCGTCGCCGGAGGCGAAGTAGATCTTTCCGTCGGCGACCACCTGGCAGACGGGCACGAGATGCGGCATGCCGGCCGCGTTGGCGGTCGCCACGCGGCACACGCGCTCGCCATCGATCAGGCGCGCGACCTTCCTGGTGAGTCGCACCGCTCACGCCGCTCCGACGAAGCGCAGGATCGCCTCGATCACCGCCGCGGGCTGCTCTTCGGGGATGAAGTGGCCCGAGCCGGGCACCGGGTGTCCCACGACGCTGACGCAGCGGTCCTTCCACACGCCGAGCATGTCGGGCGCCTGCGTGCGGCGGCCGGTCCCGCCCCACAGGATCAGCGTCGGCGCTGCGACCTTCTTGTCGCGGTCGGCGCCGTCGTGCTCGAGATCGATCGTGGCCCCGGCGCGATAGTCCTCGAACCCGGCGCGCATCGCGCCAGGTTGGCGGAAGCAGCGGACGTATTCCTGGACTGCGTCCTCGTCGATCGCGGCCGGGTTGTAGGCGGACGTCCTGTACATGTAGCGGAGGTAGATCTCCTCGCGGCCGGCGGTGAGCGCCTCCGGCAAGTCCGGCAGCTGGTGAAAGAACCAGTGCCAGCGGGCGCGGGCGCTCACCTGGTCGGTGCGGGCGAACACGTCGTACGTCGGTGCGATGTCGAGCAGCACCAGCCGCGTGAGAAGCGACGGATGATCGAGCGCGAAGCGGTGCGCGACGCGGGCGCCGCGATCGTGGCCGACGAGCACCACCGGAGCGAGTCCCAGCGCGCCGATCACGTCGGCGATGTCGGCCGCCATGCTCCGTTTGTCGTAGCCGCCGGCCGGGCGGTCGGAGTCGCCGTAGCCGCGCAGGTCGGGCGCCACGACGGTGAATCGCTCGGCCAGCGCCGGCATCACCTTGCGCCACATGTGGCCGGTCTGCGGATAGCCGTGGAGCAGGACCATGCCCGGCCCCTGCCCCAGGCGCCGATAGTGGATGCGGATCCGGTCGCGCACGGTCACGACGTCGCGAATCATCGGCGATGGTCCTCCGCACGGTCACGCGGCTCGAAGCCGAGCACGGCGCGCGCGTGCTCCAGGTCGCGATAGCCCCACCGGTTGTCGGAGACCACGAAGAAGACGCCGAACCGGATGGTCATCGGCGCGGTGATGCAGAGCTCGAGCAGCCGCACCACGTCGCGCTGGCTACACCAGACCGCATAGTCTCGCGCCGAGATAGGGCGATCTTCTTCTTTCACTCGTCCTATGCGCACGCAAAGCGCGGACAGCCCGTGCGCGTCCGAATAGTGGCGCGCGATCGCTTCGCCCCAGATCTTGCTGGCGCCGTAGAGTCCGGCCGGGCGCGTCGGCGTCTCGTGGGTCATCGTCTTCCACGTGCCCGCCTCACCGTAGCGTCCGGCGACGAGCTCGCGGTAAGGCGAGTCACGCTCCCAGGCGCTCACGGTCGCCCCGCTCGAGGCGTAGACGACGCGCCGAACGGACGCGCGGCGCGCGGCCTCGAAGACGTTGTAGGTGCCGATGACGTTCCCACGTAGGATGGGCTCGAAGGAGTCGACCGAGCCGGTGACCGCCGCGAGATGGACGACGGTGTCGACGCCTTCGAACGCGGGCGCGATCGCGTCGAGGTCGGCGATGTCGGCCTGGTGGCATTTCACGCCGTTCACGGGCCGGCGATTGAGTGCCCGGAGGTCGTACCTGCCGTCCAGGTGGCGGCGCAGCGCCCCGCCGATGAGCCCGCTCATTCCGGTCACCAGGACGGTGCGCTGCGCCATCGCGCGGGCCGGTCAGACGATCGAGACGTGGACGAGGTTGCTCACGCGGTCCAGTCGCGCCGAGTGCCACGGATCGGCGACGCGGCTGTTGGTCAGGTACGCGAACGACACGCCCGAGTCGGGATCGGCCCAGCAGTAGGACGTTCCGGCTCCGCCGTGGCCGAACGTGCCGGGAGACGCGAGGGACCCGAGTCCTCGGATCGTGGCCGTCGTCCCGCGCAGGTGCGGGCCGAGCCCGCGATGCATCGCCATCCCCATGTTGCCGTCGACGCGCTCCCCCGTGAAGTTGCGGGTGACGTACGCGAGCGTGCGCGGCGAGAGCACCCGCGCGCCGCCGAGCGTGCCGCCCCGGAGGAGCATCTGATAGAACGCCGCCATCCCGCGGGCGGTGGCGTAGCCCCCGCCTCCGGGCGTGCCGGCACGCCGCGCCTCCGGCGTGGTCTCTTCGAGCCGCTTCACGTGGGCGGCGCCGTCAGCCGTGGGCTCGTGGATGTCGGCCGCGCGCCGGTGGGCGCGGTCGGGCAGGCCGACGAAGACGTCGGCAGCGAGGCCGAGCGGCTCGGTGATCTGCTCACGGATGAAGGCGCGGTAGTCGGTCTTGGTCAGCGACTCGATCAGCACCGCCGCGACCCAGTGGGCCGAGCCCGGGTGATAGTGGACACGCGAGCCGGGCGTCCACTCGAGCGTGAAACTGCAGACCGTGCGTCGCAGGAGCTCGTGATCCTCCCACGCCTCCTTTGGCACCTGCGCGCTGGGGAAGCCGCCCTGATGCGAGAGAAGCTGGATGACGGAGATGTCGCCCTTGCCGTTGGCCTGGAACCCGGGCACGTGGTCGGCAACCCGATCGGTGAACGCGAGCGCGCCGCGCTCCACGAGGATCCACACGGCGCATGCGGTGAGCACCTTGGTGTTCGAGTAGAGCAGCCACAGCGTGTCGTCGCTCGCCGGGACGCGTTGGGGCTCGAGCCGAGCGTCGCCGAGCGTCCACGTCAGGCCGAGCTTGCCGTGCCGCGCGACGGCGATCTGCGCGGCGGGATAGCGCCCCTCCGCGATGTGCGCCGTGATCAGCTCGCGCAGACGGCCGAGCGGTTGAGGATCAAGGCCGAGGGCTTCCACGCTGGATGTGTCGAGTGGGAATATCATGGGCGCAACTCTAGCACGACCGAAAGAGCCAGCGGTCAGCGGGTGGCTTCGGCGACCGGATGCTCGCGGAGCCACGCCTCGGCGCCCGCCTTGAGCGCGACGCGCGCGATCGGGTCGAGACCCGCGGGGTCGAAGCGGTACCGGTAGTGGAGCTCGACGATCGGCCTGAGCTCCCCGGCGTGAATTCGCTGGATCCACGCCGACGCCGGCTCCCACGGGCGTCGCCCACGCCCCTCGCTCTCAAGACGCCGCTCGATGAGATAGTATTCCGAGTCCTGGCCGGGCCGCGCGATCGCTCCGGCCGCGGCCGCCGACGCCGCGCCGCCATGGCCCACGCGACGTCGGGAGTAGAGCCGCCAGGCCAGCAGCAGCACGAGGGGCACCAGGAGCCAGCCCGCGTATCTGCCGACCGAGCCCTCGTCGCCGCCCCATCGCCAGCGCGAGAAGACGAAGACCGCCCAGGACCAGAGATCGTGCAGGAGCTCGAACGGCGATCCCTGGTCACGCTCGGCGTCCGCCCACACCGCCGGCGTCGTATCGACGTCGCGCCAGCCGCCGTGCACGAACGCGAGCGCCCAGGAGTGGCTGTGTCGAGCCCGCACGATGTAGCGCCGCTCGAGAGGGCTCCACTCCTGCACCGAGTAGCCAACCGCGTAGCGCGCCGGCACGCCCGCGGCCCGAAGCAGCAGCACCGTCGCGGTGGCGAAATACTCGCAGTGCCCCGCGCGCGAGCGCACCAGGAATTCCTCGATCGCGGTCTCGGCGCTTTCGCGTCTGCCCTTCCAGGTTGAGTAGCGAAACCCTCGCTGGAAGTACGCCTCGATCGACGCGAGCCTCTCCGCCGGCGACTTACCCTCGAACGCCAGCTCTTGCGCGATGCGGTGAACGATCGGAGCCTCGCGCGACGGCACGCCGAGGTCGGTGTCGCCGGGAGGCCCGTCGAGCGGCCCGCGGGGGCCGAAGAGGGCGGTGTACGTGACGAGCCCGAGGCCCTCCTCGACCTTCACCGCGCCGAGGCGGTTCCGGTGCACGCCGACGACCGCCAGGCGATCGATCTCGAAGGCTCCGGGAGGAAGGGCCAGCACGCCGCGTCCGCGATTGAGGTACGCCGCGACGGTGACTTGTGACCCCGAACTGGGGCCGTGGACGAACTTCCACGTCTCGCCGTCCGCTTCCGGCGGGACCGAGGTGAAGCCCGCGCCGGAGGCGAACCAGCCGGGCGCGTTGTAGACGTCGTAGCTCGCCTCGCGCAAGAGGAGCGGCACGCCCACTCCGCCGCCCGGCTCGACCCGGAGCAGCGTCCGCTCGGACAGCTTCAGATTCCCGAGATGACCCAGCGACGTCGTGGACCGGAAAGGGTCCGTGTCGCCGGTCCCGGTGTTGAACACGAAGTCGAAGACGGTCTGCTCGACCGCGCGCTGCAGATTGTGGAGCGCGATATGGCCCACGTAGCCGACGCCCGCCGCGAGGACCAGCAGCGGCGCCCACCAGAGCGGTGAGTAGCGCCGGGAGCGCCAGGGCCAGAGGGCCCAGGCCGCCAGCGCACAGAGCCCGACGTAGAAGTCGATCGTCCGTCGGTTCGCCGCGCTCGCCGACAGGACGCAGAGGGCGAAATAGACGTAGCCCAGATCCGCGGTCGCGGGTCGCGCCTGCGGGTCGCGGGCCGCCTGGCGCCGGAGCGCCCAGAAAAACGCGGTGAGCGGTGCGCGTCCAGCGGCGCTATAGCGCTGGCCGGCGATCAGCGGGAACAGGAGCAGGGGCAGCCACTGGAACAGGAGCGTGATCGCGCGCGGGCCCCCGGCGCCGCGCGCCGACCCGGCAGTCGAGAAGAGGTAGATGCCGCTCACCACAATGAGGAGCGCGCACAGGTCCGCGACCCGATTGAAGTCGGCGATCGACAGCTCGAGTCGCCACTCGACGGCCCGCGCCGCCTCGAGGAGCAGCGCTACCGGCAGCGCGACGAGCAGGAACCCGGTGTGCCAGCCCCAGAAGAGCAGGGCGGCCCCGAGCAGCAGGGGCGGCGGCGTCATAGCCTGGCCAGCCCCTCACCCACCCGCCCGACTTCGAGGCGATGGACGCTGGGGGGCAGCCGCTCGAGCGTGCCGGGCTCGCCCACGACGAACACTTCGGTCGGGGTGCCGAGGGCTTCCAGGTTTCGGATGAGATCCTGGCGCGCGTCGTCCCACCCGAGCAGCACGCACACGCAGCCGCTCAGCGAGGTGTGCCGGTCGATCACCGAGCGCTGCAGCGAGCGAAACGGTTTGTCGCGGCAGGGCCCCACGCACGCCAGCACCTCGAGGAGCCGGTCCAGATGGCCGAGCCCCCGGCCGGCCGTGAAGCAGTACGCCTCGGGGCCGACGAACATGAGGTCGAGAAGCGATTCCTGCGTGTCCGTCGAGATCGCGATCGACGCGGCGGCGGATACCGCGTCCTCGAACACCGGGTCGCCGTCGGCCCCGGTGAACGTGTCCAGCACGAGCGCGTTCCGGACGAAGAACTCGTCCTGGTATTCCTTGACGACGGGCCGGCCGACGCGGGCCCAGCTCCTCCAGTGGATGCGGCGCAGCGGATCGCCCGGCCGGTAGTCGCGGAGCGACACGAACTCTTCGGACTCGCCGACCGAGGAGGCGAGCGCGACACCGCCCGGCTGATACTTGCGCTGGCCCGGGAGCCGGATGGGCCGCATCGGGTAGCGCTTCGGCAGAACGAGGAGCGACTGCGGAAGCGGGATCGTCATCAGGGCCTGGACCAGCCCGAGCGGATCGGGCCGCGCGATCGTGAGTCCCTCAAACCGCACGTGGCCGCGGCGCAGCGGCGTGAGCTCGACCGAGACCTCGGTCTCGCCGGTGGCGGCGACCGGCGGCAGCGGCGTCGGCTTGACCTCGGCGCCGCGGGTCCGCGCCACGAGCCAGGTCCACCGTGGATAGCCGACCTTGCGGTCGAACCAGTTCCGTCGCTCCTCGCCCGGCTCGCGCGCGGTCACGAACTCCTCGAGCGAGGGGTGGGGATCCGCGAACTCTTCGAGCAGGACCAGCCCCGCCTGGCGCCGGCCGCTCGCGTTCCTGATCGCCACGCGGTACGTGAGGGTCACGCCGACCGACGCAAAACGCGGGAGGAGTCGGCGGGCCGAGAGACGCGCCCGGAACACGAGGCTCGACGCCGTCGAGAGCGCCAGGAGGGCCAGCATGAGCGTGAAGACCTGATGGCCGACGGTGCGGTTCGTGTCGAGGCCGATCACCGCGGCGGCGCCGACGACGCCCAGGGCGAGCCAGCCGGCGCGCGTGAACCGCCGGTCCAGCCGATGCTGGAAGGACGAGGCGGACCGGAACCAGCGATACAGGAGGCGCTTCATCGGGTCGACGACCCTAGGACGGCACCGGCACCTTCGTCAGGATCTCCTCGACGATGGTGACCGCCGACACGCCGGCGAAACGCGCCTGCGGGTCGACGATCAGGCGGTGGGCGATGACCGGCACCGCCAGCTCGCGGACGTCCTCCGGAATGACAAACTCGCGCCCCTCGGCGAGGGCCAGCGCCTGCGCCGCCTTCATCAGCGCGAGCGACGCGCGGGGGCTCGCGCCGAGCTGGACGCCGTTGGCGGCGCGCGTCTGGCGCACGACGTCGACGACGTAGCGCTTGAGCTCGTCGCTCATACGCACGCCGAACACGCTCCGGCGCACCGCGAGCAGGTCGTCGATGGACACGCACGGCGCCAGCGTGTCGATGGGGTGCCGTTGCTCCTGGGCCGAAAGGATCGCGACTTCTTCCTCCGGAACGACGTAGCCGAGGCTGCATTGCACGGCGAACCGGTCCATCTGCGCCTCGGGGAGCGGGTAGGTGCCGCGGAACTCGACCGGATTCTGCGTGGCGATCACGAAGAAGAGCTCGGCCAGCGGGTGCGTGCTGCCCTCGACCGAGACCTGGCCCTCCGCCATCGCCTCGAGGAGCGCCGATTGCGTCCGCGGTGAGGCCCGGTTGATCTCGTCGGCGAGCAGGATGTTGGTGAAGACCGGGCCCTCGTGGAAGCGGAAGGCGTGGTCGCGCTGATCGAACACGGACACGCCGAGGATGTCCGAGGGCAAGAGGTCGGGCGTGAACTGGATCCGCTTGAAGCGCGCGCCGATGGACCGGGCGAGCGCCTTGGCGAGAGTGGTTTTACCGGTCCCCGGATTGTCCTCGAGCAGGACGTGGCCGCCGCTCGCGAAGGCGGCGAGAAGCTTCCGGATCGCCCCGGACTGGCCCCGTATCACCGTCTCGATGTTGCGGGTGAGCTTCCGGAAGACTTCTTGGGGCGCGAGGGTCATACATCCACGTTACCCCAACTCAGCCCTTTCGACGGAGTCCCTCGATGACGTCGAGAACGCGAAGGATTTCGCGTCCGTCGCGGACCATCTGGCGGTCCCCGGCCTGGCCCCAGCGCAGCACGCCGGCGCGGTCCACGACGAAGGTCGAGCGGTACGCGACGTTGCGCTCGGCGTCGTGCACGCCGTAGGCGCCGATCGCCGTGCGGTGGACGTCGCTCAGGAGCGGAAACGGGAAGCTCCGCGCCTTGGTGAAGGCGGCGTGGCAGAAGGAGGTGTCGCCGCTGATGCCGAGGAGGACTGCTCCCCGCCGGGCGATCTCGTCAGCGACCTGGCCCAGGTCGCTCAGCTCGGGCGTTCAGATGCTGCCCCAGTCGTAACAGTAAAAGACGAGGACCACGTCCGACTTCCCCTTGAAGTCGGACAGCGTCACGGCACCGCCTCCGGTCGACGGCAGCGTGAAGCTCGGCGCCTCCTGGCCGAAGCGCAGCCCGATCATGAATCTCCCTATACCACGTTTGGGTAGGGGACATAGAATCGACCGCGTGAGCTCGGCCACGACCGTCGATCGCCGCTGCGCCGGGTGCGGGCGCGGGCGCGGGCGCGGTACCACGTTCCTCTTCCCGACGCCCCACGGCCCGATCGTCAAGTGCCAGCGCTGCGCCCTGCGCCACCGTCCCATGCTGAAGCGCTCGCTCATGATCGCCGCCATCTTCGGCACGCTCCTGCTGGCCATCAATCAGGGCGATGTGGTGCTGCGCGCCGAGTGGCCGCGCGCCCTCGCCTGGAAAGTGCCGCTCACGTACCTCGTGCCCTTCCTCGTCTCGACGTGGGGCGCGCTGGTCAACGGCCGGATCCGCTCCTAGCGCGCTCGCCCAGATGGTTCTCGACGCCGTTCTCGAGTCGCGGGCGCGACGCGCCTGGGTCGTCGTCGGCGCCTGACGTTGCACCAGATCCAGTAGCCGTCGACGGCCGCGGCGCCAACCTCTCGCGTGTCCGAATTCCTTCGTGGCGTCGACGGGGTGATTGTTAGCGTGTCTCCCCTGAACGCATGTGTTGGTCGCCGCGCGCACACCGCGCGAGGGGGAGAGCGATGGACGAACCGGCTGCTGATTGGATCGAGTTCACGACGCACGACGGCCGGAAGAGCCGTCTGCGAGCCGACAACATCGGGATGGTGACGCGCTCGAGCGTCGGCGACACCGGCGTCATCCACACGAGCGTGGGCGCGCTGATCCGGGTGCTCAACGTCACTCACGTCCTCAAGCGGTGGCGCCATCGCCTGCTCTTCGTCGTGTCCCGCCGCGCGACCAATCACCACCGGTATCTCAAGCACGCCTTCGCCGACGTCGAGTGGGCCGACGTGATCTTCGATCGTCGGCAGGGCGAGCGCCGGCAGCAGCAGTGCCAGTGGATGGTCGATCGGCGCGTCGGCGGGCGGCGCACGCGGCCCGACGTCGACGAGCGCCTGCGCACGTTCGGCTGGGCGATCGTGCGGGTCAGCCGAACCTAGGCGCGCCTCTCCGCCGTCCCGCGCCGCCGCTCGCCGGGGCGACTCAGCACCCGGCGAGCGAGGACCACATCGTCGCCAGCCGCTCCAGCGCCGCCCGCGGGAGCGGGCCCCGATTGACCGCCGCCGCGGCGCTCTCGAGGTGCTCGAGACTCGAGTACCCCACCAGAACCGTCGAGACCGCGTCCGAGCTCACCGCGAGCCGCACCGATGCCTCGATCAGGCTCGAGACGTGTCCCTCGCGCACGAGTGGAGCCAGCTGCTGGGCCCGCACCACGTCGGTGCGATAGTCGGGCGCCGTCGCGATCGGGTCGACCGTCGGGACCGCGATCGGGTGGCGCGCCTCCACTCCACTGAGGGCGCCGGCCGCCAGCGCGCGGATGACGATGACGCCCACCCGCCGCTCGCGCGTGCGCCCGAGGAGGCCGCCGAAGTCCTGCGCCGGGAAGCCGGGCGGCACCGCGACGCCCGCGCTCGGGTTGAGCAGGTTGTAGCAGACCTGCGCCGTGTCGAGCGCGCCGGAGTCGATCGCCTGGTGCAGCGCCGGCGTCGCGCCGAGCGCGGTAATTCCACAGAAGCCGACCTTCCCCTGCTGGACGAGCTTGCGGACCGCGGGCACGATCTCGCTCAGCACGTCCTTCAGGCTGACGGCGCCTGCGCCGCGCGACGGCTCGATGCGATTGTGCAGCTGCAGCAGGTCGACGCGCTCGACCCCGAGGCGACGGAGGCTCGCGTCGAGCGAGCGCCCGACCGCGCCTGGAATGTCGGCGAGATCGCTCCCGTCGACCCGGAACTTCGTCCCGACGTACACCTTCGGCTTCAGCGCCTTCAGCACCTGGCCGAGGTTCTGCTCGGACTGCCCGTCGCCGTAGGACGGCGCGGTGTCGAAATAGTTGATGCCCAGCTCGAGCGCCCGCGCGACCGCGCGCTCACGCTCGGCCGGCGTGCCGCGAATGATCAACCCGCCCACGTTGCCACACCCGAAGCCGAGCGTCGACACCGTGAGCCCCGTCTTGCCGAGACTGCGCAGTTCCATGGTCCCTCCTCGATCGGGTTCGGGCGGAACTATCCGCTCACGCTTTCGGCGTGTCAAGCGCGCGGCCCCGCGTGCCCCTGAGGTCGGGCATCGGGTAGAGTTGGGGCAGACGACCGGCCCACCGGCACGCACGGGCCGCTGGAGGACCTATGGCTGGGAGCCGTTCTTACGTAGGGGAGAACAACGCGCAGCGCGAGCGGCTGCGCGCGCTCGTCACGCGGCTCAGCGACGACGACCTGACCCGCCCGCTCGACGCGGGCTGGACCATCGCCGCGGTGCTCGCCCACCTGACCTTCTGGGACCAACGCACCCTGGTCTTGATCGAAGGCTGGAAGGGGACCCCGCACGGCCCGGCGCCGCGCACGATCGATCAAAACGACGTCGACTGGATCAACGATTCGGCCAAGGCTCTCTGCCTGGCGCTGCCGCCGCGCACCGCGGCGCGACTCGCGCTCGCCACGGCGGAAGCCGTGGACCGCGCCGTCGAGGAGCTGTCGGACGCGCAGGTCGCCGCGAACACCGCCGCCGGCCGCCCGCTCAACCTGTTCCGTGCCGAACATCGGCGCGAGCACCTGGACGAGATCGACCTCGCCCTCCGCAAGTGAGGGTCGATGGGGCCCGTCGAGGCCCTCGGGGACGCCGCGCGAAATCAGAACCGGACGGAAATGCCGTACAGGACGTCGTGCCCGGCGAAGTCGGTGTCCGACGGCGACCGATCGCGTGACAAGAGCCCCTCTCGACCCGACTGCATGAACCGGTAGCTTCCGAAGAGCTCGGCGTCCTTCGACAGCCGCCACGAGAGCCCGGCGCCGACGTTGACGCCGAGCGACATCGAGCTGCCTTCCCTCGAAGGGGGCAGACCGAGGCGCTGGCCATCGGAATCCGACAGGTAGAGCGTCGGGCCAAACAGGAGATAGGGTTCGAGCGCGCTCGTGCCGAAGGCCCCGGCTCCCGACGGCCAGCGCAGCTTGAGGTCCACGGACACGGCCGTGCCGCGAAGCTCGGGATCGATGAGCCGGTACGGCGTACTGTCTTGGGGCTGTTCGGCAGTCGCGATGACCGGCCTGGCCCCGAGAACGCTGATGCGGAAGCGCGACGTATCGACTCCGAGCGAGACGGGTTGCGAGCCGTTGAGCCAGCGATCTAGTTCGGACCACTGGGCGACCGCGGGCGCCGAGCTCCCGAGCGACACGGCCAGCGCCAGGGCCAGAACACCCGGCCGGGCCAGCACCGTCGCGCACCTGATCTTCGGCACGGCTCCGATAGTACCAGGGGCCTCTCGCCGGCGCGAGCGCGCCGCCGATGCCCCCTCCGAGCAACTGGACACGAGCGGTCGCGCCGATGTTTACTGGGTACGAGGACCACGCCGATGCGAGCGCTCACACCGAAAAGCCTGGCCGCGATCGGCCTTGCGGCGTCCATGCTCCTTGGCCCGCTGGCCCCGGCCGCCCACGGCCAGGAGCCGGTGCGCGGCATCTCGCTGTTCCCCGGGCCGGAGACCGCGGGTGTGGCGCCAAGGGTGGAGGTCCTACCGCATCCCGAAGCCGCCTACACGGTCGCCGCCGCCGGCGCGACTTTCGTCACGTTCCCGTTCAGGGAAGCGTGGTGCGCATTCGGCGAGTTCAGCGGGTTCATCGTCGGGTCGGTCTTCCGCTCGATGATCTGGGCGGCGACGTTCGGGGACCAGGTGGGCAGCGGCCCGACGCTCGAATGGATCGGCAACACCGTCGTCGAGCGGACCTGCTCCTCCCCGCTCTACGTGACGGCCGACGAGATCAAGCGCTCCCAGTTACCGCAAGAAGCCGCGTCGGCGGCTCGCTAGCGTCCGAGCTCGGCTACTTCCGTCGAATGGCCTTGGCGCGAGCCTCGAGATCGGCCGCCTCGCCGATCCTGTCCATCTTCTTGAGCAGGCTCGCGTACTCGTCGAGCGTCAGGGCGACCTCCGGGTGATCGTGGCCGAGCGTTCGCTCACGCAGCGCCAGCAACCGCCCGAACACCGCTTGCGCCTCGGCGTTCCGTCCCTGCCGCGCGTAGACTCTTGCCAGGCTCTGGAGATTGCTCGTGAGGCCGGGCGAATCGGCCCCGAAGGCGTTCTCGAGGACCGTCAGGGCACGCTGGTACATCGTCGCGGCATCGTCGTATCGGCCCTGGGCACGATAGGCCTCGGCCACGATGTTCATGGCTCCGGCGACCCGCGGATGGTCCGGGCCCAGGGCCCGCTCCCACTCGGCGAGCGCCCGGTTGAAGATCCGGGCGGCGTCGTCGTAGCGACCCTGACGCAGGTACGTCGCGGCCAGGTCCCCGAGCATCTCGGGCATGCTCGAGTCTCGGGCCTTCTGGAACTTCTCGTCGATCGCCTGGCCGCGTCGCTGTAGCGGCGCAGCCTCGCTGAACCGCCCCTGGCTGTAGTAGAGGTTGGCCAGGCTTTTCAGGGTGCTGGCCACGCGTGGATCCTCGGGGCTGTAGCCTTCGGCCTCCCGCAGCGCGGACTGAAGCGCCGTCTCCGCCTCCCCGTAGCGACCCTGCTGGTAGGCGGCCATGCCCACATCCATGTACCTTTCCCAGGCTGGAGGTTGGCGAGTCGCGCACGCACCCAGGCTCAGGGCCGCCACCAACCCCAGCCCAAGCCGCGCTCGCGCCGCCAGGCGGGGCCAGGTGGACCTCCCGATGTAAGCGGCCACAGCGCTGAAATGTTAGCAAGACATCATCGCAGGGCCGCCGATTCTGTCGGTTCGGAGCAGTGACCCTGTAGTTTTTTCACGGCGCAGGGCGATTCTTGACAGCGGTTGCGGACAGTTGTCATAGTCGGAAGATGTCGACTACGGGCACGTTCCGGACCGCACGCGCCGGAAGCAAATCCGCCCGTAACCCCCTCTGACCCTCGAGGCGGGTGCCGACCGAGTCCTGGAGCACGCTCGCGTAACCTGAGTAGCCTTTCCCGAGTCTAGGTGAGAATGGAGGAGCCCGATGAGGATGTGGCGGTTTCTTCGATTGCGGGTCTTGCTGCTCGCCGGAGCGGCCGTGGTCGGTGTGGTGTCGGCCTCGACGGCGTCCGCCGGGGCCGAAGGGCAGCTCGGGGCGTCACGGGAGGCGCTGCCCCTCACCCGAGACGACGTCGCTTACCTCGCCCTGCTGGGTAGCCGTGACCTCAAGGTGGATCGGTTGAGCGCCCGGATCGTGGCGACCGAGATTTCGAGCGAGCGCTCGGCCTTCCATCCCGTGCTGTCGCTGGAGAGCAGCGAAAGCAAGAGCAAGAACCTCACGGGATCGGCGCTCGCGGGAGCCACCGAGATCGAGACCGAGACGACCACCTGGAGCTCCGGCATTCGGGCCAAGCTCCTGAGCGGCGGCACGGCGTCCCTGGACTTCACGAACAGCCGGCTTGACAGCAACTCCCAGTTTCTGACCATCAACCCCCAGTACCAGTCGACGCTGGCTCTCAGTCTGACGCAGCCGCTGCTCCGTGGGTTCGGGCCCACCGTGAACACCTGGCGGCTCCGGGTTGCGGAGAACAATGTCGGTATCTCCCGTTACCAGCTCCAGGCTCGGGTTGCCGCCATCCTGGCCGAGGCCGAGAGTGTGTATTGGGATCTCGCCCGGACGCATCGTGACGTCGAGATCAAGGAGCAGGCGCTCGATCTCACGCGGCAGTTGGCGCGGCGAACCGAAGAGCTGGTATCGGAGGGGATCCTTCCAGAAACCGCCCGCCTCCAATCGAAGAGCTCCGTCCTCCAGCGGCAAGCGGACCTCACGATCGCGCAGAACGCTGAGCGCGACGCGGCGCGCCGTCTTCAAGATATGCTCAACCTCGCTCCGGGAAGCGATCCCTTGATCGTGCCGCTCGATCAGCCGCGCGTCGAGCCAACGGCCGTCGACCTCTCGCAGGCGGTGAAGGACGCGCTGGCCCGGCGCCCCGAGCTGCCGCAGGTCAAACTCGATCTCAAGAACAAGGATGTCTTGCTGGGCGTTGCGCGAAACCAGATTCTGCCGCAGCTGAACCTCTTCGGCAGTTATGGACTCTCGGGTCTGGCCGGTGAACCGGTCAATGCGGCCAATCCGACGGTCACCATCCCGATCGGCCGCAGAGGTCTGGCGTCGGTGAACGCGACGGTCGACATTTTCCCGAGCGCGACGAGTCAGGCGGTGGGCGATTACGGGACCGCGCTGAACAACCTCATCTCGGGCGATTTCCCCACCTGGAAGGTTGGTATGAACCTGACGTTCCCTCTCGGGAACGTGGCCGCCAAGAGCCAGCTCGAGAAGGCCGAACTGGAGATGCAGCGCGCCGAGATCGCCGTGAAGAACGTGGAGCACGTGATCACCCTCGAGGTCGAGCGGCTGGGGCGCCAGGTCGAGTCGTCGTACAAGGCGATCGAGGTGACCCGCGCGTTTCGCGAGCAGGCGCTGAAGCGCGTGGAGATGACGAGGGATCAGTTCGAGCTGGGCCTGGCTTCGTTGAGTGCGGTCGTCGAGGCGCAACGAGATCTGATCACGGCCGAACAGGAGGAGTGGAAGGCGGTCGTCGACTACAACAAGGTCCTCGTCCAGTTCGATCGGGCGACGGGCTCGATGCTGGAGAAGTACCGTGTGGACCTCTAGGGTTTTCGAGCTGGAAGAGCCGGTCGTCGACGGATGATGGTACGAGCCAAGGATCTCATCAAGACCTACCGGCTCGAAGGGCTCGAGGTTCCAGCGCTCCGCGGCCTGTCGTTCTCGGTCGAGGCCGGGGCGTTCATCGCGATCATGGGTCCGTCCGGGTGCGGCAAGTCGACGCTGTTGAACCTCCTCGGATGTCTGGATCGGCCCACCAGCGGTACCCTGGAAATCGAGGGCGTCGACACGTCCAAGATGAACCGCACCGACCTCGCCATCCTCCGCTCCCGGCAGATCGGGTTCGTCTTCCAGACGTTCCACCTGCTCACGCGCGCGACGGCGCTGAGCAACGTCATGCTGCCCTTCGTCTACAGCGACTTCCCCAAGGCGCAGCGCCGGGACCGGGCCATGAAGCTGCTCCGGTACGTCGGATTGCAGGATCGAATGCGGCACCGGCCGAATCAGATGTCGGGCGGCCAGCAGCAGCGAGTCGCCATCGCCCGGTCCCTGGCGAACGACCCGCAGCTACTCCTTGCCGACGAGCCGACGGGCAACCTCGACTCCCGCTCGGGTCTCGAGATCATGGCCCTGCTGGAGCGCCTGAACCGGGAAGGTAAGACGATCATCATGGTGACGCACAGCCGCGAGCTCGCGGAGCACGCGGACCGGATCGTTCATCTCCTGGACGGCGTGGTGCTCCGCGACGAAGTGGTCGCCGAGCGCCGGTCGGCGACGGCGCAGCTCGGCGAGCAATTGGCGTGACGACGATCGAGTACGTGCAGGTCTCCTTCGAGGCCATCACCTCGAACAAGCTCCGCTCGACGCTGACGACGCTCGGCGTCACCATCGGGACCACCGCGATCGTTCTCCTCATCTCGATCTCGACGGGCGCCAGCCGGGAGGTGACGAAGCTGGTCGAGGGCCTGGGGTCGAACCTCTATCTGGTCACTCCGACGCGGCCGAAGGCAGCCGCCCTGACCGGGGTGGCCACGGTCAGCCGATTGCAAGCTCAGGACGCGGATCTCCTGCAGAAGGAGACGGCGCTCCGCGTCGTCGTCTCGCCGGTTCTCAACAACCCCGCCCCGGTCCGGTACGCGCGGGAGGTGAAATCCGGCGTGATGGTGAGCGGCGCGCTGCCAAACTTCCAGGACGCTCGGAACTGGCATGTCGTCCAGGGGACGTTCATCAAGAAGCACGACGGCGATCTGGCCCGGCGGGTCGTCGTGCTCGGCCAGACGGTCCACACCGGCTTCTTCAAGGACGGTGACTCGGTCGGGAAGGAGATCACGATCGCGGGCGAGAAGTTCAAGGTGATCGGAGTCATGGAAGCCAAGGGGCAGCTGTTCGACATCGACCTGGACAACCAGGTCTTCATCCCGCTCTCGACGGCTCAGCGGCTCTTCGGCACGACAGCGCTCAGCTACATCGTCGTGGGCGTGGCGACGGCGGACGACGTCCCGGCGGCGATGGCCGAGGCCAAGCGCATCCTGAGCAAGCGCATGACCCCCGACCAGTTCGAGGTCAGGAGCCAGGGCGAGACCCTCCAGACGGTGCAGTCCATCAGCCTCATCTTCACGGCGATGCTGGGGAGCGTCGCAGGGGTCTCGCTCCTGGTGGGCGGCATCGGGATCATGAACATCATGATCGTGTCGGTGACCGAACGGACCCGGGAGATTGGTCTCCGCAAGGCCCTCGGGGCGCGCGAGCCCGACGTGCTCGCGCAGTTTCTCAGCGAGGCGATCCTCCTGTCGTTCATGGGCGGCTGCTTCGGGATGATCTTCTCGTACCTGGGAGCGCTGGGTATCTCCAGGGCCTATCCCACCTTTGCGGTCAGCGTGTCGCCCTTCGCGGTCGTGCTGTCGCTGGGCTTCTCGGTCGCCGTGGGTACGTTCTTCGGGGCCTATCCGGCGTATCGCGCCGCCGGCCTCGATCCGATCGAGGCGCTTCGGCACGAATGAGGCCCCGCACGTGAGGCACGTCCCCAAGCTCGCGCTGCTCCTCGTCGTGTCGGTGGTGCTCGTCGGTGGCGCCTATCAGTACCTCCACCGCGAGGAGGCCGAGAAGGTCACGGTCTTCAAGCCCTCGACGTTGACGATCGAGAAGGCGGTCGTGGCGACCGGGAGCGTGGACGCTTCGCGCCTCGTCCTGGTCACCGCCGAGGTCGGATCCCGCATCACGGCGATTCACTTCAAGGAGCAGCAGCCCGTCAACAAGGGCCAGCTCCTGGCGTCGCTCGACGACTCCGATCTTCGACCGCAACTCGAACAGCACCGCGCGAACTTGACGCTGGCGCGGTCGAGCCTGGCCTCCGCGCAGGTCAACCTCGATCGGATTCGCCGGCTGTACGAGAAGGGCTTCGCGGCCCGACAGGAGGTCGAGAACGCGGAGCGGCAGGTCGAGGTCTACCGCACTCAGATCGAGGACCGCAAGGCCGCCATCGCCATGGTCGAGGCGAAGCTAGCGCGCACGTCGGTGTACTCGCCGGTCACCGGGATCGTGAAGCGGAAGCTCGCCGACGTGGGCGGCGTCACCGCCGACGGCCCCGCCCTGCGCCCGGGCCAGCCGCCACAGAGCGTCCAGATCGCGGAGGTGGCCGAACTGGGGTCGGTGGAGTTCCACGCCGACGTCGACCAGTCCGATATCGCGCAGGTTCGCGTCGGCCTTCCGGCGACGGTCCAGATCGACGCCTTCCCGGACAAGACCTTCGAGGCCCTGACTCGCGAGATCGCGGTGGCCTCGACGCCGGACCCGACGGGTCGCGTACGATACGAGGTCAAGCTCGCGGTGCACGCGGCGCCGGGGACCCTCAAGGTCGGAATGTCCGGAAGCGCCAAGTTCGTGATCGCGAAAAAGACCGACGCTCTGGCGCTGCCGGTGTCGGTCATCGTCCAGCAGGGTGAGGAGGAGGCCGTCTACGTACTGGAGGATCAGCGAGCGGTCCTGAGAAGGATCAAGACGGGGCTTCAGGGAGATGATGTCGTGGAGGTCGTGCTGGGCCTGAGCCCCGGAGACCTCGTGATCGATCAGGGTCGCGCGAAGCTGCGGAACGGCCGGCGCGTGGAGATCATGGACGTGAAGCGCTGACGGCGCTCGATGGGAGACTCAGGGAGACCGATCGATGGCTAAGCTCATCGCCCCGCACGGCGGGAAGCTCGTGAACCTTCTGGTGCCCCCCGAGGCGCGCGAGGCGCGCCGCGCGCACGCCGCCAGCCTGCCGTCCCTCCAGCTCTCGGACCGCGCGGTCTGCGATCTCGAGATGCTCGCGATCGGCGGGTTCTCGCCGCTCGATCGCTTCATGTCGCGACGGGATCACGAGCGCGTGCTCGACGAGATGCGGCTCGCCCGGGGCGCCCTCTTCCCGATCCCGGTCACACTGCCGGTCGACCACAAGGCGCCGCTCAGCCTCGACCAGGAGATCGCGCTCCGCGACGGCCGCAATGACCTGCTCGCGATCATGCGTGTCGAGGAGGTCTGGGAGTGGGATCGCGACGCGGTCGCCTCGAAAGTGTTCGAGACGCTGGACCCGCGCCACCCGCTCGTGGCCGAGATGCGGAGCTGGGGGCCCCTGAGCGTTTCGGGCGCGCTCCAGGTCCTGGCGCTGCCCCGACGCTACGACTTCCAGGATATCCGGTTGACGCCGGAACAGACGCGCGCGCGGCTGACCGAGTTCGACCGCGAGAACGTCGTCGCGTTTCAAACGCGCAATCCCCTTCATCGCGTGCACGAGGAGCTGACGAAGCGGGCGGCGCGCGAGGTCGACGGAGTGCTCTTGCTCCACCCCGTCGTCGGCCTCACCAAGCCGGGCGACGTGGATCACTTCACACGTGTGCGGACGTACAAGGCCCTGGCCGGCCGGTACTACGAGCCGGGGCGCCTTCTCCTGGCGCTCCTGCCGCTGGCGATGCGTCTGGCCGGCCCCCGGGAGGCGCTCTGGCACGCGATCATCCGGCGAAACTACGGGGCCAACCACTTCATCGTCGGGCGCGACCACGCGAGCCCGGGCGTCGACTCGAAGGGGAAGCCGTTCTACGGTCCCTACGACGCGCAGGATCTGGTCACGCGCCACCGCGACGAGCTGGGCGTGGGCGTCGTGCCTTTCCACGAGTTGGTGTACCTGCCCGACCACGACCGATACGAGGAAATCTCCAAGGCTCCGGCGAACGTGCGCACGGCGTCGATCTCGGGCACTCAGGTGCGCGAGGAGTACCTCAACAAGGGCCGGCGCCTGCCGGAGTGGTTCACGCGCCCGGAGGTGGCCGAGGTGCTCGAGGAGAGCTATCCGGCCCGGCACCGCCAGGGCGTCTGCGTCTGGTTCACGGGCCTGAGTGGCTCAGGCAAGTCCACCACCGCGGACGTGCTCACGGTGCTCTTCCTGGAAAAAGGTCGGCAGGTCACGGTCCTGGACGGCGACGTGGTTCGCACCCATCTCTCGAAGGGGCTCGGGTTCAGCAAGGAGGACCGGGACACCAACATCAGGCGCATCGGCTTCGTGGCCGCCGAGATCGTCAGGCACGGCGGCGTGGCGATCTGCTCGGCGGTGAGCCCCTACCGGGTGACGCGCGACGAGTGTCGGCGCATGGTCGGGGGCGACCACTTCGTCGAGGTCTTCGTGAACACCCCACTCGAGGTGTGCGAGCAGCGCGACACCAAGGGGATGTACGCCCAGGCCCGGCGCGGGGAGATTCGCGGCTTCACCGGGATCGACGATCCCTACGAGCCGCCGCCGAGCCCGGAGATCACGCTCGACACGGTCGTGTCCACGCCCGAGGCGAACGCCCACCGGATCATCGCGTTCCTCGCCGAGCGCGGATTCGTCCGCACCGTGGGAGGCTAGGACTCCTCGAGATCAGGCGCCGGGGGCGCTCGGCCGTGCCCCGAAGGTCAGCGGCTCGTCGCGATCGTGCCGTCCCTGGCGAAACAGCTCCTCCGCATTCGGCAGCTCGTAGTAGATCTCGAGGAGATTACCGTCTGGGTCGCGGAAGTAAATACTCTTCTGGCTCACATGGTCGATCGTGCGCGTGATCTCCACGCCGTGCTCCTGGAGCGTGTAGTACGCGTCCTCGAGCGCCGCATCGCTGGACACCTTGAACGCGACGTGGGCGACGCCCCGCTCGCCCGGCGTCTGGCGCCGAACCGCCTCGGGGTCCTTGACCGGGAAGAGGTCGACCGTGTGGCCGGTCCCCTCGAGCGCCATGAAGATTCCGCCGTGCTCAGGGTCCTCTTCCACCACCTGGAGCCCGAGGATCGTCGTGTAGAACTTCCGGGCCGCTTCGACGTCGATCACCCGCAGCAGCACATGGCCGATTCCGTCGAGCCGTATCATCAGTAGTCTCCTCCCGCCTCTCCTAGCGGAGGGCTTCCCCGCCTGGGCGTAGTCCTTGATCGCCTGTGGGTCCTGGGCGAATCGAGAGTAGCGGCGGGGTCGAGCCGGGTCAAGCACGTCCCGCAGCACTCCCAAAGCGGCGCAGAGCCCAGAGTGCTCCGCCCTGGAGCGCCAGGACTGCCGCGATGGCCGCGGCGAAGGCCCCAGGGATGCCGAACCGATCGAGTAGCAAGGCCAGCACGAAGAAGAACCCGGCGAAGGCGAACAGTCCTAGCAGCAGGCCGCGGAGCACTCCGATCGCCGGACCCGGTCCCTCCAGGTGGTGCGCGAATCCCGCCAGGATCGCGCCGTAGAGAGGAAACGTGGCGAGCAGGCCGGTCAGCCGGGGGCCCAGGAGGTGAGCGACGCCCGTCAGGGCCAGGACCACGGCGGTCGTCACGCCGATTCGGGCCGGAATGTCCCAGCGCGGCAGCGGCGCCGCGCGCGCGGCGCGAGCGTCGTCGGGCATCAGGCGCAGCGCGGCGACGAGCGCCACGACGACGGCCACCGCCAGCGCGACCGCTGAGAGGGTCAAGGCCTGCAGGCCGACGGCCGCCGCCGCGAAGGCAAGAGAGCCGGCGACGAGCGCCGGGCCCCAGCGCCAACGCCTCGCCGATTTTCCGTACACGACGCAGAAGGCCGACTGGGCGATCGCGCCCGCCATGGAGCCGGCCGCCGCCGCGGCCGCGAAGTCGACGCCCTGCTCGAGCGCCAGGATGAGGGCGATCGGGCCGGACGTGAGGGGAAACCCCACGAGCCACCCGCTCACTCCCGGTCCCCAACGACGTCCCGCGATGCTCACCGCGCCGATCAGGGCGGGCGTGAGCACGAGCTTCAGAGCCAGAGCGTCCACGTGTTCGAAGCGTATCGCGAGACGGTCGACGAGCGGTAGGCGAGGCCGACGGCGCCGGTTTACGCGACGGCCAGAGGCTGACCGCCCTTGCCGCACGGCGCCGTGAAGAAGAATGTCGCGCCCTGCCCTTCCTCCGACTCGCACCACACGCGGCCGCCCATCTGCTCGACGATCAGGCGCACGAGATACAGGCCGAGACCGGTTCCGTCGGTCTCGAGCGCGACCACGTTGTCCGCCCGGTAGAACTTCTCGAAGAGGTGCCGCTGGCTTTCCTTGGGGATCCCGATTCCGGTGTCCTGGATCTGCCAGCGGACGAGCTCGTGATCGCGGGTCAGCCGGACCATGATCCGACCGCCCGGGCGCGAGTACTTGATGGCGTTCGAGCTCAGATTCAAAACGACCTGCCGCAGGAGCTGCGGGTCGGCGGCGACCTCCAGGATGTCCTCGGACACGTCCACGGTGAGACGGTGATCCTTATCGTCGATCTGCGGCTTCAGGTCGCCGAGGACGTTCCGGGTCAGTCCGACCAGGTCGACGGCCTGGACCGCGGTCTTCATCCGCCCGCTCTCCAGCCTGGACACGTCGAGCAGGTCGTTGACGAGCTGGATGAGGCGCTGGGCCGCCCCCAGCGCGTCGTGCATGTAGCTCTTCGCCTGCTCCGAGACCTCGCGCTCCTGGACGCCCAGCTCCAGCATCCACTTGATCCCGGACAGGGGGGTACGCAGCTGGTGAGTCGCGAAGGACACGAAGTCGCTCTTCATCTGAGCGATCTCGCGCTCCCGGGTCACGTCGTGCAGCGTGATGGTCAGACCGACCGTCCGGTCGGCGGCGTCGCGGGTGGTCCGCGTCTCCCAGCGCACGACCCGCTTGAGGTTCGGCATCTCGAGGTCGCCCGCAGCCCCGCGCCCCTCTCCGACGAACCCGGCGGTGAGCCCGGCGTCGCAGGTCCGGAGGAGCTCCGCCGCCGACGCCGGCGTGCACTCGTGGCCCAGGATCGCGCCCAGGTCCCCACCGACCAGCGGGATCGACTCGCACCCGAGCAGCTCGCCGGTGTGATAGTTCGCGGCCTGGACTCGGCGGCCGGCGTCGACGAACAGCACGCCGTCCGAGGTCGACTCCAAGATCTGGGTCAGCTGGAGCCGCTGGGTCTGCGATTCGACGTAGAGGTTCGCGTTCTGCAGGACGATCGCCGCCTGGTCGGCGACGGTCTGCAGCAGCGTGATCTCCTCGGTCGTGAACTCACGCGTCGAGTCGTCGCCCAGCGAGAGCACCCCGATGGTTTCGCCCTTGACCGCGAGCGGCACGCACAGGATCGCCCGATCCCCGGTCGCCTCCAGCCGCGTCCGCTGCTCCGCGGTCACGACGAGATCGGGCTCCGCGAAGACATCTCTCGTCCACACCGCCCGGCCCTGGCTGACGGCTCGCCCCGCCAGCGAGACGCCCCTCGGCAGCACGTCGCCGACCCTGAATCCGTTGCGGGCCTGCCCCGAGATGCCGAGCGCGACGAGCGAGCCGTCGGGGTCGCGCGACCACAGCACCGACGACTGGACCGCGAAGAGGTCCAGCGCGGTGCGAACGACCCGATCGGCCAACTGGCTCACCTCGAGGTTTTCCGTCAACGTGCGCGCGACCCGGGCGAGCTCTTCGGCCTCGTGCTGCCGGCGTGCGAGGTCGCGGGTGGCGTCGCGGATGCGCTCCTCGAGCCGCGCGTGCGACGCCCCGAGCTCCGTCGCCATCTGATTGAACTGCTGCGCCAGCTCGCCGATCTCGTCGGAGGTCTCGATCGACACGCGGTGATCGAGTTCGCCCCGGCCGAAGCGTTGAACGCCGAGGCGCAGCCGCTCGAGCGGCCGCGTCAAGCGCCGGCTGAGGAGGTGGCCGATCGCCGCGCTGACCAGGATTCCGGCGACCGTGAGGACCGCGAAGAACAGGAGCTTTCGCTCGACGGCCCGTGCGACCACGGCGCGCGGGTGCTCGACGACCACGCCCCACCCCACCCGATCCAGGTGCAGCCCCGTGGCCATCGCCTCGATGCCGCGCTCGTTGGTATAGAATCCGTTGACCCCGTTCGCGCTGCCCTCCGCCAGGAGGCTCCGGACGAACGGTCGCTCGGCGAAGGATAGCTGCTTGAGCACCAGGCTCGGGTCGTCGGCCGCGATGAGGCCGCCGCGGCGGTCGACGAGGTATGCGCGCCCCCCCTGTCCGACCTGCACGTCCGACGTCAGCGCCCAGAGGACCTTGAGGTTCAGCACGCCCACCACGAAGGCGTCGCCCGCCGGCTCGGACAGGGGCGCGGCCAGCGTCACCCATGGCTCGGAGGTCTCGGTCGTGACGACCGACCCCCAGATGACGGCCCCGCCGTCCGACACGAGATCGACCGGAGGCCGCGCGTCGGCGGACGCGTGAGTCACCACCTCGCGGCGCGACAGGCGGTAGCGCCACGCGCCGTGGCCGTCGACGACCCCGATCTCCTCGAAGGCCCCCTCGCGCTGGAGAAACCGGTGACCGACGACCGCCATCTGCGACACGTCGCCACCGAGGAGCACCGCGCGGAACTGGCGCGCGGCCGCCGTCAGCGCGTCTTCCTTGTCGGCGAGGAACAGCTCGATCTGATCGCGCACCCCGCGGACCGCGACGAGCTGCAGCTCGGACCGCGCGCTGGTGACGTCGTGGAGCGCGCCGGGCAGCCAGACCAGGTTGACGCCGACGACCGTGAGAACGCTCGTCACCGCCAGCAGGACGAAGAGCCGGCGCCGCAGCGTACCGAGGCGAAGGCCGATCGCCGGCGTCATCGTCGTCGGGACATGGGGCGCTATTCGACGATGCGGTCGGCGCGCTCGAGGATCGTGAGTGGCGGCTTCACGCCGATCGCCTTCGCCGTCGCGAGGTTGACGGCGAGGAACAGCTTCTCGGGAACCTGGATCGGGATCTCCGCGGGCGCCACGCCGCTGAGGACCTTGTCGACGACGCGCGCGGTCTGCGCGCCCATCCGCCGATAGTCCGCGCCGTAGGAGGCGAGTGCCCCGGCCGCCACGAAGTCGTCCTCGTGCGCCATCAGCGCGACCCGGTCCTGCCTGGCGCGCTGGATCAATAGATTCAGGTGCGCGCTCACGAGGGTGGAGGGCACGTGGTAGATCGCGTCGAAGGCTCCCGTCGGCATTGCCGAGAGCTCGCGGATGATGTCATCGCGGCTGCCCACGTTACGGCGAATCAGCACGAGGCCGAACTGATCAGCCGTCTTCTGCGCGACGCCGAAGCTGATCTCGGCGATCGAGTCCTTGCCGACTATACAGAGGATGCGCCGCACGTTGGGCGCGATCTCCTTCAGGATCTCCAGACGCTTGCCGGAGAGCGGACCCGAATACACGGAGACGCCGGTGAGGTTGTTGCCGGACGAAGCGTAACTGGGAACCAGCCCAGACTTCACCGGGTCGCCGACCCAGGTGAAGACGATCGGAATCGTCGAGGTCGCGGCCTTGGCCGCCGCCGTGTGCGAGGTGCCCATCGTGACCACGACGTCGGGCTTCGCCGCGATGAGCGCCTGCGCCTGCGCTTTGACCTCCGGCCCGATGCCTTTGGTGTCCTCGACGAGCAAGATCAGGTTTCTGCCCTCGCGATAGCCGAGGTGGTCGAGCCCCTCGCGGAGCCCCACCAGGATCTCACCGAAGGTGAGGCCGGGAGTCAGCACGGCGACCCGCACGGTTCGCGCCGGTGGTGCGGCGTTCAGCACGGATACCAGGGCGACCACCAGACCTATTACCGAGAGAGCCGTGAGACTCCGGAATCGCTTGCGCATGTGTACCCCCTGATTCGCGTCGAGCATCAGGAATGCCCGTCGAGACCTACAGCAAGAGTCGGGCCACAAAAGAGTGAGGCCGTATGTGAATGAATACTGGAGGCTTCTGACGCACGGCGCGTCCTCGGGTCGAAACGAGTGGCGCGATTTGGCCGGCTCGTGACACGATTGACCGGCCTGGGGGCCGGTCGACGGCGCTCAGCGGAACTCTAGCGAACGGCGCGCAGCGTGGTGCGCCGGCCCTGCTCGCTCAACTCGACCCCGTCTTCATGGATCTCCTCGACGCGGAGCCGTCCCTCGACCAGGTCGCCCACGATGTATCGGCGACCGTTGATGAAGACCATCCGCTGGGACGGAACGTCGGAGTAGATCAACGCCTCGAGCCTGAGCGGGGCCCGGCCTGGGGGCGTCGTGGGCGCGGCCGGCGTGACCGGCGTGACCGGAGCGCTGACGAGCGGCGCCGGTTGGGGCGGCGACGCCGGACGCTGGGGCGTCGGTGGAGGGATCGGGGGCTGCGCCTTCGGCGCGACGCTGGGCGCGGGACTCGCGCCAACCGCGGAGCGTCCCAGCGGCGCGGGCCTGTCCGTTCGGGCAGCGACCTTCGGCGGCGGCGCGGCGGCCGCGCGCGGCGGCTCAGCCACAGCGTGTGAGGGCTCGACGACAGCGCGCTGGGGCTCGACCGGCGAGTGCGCGGTCCCAGCGACGCCACGTGCCGGTTCTGCGACGGTCGGGGCCCTCACGGGGACCGATGCCGCGGGCGCAGGACCGGGCGACTCTGGCACAGGGATGGGCTGTAGCCACCAGAGGATCAGCACCGTCAGCAGGCCCACGTTTACCGCGAGCGCCACGACGAGACGGCCGAGCGGGCGCCTCCACGGCGACCTCGGGGCGCGCGCCGTGGGCGTGAGAAGCCGCTGGACCACCGGGACCCGTCTGTCCCGCTGCTGAGCGGCCTTGGTGAGCGCGTCGAGGATATAGGACACAGCTAGGGGCGAGCTCCCACGAGCGACGGGCCGCTCCCGCGCTGCGTCACGGCGGCGAGACGGATCAGCGTCTCCTCTCCCACGATCCCGTCGGGCGTCAGCGACTCGCTCTGCTGAAAGGTTACGACACGACGCTTCAGCTCGTCGTCGTAGAGCTGACTGCCGCTGGCTGAAGAGCTCGCGCCGTCGATGGCGGTCAGCTGTTGGCGGAGCCAGAGGACGTCCCGGCCGCGTGTGCCCGGTTGCAGCGGCAGCGGCCCCGTGACCGGGGCCTTCCAGACCATCGTGAAGGGGCCGTCCCAGAAGCGCTCGATCTCTACCGTCGGCAGGATCACTCGCCGCTCACCGATCTGGAGCGTCGCACGATCGCCGTCCAGCTGCGAAATCACGACGTGGTGCTTGGCGCCGTCCGGCGTGACTAGCTCGAGCACCGCGGGCAGGTTCAGGCGGCGGAGCACCGTCCACGTCCCGGTCCGCGAGAGGCAGCGAAGCCCCGCCTTGCGTCCGAACTCGCAGCCGGGATCGCCCGGCCCGGGGGGCACGTTGAGCTGCCAGAGCCCGTAGAGGTTCACGAACGCGCTCGTCCGATCGGCGCCGACCGACGGGTCTCCCAGGATCAACGCCAGCGCGGGCTCCGGACTCGGCCGCTCCAGCGATGTCGCCGCGACCGCGGGCGCCGGCGTGGGCGTCTCCGCGCGCAGCGGCCAGGCCCCCATCGAAGGCAGCCCGCGGGCCGCCACGAGGGCGAGCGTACCGGCCGCCGCGACGACCACCGCCGCGGTCGCGGCACCCATGATCCACCGGTGCCGTGAGGACCGAGGGCCCAGCACTTCCGTCGCGGCTCGGCGGACGACCGTCTCCTTGACCCGCGTCTGACCGGTCGCGTAGGCGCCGAGCAGGGCGCGATCACAAATGGTGTTGAGCAGCCGCGGAATGCCGTGCGACAGCCGATGGGCGGTGCGCACCGCGAGCCGGGTGAAGATCGGCGTTCGCTGGCCGGCGATCTCCATCCGATGCTGTACGTAGCGGTGCGTCTCTTCCTCGGTGAACGGCCGCAAGTGATAGCGCGCCGTCACGCGCTGGGCCAGTTGGCGCAGGTTCGGCCGGGCCAGGTGGTCTGCCAGCTCGGGTTGACCGATCAGGATGACCTGAAGGAGCTTCTCCTTCGTCGTCTCCAGATTGGTCAAGAGGCGGATCTCCTCCAGCACACGGGTACTCAGGTTCTGGGCCTCGTCGATGATCAGCACCGTGCGCCGGCCGCGCGCGTGCGCGTCGAGCAGGGCGCGGGAGAGCGCGTCGACGAGCACCCTGAGGCTCGTCGTCCCCGCCGGGTACGGGATCTGGAGCTCGTCGCACACGAGGCCGAGCAGCTCGACCGAGGTGAGCCGGGGATTGAAGATCATCGCGACGTCGACTTCGGGCGGCAACTGCTCCAGCAGGGCGCGGCAGACGGTGGTCTTGCCCGTGCCGACCTCCCCGGTCAGCTGGACGAAGCTCCCGCCCTCGCCGAGCCCGTAGAGCAGGTGGGCGAGGGCCTCACGGTGGACGTCGCTGAGATAGAGGTACCGCGGATCCGGTGCAAGCGAGAACGGTCGCTCGGAGAGCCCGAAGTATGCCGCGTACATGGGTCAGCCAGTGTCGAAGCTAGAGAAAGACGGCGCCCGCGTCAAGCCGGTCACTGCGCCCTGAGGCGCACGTCCTCGTAGGCGGGGAACGGGATCAGGTGCATCGAGTCGAGCATGTGCTCGGCCACCCGCGGCCCGACGCCCCGCAGCGTTCGGTAATCCATGATCGGCACGAACATCACGCGATCAATCGAGAGCTGCTGGATGCGATGGAGCAGGGCCTCGCGCCTGGCCGTGTCCCGCTCGCGCGCCTGCTGAAGGAACAGGTCGTCGAGATCGGGGTAGCCACCGTAGGCGGAGCTCCCCTTCGAATACATGAACGCCTCGACCCGGCTGGCCGCGTTGCCCGAGTTGCCCACGGCGGCCATGAACAGGCCGCGCAGCCTCTTCTCGCGCCAGGCGGTCAGGAACGCCGCGCGCTCCATCTGCCGCATCTTCGTGCGGATGCCGACCGCGCCCAGATAGTTCGTCGCCGCCTCGGCCGTCGTGAAGAACGGCGGATTCGGCGTGAAATCACCGGCGTCGATGCCGTTGGGATACCCGGCCTCGGCGAGGAGCTGCTTCGCCTTCAGCGGATCGTACGGCGTCACCGGCGCCTGCAGCGCGAACTCCATGACCCGGGGCACGATGACGCCCGCCGGCGGACAGTAGCCCAGGCACGAAACCTCGTTGATCGCCTTGCGGTCGAGCGCGTGGTTGACCGCCAGCCGCAGCCGCTTGTCGTGCCACGGCGACTTCGGATCCCACTGCTCCGCGAACTCGATCCAGTAGATCGAGGCGTGCTTGGAGGGCACCAGCTGCAGCCGCGAATCGCGCCGCACGTTCAGCGCGTCCTCGCCGTCCAGCGCGTAAGCGATGTCGGCCTCGCCGTTCTTCAGCATCGCCACCCGCGAGGTACCCTCGGGCACGCTCTTCATGACGAAGCGTTTGACGTACGGCACGTGCCGCCAGTAGCCCGTGTACGCCTCCACCACCACCTCGATGCCGGGCTTGTGACTGACGAACTTGTAGGGACCGGCGCCGATCGGATGCTTGCGGAAGCCGTCGTCGCCGACCTGGGTCACGTATTTCTTTGGAACGACGAGGCCCGCCGCGGTCGCCGTGGTGCCGTAGAAGGTCATGAAGTCCGGCCACGGCTCGGTCAGACGGAAGCGCACGGTCAGCGGGTCGACGATCTCGACGGAGCGAACGTGACTCTGCAGCTCCTTCGCACCGGCGCCCTTGTAGCGCTCGAAGCTGAACTTCACATCCTCGGCGGTCAACGGGTCGCCGTTGTGGAACTTGAGGTCGCGGCGCAGCTTGAACTCGTAGACGAGCCCGTCGGGGCTCTCGCTCCAGGACTCGGCCAGACCGGGGGACATCTTGCCCTTTCCGGGCAACGGGCGAACCAGCGCGTCGTGGAGCGCGAACAGCATCCCGAACGCGGTGATCTGAGGGGGCGCGCTCGACGGATCGAACCAGCTCGGCGCGATCGTAACGTGCCAGGCGATCGTCACCTCGCCGGCCGGCGCCGTCTGCGCGACCGCCTGCCCGACCGTACCCAGCATCAGGATTGCCACCACGAACAGCGGGAGCGTGCGGCGGAAGGACCGCGTCGTCCCCCGACGAAGATGCATGGTCTCTATCCTCCTATCGTGCGCGAGAGAATCCGCTCGAAGGTGCTCCACGTCAAGGATGAGTATATTCGAGGGGATGAAGCTCAAAGGAAGAGCTCTCCGCATGGTCGCTCTGGCGACGGTGCTCGCCGCCTGCGCGACGACCCCGCCGCTGACGATGCCGCCGAGTCTCCTGCCGGACCTGCGGGGCACGTGGACGGGCACCTGGGGCGGCACGCCCCTGACGCTGGTCGTGCTCGAGCAACAGCAGGCCACGCCCGCCGACGGCGTCTCGCTCGGCCCCTGGCACCTGCTCGGACGCGAGCTGCCCAGCGCCTCCGGCGTCCTGACCTTCACGGTCCGAGGTGAGCCGGTCTCGGTGAACGTTCAGGGGCGGCTCGGCGATTGGAACGGACGACTCACGCTGGTCATCGATCCCGTGACGGTCAACGGCGGACAGATCACGCTCGGGCTGGCGGATCAGCACCGCCTCGTGGGAACGGGAACGTCGCGAGCGAGCTGGGAGCCGCAGGGCCCTGTCGAGCTGGTCCGCCGGACGGCGGATGGGCCCCGCGGCTCCGTCATCGAGAGGCTACGCGGAGCAAGTCACATCCGGTCGCGCGGGGCCTGGAACCACGTGTAGTCCCAGACCGACACGCGATAGCTGTTAGCCTCGGGCAAGCTCGGGACCGTGAAGTAGACGCGCCCGAACCCTCCCACCCCACCGGGAATCGCCTGGATGCGCTGGCCGACCACAGCGCCCGCCGGGTCGAGCGCCTGGGCCAGGACACGGACGGTCGTCGCAGTCTCGCCGTTGGTGTTGTAGAGGTAGCCGCTGAGCTGCCGGGCGCCGCCCCGCTCGGGCTCGGCGGCCCATTCGAGTCTGAAGTGACGTTCCCAGCCGTACACGAGAGTCGTCGTGGTGGAGCTCGACAACGGAGGCTCGTCCCCCGTTGTCGCGCACGCCGCGGACGTCAGGACGATCAGGCCGACGAGCGCCGTGAAGCGGACGATTGCCACCGCCTACCTCCCTACATCGCCGCCTTGACGGCGGCCAGCACTTCCTCCGGGTTGAGTAGATCCAGCCCGCTGTCCATGACCTTCACGAATTTAATCGTACCGCTCTTGTCGATGATGAAGTACGCGCGCTTGGCGTAGCGGTAGACCGGGCTTTTGTCGTCGGTCACCATCGCGCCATACGCTGGAAGCATCTGCCGACGGAAATCCGAGAGGAGGAGCTGCCTGGACTTCTGATCCTTCTGCCATCCGGCCAGTGCGAGGTGATGATCTGTGCTGACACCCACGACCTGGGCGCCCACGGCCTCGAATTGCGGCAGCGCCGCCTCGAAGCCGTTCAGCTCACGGGTTCAGGTCGGGGTGAACGCCGCGATGAACGTGTAGATGACGACCGGGCCCTTGGCCGTAAGGTCGGAGAGCTTGACCGGCTTGCCGTCGGTCCCGTTCAGGGCGAAGTCGGGCGCCTTCTGACCGACTTCGAGGGCGACGGCGGCGCTGGCCAAGGTCGCGACCGCCAGGGCGCTCAGGACGAGAGTCCGAGCTACCGCACGCTTGATGGACATGACTCCTCCTCCCCGGATTTTCCGGGATAACGGCTGAGACCGGCACCCGGTTCCCTCCGGACGCTGCGGAACACGGTATCACGTGCTGGCCTGACGCCTCGAATGGTCGCGATGACGACGTCGCGTCGCCGGTTTCTCGCCGGCGCCGTCGCACGCCGTGGAGCGGCGCGATGTACTCGATGGAGGGTCCGACAGCGCCACGCGCGAATTATTGCACGCGACGCGAGCACGTCAAGCGAGGCGTCGCTACGAAGAGAAGAAGCCGAGCTGGGGCGGCGCGTCGGCGGCGCCGGCGTCGAAGCCGGACACTCCCACGCCGACGAGCCGCACCGGTCGCGTGCCCGCCTCGCTGCGGCCCAGGAGCCTCACGGCCTCGTCGGCGATGACGCGGTCGTCGCTGGTGGGCGCGCCGAGGGTCGTCCGGCGCGAGGCGTGCTGGAAGTTTCGGTAGGTCAGCTTCAGCACGATCGTGCGGCCGGCGAGGCGACGCCGGTGGAGCCGCTCGGCGACCCGCCGCGCGAGCGCCTCGAGCTTCTCGCGGAGCACGACGAGGTCCGTCGTGTCCTCCTCGAAGGTGGTTTCGTTGCTCACGGACTTTGCCCGGCGCGCCACCTGCACGTCGCGCTGATCGTCGCCGTGAGCGAACTCCCACATCCGGCGTCCTTGCTTGCCGAGCAGCGCTTCGAGCGCGGCCGGGTCGGCGGCGGCGAGGCCGCCGATCGTCGTGATGCCGGCGTGCGCGAGCCTCCGCTCCGTGACCTTCCCGACGCCCCACATGCGTGAGGCGGGCAGCGGCGCCAGGAAACCCAGCACCTCGTTGGTCGGCACCAGGACCAGCCCGTCCGGCTTGCGCAGCGCCGAGGCGATCTTCGCCACGAACTTGTTCGGCCCCACGCCCGCCGACGCGGTCAGCCGCACCCGCGCGCGGATCTCGTCCTTCATCGCCTGGGCGAGCCGTCCGGCGGCGGTGAGCGTTGGGGCATGCTCGGAGACGTCCAGGTAGCACTCGTCCAGGGCCAGCGGCTCGATCTGCTCGGTGAATCGTCCGAGGATCGCGCGGATCTCCTGGGACACCGCCCGGTAGTGGTCCATCCGGAGCTCCACGATGACCAGATCGGGACACAGCCGCCGCGCGCGGAACATCGGCATAGCCGACCGGATCCCGAACTTCCGCGCCTCGTAGGAGGCGGCCGCGACGACGGCCCGACGCGAGTCACCGCCGACGACGACCGGACGGCCGCGCAGCTCCGGCTGGTCGCGCTGCTCGACCGACGCATAGAAGGCGTCCATGTCGAGATGGACGACGCGTCGCTCCGCCGGCGACGTCATCGGGCGGTTCCAGGCAACTCGTCGGTTTCGAGCAGGCTGAACCACCGGAAGGTGTGAAAGCAACCCTTGGCGTACAGGTAGTCCCGCCTCGGCCCCTCCTCAAGGAATCCGAGCTTCTGGAGGACCCGCACCGACGCGTCGTTCTCGGGCAGCACCCCGGCCTCGATCCGGTGGAGGCCCAAGACGGACAATCCGTACCTGATGACGGCCGCGGCCGCCTCGGGCGCAAGCCCTCGGCCCCACTCGCGGCGCGCGATCTCGTACCCCACCTCGGCCCGGCGATGCTCGAAGTCGAACCGGAGCAGTCCGACTGTGCCGATCATTTGGCCGTGCTCGACCAGCTCGATCGCCCAGCGGATCGCATCGCGGCCGGTATAGCGCTGTTCGAGCCGCTCGAGCGCCGCGTGCGCTTCGGCCAGCGTCGTGAGCGTCGGCATGTTGTGGTATCTGGTGACCTCGGGGTCGCCGAGGATGCCCAGGAGCGCTGCGGCGTCGCGCGGGAGCGGCGCGCGGAGTCGGAGCCGCTCGGTGGCCAGCTCGGGGAAACTGCTCGGCCACGCGGTTGGGAGCGCGCCGCCGTCCATGGACGCTACGCCGTCAGGGGTCGCGCGGACACTTCGGATTCTTGGCCACGGGCGCAGTATGCCACGCGCGCGGGCTGGCCGATCACTCACGAACGTCGAACTGAGGCTCGCCAACGCGACGGGCGGCTTGAATACTGGGGCCGACCGCTCGAGCACCGTGGCGCCGCCCGACGGGCGTCAGCGGATCCAGCGGGGCCCGAGCGCGGCGAAGCCGGTCTTGGTGAGCTGGTAGCCGAGCTCGCGGTAGGACTCGAACTGCCCCTCGTCGAAGAATTGATCGGCGGTCGTCTCCTGGGGGAAGGTCGGATGGTCCGCGCGTACTCCAGGAGGTCCTCGCTCTCGTGGAAGTCCGCGCTCATGGTCGGCTTGATGTAGACGATGCGGCCCTCCCCGGCGACGTCGCCCTGGTTGGGCGGATAGAGGATCCTGCCCACCTGGAACCCCGCGGCCGCCCGCTGAGTCGTCGGGTCGCCGTGGAGCTTGCCGAGATCGAGCTGGATCTCGATCCCGAAGTCGATCCGCGCTTTCCTCATGATGTTGGCGACGTCGTCGAACTTCCGATCCGGGTCCGCGCCGCAGTCGACCGCGATGATGGTCCGGCAGCGCCGCTCCAGCAGGCCGTAGAGGCCGGTGTTGTCGAAGTGGCCGCCGTCGCTCACGAACACGTACCAGTCATTCTCGTCCGTCAGGCTGAAGAGCTCCTTCACGAAGAAGTAGTTCCAGAAGACCAGCCCGGCCCTCAGGCGAACGGCCGGGTTCGGCAGCCACTGACCCAGGCGAACGTTGAGCAGCGCCATCAGGACCGCGAGGCCCGGCTTCGTGGCCGAGCCCATTTGCGGACTCACCGCCGCGCCAGAGACCGCCATCGCGGTCGGGAGATCCAGCCGCCCCCGCGCGTACGCGCTGGTGGGCGCGTAGCCCACGCGCGGCGAGCCACAGTAGAGCTTCGAGAACAGGAAGTGCGCTGACCGCCGGCCGCGCAGCGAGAGATCCCGCGACCCGGCGAGGTTGAGCGTGGCGTTCAGCAGATGATAGGGGCCGTTGCTCGTGGGGAGAACGTCGCGCAGCCTGATCCGATCGCTGGTGGTGATCTGCCCGGGGGAACGGCGGATCATGTAGGCGTCGGCGAGGCGGTCGCGATAGAAGTTGAGCAGCGACACCTTGTTCACGTTGATGGCGAAGCCCGACACTCCAGCAATCACGAGGAATCGCGGATACCACTCCACCAGCACCGCATAGTGTTCGCGCGAGAGCCACTCGCCGAAGTGAACGAGCTCCACGGCGGCCAGGAGCCCCGCCGCGGCGAAGCCGAAGATCCACAGCGATCGCTTCAGGTACCCGATGACGGCCGCCGGAATCACGGCGGCGAGGATCGAGAACGTCGCCGAGCGAATCCCGCCTCCCGAGAGGGCAAGGCCGATCGTTCCGTGGGCGACTCGCGGCGGGATCGCGGTTCCGGCGCGCTGGCGCTCGGCCTGAGGGTCGAGGCGTCGACGTCCTTGTCGCCGAGTCGGCGCCGACGCTCGACGAGGTAGTCGAGCTCGACCGCGTACACGTCGGCCACACTTCGACGGAGATCGTCGGTGGAGCGGGAGTCCTTCAGCATGGTGCTGGCCCGCCAAGAATAGCGCAGGCGACCTGAAAGGCGGCGGCTACGCGCGCCTCATCGCGACGATGCTCCGAAGCGGATCACCGTGTATCCGAGCGCATAGACCTGGCCCTCGCGCACCCGGCGCTCGGCTCGGCGCTTCTCGGCCGGCACCGCTTTCGGGGCGATCCGGCGATCGTTCCGGCGGCGCTCGAGCATCACGCGGACCCCGCTGACCCCCGCGAGCTCCCGCTCGAGGAACTGGTAGAGGGCCGTCTGCCCAGAGCTGACCACGAGCAAAAGCCGCACACCCGGGAACGAGCGCGACGGCAGGCGGTTGAGGAGCTCGATCGCATGGCGGCGGCAGATTCCGTGGGTCTTCGACTTGTCGTCGAGCGGGGCCCGCTCACCCAGGCCCGCCGGTCGCCCCTCTTGCTCGCACCACGCGCACGTGACGATCACCCGAAACCGCCTCCCCTCGACGAACAGCTTCGAGAGCACGGGCGATGCCAGCGCTTGCCGAATTTGTGGATGGTCCGACGCCGAGGATTCTCGCGCGGTTAGGTGGCCGTCGGCAAGACGCGTCAAGCCGGATTGGCAAGGACTGACAGTTTCGGCGCACGACGCCCGACGCGCGCGAGCGTCGCCGCGGGCCGGGGGGCCCCGGCGGGGCCGTCCGTCAGCCGGTGAAGCCCTTGCCCTCGCCTGCGAGCCGGTCGAGCAGCGGCGCCGGCGACCAGAAGTCGTCGCCGCTCTGCTTCCTGAACTCCAGCATCCGGTCGCGCAGCGCCCGCAGACCGATCGAGTCCGCCCAGAACATCGGGCCGCCACGATACACCGGCCAGCCGTAGCCGTAGACCCAGATCACGTCGATGTCGCTGGCACGGATCGCGATCTTCTCGTCGAGGATCTTGGCGCCCTCGTTGACCATCGGGTAGAGGAGACGCTGGAGGATCTCCTCGTCGGAGATGTAGCGACGGGTGACGCCCATGGACGTCGCGACGTCCACGATGATCTTCTCGACCTCGGGGTCGGGGATCGGCGTGCGGTCGCCCTTCTCATACCTGAAATAGCCGGCGCCCGTCTTCTGCCCGAACCGCCCCAGCTCGCAGATGCGGTCGGCCACCGGCGCCTTGGTCCCGCGGCCCTTCCGGATGCGCCAGCCCACGTCGAGGCCGGCCAGGTCGCCCATCGCGAACGGGCCCATCGGGAAGCCGAAGTCGGTGAGCACCTTGTCGACCTGGTGCGGCGCCGCGCCCTCCAGAATGAGCTTCTCGGCCTGCAGGCCGCGCTGGTGGAGCATGCGATTGCCCACGAAGCCGTAGCAGACGCCGACGAGCACCGGCACCTTGCCGATGCGGCGCCCGACGGTCATCGCGGTCGCGATCGTGGTCTTCGACGACTTCTGGCCGCGCACGTTCTCGAGCAGTCGCATCACGTTGGCGGGGCTGAAGAAGTGGGTGCCGATCACGCTCTCCGGCCGCTTGGTGGCCGAGGCGATCTCGTCGACGTCGAGCGTCGAGGTGTTGGTCGCCAGCACCGCGTCGGGCTTGCAGATCGCGTCGAGCTTGGCGAAGACTTCCTTCTTGATCGGCATCTCCTCGAACACCGCTTCGATGACGATGTCGGCGTTCGCCACCGCCGTGAAATCGACGGAGGGCATGATGAGGCCCATCCGCTTCTCGACGTCCGCCGCGGTGAGCCGGCCGCGCGCCGCGGTCGCTTCATAGTTCTTGCGCACGATCCCCAGGCCGCGGTCGAGCGCCTCCTGAGCCACCTCGACCACCGTGACCGGGATGCCGGCGTTGGCGAAGTTCATCGCGATGCCGCCGCCCATCGTGCCGGCGCCGATCACCGCGGCCGTCTTGATCTCGCGCGGCGGCGTGTCGGCCGGCACGTCCGGGATCTTCGCCGCCTCGCGCTCCGCGAAGAAGAAGTAGCGCTGCGCCTTCGACTCCGGCGAGTTGAGCAGCTCGACGAACAGCTCGCGCTCGCGCTTGATCCCCTGGTCGAACGGCAGGCTGACCGCGGCCTCGACCGCCTTCACGATGTTCTCGGGCGCCCGGAAGCCCCGCGTCTGGCGCGCGACGCTCTTGCGGAACTCCGCGAAGATCTCGGGCTTGCCCCGCGCCGCGTCGATCTTGTCGGTGAAATCGCGAATCTTCCTGAGCGGGCGCCGCTCGTTCAGGACCTTCTCGGCGAAGGCGACGCCGGCGGCGGCGAGGTCCCCGGCGATGATCTCGTCGATGAGCCCGACCCGAAGCGCCTCGTCGGCGCGGATCGAGTCGCCGCTGACCATCATCTGTAGGCTCTTCTCGACGCCGACCACACGCGGCAGGCGCTGGGTGCCGCCGGCGCCGGGCAGGAGACCAAGCTTCACCTCGGGCAGGCCGAAGCGCGCGTCCTTGACGCCGACGCGAGAGTGGCAAGCCAGCGTGACCTCGAGGCCGCCGCCGAGCGCGGTGCCGTGGATGACCGACACGACCGGCTTCGGCGAGCTCTCGATCAGGTCGAGCACCGCGTGCAGCCCCGGCTCCACCGGAGGCTTGCCGAATTCCGTGATGTCGGCGCCGGCGATGAACGTGCGCCCTGCGCAGACGATGACGACGGCCTGTACCCCGCCGTCGGCCACCGCACGGCCGAGCCCGTCATGCAGTCCCTTGCGCACGTGCTGGCTCAGGGCGTTGACGGGCGGGTTGTCGACGGTGAGCACGGCCACACGGCCGCGGGTCTCGAGATCGACGGACTGGGTGATCTTCGCCATAGGATCCCTCCGGGTGAGTGGCGCCTATTTATAGTCGCACCTCGGCTGATAGCCGCGCCTCGGCCGGCGGGGCCCCGGCCCCGCGACGGCCGGCGGCGCGCACCTCGATACCTAGCAACCGAGCCGCGCGGCGAGGTCGACGAAGTCGCTCGCCACGACGTCCCACTCGCGCGCCGGCTTCACGTCGCGGGTCTGGCCCGCGCCGTGCTCCGCCGGCCGCGGGACGAACGCCGTGCGGAGACCCACCGAGCTGGCGGCGGCGAGGTCGCCGTTGTGGGCGGCGACCATCATGCACTCCTCGGGCGGCAGGCCCAGCAGCGCGGCCGTCGTCAGATAGCACTGGGGCTGGGGCTTGTAGTGTCGCGCGACCTCGGCCCCGAGGATCGCGTCCCACGGAAGCCCGCCGTGCTTGGCCATGTTCACCATCAGCGCGACGTTGCCGTTCGAGAGCGTCGCCAGCACGTATTTCTTCTTGAGTCGCGTGAGGCCGGGCACGCTGTCGGGCCAGGGATCGAGCCGATGCCACGCCCGATTGAGGTGGTCGATCTCGCCGTCCGAGAGCCCCTTGATCGCGAACTGGACGAGCAGCTTCTCGAGGCTCTCGCGATGGAGGTCGTCGAGCTTCGTCCACGGCCGGCGGCCGCTCCGCACCTCGTCCATCGCTGGCTGGTACATGCCGCGCCAGGCGTCGGCGAACTTCGCCCAGTCGACCCCGAACCCCTTCGCCTTTCCGAGGGCCTCGCCCTCGCGGATAAGGCTCGAGCGCCAGTCGACGACTGTCCCGAACACGTCGAAGGTGAGCGCTTTGACGTCCATGATGGTCATGGGTCCGTTCCTTTCACGCGCGACTCTACACGGAGGTGGTGCCCGCTTGATTCGTCACAGCTAGCGGGCGACGCCGAAGGCGGCGGCCTTCCAGCGCGGATCGTCGGAGGCGTCGAGCCGATTGCGGACGCGCCGGAGCAGCTGGCCGGCCGCGGTCTCGCCCCAGAACCACCGCGCGATCTCCTCGCCGCCCGCCGCCGACTTCATCGCCAGGTGGCCCTCGTAGTAGAGCGCCTTCAGGTCGTCGGCACAGTAGCGGACGAAGTTCGGCAGCGGCACATCCGCCGAACGCTCGGTCATGTCGGCATCCCCGCCGTCCGCGAACTCCTCGAGGAAGCGCACTACGCCGCGGAACCGCGTCACCGGGATCCCGGTGAGACCGCACGCGGTGCGGCCGCCGCTTGTCTCGAGCCAGCGCTCGTGGTACCGGCGCATCTGGGTCGTCTCCATCGCGACGTCTCGGGGCACGTCCGTGGCCGGCGCGATCGTCGACGCCTGCACGGGCGCCGGCGGCTGGTCGCTCCCCTCGGCGTCGTCGGGGAAGTCGCGCAGAACGGGCCCGGCCGGCGCGCTCAGGAGCTCGAGGGCCGCGCGCAGGACGCGATGCTGGAGCGCCGCGTCGTCCGGCCGCCCGAGGGCGTGGCCGAAGGGGAACGGCACCCAGAGCGCGCGCGGCGGCTTCACCTTCTCGGTGTGCTCGCGCACGAGGCTGATCGAGGTCGTGGCGATCCCCTCCACTTCCAGAGTCCGCGCCAGCACACCACCGGTGTGCGTGCAGTTCGGTCAGGTCGGCGTGATCAGCGCCACGTCCACGCCCTCGTCCCGGAGCAGCCGGGCGACCTCGGGACCGGTCTCGCTTTCGATCCGTGCGGCCTCGCGCTGCGCGCCCATGAACGAGTAGCTGCGGGAGCCCAGTCCCCCGACCTCGCCGCGCGCCACCAGCTCGCGCAGCCGGTCGATCGGGAACGAGATGTTGACGTCGCGCAGCATCGGCACCCGATCGAAGCCGATGCTGGTGTGGCTCTGGACGATGTCGACCGCCGGCGTGTCGGATGGGATCGCGCGATACGTCTGATCACCGGGTGCGAAGGGCCGATCGCCACGGACGTGAAGGCCCGCGGTGGTGACGATCGCCAGCCGGCAGCCCTCGAGCGGCTTCGGGAGGCGGACGAAGGGCGCCGTCTCGTTGACTTGCGCCGGAAACGTGAGCAGATTGTTGCGCGCGATCTGGGACAGCCGGTCGAGTCGTGGCATCGCGGTCGAGTCTCCCGGGGAGTTTGGACAGCGCTCCGCGGCTACAAACACTAGACCGAGCCCGCGAGCAGCGCAATCCCACACGCGCCGCCGCACGCGGCGTCCCAAACTCTTCGACGAGCGAGCGGCGCGGAGTGCTACAGTCGTTCGGACCGCGTGGAACAAAAGACGTGTATTCCGGAATTATAGGCGGCATTCCGGAAACGGGGGCGTCGAGGACCGATCGGACGATGAAGCTGATCTGCTCGTGGTGCCGGGCCGAGGGCCGACCGGGCGTGCTCGGTGAGAAACCGCCCCTGGACGATCCGACGGAGAGCCACGGCATCTGCCGCCGCCACCGCGACGAGCTGCTCGAATCGCTCCCGTCGTCGTCGTTCCCCGGCGTCGATCTGCTGATCGTCGTCCGGCCGCGCGAAGAGTCGCTGTTCCAGCACCTCGATCGCCGGTGGTCCGGCGTGCGCGGCGTCAGGGTGCTCGTCGATCGACGTCGGGCGGAGCGCCGTCGCCGAGGCGACCCGGTGAGCACGGAGCGGCGCCGGCGGCCCGACGCGAGGATCCGTCCGTGGTCGTTCACGCCGCCCGGGTATCTGATGGTCCGCTTCAACCGCCCGCAGCGCCTGCCGCGCTGAGCCCGGCCCGCACCGACCGCGCTCGGTCGAAGCTGCTCCGGCCGAGCCCACCCCCGATGGTAAGATTGTTCGCCGGCAGCCCTCAATGAGTGATCCCGACGAGAGACGCATGGATCTCGCGCACACGCGCATCGCCGGCACGACGGTGCTGTCGCCGGCGGGGCGCATCGATCACGCCACCGCCGAGGCGTTCAAGGCCGCGCTGGCGCCTCACGTTGCGCGCTGCGCGGCCGGCCAGGATCGCCTCGTGCTCGACTTCGGCGCCGTCGAGTACATCAGCAGCGCGGGCCTGCGCGTCCTGATGCTCGCCGCCAAGCAGGCGAAGGTGCAGGGCGGCATTCTCGCGGTGGCGGCGCTCCAACCGATCGTGCGGGAGATCTTCGAGATCAGCCGGTTCACCCTGGTCCTGAACGTGTTCGCCACGCTCGACGAGGCCCTGGCCGCGTGATGGTGGTCCGATTCTGGGGCACGCGGGGCTCGATCCCCGTCGCCATGACGACGGCGCAGGTGCAGCGAAAGCTCGTTGCGGCGCTGACGCGGGCGGCCGGACGCGTCCTGGACACGCCGCAGAAGGTCAGGGAGTTCGTCGAGCGCGACCTCGGCTTCGCGGTCTCGCACACATTCGGCGGCAACTCGTCGTGCGTGCAGATCGACGCGGGCGGCTCCGAGTACACGCTCTGCGACCTGGGGAGCGGCGCGCGGGTGTTCGGCAACGACCTGCAGGCGGCTCGCGGACCCTCCGGCCACACCTTCCACGTCCTCATGTCCCATCCGCATTGGGACCATGTCATGGGCTTTCCGTTCTTCATGCCCGCCTACACCGAGGGCAACCGGATCGTGATCTACGGCTGCCACCCGGCGCTGAGCGAGGCCTTTCGCCGCCAGAACGCGGCGCCGTTCTTCCCGGTCGAGTACGCGCGGATGACCGCGACGATCGAGTTCGTGCAGCTCGAGCCCGAGCGCGACTACGAGATCAATGGGGCGCGGGTGCGGGCGAAGCTCCAGCGCCACGGCGGCGACTCGTACGGTTACCGGATCGAGCAGAACGGCAAGGTCGTCGTCTATTCCACCGACTCCGAGCACAAGCAGGACGATCCGGCCGAGGTCATGGGCTTCGTGGAGTTCTTCCGTAACGCCGATCTCGTCATCTTTGACTCGCAGTACTCGCTCGCGGACGCGATCTCCATCAAGGAGGACTGGGGGCACTCGAGCAACATCGTCGGCGTGGAGCTCTGCCAGCTGGCGCGCGCCAGGCGGTTGTGCCTCTACCATCACGAGCCGATCTTCGACGACGAGCGGATCGCCGCGCTGCTCGACGAGACGCGCCGGCTCGAGGAGATCACGCGCGCCGATCACCGGGTCGAGGTCTCGGCGGCGTGGGATGGCCTGGAGATCGTCCTCTGACGGCACGCCCCTGAGCAACGCCGAGCGCTCGCACTGGTCCGAGCGCCGATGGCTCCGCGCCCTGCGCGGAGCGCGGGGGCGACCGCTCGGCGTCGGGCTGCTCGTGGTGCTGCTGCTCCTGCTCCTGGCTCCCGAGGGCTGGGTCTCGCTGCTCCGTCCCCTGCGCCTGGCGGTCTTCGACGCCTACCAGCATCAGGCCCCCCGCGCGCGGCGCTCGGCGCCGGCGCTGATCGTCGCGATCGACGACGCGAGCCTGCGACACCTCGGACAGTGGCCGTGGCCGCGCACCTGGCTCGCGACGCTCGTCGATCGGGTCGCCGAGGGGCGGCCGGCGGCGATCGCGCTGGACATCTTGATGCCCGAGCCGGACCGGCTGTCGCCGGGCCGCTTGCCGGGCCTGATCACCGGCCTCGCTCCGGACGCCGTGGCAGGATTGCAGCGGCTCCCGAGCAACGACGCCGTCCTCGCCCACGCGATCCGGAGCCACCAGGTGGTCGTCCCCATGGCCGGGCTCGACGGCGAAGGCCTCGGAGCCGGCGGGCGGCGGGCGCCGGTGCGCGCGTTCGGCGCCGATCCACTCCCGTTCCTCCGCCGCTTCGACGCCGCACTGCGCAACCTCGACGAGATCGACGGCGCGGGAGGAGGCCACGGGCTCCTCAGCGTCGACATCGAGCGAGGCGTCGTCCGCCGCGTCCCGCTGATGGCGGCGGTCGGCCCGTCGCTGGTGCCGACGCTCGCGATCGAAACGCTGCGCGTGGCGGCCGGCGTGCCGGCGTTCGCGGTGCGCGCGAGCGCCCGCGGCGTCGAGTCGGTGGGCGTCGGCGACCTCGTCGTCCCGACCGAGGCGGACGGCAGCGTGTGGATCCACTACTCGCCCCATGATCCCAGCCGCTTCGTGTCGGCAGCCGACGTGCTGGCCGGGCGGGTGGCGCCCCACCTGTTCGAACGAAAGCTGGTCCTGATCGGCGTGACGGCGGTCGGCCTGTCCGACCACCAGGCGACGCCGGTCGCCGATCGGATGCCGGGCGTGGAGATCCACGCCCAGCTGCTGGAGGACATCTTCGACGGCTCGCTGCTCTCTCGCCCGCGCTGGGTTGGCCTGGTCGAAGGCGGCCTGCTGGCCGCGGGAGGGCTCCTGCTCATCCTGGCGGTGCCCCACCTGTCCGCGCGGCGGTCGGCCGGGCTCCTGGTCGCGCTGATCGTGGTGTTGATCGCGCTCGGATCGCTCCTGTACTTGAAGGTCGGGATCTTGCTCGACGGGGCGGCGCCGGCACTATCCCTGTCGGTGCTCTACACCGCGATGCTGGTGGTCACGCTCGCCGAGGGCGAGAGCCAGCGCCGCGCGCTGCGGCTCGAGATCGCGCGACAACGCGAGGCCGCCGCGCGGCTCGCCGGCGAGCTGGAGGCGGCGCGACGGATCCAGCTCGGCAGCCTCCCGCGGGCGGCAGACGTGTTTGCCAACGAAACGCGGTTCGACCTCTACGCGTTCCTCGATCCGGCGCGCGAGGTGGGGGGCGACCTGTACGACTTCTTCCCCCTCGACGCCGACCGCCTCTTCTTCCTGATCGGCGACGTGTCGGGCAAGGGGCTACCGGGCAGCCTCTTCATGACGATGAGCAAAGCCCTCTGCAAGGGCGCCGCGCTCCGGCAGGACGGCCGTGTGGCACGGGTCCTCGGCGAAGCCCATACCGAGCTTTCGAGGGACAACGCCGAGGGGCTGTTCGTCACGGTGCTTGCGGGCACCTTGAACGTTTCGACCGGCGAGCTCGAGTACTGCAACGCTGGACACGAGACGCCTTACCTCCTGCCACGCCGCGAGCGCTCGCTGCGACGCCTCGACGGCGGCGGCCCGCCCCTGTGCGCGGTTGACGATTTCGCCTATGCGGCGACGTCGCTGCGACTGGCGCCGGGGGACACCCTGTGCCTCGTCACGGACGGCGTGACCGAAGCGATGAGCGCCTCCGGCGAGCTCTACGGTCGGTCGCGGCTCGCGTCGGTGCTGTCGCGCCTGGGCGACGCCGTGAGCGCGAGCCATGTCGGCGAGGCGGTGCGGAGCGACGTGGAGTCGTTCGCCGCGGGCGCGGAGCGAGCCGACGACGTGGCGATCCTGGTGCTGCGCTGGATCGGTCCGGGCGCTACCGGACGGTGACTTCGACTCGCCGGTTGCGGGGCTGCGGCGCGCCGTCGGGCGTGCGGATCAGCGGCTCGCGCTTGCCGCGCCCGGCCATCCTGATCCGGTCCTTGGCGGCGCCGAGCTTGACGAGCTCGTCGCGCATCCGCTCGGCCCGCTTGATGGAGAGCTCGTCGTTGTACGCCATGGTCCCCACGGCGTCGGTGTGCCCGATCACGACCACTTCCGGCGCCTGGCGCCGCGCGATCTCGGCGAAGATCCGGGCGACGACCCCTCGCGACTGAGGTGTGAGCTCGTCGCTTCCTTCATCGAAGTAGACCGTAAACGAGGCGGGGCGAACGGGCATGGCGGCCAGCGCCGGACCGAACACCTGCTGGACGTCCGGCCGGCTGGTGGTACTGGTCTCGACGTTGCCCGCCCGCTCCACTTTCGCGGAGGCGTACGGCTGGTTCAGCACCTGCTCCTTACCGTCGCTCGTCACCGACACAGCGCCGGTCTTGCCGTCCGCTCCCGGCAGGAGGACGTAGAGATCGTTACGCGGCTTGGCGCAGCCACCGATGGCGAGCGCCGACAGGACCGCGGCGCCGAGCAGAACCCTCGGAGTGAGGCTCAGTCCTTTTCCCCGGTCCGGACAACGAACTCGGTGCCCCGCACGCCCAGGATCGCGGCCGGCGTCCTCACCTTCATCGCGTCCGGCGCCTGCTTGGCGATCTTGCCGGAGACGACCGACAGGGTCCCGCGCTTGAGCGAGCTCTCGAACGCGCCCTGGTTTGTCGTCGAGTCAAACGCGAAGCGGTCGATGGCCAAGGCGCTGCCCGGTCCGACCGACATCAGGCTGTTGTCGAGGAAGGTGACCCCGGCCGACCCGTCGGCGCCGGTCACGACCACGTCGCGCAGCCGGACCTTGGCGCCTACCGGCGCCGGCAGGCTTTTGCCCTCGCGCTCGATGTGAACGTTACCCTTCGATACCTTGATCTGTCCCACTTCGTCGACCGCGGCGGCGGCGGTCGCGAAGACGGCGACCATCAGAACGGCAGAAAGAAGCCCTCGCATCATCATGGCAATCTCCGTGTCTCCGGAAAATCTCTCGAGACGGACGCGGCCCGGCGCCGCACGACAACTGCACTCCGCCTATAATATCGCAGTGACACGTCAGGAGGTCGCATGGAGACCGGCACGAGCGATTGTGGGCGGGGCGGCGGATACCACCACAGGACGTTTGCTGCTCGGCGTCGGGCGCTGCCCGAGGTCACGGCGTTCGTCGCCGACGTGTGCGAAGCCGCGCGACTGGGACGCGAGCCCTCGCTGCGGCTCAGGCTCCTGATCGAGGAGCTCTTCACCAACACCCTCGAACACGGCTACGGCGGCGATTCCGACGGGCCGGTGGAGCTCGCGTTCGAGGTCGGATCCGACGCGATCGCGCTCACGTACGAGGACGCCGCGCCGCCTCACGACCCCTTCGCCGCGCTGAGCCCACCCGACGAGCGCACGGCCGTCGAGGAGCGGGGTGTGGGAGGCCTGGGCGTGCTGCTGGTCGCGGCGATGGCGGAGCAGGTCCGGTACCGGCGCGCCGGCGACCGCAACCGGATCTCGCTGGTCGTCCGCGCGGCGCGCTGACGCCCCTCACCCGTCGTCCGGGCGACGAATGAAGTAGCGCACCACTTCACCGTAGCCGAGCGCGTGGCCGAGCGGCTTCGTGACCTCGAGCGCGGCCTTGAGCCCGCCCCGCACCGGCCTGCTCTGGAGCAGCGCCAGGCCGAGTCGCGCGGCGCCGCCCGGCCGGCTGCTGAGCCAACACTTGATGCTCCGGGTGAGATAGCGCGGCTTCGTGCGGTGCACGGCGCCGACGACACGGCCGCCGGCCCGCGCGACCATCGCGTCCATCGTGCGCGGCGTGAAGTGGACCAGGTGCCGCGGGAAATCCAGGCCAGACCAGTAGCGGCCGAAGAGCCGGCCGCCCACGCCGCCGACGTTCGGCACGTCGACGACGATCAGGCCGCCCGGGGCGAGCCAGCCGAGCATTCGACCGAGCGCCTCGCGCGGGAACGGCAGGTGCTCGATGACGTGAAACGCCGTGATCACGTCGAAGCTGGCGGGCGCGAACGGCGCGTCGACCGGATCGCCGACGAACACCTCCGGTGTGATCGTCTTCGCCTTGGTCGCCGCCTCGGGGTCGAACTCGATCCCGGCCACCGACCAGCCCATCGCGCGCATCTGGCTGAGGAACCTGCCGCTCGCGCAGCCCACGTCGAGGAGCCGCCCTCGGCCGTGCCACGGCGGAAAAGCGGTCACGATCTTGCGCCGGCGCCACCGACCGGCGAGACGATCGCGCCAACCGACGTCCGACACGTCGAGATGGCCGTAGCCGAGGCGCTCGTGCAGGACGAAACGCACCGCGCGCCCGCGGCTCCAGATGATTCGGGGGAGCTCGGGATCGCGAACGTGCGGCCCGTAGTGCGGCGGATAGGCGCGATCGAGGTGATCCCGGCAGACGCGCGGATTCTGGTAGAGAAGGCCGCAGCGCATGCACCGTGCGAGCGAGAACACTCCCGGCACGCCCAGCGCGACGTCGCGCGAGCAGGCCACGTGCACGGCCGTCGGGGCGTCGCACAGCGGGCAGTCGACCTGCTCGAGCGGCAGCGGCGGCGCCCCGGAGTCGATGGCCACGGGGCTGATCGTACGTCGATCCGCGGCTCTCGCCAAGGCTCCCCGCCCGGGAATCGGTGCGTGGCAAGCACGACGATTCGGTGAAGCTGTACGAGGAAGCCGCAACGGTCGGCAGCATCCAGCTGACGCGCAAGCAGTAAGTCTTGGCGGCGGCGGGCGGCCCTGGGGCCTGTGCTCCAGGGCCGCCTCGCCGCCGGGCTCGGGCCTAGTCGGAGTCGCCCTGGAACCGCTTGAGGGCCTTGCGGCGCTTCTTCCGCGCCTGGGCCGCCTTGCGCTTGCGCTTGACCGACGGCTTCTCGTAGTGGGCCCGCCGCTTCATCTCCTGGAAGACGCCGTCCTTCAGCATCTGCTTCTTGAGCTGCTTCAGCGCGGCCTCGATCTGATTGTCGAAGACCTCGATCTTCACTCAGCGCCCTCTCAAGTGAGCGGTCGATCGAAAGGTGCGGACCGGCTGGGAATTGTCGACGACGTTCATCTGCACGAGCCGTTTCGTCCCCTGCGCCACGGCGCTGGCGATCGTCCCGAAGGTTTCGCTCGATTCCTCGACGACCTCGCCCGCGTAGTTGACGATGCGCCAGCGCCAGTGCGGCTGCCGCGGGTTCGAGAACGCTATGACTTGCATCGTGGACTCGCGCCGGTCATTGGACACTCCCCCCCGGGGAACGATCTCCCACCGTTGACGACACCCCCTGGAACGCGGAAGAGGGCGCCAGAAATCGTGGTCTGGTAAGGAAGGGGTCCGCGATGAACCAGCGACCAGTCCAGACGCCCACTATGATGGCACATTTGTGCTGCCCGTGTTGCACAGAGTTGCCAGTCTGACTAAGATGATCCGCGGTTAGGGATCGGATATTGCGGCGTTTTGGGGCCCGGCGGGCCGGTGGCACCGGCCATGCTGAATGTAGGGCGGATACACCATGCCCTGAGCTCGAAGGAAGGAGCCGCCATATGAGACGGGGACTTGTGGTTCTCGCTGCGATCGCAACCACGCTCGCTCTGTCGCCCGCGACGTCCGGTGCCGGCGAGATGAAGGACTCGTGGGTCACGACCAAGACGAAGATGGCCATGGTCAAGGACGACCGCGTGAAAGCCCGGCGCGTCAAGGTCGAGACGCAGGACGGCGTCGTCATCCTGCGTGGCAAGGTGGCGACCACTGAGGAACGGACCGCAGCGGAAGAGATCGCCCGCGGGATCGCCGGCACGACCTCCGTCAGCAACGCCCTCCAGGTCGTGCCCGAAGATCTGCGGAAGTCGGTCGACGCCAAGGACGGCGAGCTCGAGAAGGCGGTCAAGGTGCGCCTCGACAAGGACGACCGGCTCAAGGATGCCGGCATCGAGGTGCGTGCCGACAACAGCGTGGTCACCCTGATGGGCAAGATCGCCGATCCGAAGCTCAAGACCCGCGCCGCCGACGTGACGCGCGGGGTTCCCGGCGTCAAAGCCGTAAGGAACGAGCTCGCCCAGAAGAGCTAATCGACGGCATGCTGGCTCAGGCGGACCTCCAGAACGCGCTCGCCCAGGCCCTCGGGGAGTTCGGCCCGGCCTGGAAGATCGTCAGCGACTGCTCAGCGGTCGATCCCCTCGACCCGAGCCACTGGGCGGTGGGCTCCCAGAGCTTTCACGTCAACCTGCGCCATCGCGTGACCGGGCGTCTCAAGGTGCTGGGCCGCCGGGTCGCCGACGAACCGAGCGCCAGCCTGCACCGCGCGGTGGCCCTCTCCCTCGTCGACGCCTACGTCCACGGCAACCCGGATCCGATGCGGCGCTACCTGGAAGACATCGGCGTCGCCCCGAGCACCGAGCGCGATGCGGGACACTTCTTCCGGCGCCCCTTGGCCGTCGCCGCGGGCCCGTCACCGCCTCGCGAGGTCGCCGAGGTGTCAGTGGCTCCCGCGCCCGTCGCGCCCACACTGATCCCCACCGCCGCGCCGCCACGCCCGGCGGTGCCCGTCGCACCCCTCGGCTCGAGCGTGGTGCTGGCGACCGGCCCGGGCGGACGCCGAATTCTGCGCCGCTTCAAGCGCGAGTTCGAGATCTGGCAGTGGCGCCGCGCGACGGGCAGCAGCGACCAGAGGACCACCTCCAGAGGCGATTGAGCACGGAGGGCCGCTAGGGCCCTCCGCGTCCCTCCAGCCTCAGCGCCGTTCCCCACTGACGGTGAGCCGTCGCGACACCGGGGGCTTGGGTATCATGGCTCGCTATGCGCGTGCTACGGATGGCCCTGGTCGGCGGCGCGATCGTTCTGGCGTCGAGCATCTTGAGGAGCACGTCTCCGACGGAGACGGACGCCCAGGACATCGCGCCGAGCCTGGCGGGAAACGAGGTGCTCCGGGTTCTCGGTGATGACGTCGTCGGCGCACCCGAGTCGGCGCCGCCGCTGAACGACCCGATCCGGGTCGCCCGCTGGGAGCCGGGCGAATGGCGGTACCGGGTGATGACCGGCTCGCGCAAGGGCCAGACCGAGCACGAGAGCCTGGAGCCGATCGACACGACCACGCGGGGAGAGAGCTGGAAGCGCACCGTCGGCCAGGATTACACGCTCTATCTACGCCAGACCGCCGAGGGCAGCCTGGTCCTGCCCAGCCAGGTCGCGCACGCTCACAGCGCTCTCGTGCACTTCGAGCCGCCGTTGAGCTATTTGCTCGCGGGTCTCCGGCCCGGCGAGAGCCGAGCGTTCGACGGTCGCATGGAGGTGTATAGCTCGAAGGATCCATCGGTGAGGTGGTATGGCGGGCGGATCAGGGCGACGACGGTGTACGCCGGCGTTTATCAGGTTCGGACGCCCGCGGGGACGTTTCGCGCGACCCTCATCAGGACCGAGTACCGCATCGACATCTTCGCGGTCGTGTCGGTCCGGGACACGCTCTACACGTTCTATGCCGACGGCGTCGGCAAGGTGGCCGAGGCCGAGCACCGGCGGATCTCGGCGGTTGGGCTTTTCAACAGCGACACGCACATCGGCAAGCTTCTCGTCTCGTTCACGCCGGTCCCGCCAGTCGCACCGCCGGTGAAGATTGAGGCGCCGTAGGCCAACGCCTACCTTGAGGCCGTGCTGGTTATCGCGTGGGGCCTGGCGGCGGGCCCGGGGGCGGCGGGGGTGGGGGCGGCGGGGGTGGGGGCGGCGCAGCGGTGCTCGGGGCGTGCGGGCAACGATACACCTGCGCGTAGATTTGCGACATGTCGTCGCCGACCCCGAACGTGATCAGCCCGGTATCGCCTCCGGACCTGACGATCTTTCGGCGCAGGTCCTTGGCGGAATCGTCGTTCACCCACCCCAGCTTCGTGCATCCCTTGGTCGCGACGGCCTCGGTCGTCAGTCGCACGCGACTCATGGCGAGACGCTCGATGTCGTTCGCCGCGGCATCGGACGCCGACGACGTCAGCAGCACCACCGCGATGCCGCCGCCGAGCACGTGCTGCATCATCACCCGCCCGGGATGAGCCATACGCTCCACAACACAAAGTATACAGAAGCTCCAGCTCGGCCCACCTAGGCCGCCGCTCGCGGTGGGACGCGGACCGCGAACGTGAGTAGTACGCCGGCGCCGGCGAGCATCGCGGCGAGCACGCACCCGGCACTGAAGGAGCCCGTGAGGTCGCGCGCCCAGCCGGTCGCGGTCGGGGCGACGACGGCGCCGACGAAGCTGATGCTGTTCGAGAACCCGAAGGCCGTGCCCAGCTCGTCTTCGCGGACGAGCCGCGCCAACAGCGCGTAGACCGCGCCCCAGATCGACCAACAGAAGAAGGCGGCCAGGAACAGCACCACGGCCAGGCCCGGGATCGATCGTTGGGTGATGGCCGCGGCCATCGCGAGCATCGACACCGCCAGCCCGGTGAGCCCGGCCACGATCGCGGTCTTCGAGCCGTAGCCGCGCTTGACGAGGCGGTCGTGAGCCCATCCGCTGACAACCATCCCCAGGGAGGCTGCGACGCCCTGCAGCGCCGCGTAGGTGCCGGCGCGACCGAGATCGGCCACGCCCACCTCGTTGAAGAACAGCGGCGCCCAGGTCGCCAGGACGAACTGGTCGGCGATGGCGCAGAAGCTCACGAGCCCCAACACGCAGAGAGGTCCGTTGGAGAAGAGACGTCGGAGGCGCCGGCTGAGCGGCACGCGCGCGGTCGATGGGGCCGCCGCCGGCACATAGCGGACGATGAGGAGCGCGGCCACGATGGGGCCGATCCCGAAGAGCATGACCACGGTCCGCCAGGGCAGCACCTCCACCAGCAGGCCGCCGATGACGAGACCGAAGGTGAGACCGAGGCCCGGGCCCGAGAACGACACGCCCTGGCCAAGGCCGATGCGATCGGGAGGCGTGACCAGAGCCGTTCGTCGTGCGGTCGACGGTGTCGTCGTGAATCACCACGATCTGGCCGTCACGTGTGGCGTGGACGTCGAGCTCGATGTGACTCACGCCCATCTGGATGGCCAGATCGAACGCGGCCAGCGTGTTCTCGGGAGCGTAGGACGAGGCTCCCCGATGAGCAATAACCAAGAAGTCCGGGCGAGTCACGAGGCGCCGCCGTTCCCGTCGGCACGGGCGAGGTAGCTCCGGACGGCGTGCTCGGCCCCGGACCGGCGGACCAGGATCGGCGGACCGAGCTGCTCGCGCAGCTCGGCGTAGAGCGCTACCGTGGCCACGAGCGCGTCCCGACACGACTCGGGGTCGTGGAGCGACAGGGTCGATCGCAGCGCCGAAACGCGCGTCGCCACCCGCTGCTCGACGCGGCGGACGCCGTTGGGCTGGGCGCCCGCCTGGTGCAGGGCGAGGGGGCCGAGCACGCGGGCCCGGACGAACGCCAAGCCGTCGATCGCCTCGAACAGCTCGCCGCAGCGGATCTTGACCGCGATGGAGTGCACCCACACCCAGAACCGGTCCTCGATCCACTGGAACCGCGGCCGCGGATACTCCGCCGTCGACGTGGACAGCACGGAACGGAGAGCGCCGTCGCGATCCCAGAGAATCGTCGGATCCTCGACCCGGCGCGAGAGCTCGTCGGTGGATATGAACTTCAGATCCACGTGGAGGAGGAGCGGCGGCCCATAAAGACAGATGAGGAGCCGCGGCTCGCCAACGTGGTCTCCGGGAAAGGCGGCCAGCAGAGGTCCGAGCCGCTGCGCGATGTCCGATCCGTCCCGCAGCACGTCGCGCGACGTCTCGGGAGGCGAGACGACGACGAGGTCGAGGTCGGAGTGCTCGTCCATTGCGCCGGTGATGAACGAGCCTCCGACCGCCAACCCGGCGAGGCGCGCGTCGGCCTGGAACAGCGGGAGCGCGCGCTCCAGGAAGGCGCGATGCAGCGGCGGCGTCACCGGGAGAGCCGTCCTCCTACTGAGCCCGCCCGCGCATCGAAGCAGGCTGGCCCGGCAGCTTGAGCTTCTTGCCGGTGTCGGTGATCCTCGTCCCGTCGACTTTGAGGATGGAGACGTCGCGATCGGTGTAGTTACCGACGTACAGATACTTCCCGTCGGGGCTGAAGACCACGCCCTCCGGCAGGCCGCCCACTTCGACCTCGCCGACCTTGGTGACCTTCTTGCCATCGATCTTGAGCACGGCCAGACTGCCGTTTCGCCTGGTGTTGAACCACGCGTTCTTGGCGACGCTGGCGCCGCCCAGCAGCACGGCCACCGCCACGTCGCCCTTCGGGCTGATCGCGAAGCCCTCGGGCGCGTCACCGACCACGACGCGGTCGATCACGCGGGGCGGCTGGTGCTCGAGATCGATGATGCTGACGGTGTCGATATGACCGTCGGGTGCGCCGGAGTTGCCGTTGTCGGCGCTGATCCCGATCTTGCCGTCGGGCGTGATGTCGATGTTGTAGGGCCAGAGGCCGACCGGCATGTCGTGCTTGGTGTAAGTGACTTTCTGGCCGTCGATCGAGAGCAGCGCGATCTTGTGCGCCGGGAACTTGGTGGCGAGCGCCCGCTTGCCGTCGGGCGTGATGGCCACCGAGGCCACCTCATCACCCATCGTCACCGTGTCGACGAGCTTGACGCTGTTGCCCTGGATGGACAGCACGCTGATCGACTTGTCCGCGCGGTTGGCCACGAGCGCCAGGTTCCCCGCCCGGTTGATCGCGAGCCCCGACGGCTGCTTGCCGACCTCGACGGTCCCGATGTGGCTGGGCGGGTTCGATTTCAGATCGAAGACGTAGAGCTTGGTGTCGGGCCCTGGCTTCCAGCTCGCACCGTCCTGGATCCAGTCCACCGAGTTCGCCACGAGCGCCAGCCGCTCATCCGGGGTGATGGCGAGGTTGACCGGCGGGCCGAAGATCGAGTTCATCAACGGAAAGCTGATGACGATCCTCGGCGCCTCGCGGTTGGTGATGTCCACGATGGAGATCGTGTCCTTGCCGGGGGCCACGAAGGCCCGGTTGCCCTCGGCGTCGAAGACGACTTTTTCGTCGTTGCCGACGATCATGAGATCGGCGAGGGACGAAGCAGGACACCAGGCCAGCGCAATCGCGATCGTGAGGGCGAGAAGCAGTCGGACGAGAGTCATGGGCGGCGCCTCCTTGAAAGCCCGGACGTTGCGGGAGCCCCTACGGACTCGATGGCCGAGTTCGGAGGTACGGGTTGCCGTCGTGCTTGGCCCGGAAATCAATCCAGGCGTCGATGTCCCGCGCCTTGAATTCTCGAAGAAAGTCCCAGCTCGTCGCTTTCAGAACCTGGTCGGGCAGGAACGTGTACCAGGCGACGCGCAGCCCGAGGGCGAAATGCTCCGACAGGGTCAACGGCTTCGGCAGCTTGCCCTGCATGACGGAGAGCGTGCCCGACACCGCAGCGCGCGCCTGCCGGACTTCGTCGACCGAATGCGGCGACTCGAACTGCACCCAATCGGCACACCCGTGCGTCAGGTACAGATTCAATCGCTCGAGGAGCTCGCCCATGCCGCCGTTGACGGCGTCACGCGCGTAGCACTGGGCCATGATCACGAAGCTCGAATCGAGCTCATCGCGCGCGCGCACGGCCACCTGATAACGCTCCACGGCCGCGTCCCGCGAGACCACCTCGATGCCAAGCGATTGGGTGCTGCGCTTGCCCTCGATCGGTTGGTCGTCGATGCGAATGCCGGCCAGACCGGCGCGGATGCACTCGTGAACGAGCCGGCGCACCGCGGGCGGGCCACCGTGACCGGTGTCGCCGTCGAGGATCACGGGAAACGAGACCGCGCGCGCGATGTAGCCCCCGAACTGGACGCACTCGGTGGCGACCGGTGATCTGCTGCACGCTCTCCGGCCACGCCGTGTCCGCGTGCGGCCAGTCGGTGGCAGCTCCTGAACGCAGAACTCGACCGACCGCTCCCACGTGTCGATCGCGTGGAAGTAGCGGCCTTCGGCGAGCACGTCGCGCGGCAGGCGCTTGAGGTTCGGCACGTGGCCCGGGGACATCAGGTAGTGCGTGTCCAGCCGATCCATCGCGAGCGGAAGCCAGCCGCCGCCGGTCTCGATGATCGCGACCCGCAGCTCGCGGAACATCTCGAAGATCCCGCCGCCGATGAGCGCGCCCAGCGCCGCCATCCCCGCCCAGGGATTCCCAAAGCTGTGGAAGAGGAACCACGCGCCGTCGAGATCGAACGTCCCCGGCGCATAGGGCGGCCGCGCGGTGCCCCCGTGGGCCAGCAACGGGAGCTCGAGGTCCTGCGCGACCTCGTACAGCGGATAGAGGTCGGGGTTGTCGAGCAGCTTCCCGTCGGGAGCCTGCGGCGAGACGTAGATGCCGGCGAGATTGGGATCGCGGGCCCAGTGCTTGACCTCCGCGACGCCCGCCGCCACGTCGCGCATGTTCGCCACCAGAGTCCACTTCAGTCGCTTCGGCGCCTGGGCGCAGAAATCGGCGACCCAGCGGTGGTAGGCGCGGTACAGCGCGTTCTCGAAGCCGCCGTCGCGGAGCGCGCAGTAGCTCGAGACGTGGGTGGGATAGAGGACTCCGACGTCGACCATCGCCCGGTCCATGTCCTCGATGCGGACCTTCACGTCCCAGCTCGCCTCGGGCCTGATCGGCGGCAGCGCGTCGACCCGGCCCGGCGGGAACGCCTTGCGACCGCCTTCCATGCCGGACCGCCGCGTCAGGCCGAACGTGTCGCGGGTGCCCAGCGGCCGGCCCGTCTCGATCTGCTCGATGACGGACGTGCGACTGCCGAAGAGCGAGTACCGATGCCCGGCCTTCGCCTGCTGAGCGACGCCGTCACACAGCTGCTGATAGGCCTCCCGGTAGCTCGGGTCGATGTAGTCCTGGTAGAAGCGATCGGCGCGCTCGACGACGTGCGAATCCAGATCGATCACGATCTCGCCGTTCCAGCTCATGGGATCTCCTCTATGCGGACGCGCGACGTCATGGCTTCTTCAGCTGGAGGTCTTCGTACGGCGCCGAGTACGGGTGTCCCGGAATCAGACCGATACCGGCCTGCTCGACGCGCGCAGAGATTCCCGCCATGGGGCTCAGCTCGTAGATGGGCACGTGGATGACGCGCTCGTGCAAGACGCGCTGGATTTGATGGAGCAGCGCCTCGCGCTTCGCTCGATCGATCTCACGGGCCTGGCGCTGGAACAGGTCCTCCACTTCCGGGAGCACGCCGTATGCGTAGATGCCGGTCGTGGTCACGTAGGCCTCGAGCCTCGTCGCCGCGTTCCCGCCGGAGCCGTTGAGCCCCATGACAACGCCTTTGAGCCTCTTGTCGCGCCAGGCGGTCAGGAACGCCGCTCGCTCCATCGTGCGGATGCGGGTGCGGATCCCGACGGCACCGAGGTAGCTGGCCAGCGCCTCGCCCATGGCATACAACGGCGGATACGGATAGAAGTCTCCGGCGTCGAAGCCGCTCGGATAGCCGGCCTCGGCCAGAAGCTGTCTGGCCTTGCCCGGATCGTACGGGGGTGGATCGAACGGGACCGCGAACTCGAAGGACCGGGGAACGATCGAGCCGCTCAGACGCGAGGTGCCGAGCGACTCGGCCTGATTCACGGCCTGGCGATCGAGCGCCAGGCTCGCCGCCTGCCGGACGCGCTTGTCGTGCCACGGCGACTTCGGGTCCCACTGGTCGGGCAGATCGAGCCAGAAGACGCCGTTGCCGCCCGCTCTCGATACGATCCGCACGTGCGGAGTCCGTTGCAGGTCCTGGGCGACGGGCCCGTTCACCTGGAAGATGACGTCGACGTCGCCCTTCTTGAGCGCGGCACTGCGCGTCGTGTCGTCGGGCATGACCTTGAACACGAGCCGCTTGACCTGAGGCTCCTTCCGCCAGTAGCCCTCGAACGCCTCGGCCACCAGCTCCACGCCGGGATTGAACGAGACGAACCGGTACGGGCCCGCGCCGACGGGCGCCTTCTTGAAGCCGTCGTCGCCCACCCGCTCGACGTATTTCCGGGGGACGATCCAGCCCACACTCGACGCCGTCGTGCCATAGTACGTCAGGAAATCGGGCCAGGGTTCCTTGAGGAGGAACCGCACGCGCCCCGGGTCCACGATCTGCACCTCTCGAACTCTCTCCTTGATCAGCTTGGCGCCGCCGCCCCGGTACCGCTCGAACGAGAACTTGACGTCCTCGGCGGTCACGGGCTCGCCGTTGTGGAACCTGGCGCCCTTCCTGAGGACGAACTCGTAGGTGAGATTGTCCTTCGACAGCGTCCACGATTCGGCCAGGCTCGGCGTGCTGAGACCACCCGGCATCGGCTTCACCAGCGCATCGTGAAGCGCGTAGAGCACCATGAACGGAATGATGGTCCCTTCGGTCTCCGCCGGGTCGAGCCACCGGGCAGCCAGGGACACGTGCACCCCCCACGTCATGACCCCTTCGGGCGCTGCGTGGAGCGGGCGCGCAGGGACGAGCAGGAGCCACGCCAGCGCGACCAGGGCGGCCAGACTACGCGAGGGCAAGCCCGTAGAGCCCGCCGACGCCGTCAGGGGGACAGGAGTCGGGCACCCGGGGCCGCGAACTCTCTTGGCCATACGACCATCCACTTGCCGTCGTGGACCTGCTTGATCTTCGTGAGGTCGTCGCCGTAGTTGTTCGGTCCGTCGAAGCGGAGCTTGCCGAGGACCGTGTCGACCCGGTTCCGCTTGAGCCACTGCGCGAGCACCTTGTCGTCGAGGCTCTTCGTGGCGTTGACCGCCGCCTCGAGCACCTGCCAGGCCGCGAAGGAATTGGCGGGCTGGGTGTCCACGTACGGGTACGGCAGATTGGCCTTGGCCGCACGCTCGTGGAAGAGGCTGACCAGCCGGGCGGTCGTGGGGTTCGACGTGAAGGGCGGGTGCTCCTCGAACTGTGTGAACGAGAGCGCGAGCTTCCCCTCCGGGGCCAGGGCCAGCGGCCCCGGGGCCGGGAACAGGTGGAAGTGCCGCGGGGGCGTGTAGTCGAGCTTCTTCAGCGCCTCGAGGATCTGGTTGCTGTCGAGGCCGAGCGCGCCGACCCACAGCAAGTCCGCGTTCGCGTCCTTGATGCGCGCCGCGATCGGCCCGAAATCCCGCGTGCCGAACTCGTACTCGAGATAGAGGACGACCTTCAGCCCCCGCGCCGGCGCCACGTCCCGTGCTCCGGCGGACTGGTACTGCGCCGAGGAGAACTTGCTGGTGACGATCGCGATCGTCTTCGGAGGGGTCGCGGTCGAGGCCAGCGCGTCGAAGACCATGCCGGGCGTGGTGCGATGGGGCTCGGGGCCCCAGGCCGCCGTCGGGAAGTGCATCTCGTACTTCGCCAGATGGGGAATGCCGAACGTGTGGTGGATGAGCATCTTCTGATGCCGCTGGGCCACCGGCATGGCGGCCAGGATCGCGTTCGTCGCGTACGGGCCCATCAACAGATCGACCTTGTCGACCGTGATCAGTCGCTCGTAGAGGCTCCGGGTGACCTCGGCCTTGGACTGATCGTCGAGAAGGACCCACTCGACCGGCCGGCCCAGCAGCCCGCTGCCCCGGTTCATCTCCTCGACGTAGGTCTCGCCCGCGATCTTGTGCAGGAGCGCCGTCGAGGCCAGTGGGCCCGTCAGGGCGAGGGTGCCTCCGATCCGGACGGGAGCACCCGACGGCGCAGATGCGCTGCTGCCGGTGAACGCGAGGCTCAGGACGATCGCGATCGCCACGACGACCCGACGATTCGTACGCACGCGCACCATCACGTCTCCCTCGGGCGGCATTCAGCCGGCGTGCTCACGCCCTGATCCGACGGAACTTTCGAAAGCACCTGAGGTGTCGCGGCGGATTCAGGTGGCGCCCCCTGATCGTGAAGGCCACGTCGCCCACGTAGAGATCGCCACGGGAGTCGACGGCGACGCCGTGCGGCGCGATGAACTGGTCCGGCCCTTCACCCTCTTCGGGGTCGCCGAAGCGGGTCTGCAGGCGGCCCTGGAGATCGTACACGCTCACGCGGTGGCCCAATCCCGGCGCGTCGTCCACGCCGCCCATGCCGTTCAGTTCTCCGATGAAGAAGTTCCCTTCCGCGTCCAGGCAAATGCCGTCCGGTCGATGGATGTTGTTCCACATGGTGATGAACTTGCCATTGGCGTCGAACACCTGGACGCGATGGGCTTCGCGGTCGGCGATGTAGACGCGATCGTCCTTGTCGATCACGACGTTGTGCGGCCGGATGAACTGGCCAGGGTCGATGCCTGGCTCGCCCCACGACAGAACGTGACGGCCCTCGGGCGTGAACTTGTGGACGCGGCTGTTGCCGTACCCGTCAGAAACATAGAGATGCCCGGTGACGCGTGACACCGCGACGTGGGTCGGACGGTTGAAGGGCTTACCCTGCCACTTGGGGGCCGGTTGGTTGGGGCTACCCAAGGTCATCAGCAACTTGCCGTCCACGGAGAACTTCTGGATCGTGTGCAGTCCATCGTCCACGCAGTAGACCGAGTCGTCGGGGCCGGTGTGGATGCCGTGCGGGCGCTGGCTGAACAGGCCTTCGCCGAACGATCGCAGGAGGTTGCCATCGCGGTCGAAGACGACGACGGGATGCTCCCCCCGGTTGAAGACGTAGACGTTGTCCTTGCCGTCCACTGCGACGCCGGCCACGTCGATGAAGGACCACCCCGCCGGAAGCTTTTCCCAGCCCTCCACCGGTTCGAACAGCAAGTTGCCGCCGCCGAGTCTCATGGGCATGGTGCGACTCCTCTCAATCGGCCCTGGGCACCGCGTCGAAGGTGTGGCCGAGCTTAACCGGAGGGTTCGCGGAGGGTCAAGGACCGTGCAGCCCCAGGGACGCGGTTGTGAAGGGCGCCTCTTTTGCCTATGCTTACCGAGGAATCCCTCATGAACCCAGGCCGCAAGCGGGTCGCCGTCGTGGTTGGGGCAACCTCCAAGTGGCAGTCCGATGGACGCAACACCAAGCTGGCGCACGGCAAGGCGCTCGACGACAGCGACATACCCGTCGGCATGCGGTGGGGCGTCGGCGGCGCCATCGCGCAGAAATTTGCCCAGGAGGGGTTTTTTGTCGTCCTGACGACGCGAAGTGCCGCCAATGCCTCGGCGCTGGAGAAGGCCATCATCGAGCAAGGCGGTGAAGGTACGATCGTCGAGCTGGACCTGGTGTCAGGCGAATCCATCTCACGGGCATTCGCCACGATTCGCCAGCAAGCTGGTGACCCCGATGTCCTGGTCTACAACGCCGGGTATCTCGAGGGGCGCGACTTGCCGCCGGAGAAAGAGTTGCTGGAGCACGTCCCCATCGACATATTCGAAACCGCCCAGCACATTGCCAGCCGCGGGCCGTTCCTCGTCGCCCAGGAGGTATTGCCGGCCATGCGACAGCGTGGTGCCGGCTCCTTCCTTATTTCAAACAACGCGTTCTCATTGCGTGGTCGCAAACGCATGACCGGGCAGTCGCTGTATTATCCGCGCGTCATGATGCGCACGCTGGCGCAGGTGCTGACGGAAGAATATTCCGAGCACGGCGTACACGTGGCCAATGTCGTGATCGACGGCCTCATCGACTCGCCGGGCACCCGAGCACTTCCGAGAGCCCAACAGAACCCCGACGTCGTGATGAATCCCGTGAAGATCGCCGAGGCTTTCTATTACTTGCACACCCAGGACAAATCCTGTTGGACGCACGAGTTGCAGTTGACACCATTCGCAACCAAGCCGAGCTTTTGAGCGACGCTCTCCACTGCCGAGAGGATGATCATGGACCATGTAGGTTTTGACCGCGAGCCGCCCGCCAACTTGACGACGATGGTGATGGCGTTCGGGGGATGGGTCGATGCCGGCCAGGCGGCAACGGGCGCCTTGCGCCATCTGGTGCGCGACCTCCCGGCCGCCCGGCTGGCCTGGATAGATCCTGAACAATTCTTCGTGTTCACCCAGGAACGGCCCGAGGTGCGGTTGAAGGCTGATGGGGAACGTGACATCCAGTGGCCACGGAGTGAGTTCTTCGCGTGGCATCCAGGGGATGGTCGCGACGGCCTACTCCTGTTTTGCGGTGTAGAGCCCCATCAGAAGTGGCGCGCCTATACGAAGGCGTTCCTTGATGTGGCCGAGCGCTGCGGGGTGAGGCGGATCGTCTCGCTCGGAGCGCTCTTGGCGGGCGCGCCTCATACCCGTCCAATACGTGTCACCGGACGCTCCAGCGACCCCGCCTGGCGATCGGTGATCGAAGCCTGGGGCATCTATCGTCGTCCGAGCTACGAAGGGCCGACCGGTATTTCCACCGTAGTCTTGGACGCCGCCGAGCGACGTGGAATGTCGCATCTCGGCTTGATGGGGCAAGCGCCCCATTACCTGCAAAACGCCGAGAATCCAGCGGCGATCCACGCACTGTTGACCCATGTTGCCCGCCTGCTCCACCTCAGCCCGGACCTGTCCCACTTCGCCGAGGCCATCCAAGAATTCCGCACCCAATGTGATCGCGAGGTGGCTCGGAATCGCGCCACCCGAGAGCACGTGCATCAACTCGAGCAGCAGTACGACGCGACGGCGGCCGAGGAGCAGCCACCGCTACCGAGCGGCAAACTCGATTCAGAAAAGCTGATGCAAGAGTTACAGGACTTCCTGCGTGGCCAACCGGAAGGTGGCAAGGAAGGCTGATGAAGCGGTGGCTCTGGCTCCTGGTCTCGATGGTCGCTGGCTGCAGCTTCACGGTCAGCGACCACGGCAGCGACATCAACATGAGCGGCATCAGCCTCATCTACACCGATTGGGTTGCACCAGCACAGAGCAACTGGGAGAAGGACTCGTACGAGTGCGACCGCGACGCCCGGGAGGCCATCCCTAGCCTTTTCCGTGTCCCTGGACGACGGCAGACGTTAGCCGAGCGCTGCCTCACGGCGAGGGGATACATCAAGCGAGGATCTGATGGGCAGCCTCTAACGCCCCAATAGACCCTCGAGCCGGACGAAGCCCGCACCGATGGGACAACTCGGTCGTCCTGATACGCTGCTGATCTGCTCCCGGTCCTGGCCTGGAATTTCTTCAACGTGCAGCCACCTGCGGTACTTGGCACGAGGTCGATGGAGCGGGCGATGTAAAAACGGCACTCCTGTCGGACATCGCTTGGCGCCGGGCCCTCAATGGCGGATGCAACTACTGGGATTCCTGGCGTTCCTATCCACGCTCTCCCGGCACGAGACCTGCACATAACGTTCCTGCCGTTTCTGATTCCGCGAGCGGCGATCGACACCGCCGCACCGCTGGAGGATTGGACCGTTGAAAACTCAAGCAACTGTGGTGGCAGGCTTCGTGGCGATGATTGTAGGCGCGGTACTGCCAGCCGTCGCCGTCGCGGAGAACGTCAGCATCGGTGTCAACCGCGGCGTGCCCCCGCCCCCGGCGCCGCCAATGGTCTTCGCGGCGCCGCCGCAGCTCGTCGTGATCCCTGGGAGCCCCGTCTACTACGCTCCACGCGCGTCCGTGAACTTCTTCTTCTACTCCGGGCGGTACTACACCTTCCACGACGGCGCATGGTTCTCTGCGAAGCAGCACAACGGGCCTTGGGCGTTCACCAAGCCGGCCCTCGTTCCGGCTCCGGTGCTCGAAGTGCCTGTGGCGTACTACAAGGTTCCGCCCGGGCAGGCCCAAAAGATGGGCGGACCGCCCCCTGGCATCGGGCACGGACCAGGCCAGGGCAAGGGGAAGCATGACTGATCAACGCCGCCCCTGACTCGGCTCGAGGGAGTCGCACTGCCGCCTACCGAAGAGCGCCGTCACAATCACGGCGACGATCAAGATCTTCACGGTGAGAAGCAAGGCGAGCCGTGTCGCCAGCTCGTACAGTAGAATCTCGGCGCGTGAATTCGTGTTCCAGTTCACGGCCTTCGGAAACCTCAGCCCGCCCAGGAGGAGATGCTGAATGGTGCTCGACCCGAGGAGGTCGATCCTCGTGGTTCTTCTGGTCGTCGTCTTGGGAGCGTGCGCTGTGGTGGGCTCGGCCTTCTTCGGTCGCGTTGGCCCTCAGCCAGACGGGACGGGGATCACCCCCAATCATTGGCTGCTCACGCCCGCCGGTCTCCAGGTCGAGATCGGAGATCGACCGCTGGGTATCGCGACCACTCCGGATGGCCGATACCTGCTGATCTCCAACAACGGTCAGGGCGAGCAGAGTCTTGTGCTCTTCGATTCCACGACGGAGAAGGTCGTCCAGACGATTTCGTACCGCAGCCCCGAGGCGCTCTTTCTGGGGATCGCCGTCACGCCGGATGGTCGACGCGTGTATGCCTCCGCCGGCGGGAACAACAAGATTCGCGTGTACGACTTCGATGGACGGGCCATGGCCGAACGCCTGCCCATTTCGCTCGGCCCCGCTACGGCCCGGATCTACCCTGCGGGTCTCGCGATTTCGCCTGACGGCGCAGTCCTCTATGCCGCCCTCAATCTCGAGAACGCCGTGGCGTTCATCGACACGGCGACCGGCCAGGTGCGCGCCCGAGTTCGTCTCGCGCCGGCCGCGAGGGCCGACAACATCGGCACGCTTCCGTATACGCTGGTCCACGCCGGCGCGAAACTCTACGTCTCCGAGTGGAATGGCGGCGGCGTGAGCGTCATCGACATCGGTCAGCAGCGATTGCTTCAGCGAATTCCTACCGGAGGTCACGCCAGCGGGCTGGCGCTATCACCTGACCGCAAGCGTCTCTACGTTGCGAACGCGACAAGCGACACCGTCAGCGTCGTCGACACATCGACGGACGCGGTGGTGGGAACTGTAGACCTCTCACCCTATCCGGGGGCGCCGATGGGCTCGATGCCCAACGCCCTCGCGGTGGCGCCGGATGGCCACACGTTGTACGTCGCGAACGGGGGCAATGACGATGTCGCCGTCGTGGACACTGCGACCTTTCGCATCCGTGGGCTGATTCCGACCGCGTGGTTTCCGAGCGCGGTCGCGGTCTCACGCGATGGGCAGTCGCTCTACGTTGGGAACATGAAGGGCCTCGGCGCCGGGCCAAATCCGCGCGGTCCTCACCCGGAACGACCCGCGCCGACCGCACAGTACATCGGTAGCATGGCGCGCGGGACGCTGTCGGTGATCGGTGTGCCCAACGCGGCATCGCTCGGCAAGTACACGACGCAGGTCGTGCAGAACAACGGGTTTGACGAGACCCAGAAGATTCTCACCCAGGGTCCACGAGACACGATTCCGCACGCCGTGCCTCGCCGCGTTGGGGATCCGAGTCTCATCCGGCATGTCATCTACATCATCAAGGAGAACCGAACCTACGATCAGGTCCTCGGCGATCTTTCCCAAGGCGACGGTGACCGCAATCTCGTCCTGTTCGGTCGCGACGTCACGCCCAACCACCACGCGCTGGCGGAAACCTTTGTCCTCTTGGACAACTGCTATGCGGACGCGGAAGTCTCTGCCGATGGCCACAATTGGTCGACCGCCGCCGTCGCGACAGACTATGTGCAGAAGATGTGGCCGGCCAACTACTCCAACCGGAATCGCTTCTACGATTTCCAGGGGGGGTCAGGCGCCTCGGCGCCCCTGCGAGGCTATCTGTGGGAGTACGCCGCACGGGCCGGTCTGACGTATCGCGTGTACGGAGAGTTCTTCGCGTTCCGCTCCAAGCCACCGGCCGTGGAGCCGGCTCCGTTCACCCATGCGCTAGCCGGGCACTTCTCTCCGACCTACGCAGGCTACGATCTCTCGATTCGCGACCAGACGCGTGTCGACGCCTGGGAGGCAGAGTTCGAGGACTTCGTTCGGCGCGGCGCGGTTCCGAGGCTGATGATCCTCTCACTCCCCAATGACCATACGGCGGCCACCCGTCCCGGCTACCCATCGCCGAAAGCCATGGTGGCGGACAACGATCTCGCACTAGGTCGGATTGTGCAAACCGTGTCCCGCTCGACAGTCTGGCGGGAGACGGCCATCTTCATCATTGAGGACGACGCGCAGGACGGACCGGACCACGTCGATGCGCACCGCACCGTGTGCTTGGTCGCCTCGCCCTACGTGCGACGAGGCGTCGTCGATCACCGCATGTACTCCACGGTCTCGATGCTGCGGACCATCGAACTCATCCTCGGTCTTCCACCGATGAGTCAATTCGACGCAGCCGCCGCACCAATGATCACCGTCTTCAGCGACACGCCGACACTCATGCCCTACGACGCTCTCCAGCCCCAGCAATCCCTCAGCGAGGTCAATCCGAAGAACGCGTATCGCGCCACGGACGCGATGGCGCTGGCCCTTGATCGGCCGGACGAGGCGGATGCCCAGATCCTGAACGCCATCCTATGGCACGCGGTCAAGGGGACGCACGTTCCTATGCCTCGGCCGAAGACCGCGTTCCGATCGCACCCTTTGCAGGACGACTAGCACAGCGACAGCATCGTGGGCCGTCCATCGAGGCCGGCGATCGATGGCCCGAGGCTATGTTGTCGCCAGCACCCCGACGCCGCACGCGGTCACTTTTGAGTGATCAGCGGTATCGCAAAATCACCGCGTTAGTGATCGTGCTGTTCATGGTCAGCAACGTGGTGTCCACGAGCAGGGGAAAGAGCGGAGCGTTCTTGCTCTCATACAGCAGTGTCCCGTTCTTGTAATACCTGACGACGCGCGATTCCACCGCGATACGGAACACATCGCCAGGCACATACCGCGTAAGCGAAGGGCTATCCGGAGGCCACACGTCGTTTTCCCGGACGTCGGTGCCGCCGAACGGCCACAGCGCGATGGCGAAGTCGATGTCGGCGGCGGTCATGTCGGTGTTGCCGTTGCTCAGCCCCAGCGCGCGCAGCGTGGTGGGCTCGGAGGCCGTGAACTCCACGTAGCCATCCGGCCCGGTGATTTGCTGTACGGAGGTCGCCCCGGCATCCTCGCAGCCGTCGCAGCCCGAGGTTTTCTGCAATGAGTTCCCGTGGGCGATCACGTTGACGAGATTGGTCCAGACGACGTTCTCACGAACGGGGGTCGGGGGGTTGGAGGCACCCGAGACGGCTCCGACCGTCATGGTTTCGAGCGCATCAATGTCGGCACCGATGTCTTTGCCGTCGGTCCCGAGGTTCTTATACGGGGTGCCCGGCGCGAGTCGATAGTTTTGGTTCGCTCGGTCCACGAATCCGATGTCGATCGATGCGGACGGGCAGAAGGTCTCCGCTGGATAGATGGCGCAGCTGAAGCTGGGGCCCCAGATGACGTTCCTCGCGAATACGTGGTCGGGGAAATACGTGTCGAGCGTGGCACTGCCTTCACCCGACCCCGGCGGACCACTCACGCCGTACTGTCCCCTCGGGGCAATGTTGTTCTTGTAGACGAAGCTCGCTGCCGTGCCCGGCGGTCCTTCGCCTGCGACAAGCACTCCGCCGACGGGCACACCGTCTTCGCTGTCACCGGTATTGTGATCAATCGTCACGAAGTTCGGCGCCGCGGGAACGCTCGTCCGCATCTCGTACAGCCTTCCGGCGTTCGTGATCGCCGGGTCGCCCCCACCCCGGCTCGAATCGATATCGTAGAAGCGATTGTCCCGAACGACGATACGCTCGGTCGCCTGGCTGGAATTGCGATCGTCGCGACCGTATATCGCGATGCCAGCCGCCGCAAGCTTCACGATGTTGTAACGAAGCGTGACGTCGGTCACCGTGGCCCAGGGTGCCGTGCCCTGTGAATTACGGACTGTAACTCTGATGGCGGTCCCGTGATAGTCGCCGGCCCAGTTGTTTTCGAACACGTTGCCCTCGATCAGCACGCGCCGCGCGTTTTCGAGATCGAGGAGGGTCTTGACGGTCCAGGGGGTGCCGGCGTACGACGGGTCGCCCGGCCGCCAGCTCGAGGGTTTGAAGAAGTAGTTGCCGCGAATGTCGATGTCCGAGGGAACGAGACCTAGAATCCGCGGATCGGCGCCGCCGAACAGCACATTTTCGCCCGCACCCTCCAGGTAGTTGTTCGCGATCCTGAAAGGACCAGGGCCGTTCCAGCCGGCAATCGCTTGAGAGTCCTGGTTGACCAGCTTGAAGTCCGCCAGGTACGAATCGATGACTGCTGTCGCCTTAGAGTTCAGCGCGATGCCCCGCTTGCCGCCCACGGACGAGTCTCCATGGATGTAACAGCGATCGAAAATAATGTCGTGCGGCAGGTCACCTTCGAGGAGCTCGGCTCCCGTGCCCAGCGCGATGAGATCCGACACGACGACTCCCGCCGCCGGTTTGACCTCGATCCCGACAAACCGATAGTGATGGGCTCCCGTGTCCGTCTTGATGGCCGGTAAGCCCGCCGGGCTCACGATCTTGGGCATCAGATTCGCATTGGCGGACGTGACGCGGGCGCCAGCGGGCGGCAGTTGGTCATGAGCAGAGGATCGGACGTAGATCCACCCCGCCCCCGCCTTGTTGGGAAGGGTGAAGCTTCCCGAGAGGGAGCCAGGGGTCAAGGGATCGGGGGTAAAGGTCTCGCCCGCCTGAAGGTCGATGATATCTCCCGGCTGCGCCCGGTTGAGTGCGTCCTGGAAGTTACCGCCGGCGCTCACCGTAATCAGTCGCCCGGTGGTGGGTGGCGAGTAGGCGGTGTCCAAAAACACGCTCGGTAGGTCCGCCTGACCGAACGCTGGCCCGCGAGGGACGATGATCGAGACGGTAGACGCGATGGCGACGAGAACAAAGCGAGTCCACCCGACCACACGGGCTCTGGAGAGCATCGCGAGCCTCCTGATTCTTACTCCTTGGCGGGTACGGCTCCGCCGACCGACCACATCGAGATGACCTTACCCCATGGTGGCTAGGGATCCGGCGACACCGCAATCGGGTGGTTGTCTACAACGGAGGCAGAGGAACAACTGCATGAAGTGTAGGAGAATCCCTGGCTACTCTCCGGCGCAGAGTGCGATCCTCAGGGGCGAAGCTCGCCTCGAGCTCGGGCCGCCACATGGTCACGGCGCCACCCGGAGCACGCGATCGTCGTCGGGGGCAGGAATAGCCCGGCCCTCGCGATTGCTCGTGGTGACGTACAGCGCTCCGTCCGGCCCGACGACGACGTCGCGCAGCCGCCCGTACTTGTGAGCGAGGATGGTCGAGACGCTCGTGACCTCGAGGTCCGGCCCCAAGGTCACCCGCAACAGCCACCCGCGAAGCGCCGCCACGAAGAGGTCGTCGCCGCGGATGGCGATCCCGGACGGGGCCCACGTGTCACGACCCGATTCGAGGATGGGATCGATGTACCGCGCATCTTTGGCCCGACCCCATACGGCGGGCCAGCCGTAGTTCCCGCCTGGCCTGATGTGGTTGATCTCGTCGTGGCCGACGGGACCGTGTTCAGCAGCGATCAGCCGCCCCTTGCGGTCCCAGGCGAGGCCCTGCGGGTTGCGATGCCCGAGAGAGTAGATGGGCGAACCGGGGAACGGATTGTCGGTCGGCACTGATCCTTCGGCGTTGAGGCGAAGAATCTTGCCCGCGGGAGACTCAAGCCGCTGGGCGAGCGCGGGCTCGCCGGCATCCCCCATCGTGATGTACAGCTTACCGTCGGATCCGAACTTGAGCCGGCAGCCGTCGTGGTTCCCGGCCGCAGGCATGCCGTCGAGCAGGATCACCTCGTGACCCGCGGTGCCGTCGCGAAACGTCAGGCGGGTGACGCGATTGACCAGCCGATCGCCACGGCCCGATGTCGTGTAGCAGACATAGAGATAGCCGTTCTCGTCGAACCGCGGGTCGAGGGTCAACCCAAGCAACCCGCTCTCGCCCCGCTCAGTGACCGGCAGAACGGCGACCGGCTTCGCCTGGAGCCCGCTGACTGTCACGAGGCGGACCCGCCCTGGTCGCTCCGTGACGAAGAGTCTCTTGTCGGCCGCGAACGCGAGCGCCCACGGTATCTCCAGGCGGCTGGCGACGACGTCGACCGTGACCTGCCCCCGCACCAGCAGAACGAGGGCGACAAGCATCACGGCCACGGCCGCGACGTAAGGCGCCAGACGCGTGCGGCTGCGGAGGTGGCGGGCCCCTGCGCTCACTGGCATCGAGTTTAGCGTGAGGGTCGGGACGCGACAATCGCGCGCGGGTGTGCGCATCGATCACATCGGGAATGCTTCTTGCACCGTCCATAGGTTGAGCCGGTGCATCAATTCGTTCTCGGCGTGCATTGATCGGGCTCTCCGTCGTGGGCGACGGTGTTAGGGGGAAGTCGCCGCGATGACGGCCAATGGCCGGTGTTGACGAAGTGGAGCTGCGGTAGGCATGGGGCGCTCTAGTGCAGGCGGCCGCGGCAGATCGCGCTCGCGGGCCGCCAGATCTGCTCGCCGATCCGACCCGGCGACGTCGGGGACGCGACAGCGGTCTCAGTGTTGCGTGATCCTTGTCGTCGACGACGAGCCCGCGATCCGTGAGTTGCTCAGACGGATCTTGGAGAATGATTACGACGTTCTGGATGCACCGAATGGCCCGGCGGCGCTCACGCTCCTGCGTTCTCGCCGGGTCGATCTCATTCTGCTCGATGTCTTGCTTCCGGGAATGAGTGGGATCGAGGTCTTGTCACGCCTCCGCGTCACGCACCCCAAGACCGCGGTGATCCTTGTTACTGGCGCGGCTACAGTTCCCACGGCAGTCACGGCCATGAAGCTAGGAGCCCTCGATTGCCTCATCAAGCCATTCGCCAACAAGGAACTCCTGTCACGAGTCCGTGATGCACTTGCCAGACAGCCCGGCTCGCGTTCAATGCAAAAGCCACTCACTCAGCTACTCATAGTCGGTATCGACCTAGGGGTTGTCGGTACCCTACAGATTGCGATCAGCACCCGATTCCCCGTCGACTCTGCATGGACCCTACCGGCGGCCTTGGAAAGACTGAAGTCACCGTCGTACGTGGCGATTCTACTAGACGACTCGGTCACGCCAGTGGATAGCCTCGTCTTCCTTCGTGCTGTTCGTGCACGCCTCCCATCTTGCTCGGTAATCGTATTGGCTGCTCGTCCCGAGCTATGGACCACCACCGAGTTCGCAACGTTAGCGATTAGCGCGGTCGTGCCAAAGCCGTATCGGTTGAACGATCTTATGGACCACCTCGCGACCGCGCTCACCATGGACCACGAGCAGCATACCGCTACCCGTTTCAATTCCGTCATCGGTCGCGCCATAGACTATTTCCGCGATCATTTTGCCGAAACCTCCACGCTGACGGCCGTCGCTTCGTCGATCGGGGTGTCGCGTGGCCATCTCGCTAGTCTCTGTCGGACCGATCTCGGCATGACGCCAAGGCAGTTCGTGGCCCGCGTGCGCATCGAGATTACGAAACATCTCCTTCGGAACACTGGGGACTTCGTGACGCTGCTGTCTCGAGGAGACGCGTGACGATGCCCGAAGTGCTACAGCGTTGACTCATATCTCAGCGGCATCTCCCACGCTCTCAACGTGCCGGCCAGCGACGAGTTGTCGGTCAAGGTCGTCCCGTGCGACTCCCCGGCAGCAATGGCCCTAGAGTGATCGTTCTAATTGGTGGACCGGGCTCCGACGGCGGGAACTTCGAAACCCTTCTCGGTCGCGGAGACGCCTAAATTAAATTCGTTCCACAGGGGTCTAGCCGGGACGCCTCGCTCCTACGGCGGTGGTGGTCCGGAGTCGACTTTGACGCTGGCGGCAGTCCGGGATCGAGTGGAGCATGGAGTTGGAGGCGGCCGATGGCGGCGGATGGCGTGTGATCGAAACGCTTCTGAGTCGCGGGGATGCCTGAAGGGGGACTCCGGCAATGGGACAGGACTTATCGCTATCCGATCAGGTCAGAGGTCGAGCGCAGGACCTCCTCTACGGAGCGGCTGCGTACTTCTACGCTCAGGAGACGATGAATTCAGCAGCAAAGGATGCCGCCAGCCAGGCTACTTTTCAACATAATGTGAACGCGTACCAGGGGTTAGGTCGAGACGCCTTCTACGCCCACCTCCATCAACAGTACGTCGCCTTGGGCTACCCCCCCCGCTTGGGCCGTCGTTTTTCACCCTGAGCATAATCGCGCAAATCGAGGCCTACCTCGACGCCGTCAGGCACGGTCCGCCAAAGCACGAGCAAGTACCGCCCTGGCCTCCAGGTAAGGATCCGTACTCTTTCGATATAGCCAGTCTCATCTTCAATTTTTTCGGCGCGCGGACCGACGGTGAAATCCAGGCTACCGCCCCCGCTGATCTGACTGTTGAGGGCCAACCTGTAGAAATGGGTCGTAACTTCAATCTCTCCAGCCCGGCGATCGCCTCGCTGCCCGCTGGTATCACGGTCGCCATCAACGAGGCCGGCAACAGGGTTGTTACCATGGGGCCTAGCATGACTGGGACTCTTGGAGTCGTCGGCCGCAGCGACGCAAGGGGCGGTCCCGAGAATGACTTCGGTGGCCGCAGTAGTAATCCTGACACTGACCAGTCGGGCTGAGAAGAGCTATGATAATGGCCCCAAGGCAGAGTGTGGAGAACTTCATGTGGATAGTGGTCCTATCGTGCGTCGTGATGCTGGGGTGGACTGTCACGGCCAAAGCCCAGCCCAACTACGTCGATGACCCACTGGCCCTGTATGTGAATAGACGGGTGCAGTTCGGCTGGAGCCAGTACTGCATGGTGGACTGGTCTCTTGGGGTGAAATCGTGCAGGTTCGACGACATCGGGTCTTGCGCGGAGGCCCGCGCGACGGCGCTCCGTAGCTCGAACCCATTGTTGCGGAACATGATTCAGAGCACTTCGTGCGAGCGGAACCCAGCCTACCAGCCCAGCGAGAAGGACTAGCCCGGAAAATTCACGAAGGATGAAAGAGAAGAGCCACCGAGCCACGCACAGGTGCTATAGAAGCGGTGTCTGGACGCTTCCCGGCACTCAAACGCGGAGGCTCGATTTAACCCGCCCGAAGTGTTGGTGGGCAGGGACGGGATTGAACCGCCGACACCAGGATTTTCAGTTCTCTCCCTGAATCGCCCGCAGCGCCGCACTCTCAACAACGTGCTTCGCCGGTTGCGTGCGGCCGACGTTGCGGGGAATGGCGGCCAGTTGAACCCTGTCGCGCGGCGTGAGTGACAGTCTCGGTGACAGGGGGCGAGCTCTCACTCGAGGGTGGCCGGAGTCCCTGGACGATCATCGTTTCCCTTCCCGGGTGGTCGCGGCCCGCCGTTAGGACACCCCGAACACCCGCCGGGGCGCAAGCCGCGCCGCACTAGCCGCGCCGCGCCAGCACAGTCTGCCCTTGTGCCGTATGATGCGGAGTTATACATTCATGCCTGATCGTATAACGCGAAGGAGGGCCTATGTCCGTCACGGTCTCCGAGAAGGGTTGGGTCGTCATTCCGGCCGACCTTCGGAAGAAGTACAACTTGCATCCAGGCGCCGAAGTCTCCGTCGTCGATTACGGGGGCGTCCTCGCCCTCGTCCCGGCGATGGCCAGACCAGTCCGGCAGGCCGCCGGCATGCTGAAGGGGCGGCCATCTCTCACTCGCGCGCTCCTCACCGAGCACAGGAGAGAGCGCGCGCGTGGCCGGTAGTCCCGCAGCCTACGTGCTCGACAGCTTCGCGGTCCTGGCCTACCTCGAGGGCGAGGCGGGGATGCCGCGAGTCCGATCGGTTCTCGAGAGCGCAGAGGCGAAGCGCCACACCGTGTATCTGTCACTGATCAACCTCGGCGAGGTACTCTACATCACGGAACGCGAGCGCGGCCTCGTCGCTGCCCGTCGCACCCTCGGGGCAGTCGAGCAGCTCCCTCTGGAAATCGTGGGAGTCTCACGGGCGACGG